>DDRS01000013.1 GCA_002343685.1 Thiobacillus denitrificans | reverse complement strand
TTGCTACCGCTGCGCTGGCGCGCACCGTCCGCTGGCCGTTCCCCGAAGTAGCACGCAGCTCGTGCGCGGCGTCTGCCGCGCGCGGCTCGCGTGCGAGCACTGACCCCCGCAAACCCCGAAACTTGTTCAACCCAGCCGAAGGACTTAGCATGGAAAAACCTGCCTCCCCTTTGCTTCGCGCATCGTCGAAATTCGTTCCCCTTGATGAAATTCGCCGGTACCTGACAACGATTTTATTAACCTCGCGTAAGTCATTGATTCATCGAATGTATACATTATGCGCAGTAACGGATTCAGACCGGCAAGTCCTGCCGGTAATGAATTCACCCCCTTCCACTACCTGACCACCCCAAATCTGGATTGTCATTTGCCAGTGCGATGGGCCAGCACATTCACACATCTTGTTGGTTTGGCCAACCTCGTCGGGGCGATCACGTTCGCCATTTTCAATCGGATATATCGATAGATAAGAATAAAAATTATCGTTTGTTAAATATATGAAAAAAACTATCTTTGCTTGATGAGGCAATGGCAGCGCCATCCCCGCAACAGGCATTTACCCACGAAGGAGATCGACATGAGCAAGCCCCTGTTCGCCACCCCGAATCTTGACGAGCTCGAGAAAGGCCCATGGCCAAGTTTTGTCACCGGCCTCAAGCGCTTGGCAAAAGAGAGCGACATGATGCATGACCTGCTATGCCAGTTGGAAACGTCGTACAAGACCAAGACCGGCTACTGGAAAGGTGGGACAGTCGGCGTATTCGGCTACGGTGGGGGCGTGATTCCACGGTTCACCGAGCTGAAGGACGAGCACGGCAAGCCTGTATTCCCCGAGGCAGCCGAGTTCCACACGCTGCGTATCCAGCCGCCAGCCGGCATGCACTACACCTCCGACCTGCTGCGCAAGATGTGCGACGTCTGGCAGGAAACGGGCGGCTCGGGCTTGATCGCTTTCCATGGCCAGTCCGGCGACATCATGTTCCAGGGCATCCGAACCGAGAATGTCCAGAAGGCCTTCGATCGCCTGAACGAGATGGGTTTCGACCTCGGAGGCGCGGGGCCATCGCTGCGGACCTCGATGTCCTGCGTCGGTGCGGCGCGTTGCGAAATGTCCTGCTACGACGAAGCCAAGGCGCTACGCACCGTCATCAACAACAACATAGACGACATGCATCGTCCTTCGCTGCCGTACAAATTCAAGTTCAAGTTTTCGGGGTGCCCGAACGACTGCGTCAATGCCATCATGCGCTCGGACCTAGCAACCATCGGTACCTGGCGCGACAACATCCGGGTCGATGAAGACCTGGTTCAGGCTTACTACAAGGTCCACGGCATGGAGGATCTCATCAACGACGTTGTCACCAAGTGCCCGACCAAGGCCATCACCCTGGTGTCTTCCGACAAGTTCAAGGCCAGTGAACATGTGTCTGCTGCCAACCTGGGCGACGGCAAAACCCTATGTATCGACAACAAGAACTGCGTGCGTTGCATGCATTGCCTGAACGTCATGCCTGGCGGTCTCCTGCCAGGAAAGGACAAGGGCGTCACGATACTCATCGGCGGCAAGGGCGTGCTGAAGATCGGCGCGACCATGGGCACGGTCGTGATCCCGTTCATGAAACTGGAGACGGATGAAGACTTCGAGAAACTGAACGAACTGGGCCGCAATGTCATCGACTTCTTTGCGGAAAATGCGCTGGAGCACGAGCGCACGGGCGAGATGATCGAGCGCATCGGGCTGACCAACTTCCTCGAGGGCCTGGAGTTGCCTGTCGATCCCAACATGATCACCCAGCCGCGTGCCAATCCCTTCTTCCGTTCCGACGATTGGGACGAGCAGGTCGAGAAATGGCTGGAGTACAAGGCCGGCAAAACGGCGTGACTGTCGTTTTGAACGGGTTTGGGGGCCTTGGCTTGGCGGTGTCGGTCTGCCAGCCCTCCCCTTACCTGTCCCGCCAATCGTAGCTGCTCATGGAAATGGCCAGAAAGTCCGAGGGCTCGCGCAAGCTCATACGCAGGCCATTATTTGCTCGGACCCCCCTCGCATTTTCACAATGACATCGGAGACGGCAAGCATGGCCTCCGTATCCAGCGACTGGGTACGGGCATGACTGCGGCACAAGGCACCACGAAACCCCAGGTAATCCGCACCAAGCGGCGCGAGGATGGGAATGTCCGTTGCTCGCAAGGATCCGGCAAGGCCGCTGATCAGATTGCGGTGTCTGGCATGGTCAACAAAGCGGGCGAGACGTGCGACAGGCTGATGCTGAAGCAGGCCGCCAGCAGACTTGTCCAGCGTGTCCAGCATGATGCCCGCAAATCCATATTCGGCAAGCCGATCGGCAAGCCCGATGTCCGGGTTGCGGTCGGCGAACAAGACGGCAACCAGACGGTGCTGGCCGCACAGGGGCGCCAGTGCCGCGAGGCAATCATGCAATGCCGGGGCCGGGAACAGTCCGATCTTCACGAAATCGACGCCGGTAGCGGCCATCATGTCGACGGCCCGGGCGACGGCATGCGGCTCCATGTTGGGGAAATCACCCACTGTCGCGCTGACTGGCGCCTGCCCGACCACGGCGTTGACGATGGCACGTACGGTATCCAGGGGCAAGGCGCCCAGTGCGCCGGCATGGGGATTCTTGGCATCGACGATGTCGGCGCCGGCGGCAAGCACCTGCCGCGCCTCATCGGCATCCGTCACGCTGGCGAGCCAGCCCGTCATGCCGCCTGCTCCTGCTGGCGGTGCGCGTCGATTTTTTCCTTCAGCCAATTCCAGGCCTCCCATTCGCGTGGTCCCGCCGTCTTGCCGATCGCGATGGCAAGATAGTCCATTTCCTGCTTTACCTTGTCAGCTGGTAGCATGCCAAGCCGGCTGACCAGGATGCAGGCCTCGATGACGGCCGCCTGCGCGCGGTTGTGACCGGGAAAGGCTTCATGGTTGGCGTGGATCAGTTCACGACAGATGAAACGGGGCCGGACTGTGTCTTCCTCGATCCGTTCCACGACCAACTCACTGTGACTGAGCGCGTCCGCGAGCCGGCCGCAAGTGACTTGGGTACACGGAACGAGCGGCCAGTCGCGCCGCCCCGTGAGGCAGCCGGCGAATATGCGCACGTCAGCGGGATGGCTGATCGCAGCCATCCCAGTGGCACGCAGGTTGTCGAGCGTACGCGAGGGATGAAAGGGCGACAGGACGATGAATCCGTTTTCGCGCCGGAAACCCAAAGGGGCGATGTGCGTCCCGCCGTCCGGCGTGGCGGTGGTCAAAATGGCCTCCAGGATCATGCTCATGATGGCTCCGTATGGGGGGATGTGCGCGTACTGCCGGGTCCGCATTGAACCGTGAGGTCTTCTTCCTCACGGCGCAGTCCCATGCAGCCCCAAGTCAATTCCTCGTCCTGGCTGTAACGCTTACCGAGCTGCCAGGCGATCTGCGCCCGGGCCAGCTCGACACCCAGGTAAAACGCGTGGCCGCCATCCTGCTCCAGCTTGAGATGCGGCCACAGCGCAAACGGATCGGTCGCACTGTGCATGCCGTCTCGATTGTAGATGTGCAGGCCCTCCTCGCTGATGTGGATACGGAAGCTGGGATCCTTCACGGCGCTCGCCATCGCGGCGATTTCTTCCCGGTCGTACGGAAACGGCCTGCGGTGATGCAGGCCGAGCAGCGCATCGGACAAATCGCGCGGCAGGCTCTGCCCTTCACGCGCGGCAAACATCATCCGGCGTGCGGCATCGATCTCGCGTACCGCGCTGCGGCAATGCGGGCTGACTTCGGTGGTCAGCAGCGCCCGGATGTTCAGTTCCGCCATGACTCCCAGCAACAGGGCATGGATGCCGGCGGTGTCGGCATCCGTGAGCTCGGAGAGATTGCCGGTGCCCATCAGGATGTCGGCCTCCGGCATTCGCCGGCGCAGTTCATGGTAGCGTGCCAGCGACGCCGCGAATCCGAACGGCAGCGGATCCAGAATGGGGTCGGCGAAATACGGACGATTGTTCGCCTCCATCCGTTGCATGGCTTCGATCAGGTTGTCCAGGTCCCCATGCTGCGCGGGAATCAGGATAGGCGTGGCTGCCACTTCGTCGGCCAGATACAGGGTGTCCGTGGTGAGCGACAGCAGGTAATCCGCGCCCGCCCGGCCGCCGCGCAGCAATTCGTCCGGGTCGAGGGAGTCGACGCTGACCCGGTAACCCGCCGCCTTCAGCGCCTGTACCGTTTCTTCCAGATGGGGAAACGGTGTCTGCGGCAAGCCGCCAATATCGATCACGTCGGCGCCATCGCCAACATAGCGGGCAGCCTGAGCCAATATGGCCTCGATGCGCATTCGCGGCGCATCGACCAACTCGGCGAACAGGAGGACGTCATGGCGCGACAGATCGGGTGCACGGCGTTGCCGGCCGAAAAACGCCGGCAAATCCATGAGTTCGTCAGGCCCCCGTTCGACCGGGATGCCGAAATGCTCGGACAAGGCCGCCAGGTCGCCGCGGCACCGGCCAGGCAGCAGGATGCGGTCCGCCCCCTGGGTATCCGTCAAGCGGCGACGGATCATGTCGCCCGTCAGCAAGGCGGCCACCTGCACACCCGGCACGTGCACGTCCCAGGTAAAGCCCGCGTCGCCCATTTCCGTGAGCACACGCCTCAACTGCAGCTCGGCCAGGCGGCCCGTCAGGAAGAGGATGTGCTCAGACATGTCATTCTTTGGTCAATGGCAGACTTCAAGGCCTCGATGCTTTCCGCCACCTGGGTATAGGGGAAACGCTTCAGCCTTTCGGTGTTTTCAAGATCGATGGGCCGGGGATACAGCGTGACGGTCTGGCCTGGCGCTTCGGTGATCACCGTTGGCTCGCAATCGCAAGCAAACACAATACTGGGAATGCGGCATTTGCCTGCCTGGGCGTAAAGGTTGGTGACCAGCGTGTCGGAGATTCCGGCCACGCATTTGGCCACGGTGTTGGAGGTGGCCGGGCCGATGATCAGGGTATGGTAGTGGCCGCTATACAGAAAACCCACTGGCACGCTGCTGGCCGTGTGGTCCTGAAAGACGCGCATTCTCTCGCGCAGGCTCTTGAGCGGAATGCCATACATTCCAAGCACTTCGGCTGCAGCCCGCGTAACGAAAAGGTCGACATCCGGAAGCGTCTCGATAATCTCCAGACTTTCGCGAAGGTAATGTCCCGAACCCGTCAGTCCCCAGGCAATGCGGGGCGTTTCTTGCACTAGCACGGCTTTGCCTCGGGGTTCATTGCGGGAAGATGTGTCGGGAGAACCCCCATTGGCGATCGGCCTCCTCCACCCCGACTTCCAGTAAATGGACGCCTCCCGCCAGGTTTTCCCGGTGAAGCGCCTCGGTCAGGCGTTCGCCGATATGCCGGGCAAGCAACTCCGCTGTCGCATTGGGTATCTGCAGAATGGCGCAACTTTCCTTCTCGATCCAGAAACGCTTGCCGAAACTTTCCACCTTGACCAGGCCATCTTCCTCAGTCAGGCGGACGACAGGGCTGGTGGCAGGCAGGATCACGCGATCGGACAACTCCTGGCAGATTTCCCGTGCCAGGCGGGTCAAAGCGACAAAATCCAGAACGTAGCCTTCGCCCGTATCCTCGCCGTGCGCCGTCACGCGCGTGTGAAAGTTATGGCCATGCAGGTTTTCGCAGACATTGCCATAGGTGATGAAGTGAGCGGAATTAAAACCCAGATCGGCAGGCTCAACCCAGGTGACAAACGGGGACAGCATCAAATCATTCCTCCTTGTTGATGCGGATGTTCAGATTGTTCATCTTGCGATATAGCGTGTTACGGCTGATTTTCAGATTCCGAGCCGCGAGCGTGACGTTCCAGCGGCTCTTCTCCAGGTTCAGCAAAATCGTTTCCCGTTCCGCCATCTCCAGCGCGGACAACGGGGTCTCCTTGCTGCTGCCAGCGCTGTCATCGGTTTCCGACTGGGGTGCTTGTGCGCAGATTTCTTCAGGCAGATCGTAAATCGTGATTTCAGGGCCATCGCACAGAGCCAGCGCCGTTCTCAAGACATTACGCAACTGGCGGATGTTGCCGGGCCAGGCATACGATTCGAGCTGCCGTAAGGCACCCTTGCTCAATCCTACCCGTTCCCTGTCCCCGCATTCCAGGCCCAGGATATGGTTGATGAGCTCGCGCTTGTCTCCTCGTTCGCGCAAAGGCGGGAGGTTCAGCGTAATGCCCTGCAGGCGGTAGTACAGATCTTCCCGAAAGCGCCCTTCCGCCACCAGTTCCTTGAGGTCGCGGTGGGTGGCACTGATCAGCTTGATGTCGACCTTGACGGGCGTTTCGCCACCCAGCGGAATCACTTCGCGTTCTTCCAGTACTCGTAGTAAACGGGCCTGTAGCATCACGGGCATGTCGCCGATTTCATCCAGGAACAAGGTACCGCCGTTCGCCTGGAGAATTTTCCCGCGACGACCCTCACGGTTGGCGCCGGTGAATGCCCCCGACTTGTAACCGAAAAGTTCGCTCTCGATCAGGGTTTCCGGAATAGATGCGCAGTTCACCGCCACGAAGGGACGCTTGCCGCCTGCCTGTTCCTGGTGGACCCCCTGGGCAAACACTTCCTTGCCCGTCCCGGTCTCGCCCAGCAGCAGGATCGGGATATCCCGACCCAGCACGCGTTTGGCGCAGTGAACGTTATATTCCATGGTCTGGTCGCCGAACTGGAGTTCGCTCAGGCGGATGATCTTGTCTTCGCCTGCGGGCGGGCTTTCGGGAACGCTCTGTCGCGACGTCCGGCCGGACAGAACGGAACCGCGGGCCTCGGGCGGCTGGACGAGACCGAAGAAACGATTGCCCCGCTTGGCTTCATAGAGGGCGACCGGGTTGAGCCAACCCTGATTGTTCCGTCCGAGCAGGGCATCCATGCCCGTATTGAAGAGGTCGCGCAGTTGCAGTCCCGCCAGGTCGGCATGCTTCTTGTAGCCAAGCTGGAACAGGGCGCTCCGGTTGGCGGCCAGGATATAGCCTTCCTCATTCAAGGCCAGCGCGCCTTCCCAAAGAGTCCCGATGAATTCGGGTCGGCTGTGGAAGCGCAACGCGTAATGATCGCGGAAATTGCACAGGAAGGCGCGGTTCTCGATCATCTGCGCCGACATGTTTACCAGAACCAGGGTGTGCTGTTGTGCCAGATGGGAAAAACTGGAGGCATCCAGGACCGCTATCAGCCTGCCTTCATGGTCGAAGATCGGGGCGGCCGAACAGGTCAGTCCGACATTGCGCGACAGGAAATGCTCGTGATGATGGACCAGCAGGGGGCGTTTCTCGATGGCACAGGTACCCATGCCGTTCGTCCCCTGATATTGCTCGCTCCACAGCGCACCCTCGATCATCCCGCACTGCCTCGCGGCCTCGGAAAACGAAGGGTCGCCCAGATAATCCAGCACCACGCCTTCCCGGTCGGTCAGCAGCACCGAAAAACCGGATCCCGACAACTGCTGGTATAGCGTGGCCATTTCGCCTTGCGCGATCGTCCGCAAGGACTCCAGAGGCTCCTGTCTATCCTTGAGCTCACGGCTGTCCAGCACGACCACCGGCTCATCGCGAACCGGATCCAGGCCGAAGTCTCGCACGCATCGATTCCATGACTGGGCAATCGCTGGCCCGATTTCCGTCGCATCCATGGCACCGCGTGACTCGACCACAGCATTCACAATACGGGCGTGTTCCAAGATTTCGTGCCTTTCCATCGCTAAATCCTTACCGAGACTATGGAAGCAATATCTGCACCAAGACTGCAAAGGTGCCCAGCGCGCACCGTATTTCGTTGTCTATCGCCAAAAAAACAGGGACAAAATGAAGCCGCCGCCCACCGAAATATAGATCGCGCGAAATACACGGTACAGGTTGTACCGAAATTGGAACGTTCACAAGACCTTTATCACATGCCATTCCGAGTGTACCGATCATCTGTCACCTGATCCATGAGACATCTGACCACATGGCACGGTTCATGCAGCAGCATTTGCCACTAGTATTGATTGGCAATGAAAAATATGAAATCTGTGCGCTATTGCATCGTGTCCCTATTCCTGTTCTGTACGTCCATCGCATGGGCCGGCTCCCATACCTTGGGCGGGGATTTCACGCTGCGTACTCCGCAAAACCAGGAGGTCTCGCTTTCCTCGTTCAAGGGCAAGGCCGTGCTGCTGTATTTCGGCTTCACTTATTGCCCGGACATGTGCCCGACGGAACTGCTGCAGTTCAAGCAATTGCTGGCCATGCTGCCGGCCGACAAGCGTCCCCTGGTTCAACCGATCTTTATCAGTGTCGACCCGAAACGGGACACGGCCGATGTCCTGGAGCCCTACGTGGGGTTTTTTGACAAAAGCATTCTGGCGCTGACCGGCAGCGAGCAGGAGTTGCGCAAGGTGGCAGACCAGTATGGCGCGCACTTCCGCTATGTGCCGACAGGCTCCAGCTATACCGTCGATCACACAGTGAACGTCTTCCTCATCGACACCCAGGGCAAGCTCGTGAGAATCATTCCCTACGGCACGCCCACCCAGGATGTATTGAAACTCGTCACGGCCTTGCTGCCTTGATCGAACCAGACCAAGGAAGCCCATGACCTCTTGCGACAGCGTTTGCGAAACCGATCTGCCCTGCCCTTCAACCCTGCCGGACCGCAAGTCTGCCCGGTCGGTCGATACGGCCATCCCCGATGTCCAGAACACGCCGGATGTCCGCCGGATCGCCATCGACAAAGTCGGCATCAAGGCCATTCGCCATCCGGTCAAGGTGCGGGATAAAAGCAGCGGTACCCAGCACACCATCGCCACCTTCGGCATGTACGTGCATTTGCCCCACCACTTCAAGGGCACGCACATGTCCCGCTTCATCGAGATCCTGAACAGCCAGGAGCGCGAGATCACGGTGGAGTCTTTCGAAAGCATGCTCCGCCAGATGGTCGAGCGTCTGGAAGCCCGCTCCGGCTACATCGAGATGAGCTTCCCCTACTTCGTCAACAAACGGGCACCGGTCTCGGGCGTGAAGAGCCTGCTCGATTACGAAGTCACGTTCATCGGAGAAATCCGGGACGGCGCATACCACCAGACCGTCAGGATCCTGGTGCCCTGCACCAGCTTGTGCCCCTGTTCCAAGGGCATTTCGAAATACGGCGCCCACAACCAGCGCTCGCATATCACGATCACCGTCAAGACGAACGATTTCATCTGGATCGAAGACCTGATCCACATCGCCGAGGCGAATGCTTCCAGCCAGCTCTATGGTCTCCTGAAGCGGCCGGACGAGAAATACGTCACCGAGAAGGCTTACGAGAATCCGAAATTCGTGGAGGATCTGGTGCGCGATGTGGCCGCTGCGCTGAACGAGGATGCGCGCATCGAATCCTACGTGGTCGAATCGGAGAATTTCGAATCGATCCACAACCATTCCGCCTATGCGCTGATCGAGCGCACCGCACCACTTTCCGCATAAGCCTGGGCCGCATTGGGGCCGGCGGCAGGTCCAGACAGCCGGATAGATCAGGCGTAGGCGTGGGGCATCAATCCCTGGCCGAGTCTGCGCAGAACCTGCAGACCGTCATCCAGCCCGGGGAAGTCGATGCGACGGACCTCATCGCGGTCCGTCATTCTTTCGAGGAGCGAAGCCGCCCGGCCATGCCTGGGCAGCACGCACTCGGGCGCGATTTCCACCAGCGGCGCCAAGACAAAAGACCGCAGGTGCAGGCGCGGATGCGGCACAATCAGCGCCGGATCGCCGTCCAGGACCAGGCCATCGTACAGGAGTAAATCGAGATCCAGCGTGCGAGGCCCGTTGCGCACGTGTCGCACGCGGCCATGGCGCGTCTCCATCGCCAGCAATTCGTCCATCAGCGCATCCGGCGACAATCCGGTTTCCAGCAGTACGACCGCATTGATGAAGTCGGGCTGGTCGGCATAGCCTACGGGCGCAGTCCGATAGAGCGACGACGCACGCACCAGGCGGGTATGCGGCAGGGAGTCAAATTCGCCCATGACGGTAAGCAGGCGGGCTGCGGGCCCACCGACATTCCCACCCAGGGCGACGAAGGCCCGACTCATTGGGGTTTCCCCAAAATCCGCTCGCGATGCCGGGTCAGGGCTTCGCTGACCAACGGCGCCAGGGTGCTGTCCTGCGCCGAATCCAGGTAGGCGTAAAGGCTCTGACGCATGCGCTTCTCCCAGAAACGGGCCAGATGATCCGCAACGCCCGCGCTTGCGACCGCCCGATCGGGCTCGGCATCGAAGTAGGCGCCGATCTGATTGGCCATGTGGATCAGGTGTTCAATATTCATGTGCTGCTCAGGTTTCAATTCGTTCGGGAGTTGAATAAACGGTGTAACGGCCCTGGCGCACGAAGCCCGCCAGGGCCAGCCCCACTTCTTGGGCCAGCCGGATCGCGTAGCCTGTCGGTGCGGAGACCGCCGCCAGAATGGGGATACCGACACTGGCTGCCTTCTGCACCATCTCGAAGCTGGCGCGGCTGGTGACCAGCGCAAAGCCGGCGGCAGGATCGCGCTGGTCTTTCGCCAATGCGCCGATCAGCTTGTCCAGCGCATTGTGGCGACCCACATCCTCGCGCACCATCTGCAGATCGCCTGTGGCGTCGGCCCAGGCAGCCGCGTGTACGCCGCCGGTGCTGGCATGTAGTGGCTGTTTCTGCTGCAGCTGGGCCAGCGCTCGATGTAGTGCTGCGGCCGCGACGGCGGGGCCGGCCGGCAATGGCGCCAGGGTGCGGGCCACCTGATCCAGGCTTTCCACGCCGCACAAACCGCAACCCGTACGGCCGGCCAGCGCGCGGCGACGGTTCTTGAGTTCGACGAAACGCGCTTCGGCAATATGCATCTGCACGACCACGCCGCGGGTTTCGATCTCCAGCTCCAGGTCATACAGCTCGCCGGGGTCCGCCAGGATGCCCTCGCTCAGGCTGAATCCGAGGGCAAAGTCCTCCAGGTCGGTCGGACTCGCCAGCATCACGGCATGCGAAATGCCGTTGAAGGACAAGGCAACGGGCACCTCCTCCGGCACCATGTCCATACGTGTGCCACCCGGTCCGCGCGCGGCGGTTTCCACCAGGGGGGACGGCAGCGTCATGGAGGAGTCGGGCAGATCACACAGGCGCACCGGCCGGCTCCTGCTTCAGCAGCTTCATCTGTTCCTCGCTGAATTGCGCAAACTGTTTCTGCCAGGTCGAGGGCTGCTCCACGCGCGACAACTGCACGGCGGTCACCTTGTATTCCGGACAGTTGGTGGCCCAGTCGGAGTTCTCCGTGGTCACCACGTTGGCGCCCGAGCCGGGCCAGTGGAATGTGGTGTAGACGACGCCGGGCTGCATGCGCTCGCTGATTCGCGCGCGCAGTACGGTCTCGCCGGCGCGGCTCTGCACGCCGACCCAGTCGCCGTCGCGGATGCCGCGATCCTCGGCATCCACCGGGTGCAGCTCGAGGATGTCTTCCGGATGCCACGCGTTATTCGCGGTACGTCGGGTCTGCGCGCCGACGTTGTATTGCGACAGGATGCGGCCGGTGGTAAGCAGCAGCGGGAAGCGACGGTTGACGCGCTCGTCCGTGGCAACGTACTCGGTCAGCATGAAGCGTCCCTTGCCCCGCACGAATTCCGTCACGTGCATGGTCGGCGTGCCGTCCGGATGTTCCGCGTTGCAAGGCCACTGGATGCTGCCCAACCGGTCCAGATTGGCGTAGGACACGTCGTGGAAGGTGGGGGTCAGGCGCGCAATTTCGTCCATGATCTCGGACGGATGGCTGTAATTCATCGGATAACCGAGTGCGTTCGACAGCATCTGGGTCACTTCCCAGTCCGCATAGGTGGCAAGCGGACGCATCACCTTGCGGATGCGCGAAATGCGCCGTTCTGCGTTGGTGAAGGTGCCGTCCTTTTCAAGGAAGCTGGCGCCGGGCAGGAAGACATGCGCGAATTTCGCGGTTTCGTTGAGGAAGAGATCCTGCACCACCAAACACTCAAGGGATTCCAGCGCATGGGTGACATGCCCGGTGTTCGGGTCGGACTGGGCGATGTCTTCACCTTGTACGTAGAGCCCTTTGAAGCTGCCGGCGATGGCGGCGTCGAACATGTTCGGGATACGCAGGCCGGGTTCGTCCGAAAGCGGCACACCCCAGACCGACTCGAACAGCTCGCGGGTGGCGACGTCCGAAACGTGGCGATACCCGGGCAGTTCGTGCGGGAAGGATCCCATGTCGCACGAGCCCTGCACGTTGTTCTGGCCGCGCAGCGGATTGACGCCGACGCCGGGGCGCCCGATGTTGCCGGTGGCCATGGCCAGGTTGGCGATCCCCATGACCATGGTGGATCCCTGGCTGTGCTCGGTCACGCCCAAACCGTAGTAGATGGCCGCATTGCCGCCCGTCGCATACAGTCGCGCCGCCGCGCGCACCTCATCCGCCGGCACGCCGGTGACGGATGCGGTCGCTTCCGGCGAATGACGCGGATCGGCAATGAAGGTGCGCCATTTATTGAAGGCCTCCGCCTCGCAGCGATCCACGATGAAATCCTCGTCGACCAGTCCCTCGGTCACGACGACATGCGCCAGGGCATTGATCAGCGCGACATTGGTGCCGGGCAGCAGCTTCAGGTGATGGGTGGCGCGCACGTGCGGCGTGTCGACCAGGTCGATGGCGCGCGGGTCGGCGACGATCAGCTTGGCCCCCTGACGCAGGCGCTGCTTCATGCGCGAACCGAATACCGGGTGGCCGTCGGTCGGGTTGGCACCGATCACCATGATTACATCCGCCTGCATCACGGAATCGAAGTCCTGGGTACCCGCCGATTCGCCCAATGTCTGCTTGAGACCATACCCGGTTGGCGAATGGCACACACGAGCGCAGGTGTCGACGTTGTTGACGCCAAAGGCCGCACGGGTCAGCTTCTGGACCAGATAGGTCTCCTCGTTGGAGCAGCGCGAGGAGGTGATCGAGCCGATCGATTCGGCCCCGTATTTTTCCTGCAGGCGCCGCAGCTCACTCGCCGTGTAGGCGATGGCCTCCTCCCAGCTCACTTCGCGCCAGGGATCGCGGATCGAACTGCGGATCATCGGCGTGGTAATACGGTCGGCATGCGTGGCATAGCCCCAGGCGAAGCGGCCCTTGACGCAGGCATGGCCATGATTGGCGCCACCATTGAGATCGGGCACCATGCGGATCACCTTCTCGCCTTGCAACTCGGCATTGAGCGAGCACCCCACGCCGCAATAGGCGCAGGTGGTTGTGACGCTGCGTTGAGGCTGACCCATCTCGATGACGGATTTTTCCATCAGCGCCGCTGTGGGGCAGGCCGCGACACAGGCGCCGCAGGACACGCATTCGGACGACATGAAATCCTCGCCGCCCGCTGCCGCGATGCGGCTGTCGAATCCGCGCTCGGTGGTGGTCAAGGCGTAGGTGCCCTGGATGTCGGAACAGGCCCGCACGCAGCGCGAGCAGACGATGCACTTCGACGGATCGTAGGCGAAATAGGGGTTCGAGGTATCCGTCGCCTCCTGCAGATGGTTTTGGCCGTCGGCGTAGCGGACCTCGCGAAGGCCGACGCGACCGGCCTGGTCCTGCAGTTCGCAGTTGCCGTTGGCGGAACAAGTCAGGCAGTCGAGCGGGTGATCGGAGATATACAACTCCATGACGCCGCGACGCAGGCGGAACAGGGCATCATTCTCGGTGGTGACCTCCATGCCCTCCTCCGCCAGCGTGGTACATGAGGCAGGGTAGCCACGCCGGTTCTTCACCTGGACCACACAGAGTCGGCAGGAGCCGAACGATTCCAGCTGTTCGGTCGCGCACAGCTTGGGAATATCGATTCCCGCTTCGGCAGCGGCATGCATCACCGAGGTTCCGGCCGGAACGGTAACGGGGACGCCGTCGATGGACAGCGTGACATATTGGGTGGATGTGCGTGCCGGGGTACCCCGGTCGTGATGGCAATGCAGGCTCATGCGGAGGCCTCCTCTTGCTTCGGCGAAAGGCCGAAATCTTCAGGATAGTGATCAAGCGCGGACAGAACCGGATACGGCGTCATACCGCCCATGGCGCAAAGCGATCCTTCCAGCATAGTCTGGCAGAGATCGCGCAACAGGGTGTCGTCGTTGGAGCGTTGCGGACGCGCGGCCAGCATGCTGTCCAGCAACTCCACCCCGCGAACCGAACCGATGCGGCACGGCGTGCATTTGCCGCAGGACTCGATGGCGCAGAATTCCATGGCGTAGCGGGCCATTTTCGCCATGTCGACGCTGTCGTCGAAGGCAACGATCCCACCATGGCCCACCGTGGCGCCGACTGCCGCAAACGCCTCGTAATCGAGGGGCAGGTCAAAGCGCGATTCAGGCAGATAGGCGCCAAGCGGTCCACCTACCTGCACAGCGCGGATCGGCCGTCCGCTGGCAGAGCCGCCGCCGAAATCGTAAAGCAGTTCGCGTAGGGTCATGCCGAAGGCGACCTCGACCAGGCCGGGGCGCTTCAGGTTGCCCGCGAGCTGGAACGGCAGCGTGCCGCGCGAACGACCGCTACCGTGCGCTTTGTAGGCTTCGCCGCCATGCGCCAGGATCCAGGGCACGCTGGCCAGCGTGATGACGTTGTTGACTACCGTGGGCTGGCCGAACAGCCCCTGCAGCGCAGGCAGCGGCGGCTTGGCGCGGACCAGACCGCGCTTGCCCTCGATACTCTCCAGCAACGAGGTTTCCTCGCCACACACGTAGGCTCCGGCGCCCTTGAAAAGATTCAGTTCGAAGCGTCGTCCAGAACCGAGCACATTGGCGCCCAGTATGCCTTCACGCGTGGCCGTGACGATGGCATCCTCGAGCACGTCCCAGGCATCAGGATATTCCGAGCGCAGGTAGATATAACCGGTATCCGCCCCGACTGCCAGGCCGGCAATGATCATGCCTTCGATCAGGCAAAAGGGATCGCCCTCCATCAGCATGCGGTCCGAGAATGTGCCGGAATCACCCTCGTCGGCATTGCAGACGATGTATTTCTGTCCGCCGCCTGCATTCATCACAGTGCGCCACTTGATTCCCGTGGGAAAGCCTGCGCCGCCGCGACCGCGCAGGCCGCCCGTGTCGACGGCGTCCACGATATCCTCGGCCTTCATGTCGAGCGCACGTTCCAATCCCTTGAGTCCGCCATGCGCGCGATAGTCCTCCAGCGACAGAGGATCGGTGACGCCCATGCGGGCAAAGGTGAGTCGGGTTTGGCGCTTCAGATAGGGAATCTCCTCACTGGGGCCGTGGCACAAGGCATGCGCGCCGCCCTGCAGCCATCCGGCCTCGAACAGGCCAGGCACGTCCTCCGGGGCAACCGGCCCATAGGCGATGCGTTGCCCGTCGATCTCGACCTCGATCAGCGGTTCCAGCCAATACAATCCGCGCGAGCCGTTGCGCACGATTTCCACTTCCAGCCCGCGGTTCCGGGCCTCGTTCTCGATCGTTCGGCACACACGCTCCGCGCCAACCGATACGGCACTGGCATCGCGGGGCACAAAAATCCGTTGCGTCATACCCCCCGTCCTTCTGCAAGTATGGCGTCGAGGCGTTCGACGCTGACACGGCCGTGCAAATCGTCGTCCAGCATCACCGCCGGCGAACAGGCACAGTTGCCGAGGCAATACGCTGCTTCCAGCGTCACTTCTCCATCGGCCGTGGTGGCGCCAAACTCGACGCCGAGCTGCGTGCAGGCGTGCATGGCCAGCGCATCCGCTCCCATAGCCTGGCACGACTCTGCGCGACATATCCGAAGACGCTGACGGCCGGGCGGCGTACGGCGAAAATCGTGATAGAAGCCGATGACGCCGACCACTTCTGCCTGTGCCATGTTGTGGGCTTTTGCCAGGTCGGCAATGGCATGGTCGGGGATATAGCCGAATTTTTCCTGCAGCCGGTGCAATGCGGGCAACAAGTCGGCTTGATTTGTACTAGACATAAATCCTCTGAGCAATCAAGAAAACCATTGGGGCGGGGTGTTTGAAAGCTCACTGCAATTCGCGTGCCAGTCTGTTTTCCAAACCGCTGCGATTGCAAAATCATTCATAAACAACCGCCGAATCAATCGCAAAGCACGCGAACCCGGCCCGGCAAGATCCAGCGCCGGGACAGAATGTCATGTCTGATCAAGCAGAAAAGTGGTCTGGAGTCGACACAAATTGTCACACCGTCACGATTCACAATGAATCATCCGGGCGCTTTGTAGTAGCTTCGAACCGGTTTAGGGGTTCAGCCTTCGGGCGACTTCGGCTTCAGCTCGTTTCTAGATTAACCGAGTCATGCATAACCGTATTCCCACTGTGGTGAACAACTCCCAGGACACCATGCGCCCTGTAGGCAGGGCTCCCCGCATATGACCCCCGATAGGCTATCAAAACTCCAATGCCCGAATCATGAGCCCCGCACCAACAAGAATGCACAGTACTCCTACGCAACTTCGCAAAACATGCGCATTCATTGCATGCACGATCCGTACGCCGGCTACGACACCTATGACTTCAAAAAGCGTACAAATGACCAGGAGTTTGTAGTCAAACGACCCATATTGCAGATTCCCGGCTGTCCCCGAGATGGCGGCCAGAATCTGAATCACCTGGCTGGCGCCAATTGTGCTCAGGGGAGGAAATCCCAGCAAAATCATCATGGGAACAGACAAGGCAGGCCCGCCGACCCCCGTAAGGCCCGAGCCAAAACCCACGACTGCGCCTACGCCAATCAACAATACCTGCTGAAACCCCGGGCGATTCTCGAATATCACCGATTTCGTTTTGTTTTTAGTATAGAAAGTGTAAATACCCGCGAAAACAATAATCGAAGACAGGATCAAGGCGAGTCCGTGTGCATTGATTTTTGCATTTGCCCAGGCGCCGAAAAATCCAAAGATTGCTGCTCCAATGCACAGCGGAACAGTAATGCCCCAGTCGATACTTCCACGACGTTGAAATGAAAAGGTCCCAATAACACCTGTAAAAATAAAAGTGGCCAATGCAGTTGCCATGGCTTCTTGGATGGTCAATCCTCCAAGAATGTTGAGTGCCGGAATGAGAAGGATTCCGCCTATACCTACCGCACCGATGAGCATGCCAACGACAAGAGAAATCGCAATCAGCCAGGCAATTGTCATGGATACGGCAATATCGCATCAAGAACAAAAAATGGGTCGCAGAAACCCCTGCGGAACCGATTGATTAACCCTCTGCCCTCTGCAATCATCTAATCAGGTAGCCCAGGCTATTTGAAAACTGAAACCATGTTTTTCAAAGCCGAGCGACTCGTAGAATTTATGTGCCTCGCCCCGCTGCAAATGGCTCGACAGCGCTAGCTTGTAACATCCTCGTTTCTGACAGTGTTGCATTGCAAGCAACATCATCTTTTTACCGATTCCCTTCCCTTGCCACTTATTCGAAACGACAACATCCTCGACAATCCCAAAAGGTTTTCCGCCATGAGCAGCACTTTCAATCACGATTAACGCAAAAGTACCGACTATCGCATTGTCCGCTTCAGCGACAAAAACGCGATAGTCGGGATATTCCTTATGGCGCATAAACTGTTGTTGAAGCTTGCCGAATGGCTGTTCTTCCTCGGGATAGAAATCAAGCAATTTATAAAGCTCGACCAACCGAGAAAGGTCAGACAATTCCGCCTCTCTAATCACAACGTTCATTTCGATTTATCTAGATTTTTAATTTAAGTACCCGTTTGGCATTTTTATACATGACCTGGTCGATAACATCCTCTTTGAATCCAAGGTTTCTATAATCATCAACTGACTGCCCCATCGCCCGGAAGGGGTAAGAGCTGCCAAACAAGAGCTGGTCTTTCATGAAACCGTTGGCAGCTTCGACATAGAGACTCCCGCCCGGCAGGAATATATACATATCCGGCACAAGGAAAACATTTTCCCAACGGAAGGCGACCCCGATTATTTCGTTCACATAGGGATAGAACCCGTGATAACAAATAATCGACAGATTAGGAAACGCCTTCGCAATCCGCCCCACAGGAGCAGGGTCGGTCAGTTCGAGACTGGGAGATGTCGGTCCCGACATGAGGCAAACAGGAACGCCCAATTGATCGCAGGCATCGTAGATCGGATATAACAATGGATTGTCGGCCTTCATAGGGGCACTGCCAAATCCAGGCTCGAGATTGATACCTTTCAGGCCGAGTTTTTTAATGGCCCGCTCCACTTCGGCAATCGACCCTTTGACGCCCAATGCCAAGGGATCGACAGAGCCCATGCCAACCAGCTCTTTATGCCCTTTCGTTATTCCACTGATTTCATCATTTGTATGCCGGATTCCGGGTATATCCCGGCCCACCACCACAGACGCAGTGATGCCCACTTCCCTGATTTCTTCTACAAATCCCTCGACGTCTTTTGAGCGGGTAAAGTGTTCATCGTCTTTTGAGCCCACACGCCTATTCAACCATTTGACCACCTCATACTCATTGGTACCCGGCGTTGCCCCATAAAAATCATGCAAAAATGAAGGCCTACTGCGCATATCAATTACTTTTTTTCCCATTTTCATCTCCAAAAATTAAAAGCTCCGACCAGCATTCAAATACACACCCAGGACAACATGCGAAATTTTGCGTTTTGTCTTCAACAATTGCTTATTTTCCTAGCGCAAACAATTCCAATAAATCTCTACGAATAAAACATGAAGCAAACTCGAACAAAAACGGGTGAATTTATAGTGTGGATAACCCACCCGTTATCCAGAAAAACAATTAACTATGGCGTTTATGTGGTGCTGTATTGATTTATTGTCCGGATGCCCCATTGCCGCCGGAGCGTTTTGAGTAAGCTTCGACAAAATCTGCCGCCGCCTTGCTTCCGCCACTGAACGATTTCATTGCCTCCTTGTGGAGGATGGATAACGCTTCCATTTTTATGGCAACGGCCCGTTCGTTATCAAAAACGAAAGCAAGTCTTCTCGGGCGCGGCAAATCGACTTCGATGGTTGCACGAACCTGTCCAGGAATGTTTGACATGATCAGGAGGCGGTCAGCCAGGAAGATCGCTTCATCGATGTCCGTGGTAACGAAGAAGTTCGTTCTATGCGACTCTTCATAAAGCCCGGAGTAGTACTCCCACATCAATTCCTTGGACATGCAATCCAAGCCCCGAAACGGTTCATCAAGGATCATGACATCGGGGTTATTGATCATCGCACGGGCCAGTTCAGCCCGGCGCTGCATGCCACCGGAGAGCTGTGGAGGATATTTCTCTCTGAAAGCCGACAGTCCAACCTTTTCAAGCAGATATTCAGCCTGATCGCGATTCTGCCGGGTATCTTCGCCGCGTGCCTTGGGCCCATACATGATGTTGTCGTAGGTGGTCATCCAGGGAAATAGTGCTGATTCCTGGAAAACAACCAGACGATCCCGCCCCGGGCCGGTTATTCGTTTCCCGTCAATTTCGATACTGCCGGACGAAGATTTTTCGAAGCCGGCAAGAAGTCGTATCAACGTGCTCTTACCGCAACCTGAAGGACCAATCATCACAGTAAGCTTGTTGCGTTCGATGGTGAACGAACAATCCTTGATTACTTCTTTGGTGAAGAGACCTGCGCCGTACGATTTGCTGATATTCGTGACCTTGATTTCAGCGGCCTTGACCTTCGGTTTTACACTGGTCGACGAAACAGTCGATAGATTTTGAGTAATGCCGTCCATACGAATCATCCTTTACCGTTTTCTCAACCATGGGGTTAAGTAACTACCGAGTTTTCGTAAAAGTTCGCTGGAGATGAATCCAGCGATGCCGATACTGATCATGCCGACAACGATCTGTTCGTATGACCCACCGACATATGAATTCCAGATAAAAAAGCCCAATCCACCACCCGAACCACCTGACCCACCACCGCCCGAAATCATTTCGGCAGCGACCACGACTTCCCAGGTGATCCCCATGCCTACAGCAGACCCCACGACAATCGAAGGAAGCGTTGCCGGAAGGACGACCCGCCGGAAGATATCCCATTGCGAAGAGCCCATTGACTGCGCGGACTGGAAATAGCGGGGATCAATGGATCTCGCACCTCCCAGGACGTTTATCACGATCGTGAAAAAGGCCCCGAGAAAAGTAACGAATGCAATGGACAATTCCTGGGTTGGCCAGAAAATGATCGATGCAGGAACCCAGGCCAACGGCGGGATCGGTCGCAATATTTCAAAAGAGGGAAACACCAGACCGTTGAATGTCTTGTTCACTGCCATGAATAGGCCGAGAGGAATTCCGACCACCATGGCAGCAAAGAACCCCGCCAGCACACGGAGCGTGCTCATATACCAGCTTTGCCAGTAGCCTGGGTCGCCTAGCAAGCTATACCAAGCAACCAGAACTGCGGTCGGCGCGGGGACATGGCCAATCCATGGCACGGCAAAGCCGAACCAGTCCTTGGATCGAGAACCGATCTCCCACAATACGAGAAACACGAAAATGGCAATGACAGCACGTAGTTTTGATCGATTTAATAATGCTTTTCTCAAACGTTTGGCATTCATATCGAAACCTCTGCTTAACTACTGAC
>DDRS01000028.1 GCA_002343685.1 Thiobacillus denitrificans | reverse complement strand
TGCGGTTGAATTTCCTATCCGTTCCATCTTCTATACAACCTGTAACGGAGGGAATACGCATGATCCCTATTATCGTCAACGGCACGCCGCGCAGCGTCGATGCCACACCGGACACACCGCTGCTCTGGGTGCTGCGCGACAATCTGGGCCTGACCGGCACCAAATTCGGTTGCGGCATGGCCCAGTGCGGCGCCTGCACCGTGCATCTGAACGGGGCGCCGGTTCGCGCCTGCATGACGCCGGTTTCCGCTGCCGCCGGGCAGAAGATCACCACCATCGAAGGCGCCCAGGGCAAGGCCGTGAAAGCCCTGCAGGATGCCTGGGTCAAGCTCGACGTGCCGCAATGCGGCTATTGCCAGTCGGGGCAGATCATGTCGGCGGCGGCGCTGCTCGCGGGCAACCCCCAGCCGACGGATGCCGACATCGACACGGCGCTGGACGGCAACCTGTGCCGCTGCGCCACCTATCAGCGCATACGCGCGGCGGTGCATCAAGCTGCCAGAACGATGAGGGGATGAGCCATGGACAAAATCATTAACCCGAGCCGGCGCGCGTTCCTGAAAACCGGCACCACCTTGGGCGTCGGCCTCACCCTCGCGTTCTACCTGCCTGTCGGCGGCGCCGCCAGGATGAAGGCGGGCCAAGGCACAGACAAACCCTTTGAGCCCAATGCCTTTATCCGGATCGCGCCCGACGACACCGTGACGGTGATCGTCAAGCATCTGGAAATGGGGCAAGGGGTCAATACCGGTCTGCCGACCCTGGTGGCCGAGGAACTGGACGTGCCCTGGGAAAAGATCAGGGTCGAATCAGCGCCGGCTGACGCCAAGCTGTATAACAACCTGCTCTGGGGGCCGATGCAGGGCACCGGCGGCAGTACCGCCATGGCCAATTCATTCGAGCAGTTGCGCCGGGCGGGCGCCACCGCGCGCGCCATGCTGATCGCGGCAGCGGCGGATAACTGGAAAGTGGATGCCAACACCCTCGTCACCCTGGATGGCATGGTGCTGCACCGCCCCAGCGGCCGCAAAGCAAGCTACGGACAACTGGCGGAGAAGGCGGCAACGATGCCCCAGCCCGCCGAAGTGGCACTCAAATCACCCCAGGATTTCAAGTACATCGGCAAGCAGTTCAAGCGCACCGACTCGAAGGCAAAATCCAACGGCAGCGCCCAGTTCGCCTCCGACGTGCGGCTTCCCGGCCAGCTCACCGCTTTGCTTGCGCGCCCGTCGGTCTTCGGCGCCAGGCTCAGGCGCGTCCAAACCGAGCGGGCGAAGGCGGTACCCGGTGTGCGTGCCGTAGTCGAAGTGCCGCAAGGCGTCGCGGTAATCGCGACGGACTTCTGGTCGGCCAAGAAAGGCCGCGACGCGCTGCAAATCGAGTGGGACGAATCGGGCGGCGCACGAGTTTCGACGACTGAACAACGCGACCAGTACCTGGCGCTGCTGAATCAGCCCGGCAAGGTGGCACGCAGCGAAGGCGATGCGGCGCAGGCCCTCGCCCAGGCGGCAAAAAAACTGGAAGCGACATTCGAGTTCCCCTATCTCGCCCACGCACCGATGGAGCCGCTCAGTTGCGTCGTGCAATTGAAGGACAGCGGTTGCGAAATCTGGGCCGGCTCCCAGTCGCAGACCAGCGATCAGGCCACCGCTGCCCAAATTTTGGGGATCAAGCCGGAGCAGGTGAAAATCCATACCCTGCTGGCCGGCGGCAGCTTCGGCCGGCGCGCCAATCCCGCCTCCGACTACATCGCGGAAGCCGTCTCGGTGGCGAAGGCCACACGCGATCTCAGCGCGCCGATCCACCTCATGTGGACGCGCGAGGACGATATCCGTGGCGGCTATTACCGGCCTATGTTCGTCCACGCCATCAGCGCAGGGCTGGATGCCCAAGGCAACCCGGTAGCCTGGAACCAGCGACTGGTTGGCCAGTCGATTGCCGCCGGCACGGCGTTCGAAGGTGGGCTGGTCAAGGACGGCATCGACATGACGTCGGTCGAGGGCGCATCTAACCTCGCCTACGCCATCCCCAATCTGCACGTTGAGCTGCATTCGCCCAAGCTGGGCGTGCCGGTGCTGTGGTGGCGCAGCGTCGGCCATACCCACACCGCTTTCTCGACCGAGATTTTCATCGACGAGCTGGCAGCGGCGGCAGGCAAGGATCCTTATGCGTTCCGCCGCACACTGATTCAACATCCGCGTCTCGATGGCGTGCTGGAACTGGCCGCGACCAAGGCCGGCTGGGGCACACCGCTGGCGCCGAAAAGCGGGGTGCGGCGCGGGCGCGGCATCGCGGTGCATGAATCGTTCAACTCCTTTGTCGCCGAGGTGGCGGAAGTCAGCGTCAAGCCGGATGGTTCGTTCAGCGTGGATCGTGTGATATGCGCCGTGGACTGCGGCATCGCGGTCAATCCGGACCAGGTCAGGGCACAGATGGAAGGCGGCATCGGCTTCGGGCTTTCCGCAGCCCTGCACAGCGCCATCACCCTCAAGGCGGGACGCGTCGAGCAATCCAACTTCCATGATTATCCGCTGCTGCGCATCAGCGAAATGCCCCGGGTCGAGGTACACATCGTGCCGTCTCAAGCGGCGCCCACCGGCGTCGGCGAACCGGGCGTGCCGCCGCTTGCGCCGGCGGTCGCCAACGCGCTGTTCGCCGCGACCGGCAAGCGCCTGCGCAAGCTGCCGTTCGAAACCTCGGAACTACGGAGTGCATGATGGAAAGCTCGGACCTGGAAGTCCTGCGCACGTGCCTGCAATGGCAGCATGACGGCCATCGCGTGACGCTCGCCACCGTCACCCAAACCTGGGGGTCATCCCCGCGCCCGGTGGGCGCCATGCTCGCAGTGCGCGACGATGGACTGCTTGCCGGATCGGTTTCCGGCGGCTGCATCGAGGCCGATCTGATCGAGCGGGTGCGCGCCGCGCCGCCCATCCGGCCGGAAGTGCTCATTTACGGCGGCTCCGCCGAGGCATGCGAGCGTTTCCGCCTGCCCTGCGGCGGCGCGCTGCAACTGGTGCTGGAGCCGGCGCCTGGCAAGCCCCTGCTGCAAGCGATCCAGGACGACATCGCGC
The DNA here is from genome assembly GCA_002343685.1 of Thiobacillus denitrificans. GTDB lineage: Bacteria > Pseudomonadota > Gammaproteobacteria > Burkholderiales > Thiobacillaceae > Thiobacillus > Thiobacillus denitrificans_A. Next base: position 41,426 of record DDRS01000028.1, on the reverse strand, counting down.
AGCACAGGCTGATCGGGCGGCGCCTCGATCTCGTCACCGGCGATATCCACCTTTACACCCCGCACATCGACGAAACCACGCAGTTCGACGGGCAGACGCTGATCGCCGTGCATGGGCCGCGCTGGCGGCTGCTCGTGATCGGCGCCGGCCAGATATCCTGCCATCTGGCGCAGATCGCCCAAGCCCTGGATTATCAGGTGCTGGTGTGCGATCCCCGCGAGGAATACAGCGCAGCCTGGGATGTTGCGGGTGCCGAACTCGTTCCCGGCATGCCGGACGACGCGGTGAACGCCCTGATGCCCGATGCCCGCTGTGCAGTGGTGGCCTTGACCCATGATCCCAAGCTGGATGACATGGCTTTGCTGGAAGCGCTCAAATCGCCGGCATTCTATGTCGGCGCCGTCGGCTCGAACGCCAATAACCTGAGACGGCGCGAACGGTTGAGCCTGTTCGATCTTTCGAAAGCGGAAATTGACCGCCTGCATGGGCCGGTGGGTCTGCCTATCGGCAGCCGCACCCCGCCGGAAATCGCCATATCCATTCTGGCGGAATTGACCGCGGTGCGACACGGCATCCGGCTTGGCGTTCTGCCTGCCACAGCAAGCGGGAATCACACCTCGCGCCAGTCGATGGCCGCAGCCATATGATCGTCGGCATTCTGCTGGCGGCGGGTACTGGAACGCGCTTTGGCGGCGACAAACTGTTGTTCCCCCTGGCCGACGGCACCCCGGTCGGCGTACAGGCGGCGCGCAACCTGCTAAGCGGCGTTGATCATGGCGTTGCGGTGCTGCGTCCGTCAGATCGGCAGCTTGCGCATCTACTGGAAGCGGAAGGGATGCAGGTGGCATTCTGTCCCGGAGCAGAAACCGGCATGGGAACCAGCCTTGCTTTCGGCGTGACTGCCGCGCAGGACGAGGACGGATGGCTGATCGCCCTGGCCGACATGCCGTTCATCCAGCATGACACCATCCACGGCGTAGCCAGCCTGCTTCGAGCCGGCGCGCCGATCGCGGCACCCCGCTACCAGGGACGGCGCGGCCACCCGGTCGGTTTTGCGCGAGCATTTTTCCACGACCTCGCCCAACTCAGCAGCGACCAGGGCGCGCACCCTTTGCTCGCCGCCCATGCCGGGCGGATTCAGATGCTTGAATGCGAGGATCCCGGCATTTTCGCCGACATCGACACCCCATCCGATCTCAGCGGCTTAGAAGACGCTTTCTCCATTCGCATCGATACTCCTGGCATGAAAACCGTGAAGCTATAGTAGTTAGGGCTCGTTAATGAATAAATTGGGCATACGCTGGGGTCGCTTTAGGTGCAGCCCTAGGCGCAAGACGCGCGGTTGTGTCACTCACAACAAGCGGCTTGCAACACCGGGATGCGCCAAAAGCGACCCCAGCCCGGAGGGTTGCTGCGTATTCGGGCGTCTGCGGCGTTGCAAGGCTTGCGAATGGAACGACCATTCGCTGCGCCTCGCGCCTTGCATCCATCCCGAATACGAAGCAACGTATGCCCAATTTATTCATTAACGAGCCCTTAGTTCGGTAGACTCTAATTCCAACCGCACCATTGTCTGGATTCGGGCGGACATGATGAGTGAATCGGGTAGCGTGAAAAGTGCGAGCCACTCACACACCAGGAGAAGCGGTTCCATTTGCTTGGCTGTGCCACTCGACGACAGGTGAGTGACGCCCGGAAGGACAGCCTCGCCAATCAATTCATCGAGGCAAGTTCCCGACCATCCCGGGGAACTCACCAAGGCTTGGGTCCAGGCAATTTTCAGTTGATGCCCTGAATCCCCATGCGGTCGCGCCAGTCAGGCGGCGTGCTATATGCCTTTGGCGTCCGCCTTCATCACCATGCCACCCGGCATGGAAACAAGCAGACTGCATGGCAGATGATCCAGCAGAGAGTGGCCGACCGAGCCGCGCCACCAGCGGTCGAGGGCCGAGCGTTGGTGATGGCCGACGACGACAAGATCGGCACCGGTCTCATGGGCGACAGCTCCGATGGCTTCGACAGACGATTCGTCCGTCCTCAGGATGCCTGTCGCTTCCACCCCGGCCTGGCGCAGGCGCGCGAGCCCTGTCTCGAGAATGGCATTGACGCGAGCTTGCTGTTCCTCGATGTATTCGCCGGGCAGCGGACCGTTCGCCAAAGCCATGGCGGGCGGCGGCGGAATGACCGCCAGCAGATGACAGCGGGCGTTGAAGCGGCTTGCCAGGGCGATCCCTTCCTCGAGCGCGTCCTGGCACTCGGCGCTGCCGTCGTAGGCAAAAATAATGGTCTGGAACATGTGCATCTTCCTCCGATAGCATTGTAAGCGTTTGAGCAATCGGGCGGGCATAGCTGCTCATACTGCCCAACCGTGCTTCAGTCAGTCTATTGCCGCGTGCGCCCCGCTCGCGGCAGCCTGCTTGACCGGCGCCCGCAGTAGCACAACCAGCGGGATCGCGATCAGCGTGATCCACATCATCAGTCTGAAGTCTTGCAAATAGGCCAGCATGGCGGCTTGCCGCGTCACCTCGCCGTTGATTGCCGCAAGTCCCTGGGGTGTGGTCAGGTTGTAGGCATCTGCTTCGACCGCCTGCCTGAGCGCCAGATTGAACGGATTGATGTAGTCGGCGAATGCGGCATGATTGGCTTGCGTGCGTTGCGCCAGATAAGTCATCACCACCGAGATGCCGATGCTGCTGCCGATGTTGCGCATCAGGCTGAACAGCGCCGTGCCCTCATTGCGGTAGCGCGCCGCCAGCGAAGCGAAGGTGATGGTGGACAGCGGCACGAAGATGAAGCCGAGGCCAAACCCCTGCGTGACGCCGGTGCGCACGATGTCCCAACCATCAATGTTTGCATTGAACAGGGTCATTTCCCACAGCGACAGGCTGGTCAGGATGAGGCCGAAAAAAATCATGTAGCGCACATCCAGCCGCCCCGAGAGTTTGCCTACCATCATCATGGCGATCATGGTACCCACGCCGCGCGGAGCCAGCAGATAGCCGACATCGATCACAGGGAATCCCAACAGGCTTTGCATGAACGGCGGAAGCAAGGCCATGGTGGCGAGCAAAATGATGCCGACGATGAAGATAAGCACAAGGCCGACGCTGAAGTTGCGATCCTTGAACAGCCCCGGCTCGATGAATGGGTGGTCGTGAGTGAACATGTGGGCGACAAAGAGATACAGCGCCAGGCCCGCAAGCAGGGCCTCGACGACGATTTCCGGGTTGGCGAACCAGTCCAGCGATTGCCCGCGATCCAGCATCATTTGCAGCGCGCCGATGCCCAGGCTCAGCAGTGCGAAGCCGAGCAGATCGAACCGCCGGGTGCGGTCGATGGGCGTTTCGCGCACGAAGGCCGCGAGCCCGAGCCAGGCCAGCACGCCAAACGGCAGGTTGATGTAAAACACCCAGCGCCAGTTGTAGTACTCGGTCAGCCAGCCTCCAAGCGTGGGTCCGAGGATCGGCCCCACCATCACGCCCACGCCCCACATCGCCATGGCTTTGCCGTGTTGTTCGGGCGGGTAGGTGTCGAGCAGCACGGCCTGTGACAGCGGCACCAGACTTGCGCCAAAAATCCCCTGCAGCAGACGGAACAACACGATCTCGGGGAGGGTTTGCGCCGCGCCGCACAGCATCGACGCCAGCGTGAAGCCGACCACTGACCACATGAAGACGCGCTTGCGCCCCCAGCGCGCAGTGAGAAATCCGGTCAGCGGCATGAAGATGGCCGCTGCCACAATGTAGGACGTGAGCACCCAGGAAATCTGATCCTGGGTCGCGCCCATCGCGCCCTGCATGTGAGGCAAGGCCACATTCGCGATGGTGGTGTCCAGCGCTTGCATGATGGTCGCCAGCATCACCGACATGGCGACCCAGATGCGCTTGGCGCTTTCCGGTTGGACGGCTGCCGCAGGCGCGTTCATGCGCGCGGCCTCAGAGCGTGTATCCGAACAGGCGACGCCGATGGCCGGTGTCGATCTCGACCACCGCGCTCAGGCCCGCGCGCAATTGCGGCAGATCCGGCGCGGCGTCGAGTCTGATCCGCACTGCCACCCGCTGGGCGATCTTGACCCAGTTTCCGGTGGCGTTCTGCGCGGGGATGACCGAGAACTCCGCACCGGTGGCCGGGCTCAGGCTGTCCACCGTGCCTGTCCATTCTGCGTCGGGGTAGGTGTCGATATGAATCGTGACCGGCTGCCCCGGATGAACGTAGGTGAGATCGGTCTCGGTGAAATTGGCCTCGATCCACGCATGGCCGCTGACCACCAGGGCCATCGCCGTCGCGCCCGCGGCGACGAACTGCCCGGGCTTGGGCGGTTTGCTCACGGTGCCGGGCAACGAGGCGCGTACTTCGACGCGCGCCAGATCGAGCTTCGCTTGATCGAGTTCGGCCAGCGCGGCGAGATACGCCGGATGGCGCTCGACCGGCGCATCGACACTGCCGCCCAGGGTTTCCGCGATGCGTTTCAGATCCTGATTCAGCGCGCCGATTTGTTGCCCGGCGAGGTCGGTGGTTTGTTTCGCGTCGTCGAACCGGGAAGGCGAAATGAATTTGCGTGCTACCAGATCGGCCTGTCGTTGCTGGTCTTTTCGCGCAAAGGCGTAGCGGGTTTGCGCCAGTGCAATTTCGGCCTGCTTTTCGCGAAAGCCCGCCTTCGTTGCTGCAAGATCGACGCGCACCTGCGCCAGTTTGGCTTCGGCTTTGGCGACCGCCACCTGAAACGGCGCCGGGTCGATCCGGAACAGCGGCTGACCCGCAGCGACAGACTGGTTTTCCCGGACCAGCACCTGCTTGATCGTTCCGGACACCTCGGCACTGACCGGCACCATGTCGGCCTTGACGTAGGCGTTGTCGGTATCGACGAAACGGCCGCTCCTGAGGTACACGACCCCGATGACGAGTGCGACGATCAGCGGCACCACGACAAGCAGGACCAGCCGTTTCAGGCGGCGTTTCGACGGACGTGCCACCTCGGTGCGAGATGATTCGTCACTGGTTGGGACATCTCTCATGAACTTAATACTCCGGGATAAATGTTCTGCTGAAGGGCGTTAGCGTGAGGCCAGGTTGTCGCGCATCTTGTTCAAGGCGAGGAGGAGCGTGGCGGCTTGCTGCTTGTCCAGATCGTGCAGAGCGACCGTCCGGATCACCGCTGCGACCTGCTCGATTGCGGCCAGATGGGGGGCGGCGGCAGGCGTCAGAAACACCCGATATGCCCGCCGATCGTTGGGATCAGGGCGACGTTCGACTAAACCGGCATCCGTGAGCTGGTCAATCAAACGGGCGAGCGTGATGGGTTGGACTTCCAGCATTTCCGCCAAATCGACCTGGCGAACACCCTCATGGCGAGAGACGTAAACGAGTGCACGCGCCTGCGCCAGTGTGAGAGAGCTTCCTTCCAGGCGTTGCTGGAAGGCCCGACGCATCAGGCGGGAAACATCCGTCAGCAGAAAGCCGAGACTGTCTTGTCGCAATTCCACGAGTCACCGCTCTTATAGTAAGCAGTACTTATTATATTGGTGGCTTGCTAGTGTGACAAGAGGCCAGCGTTTAGCCGGCATCCTCCTGCACGATTCGTTTAGGAGGATGCCGTGTCGCAGTCACAAATCAGACGACTGAAGGCCTCTTCAGGGTCGGGAAGTACGTCTTTCCTGATAGCAGACGCAGGCGCGAATCGTAGTGGATGTCGGCCTTGAGCTTCTGCGTTCGGCCAGGAACGAACGACCCGGTAAATCTCGGAGAAGGTCTGATTGTCTGTCAAAAGCCGATCGTCAACGCCCAAGCTCAGGCTCCGGGGCCGTCGGCAAGGCCTCCCATTGCGGCTGGAAGCGGATTGGCACCCCCGGTCGGATATCCGCCGGGATAGTCGCGAGCTCACTCAGGACGTTCTTGATGTCCCGGTTTCCCTGACAAGCGCCGTCGGTGCTATTTTTTCTTTGTCACAAACAATCCCTTCCTGAATCGCCCCTGCTTTTCCGATAACTCCGAGCCGATTGAAGTGCGGTTTTTTTGGGGGCTCTCAGCCGAGAGCCATCTGCACAGCCATACCGTGGTTTTTTCTTCGATGGTTTGTGGGGCAATTTACGCTCCACGGTGCAGGATGGCTTAAAACTTTATCGATACGCTGAGCGCGCCAAAGCCGTCGAATTTCTCCTGGGTTCGGAACTCGCGCGTGCGCAGTATGTGGGTGTAACTGAAACGAATATCGGACCAGTCCAGTACCAGGCCGAACTGCAGGTCGCCGACCAGGGGTTTTTTGTCCACGCTGCGGCTGTCGCGGAAGGTGTTGCCGTCGAGAAAGATGTTGTGGGCAATCGCGCGTCCTTCGACACCGGCAAACAGGTACCAGCCGAAATCGGACACCGGGGCGAAGGCTGCCGAGCCCGGCAAGCCGGGCTGGATGCGCGGCGGCCCGTAGTCGCTGGGCAGTCGTTTACCGTAACGCAGCGTGACGCCTGCATTGGCATAGGTGAACACGTTGCCGAGTGCGGCCCCTGCGTGGGGCGTGAAGTCCAACTGGTTCCCCAGGAAGGTCGTGGTCGCGAATTCCCGCCAGCTGCGCTGGTAGGTCAGGATGACACCCGGCTCATTGCGGAGCTGGGTGTCCCAGCCGCGTGGTTCATTAGACCCGACAACATTGTGGATGAATTTCTGGCTCTGCTCGGCCAGAGAGGCCGGGCCGACCACGCCGAGGGTGATGCCGAACTGGTCGAGCTGCTTGCCCGACTCCACGCCCAGGCCCACCGTCCCATACAGCCAGCCTGCATAGGGGCGTTCCCCCGGGGGCGGATCTGCGATGGTGATATCACTCGGCACGAACATGCTTTGGCCGAAGGCATAGCCATGGCGAACCTCGCCTTGCTCGGGGAACCACGGCACGAGGCGGGCCAGTTTGATGGCCCATTCCTGTGTGGAGGCATCCGGTCCCGGTACCCAGACCACCCGCACGCCGTTCGTGTAGTGGCTGTCGCTCCCCTGGAACATGTCGTTTTCGAGTACGAAGCTCAGCGTCCCGGTCTTTTCCGGTTCCACCGACCAGGCCACAGCCGGGCTGGCGCCCTCGATAACAAGCCACGCTATGAGTCCGACTATTCTTTTCATGCCATCGTTGCCAGTGTTATGAGGGATCGCGCCGGGTGCAGGGAGAACAGGTCTGCCCATATCATTCCTTGTCTCGATTGCGATGTCCAGCGTCCACAGCCAAGAGCCCGATTGCGGCGAGGGCAGCGAAACCGGCACCGGCCAGGAACGTCGCAGCAGGTCCGATGGCGCTCCACAGAACGCCAGCCAGTACGCTGGCAAGCAGTAACGCACCGCCGCTGACGAGATTGAAGATGCCGAACCCGGTGCCGCGCAATTGCGCCGGAACCGTATCAGCGACGAGTTTCGACAACAGGCCCTGGGTAAAGGCCATGTGCAGGCCCCACAGCGCGACACCGGCAAAGACGCCCAGTGCGCCTCGGGCTGCGGCCAGCACCATGTCCGCTGCGATGAGCAGCGCGAGTCCGATCAGCAACAAGGTGCGCGGGTGGAAGCGGTCAGCGGCGGCCCCGGCCGGATAGGCGGCGCCGGCATAGAAAACGTTCATCACGACCATGACCACCGGCACATAGCCGAGCGCGAGGCCAATGTCCTGTGCCCGCAGCACCAGAAAGGCGTCGCTGAAGCGGGCGAGCGTAAAGACCGCCCCCAACAGCACAACCAGCCAGTAGCGCAGCGGCAGGCGCTTGATGTTGGCCCGTGCGAGTGGGGATTTTACGTCGCCGGTTGCATGCGTGCGCTCAGGGTCGCGTACGTAAATCATGAGCAGTGCCACCGCAATGAAGGCTGGCACCACGGCTATCCACATCACCGCACGGATGTCATCGGCAAGCCATATCATGAAGACCACCGCCAGTAGCGGACCGAGCAGGGCGCCAGCCGAATCAAGCGCCTGCCGCAAACCATAGGCCGCGCCGCGCAATGGTGCTGGCGAAATGTCGGCAATCAGGGCGTCGCGCGGCGCCCCGCGAATGCCTTTGCCGATGCGATCGACGAAACGCGCCGTGAACACCCAGCCGATCGACGAGGCCAGCGGAAAAATGGGCTTGGTGAATGCCGCGAGTCCGTAGCCAAGGATCATCAGGAATTTGCGCTTGCCAAGATAGTCGCTCAGCGCACCCGAGAACACTTTCAAGATGGCTGCCGTAGCCTCTGCAATCCCTTCGATAACGCCGACGGTCACCATGGAGGCGCCCAGTACGGTGACCATGAAGACCGGCAGGAGGCTATGGATCATCTCGGAGGATATGTCCATGAACAGTGAGCCGAATCCGAGTGCCCAGATGCCGGTCGGCAGTGCGCGCCATTTGCCCGGGACGCGCGAACGAGGCGAAGTTTGTTCGGTGCGCGAACTCATGCCATCGTTGCCAGCGTTTTACGGAAGCGCGCCAGGGCCAGCGTGAACAGGACCGCACCGATTGCCGCCAGGCTGAGGAACTGCGGCCAGACCACATCGAGGCCGGCGCCACGATAGAGAATGGCCTGGGAGAGCATGACGAAGTGGGTGTTGGGCGCGGCCTGCATGATGAACTGGACGGCGTCAGGCATGCTTTCGCGCGGCGTCATGCCACCCGACAGGACCTGCAGCGGCAGCAGGAACATCAACAGCAGCAGCCCGAACTGCGGCATCGTGCGGGCGAGGGTGGCGAGGAAGATGCCCATGGACGTGGTCGCGAACAGGTGCAGGGTCGCACCCGCGAAAAACAGCGCGACTGAGCCTTCGATGGGGACTGCAAGCAGGCCGCGGACAATGAACGTCAACGAGAACCACGAGGCCGCGAGCACGACCAGGGCCATGGCCAATACCTTGCTGCTCATAATCTCGAAAGGCGTCACCGGCATTACCAGCAGGTGTTCCACCGTCCCGTGCTCGCGCTCACGGATGAGTGCGGCACCGGTGAGGACGATGGAAAGCATGGTGATGGCGCTGATGATCTCCATGATGCCGCCGAACCAGGACTTGTCCAGCTCGGGGTTGAAGCGTGCCCGTAAAACCAGATCGACCGCTGGAGCCGTTTCGGCACGATACCCCCGCATGAAATCATTCACCTCGCCCGAGACGATCGCCTGGATATAGCTGCTGCCGGTAAAGCCCTGGCTCATCCGGGTGGCATCGACATTAAGCTGCAGCACGGGACTATGCCCCGCGAGGAGATCGCGCTGGAAACCGGACGGGATGTGCAGGGCGAAGGTGTCGAGTCCTGCATCCATCCGGGCGTCCATCTCGGCTGTCGTGATCAGGGCTGGCGGCAGGAAATAGGGCGGATAGAAGTCGTCGATGATATGGTTGGAAAGCGCAGAGCGGTCCTCGTCGACGATGGCGATAGGCGCCTTGTGCAGCGTTTCCGGCATTGCCGTGGCGGCGGTGTAGATCGAAAACGTGAACGCGTAAACGATCAAAACAAGCATGATGGGGTCGCGCACGAGGCTGCGCAGTTCCTTGATGCCCAGGTGGAGGATGTTGTGTGCGGATCGCATGCCTATCGCTCCTGCTTCCTGAGCAGGGCTGCGCCGAGCCCGATGAGTACGGGCACGGCGATCAGCAGCGGGACAAAAGACGCCCGGAGATCCATGAAACCGAGCCCTTTCGAGAACGTGCCGCGCGCAATCGTCACGAAGTGGGTGGTCGGATAGATCTGCCCGATCAAGGCGCCCACACCCTCCAGGGTGGAGACGGGATCGATCAGCCCGGAGAACTGCACGGCCGGAAGAATGGTCAGCAGAGCGGTGCCGAACAGGGCGGCGACCTGGCTGCGCACGAAGGCCGACATCAGCAGCCCGAAGGCGGTGGCTGCGATCACATAGAGCAATGCCGCGGCTGCCAGGGCGAGGAAGCTCCCCTTTAGCGGCACGCCGAACAGGGAGACGGCCAGCGCGGTGAGCAGCAGGAAATTGATCATGGCAAGCGCGATGTAGGGGATCTGCTTGCCGAGCAGAAACTCCAGCCGGGTGACCGGGGTGACGTAAAGATTGACGATGGAGCCCAGCTCTTTCTCACGCACCACCGACAGCGCGCTCAGGATCGCCGGGATAAGCATCAGCAATAGCGGGATCACCGCCGGCACCATGGCCGGCAGGCTGGTCACCTCCGGGTTGTAGCGAAAGCGTGTTTCGATGCTGAACAGCCCGGCTGTCGCCTCTGAACCGTAAGCCTCGCGCGCCTTGGCGGTGAGCCAGTGCTGGTGCATGCCCTGGACATAGCCGCGCACCGTCTCGGCGCGCATCGGCATGGCGCCATCGATCCAGGCGCCGATCTGCACTGGCGTGCCGCGTGCGATGTCGCGTGCGAAGCCGGGCGGAATCTCGATGGACAGGCTGATCTCGCCGGCGCGCATGCGCTGGTCCAACTCGGCGTGGTTTCGGATTGGCGAATGTTCGATGAAGTAGCGCGAGCCGGCGAGATTGAGGGCGTAGTCGCGGCTCAGAGTGGTCTGGTCCTGGTCGAGCACGGCAAAGGCGAGGTCTTCCACGTCCATGCTGATGCCGTAGCCCAGCACCAGCATGAGCATCACGCTGCCCAGTGAAGCCAGCGTGAGACGAATGGGGTCGCGGCGCAGTTCGAGCGATTCGCGCCGGGTGTAGCTGAACAAACGACGCCAACTAAAACCCTGGCGGCGTGGGGCCAGGTTTGCTGCCGCAGGAGCCGCCTGCTCCTGCGGTTGCCGGGGGGCTCCGGCAGCCGGAGGTGCCGGCGGGTTCTTCGCCACCGCTTCCTCGAGATGGCTGATAAACGCCTCTTCGAGGTTGCGCGCGCCGCGTTTCTCGATGATCGCTGCCGGCGTATCGCTCACCAGCACCTGGCCGGCGTGCATCAGCGAAATGCGGTCGCAGCGCTCGGCCTCGTTCATAAAATGGGTCGAGATGAAAATGGTGACGTTGTCGCGGCGTGCCAGGTCGATCAGGATTCGCCAGAAAGCATCGCGCGCCACCGGGTCGACGCCGGAGGTCGGTTCGTCGAGGATCAGCATCTCCGGCCCGTGGATCATGGCGACCGCAAGCGACAGGCGCTGGCGCTCGCCAACAACCGCGACCTGCGTGTAGCCGCACTCAACATCGAGCAGGCGCGCGCGCAGTACCGCATCCAGCGCGCCGATCTGTTCCCCACGATCGGCGCCACCGGCGAGCAGACCGCGCAGCGCCTGCCGGGCGATCTCAGCGGCAGCGGCGACGCCGATGTATTCCGCCAGTACAGCGCCACCGTGGGCTTTTCTGCCTACGAACTGGATTTCTTCGGCCGCATCCGCAGCCTCAATGCGCAGGCGCTCGAACTCTACTTTGGCACCGAAGAAGCGCGCCGCAGCGCCCAGATCAGCCTGGTGGCCGAAGTCGCCAGCATCTGGATGACACTCGCGTACGACAGGGAACGCCTGGCGCTGGCGCGCAACACCTACGAATCGCGGCTGAAGTCCCACGATCTGATCCGCCGCAGTTCCGAAGCCGGTGCGGTCTCGGCACTCGACGTGCACCAATCGCAGCAGCTGCTGCAAAGCGCGCGTGCCGACGTTGCGCGTTTCAGCAGCTTCGTCGCGCAGGACGAGAATGCGCTGGCGCTCGTCGTTGGCGCACCGGTGCCCGCCGACCTGCTGCCCGACACGCTCACCGACACGGTCAGCGCAGTCGCCGAATTGCCTGCGGGCGTGCCTTCCGAGGTGCTCACCCGCCGCCCCGACGTCCTGCAGGCGGAGCGCAGCCTGCGCGCGGCCAATGCGAGCATCGGCGCCGCGCGCGCGGCCTTCTTTCCGAGCATCAGCCTGACCGCCGCCGCCGGCACTGCCAGCAGCACGCTGGACGGACTTTTCGGAGGCGGCTCCGGCACCTGGAACTTCATTCCGCTGATCCGCATCCCGATCTTCGAGGCCGGCCGCCTGCAGGCGAGTCTCGATGTGGCAGAAGTGCAGCGCGACATCAACGTGGCCTTTTATGAGAAGACCATCCAGACCGCGTTCCGCGAGGTGGCCGACGCGCTCGCCGACCGCGCCACGCTCGCCGAGCGGCTCGACGCCCGGCGCCAGCAGGTCGAGGCCACGCAGGCAGCTTTCCGCCTCGCGGAAGCGCGCTACAAGGGCGGGGTGGACAGCTTCCTCGGCCTGCTCGATGCCCAGCGTTCGCTCTACCTTGCCGAACAGGAGCTGATCTTCGTGCGGCTGGCCGACGCCACTAATCGGGTGGCGTTGTACAAGGTGCTCGGCGGTGGTTGGCAATGATAAAGGCTGCGCCCAGATAACGACGCGCAGCCCTTCGATTTTGTGTGGGCACATGCGATGCTGCAATCGGTGATTGTCCGTTTAAGGCTGGCGTTCTCCATCAACCCGTCTGCAATGAGTCGAAAATGACGATTCGGCATCTTCAGAAGCAGATGTTCCTGAATGACCGGGTGTGGAAAGTGGGGACCGGCTGCTTCGGCCGATTATGATTATGTGGAGTTGCCACAGTGAATTATCTCGGGAGCCATGTACCGTGCGGCTTTTCCAAAGTAATTGGCTGTACGAAGTCATCATAATTTCTGAAGTTTGACGGCTACCGGAAGAGGCAAGATCGGTCGTTGGTATCCCGTGGGGCCGCACAAAGACTGGTAGTGCCACGATGATTGGCCTCCGAATGTCACCTCGACTACATTTCCATATGCTTGGTGACTTGTGGATTATGTTGACCGTGGTCTTGTCGTCACCCGTGCCAGCTAAGGTCTCAGGGTAAGCGCAGGGCATCAAGTCCGCATAATCGAGGTGTCTACATAATCGGCCTTATGTGGAGCTCCACATAAGCGAAGTAATCGGGCTGCGGCCGCAAATCGCCCCGAAGAAACACGTGGCCGCCCTGCTGTGGCAAAGTGGAACAGGCGCTCGGGAAGCGCATCGAGGCAGCGCTGCAGGATGGCGATGAGCTGACTGCGCTCCAGGGAATCTTCGGGGTTGCCCCAGTCGGAAACCTTTTCGCGCCAGCTGCCGTTGGCATCGAAGAAATCCTCATCGGCAAACAAGTCGTTGTCGGCCGACACCAGATCGGGCGACTCCAGGGGAGCTTCGCGCGCTTCGTGGCGAAACTGATCCATGATCTTGTGCTTGAGGATGCCGATGAGCCAGGTGCGCACCGACGCCCCGCCGTTGAAGCGCGCGTGCGCCTGCAGGGCGGCGACCAGGGTGTCCTGCACCACTTCTTCTGCCTTGTCGGCGTCGCGCAGGCGCAGCATTGCAAAGCGATAAAGCGCGCTGCCGTGCTGTTCGGGCCATGTCTCCGGACTTTCGCTGGTCGTGTCGCTCAATGCTGTCTCCTGATCGTGGGGCTGTCGAATGACCCGGCTCATGATAATGAACCGGGCGGTACATAATAATACAGGTCGGTTTTCGGCTTTTTTCCTTACAAGCCTCATACCCGGCATCCCATGGATTCCCGGTTTGAAAAATTTTTGGGGGGGCTTGTCAGGATTGGGTTACAGAATCGACAAACAGGATTGTCAACACGGAGAGAACCTCATGCCACGTCTTGCCACTACCACCCTGATGCTTGCCTTGCTGGTTCCGCCTGCCTATGCCATGAACGGCATGGACGGCATGATTGCCTTGCCGAGCATGCACACGGCCAAAGCCTCGATGGACAGGCTTGAGGCAATCGCCAAGGCGCGCCATCTGAAAATATTTGCGCGCATCGATCACGCTGCGGGAGCGCGCAGCATCAACCAGGCGTTGCGACCAACCGAACTGCTGATTTTCGGGCACCCCAAAGGCGGCACCCCCTTGTTGCAATGCAGCCAGAGCTACGGCATCGAACTGCCGATGCGGGTGCTGGCCTGGGAAGACGCGCAAGGGAAAAGCTGGCTGGGTTACGAGGCCCCGGCCGGCTATGCCATGAAGCAGGCGGACCCCAATTGTGATGCGGCGCTCAAGCGCCTGACCGGTACCCTGGATACCCTGGTCAGGGAAGCCGCGAGCCAATAGCGGACGCTGCGACAGCATTCTGCTTGCCAACAAGACGTCAGGGGCGCATCGCGTCGTATTCGGGCTGGCCTGAATGTTCAGAAACAGGAGGTTGAGACTTTTTGGTTGACATTGTGAACCAAACGGTACATAAATAAAACGATGAAGCTATCTCCCGGTCGACCGCTCGAATTTGATCCTGACGCCGCACTCGATGCGGCGATGCAGGTTTTCTGGCGCAATGGCTATGAAAACACCTCGATGCAGGACCTGCTCGATACCATGCAGATTTCCAAAAGCAGCCTGTACCAGGCGTTTGGCGGCAAACAGGCCTTGTTCGAACGCTGCATGACGCGCTATGGGGACGATATGATCGGAACCCTGCGCGAAGCGCTGCAGGCTTCACCAAGCGGACTGGGTTTTATCCGGCAGTTCCTGGAGAGCGTGCTGGACGAGGCGCGTGGAGTGTGCGAGACGCGCGGATGCCTGGTATTGAATACCGCCAATGAATTCGCCCGCCGCGATCCGGAGATTGCCAAAGCAGTGTCGCGGGGCCTGGACCGCTTTCATGAAGTGCTGCTGGCAGCAGTCGAGCGCGCCCAGAAAGAGGGCGATATTCCGTCGGCGCGCAATGCCGTGATGCTGGTCAATTATCTGGTCAGCAGCATGAGTGGCCTGAAGACCATGAGCAAAGCCGGGACAGACGAGGACACCCTGCACGGGATTATCGAACTGACTTTGAAGGCTTTGCAGTAAGGATTAGAGCTTTTGTTCGACCAATAATGGACCATCCAGTCCACTAACCAAGGAGTCATGATGCAATCGGAATACAAGCTGTCCCTGCCGTCTCTTACCGAAGCCAATGCCGACACGATCGCCGCCGACCGGATGCGCGCTGCGCAGGCCGGCTTCGGCTTCGTGCCCAACATGTATGGCGTGATGGCCAACTCGCCCGGTCTGCTCGATACCTATGTGCATGGCTACGAGCGCTTCCGGGCCTTGTCCGGCTTCACGCCGGCCGAGCAGGAAGTGGTGCTGCTGGCGGTCAGCCGTGAAAACGGCTGCACCTATTGCGTCGCCGCGCACAGCTTTATCGCCGACAAGATGTCCGGTGTTCCAGAAGCCGTCACCAATGCCATCCGCGACGGCCAACCGATCCCGGATGCCAGGCTGGCCGCCCTGCACGACTTCACCCGCACCATGGTGATCAAGCGTGGACTGCCCGACAAGACTGACGTGAGCGCCTTCCTCGCCGCGGGCTACAGCGAACGGCAGATTCTGGAAGTCGTGCTGGCGATTGCCGTGAAAACACTCAGCAATTACGCCAACCACCTGTTTCACACCCCGGTCGACGGCATGTTCGCCGGCCGCGCGTGGGCGGATTAAACGCTCGCCACCCGAAAAGTCGTGCCCGCATTTGAGCGGGTGCGCAGTTATCGCGCATTTATCGGTTGTGCGCGCCAAGAAATCAGCCGATTCTCAAGGAGAAAAACATGAACTTTGATAAGGAACTGGATGCACGCGGACTCAACTGCCCGTTGCCCATACTGCGTACCAAGAAATCCCTGTCCGAACTGGCAAGCGGCCAGGTATTGAAGATCAATTCGACCGATCCCGGATCGGTGAAGGACATGCAGGCGTTTGCCAAGCAGACCGGCAACGAACTGTTGTCCACCGCTGAAAATGGCGGCGAGTTTGTCTTTATGATGCGCAAGCATTGAGTCGTCTCCACCAGGTAAAAGGAGGAACATCATGGAAACCAAAAAAATGGCGCTCATCGCTACCAAAGGCACGCTGGACTGGGCCTATCCGCCCTTTATCCTGGCATCCACCGCCGCCGCGCTGGGTTACGAGGTGCAGATATTCTTCACCTTCTATGGCCTGCAACTGCTGAAGAAGGACTTGTCAGGACTCAAGGTCAGCCCGCTCGGCAATCCAGGCATGCCGATGAAAATGCCTTTCGGTCCCAAGTGGTTCAAGGAAATCAGCTGGAATATTCCGAATGCGGTGCAGTCCCTGGTGCCAGGTTATGAAAACCTTGCCACCGGCTTAATGAAACAGACGATCAAAAATACCGGTGTCGCTTCGATACCTGACTTGCGCGATTTGTGTCAGGAAGCCGACGTGAAAATGATTGCCTGTCAGATGACCGTCGAGCTGTTCGGCTTCGACCAATCCGACTTCATCGGCAATATCGAATACGGTGGCACGGCGACCTTCTTCGAATTCGCGGGCGAAACGGATATCTGCCTGTTTATCTGAGATCGGATCGCAAGGGCGGGGCCCGCCCTTGCGCGACCCGGTTAGCGGGGAGGGGGGAAGCACCTGTAACGGCCGCCAGCTTGAACCCGGCTGAGAGGCCGGGTCGGGTGACGATGTGTGCCGATTCGCCTTGCGAGCCTGTCAGGAAGCGCTGCTCATGCCGACCAATCCTCGCATCCATTCGAGAAAGCGAACCTGTCATGCGCATCGCCCTGCATCAGAAACCAATTGACATCCAATTTAGCCGTTCCGCCACGGCGGCGCTCGCCACGCGTTCCGGGATTCTGCTGGCCGAGATGAAACTGATTTTCGGCTGCATGATTCGCAAGCAGCTTGTTTTTCGCGAGTGGGACACCGGGGTGGACACTGACGCCATCCCTGCCGGTGCGGGTCTGGCCGTGCGCTTTGTGCCGCTGATGAGCCGGGCGGCGTGCGCCACGGCTGAAAACAGCAAGACCGGACAGGGATTGCCAACCCATGAGCCGCTCGACAATCCGCGCCCCTATGTCCCCCGCTGGCTGACGATCGATTACCGCAAAGGCCAATGGCGCGGCGAGTTCGGCTATGACAAGCGGGCGGCGGCATGACGACTGTTGTGCTGATTCTATTCGGCGTTGCCGCTGTATTCATGGTTCTGTTGCAAGGGCTGACGTGGCTGCAGGCGCGGCGTCCGCCGACCGGGTGCGGGTGTATTACTTTCATGCCACCCATTGCGGCCCCCTGCCGCGCCATGATGCTGCTGGTCGAACAACTGAGCGTCCATCATCGCAATCTCATCAAGCTCGATGTCGCCGAATCACACACACTCGCGCAAGGCTTCGGCGTGACCGCCATGCCCAGCTTCATCCAGGTGGTCGACGGTATCATCCGGCAAGTCAAACTTGGCGGCCAGAGTGAAGCCTTGGGCTGCGGGACATGCTGCAACCCCCATCCCGAGAGGAGAACGCCCCATGAACGTTTTTGAAACCAAGCTGAACGGCACCCTCTATGGCCTGATGCAGTGGTCAGACTGGGATCGCCTGGAATCCGCATTGCGGTCAGAAACTGATGCGCGCTGGTACATAAGCGCCGTCGGAGCGGAAGCGCCAGCCACCCCACTTGATCCCGCAGCGCTACATGTGTTGCTCGACGGAATCAGCGTGTTGTTAAAAAATGACCACCAAGAGGATTACCTCGGCATCGTCTATGTTGATGATCCGGATGCCCCCAGCCTGATTAAAATTTACGACCCCAATAATCTCGGAGCCGCATGCGGCAGCATCGGCTTCAAGGTGCCGCCTGGCTGGGTGCTGAGCCTGGATCGCCCCACGCCGATTACCACAGCCTCCCCCTTGCCTGGTAACCGGCAGCGCTGGTGGGATGCTGTGCATCGACTTTTGCTAGATGAAGCGTCACGGGAACAGTCCTCAATCACAGTCAAATGAGCCCGAGATAGCGACTGACATATACTTGGCGCGTCGATAGGTTTGATACCACGCTAAGAGGGGAGTCGCGAGGCTATATACCCTAGGGTGGCCACGGGCCAAGGCTGGAGTTCGCACGAATTAAGCGCCACGACTGACGTCTGGTCATGCCAGGAGTGAGGCCAGATTCGCGTTTGCAAGTGCGGCTATGCAAAGCGAATATTATGTACTGATGCAAAACATCTCCATTGCACCTCATGGTGCAGGAAGGGGGTGTTTGCTATGTATGTAGGTAGCTTGTACGGATTGGCGATCTTCATGATCGCGGCCTGTATCCTTGGGTAAGCGGTAGTACCCGGGCGGCATGATCTCTGCCCGGTTGAGAAACTGAGACCATGAGACTTGATGATGTCCGACACGGACAATAAGGAAGCCACGACGCTTTCCCGGCAGCATGTTGCGGCCTACCTGCAACACCTCGCGGCCGAGAGGCGGCTTTCTCCGAACACGCTTGAAAGTTACCAGCGGGACCTTCTTTTTTTGCTCCAGGCGACTGAAGAATGCGGGAAAGCACTGGCTGACGCAGTGGCATCCGATGTGCGGGACGCGATCGTCAAGCTCAGGAAGAAAAGCCTGTCGCCGGCGAGCGTGGCCAGACATATATCAAGCTGGCGAGGATTCTATTCATACGCCATCCAGAGATTCGGGTACCTGAACAACCCGTGTGTCGGGCAAAAAGGCCCGAAGGTAAAGCGGGCCCTTCCCAAGACGCTTTCACCCGATAGTTGCGCCCAGCTCCTCGATGGCAAGAAGGAGCAGGATATTGACTCGAATGTCTTGCTGGCACGTGACCACGCCATGTTCGAGCTGCTTTATTCCTCAGGCTTGCGAGTGTCCGAACTGACGGGCATGGACTTCATCGACATTGATCTGAAAGCAGGGGAGGCACGGGTTACCGGCAAGGGCAGCAAAACGCGCGTGGTGCCGGTAGGCAGGCAAGCGTGTAAAGCGATCAAGACCTGGTTGAGCTGGCGCCAGGCACTCCTTGGCGGTAACGATACTCCGGCATTGTTCCTCAGTCGCTGGGGGAGACGCCTTTCGGTGCGAAGTGTACAGATGCGTCTCGATCACTGGGTCTCGCAGTCCGGGCTGGGACAATCGGTACACCCGCACATGCTCCGCCACGCCTTTGCCAGCCATATGCTTCAATCGTCAGGTGATCTCCGGGCGGTCCAGGAGATGCTCGGCCACGCCAACATCACCACCACCCAGATCTATACCCACTTGGACTGGCAACACTTGGCGAAGGTGTATGACTCGGCTCACCCCAGGGCCAGACGCAGCAAACCAGTGGGCGACACCGAGAATTCCTAGCCATATAGTCATTCGCCACAGCAATTGCAAAAATAAATTAAAGTAGTAACATTTCTACATAATGTTTGCTTTGAGGTGACACCATGTCCATCACGACCCTATCGAGCCGCGAGTTTAACCAGGACGCTAGCCGGGCCAAGAAGGCTGCGAAGCATGGCCCAGTATTCATCACGGATCGCGGCAAACCTGCGCATGTGCTGTTGTGCATTGAGGAGTACCAGCGGATAACGGGTGGCCATCAGAAGATTGCCGATCTGCTGGCGATGCCGGGTATCGAAGACGTTGAATTCGAGATTCCGAAACTGCGGGATCTTGCTCGGCCGGCGGAACTCGCCTGATGTTCCTCCTCGATACCAATGTGGTATCGGAACTGCGCAAAATTCGCCTTGGTAAGGCCGATGCGCACGTTGCCAGATGGGCCGATAGTGTCGAAGCCGTAGATCTTTATCTGTCAGTGATCACGATCCAGGAACTGGAGATCGGTGTGTTGCTTGCAGAGCGGCGGGATGCGGCGCAAGGTGAAGTTTTCCGGGCATGGCTGGGTAGCCACGTCATGCCAGCTTTCTCAGGTCGTATCTTGCCCATCGATACAGCGGTTGCGCTGTGTAGTGCGAGGCTTCATGTACCAGACCCGCGTCCAGTCAGGGATTGCCTGATAGCAGCAACGGCGCTGGTACATGGCATGACCGTCGTAACACGAAACGTGGCCGACTTTGAGTCAACCGGCGTACCGGTTTTGAATCCGTGGACCATTACCGCCTATGAGGCGAATGATGGTGAACTGACCGAGAAACGGTTGACCGAGATTCGGAAGGCGGGCCCTCAAGGGAAAGCGCGCCGGGTCAGAACCCGACTGACTGACGAGAGAAAAAAGTAGTTTGTGAAAGTAGATAAAATCATAATCGTGACTTTTTTCGCTGCTGCGTGTGCAAAGGTATCAGAAGCCACGACAACTCGTGCCGCAACGCATCCGCGAACAGATGATGCGTTAGATGGGGAGGGTGGTATGCCCTCCTGAGTAACATCGCAGGAGAGCAGGAAAAAGGAGAAAAACATGAAAACTCAAACCCGCCGAATTCTGTTCCCGCTTGCAGGCGCGGCGCTGGGCATGCTTGCCGGTGCTGGTTTTGGCATGGACAAGGGCATCGCTGCAGGCGTGGCCTTCTTCGGCTTTGTGGGCTTCGGCCTGGGCTACGCTCTGCATGACTTCAACTGGAAACGCAACCGAAAAACCGCCTTGACTCTGCTGCTGGCCTTCCTGACGCCGATCATCGGATTTGCCTGGTTGATGGCTCCCCAGGTATTCGGCCTGGCAGGCATTACGCCCGCCAGCCTGGCGCAAGTTGCTGTGATCGCGCTGACTGTCGGCCCGGCCATCGGTGGTCTGTTCGCGCTCGTCGTCTACGCTGCTGCAAATACCTTCGGACTGATCGAGGAGGTGCGGAGCTGGCCCGCAGGAGGGGGGGTTGGGAATGAGGAGATTTCCTCGGATCAAGGTGGGGTACTAAATGGGGACGAAGACGATCCTTGGATAACACATCCAGACTTCCATGCGTGGGGCCACAATGCCTATCACCATGCCTTCGACGATTGACTCAAAATGCTGGATCGCCAGGCGACCGGGATTTTCCAATCAATCACTCCTTTTCATTATCAAATTTTGATCCGTCAGGCCGGTAGTCGACCTTCTCCTGGAACTGCTCCAAGGTAGGTTTGGCTCCTGGCACCTTGATTCCCGCGATTTCATTCGGAAGCGCTTGCTGCAGCGAGCGCTTTATGTCGTCAGTGGCGGCGCCCTCCGCTGCATTCATGAGCTTGTTGTGGGTCGCCACATTATGCGTTTGGGGCGCGTCATCACCTGCCTCCCCCTGGTAGCGCAACTCGCCTGATCCCTGCTTCGCCTCGTGGTAATCCATCGCCTCTTGCTGCTTCTCCTTGCCTTGGTCGTGATAGTCCTGGGCTTTGCCCGGCAGATCGCTGTTGGAATTGGCTGCTGCGGATCCGGCGCCTACAGGCGCGCCTGAATTGGGCACATCCCTGAGATGGCCCGCATGCAGGGCGCGTATCTGATTTGCCAAAGCCGGATCGTCCATCATGGCCTGTGCCAGCGCCTGGACTTCCTCGGGAGTGGCGCGCACCGCTGTGCCATCCTGATAAGTGGCTGGCAATTGGCCACCCTGATCGTATCCCATGGTCTTTAGGCCATCGAATGCCACTTGGTCGCGTTGTCCGGATGGCGCGGCTTCGACGGCTTCGACCAATGCCAACGCGGCATCCGTATTTCCCGGATCCTTGAGCGGATCGTAGCTGACGCCCACTCCGCGGGACGAGCTTTGATTGGCCTGTTGGGTGAGGTCTTCCGCATGGCGGAATTCCGCTTGCGCCTGGTCGAGGTGCGTGCGCCGGCTGCTTAATGTCGCACCTGTAGTTTGGCTGTCCGCATTTTGGCCAAGCACCGAATGCCGGAAATCGCGGTCTTTCTCCAGCCGATCGAAGAATGCCTGCCTCGCCTCGGCATTGCCCAGCACCGCATTGTTTTCGCCAGTGCTACTTTGCTTCTGAATTCCGGCCGCATATTCCTGCGCAAGATCGACTCCAGCGTCAAGCTTGGCTTTGACCCCGATTCTTCCGCTTCTCGATTCCCGCGACTGGATGCCCCCGTCACCCGAAGCCAGATCCTTGCTGGCTACCGGGGTCACAGTCTGGGACTCTCCGATTCCAGTATCTCCGCCTGCACCTGCCTGAACCTTTCCTTTTTGTGATGCCCGGTTAGATGTCGTATATGTGGCGCCGCTCGCCGACTCCTCACCTGAACTTGCAGACGTACCAAATGATCCCGTGAAATCCCCTCCCGAGCTCGATCTGCCGCCAAAGCCACTCTGGTTGGTGGTGGCGAGCGACGACAGATGGGCACGGGCTTTTGACAGAATGGTTTCTTCCGCCTTCCCTGCAGCGATGGTATGGGCTTGCCCGGCCGATGCATGTTTACCGGCTTGCTGGAGCAGACCGGCGTTCTGACCGGCTGTGACAGAAGCCCCCACCCGCAGGGCATTCATAGGTTGCGTTGCGGTTGTTGTTCCATTGCCATAGGACGACATCACCGTACCGTCCGCTCCAACAGCCTGGTCGATCGCGGCACCATGGCGGTTCATCGGCGCGGTATTCCACTGATCCGCGCTTCTATTGTTCGCGCTCCAGTTCCCCATGGTGACGTTGCCCCATTGGGTGTTGCCAGCGCTGATATTCCCGGTACCGACCTGCGCGCCAGCGGCCTGAGCGGAGGAATTTGCCGGGCTCATGACGCCTGATATGACGCTGGTGAAAGATGCCGCACTGACATTGGTCAGCATGTAGGCAATGACCGGTACCGAGAGCGTGAGAATACCGGCAACCCCCTGATCGGAAATCATGGAGTGCATCAACGCCTGATGGCTTGCGTAGGAGAGGGGATTCATCCCGTCGACGGCAGCCTTGGCACCGAGCGTCGCGTACCAGCTGGTGAAGAAATTCAGCGCTGCGTAAACCGGCGCCCAGAGGTTGATCCATAACAAGGCCATGAGATAGGTTTTGAGAACCAGGCCACCCTTTGATCCGGCCACAATGATCAGGAGCATGACGATGGGAAACAGCGCCAGAATCACGATATGGATGGCGTTACGGATCAGGGGCATGGACGACTCGGCGATCTTGGCCATGGTCCGATAGCTGCTGTTTGCGCTGGCAGATGCCATCGCCGTCGATAGCGCGACCTGCACCGATGTCGTATCGCCGATCATCTGCGGCACAAAAACCGTGGAATCCGCGATCAGGTTGATCATCGCCGCCTGCTTGATGGATTCCTGCGCGGTTTGACTCACCCCGAAAATGAAGCTGTCTACGGCAGGTAATTGAGCGGCCACCAGTGCGGAGGCAGCTGCAGAGGTGGGTGCGCTCGGGTTGAGCATCCTGCCCAGGCGGGGCAGGATGTCATTTGAAACATGCGGGATGATCTGGGCATCAATGTAAGACCAGGCCTGATCACAGCCCACGATCTTGTAGACGCCTGCAGCGTTGTCATAAACGTGAACCAGCAGCCCGGGGTTCATCTGGGGGGCGATGTCTGCCCAGATGTCGCCAGACTTCATGATCTGATCGAAAAAAGCCCCGTTGTTGTTCAGTTCCGGGTAAACACAGTCCTTGGTCAGGTTGGTCAGGGAGCTGACCAGATTGGGATCGTAGAAGCGCACGCTCTGTCTATCCTTGATGGCACGCGATCCGAACATGAAGCCGGTCTTCTCAAAGGAAATATCGCCAGGAAGCGCAAATACCGTTTCGCTGACTTTGGTGAGCCAATAGCCGATGTGGCTTTCCGCACTGGCAAAAACCGCGAGCCCCAGAGGGACGTTGGCCACTGTATACGTACCGGAACCACCCGCCACGTCGACCACAACCACGTCTTTCTTGGGCAAGAAGAGGCCCACATACCAGATGGCCAGCATCAGCATGTAGATCGCCGCATCCTCGCCGCGTGCCTTCACGAAAGTCGTGGCGACGGCAACGAACAGCCCGAATATCGCGAAGACTTTCATCAGGCCGGTGTAGTCGCTCATCGAGGTGAGCATCGCTACAGCGTCGAGCACGTACTTGATCTGCTGGGCGTCCCAATAGGCGTAGATCGTATCCATGCCTGATCAGCGGCTGCCGAATTCGATATTGGAGGTCAGGCGCGGGCCAAGGCTGGTGTACATCTGACGCTGGAAGTCCATCATCATCGCCACATTGCCCATCTTCTTGGAGATGTCTTCCTGCTTGAGACCGTAGATCTTGATGGCCGTGTTCTTGATTTCGGCCAGTTTCCCCTGGAAGTCGTCTATCGCCTTGACATCGGCCTTGACCGAAACTGTTTTGGTCTTGTTGAGCGCGTCATCGACCTCGCGGCTGATGTCCTGCATTTGGCGGAAGGCGATTTCAGTAGCGATCGCTTCCGAGAACCCATCAATGATGCGATCGGCGACAATCGTCGAGCCACGGCCGCTATGGATGGACTGGGCGATCATCTGATAAATCGGCGTGCTGGTCATGGCGATCACCTGTAGCGCTTTCGGGTCCGTCAGCGCTGTTCTGGTGACAATGGCGTCCTTCAGCTTATTCAGCTGCTCATACACGATTGCCGTCATCCCCACGGTTGTACGGGGTGTTCCTTCGTCCGTTGCCGAGGCATAGGGAATACAATCGGACCCGGACGGGCACTCACGGACCCTCATGGTGTGCGTGCCGGACAACGGCCCCAGAAAATCCTCCCACGTGATGGTTGGCTTGAAATATTCCGTGGTGAAGCCGCTGGCGATGTCGCTGCTATTCCTGATGAAGGTGATAGTCCCGAAGAGCGAAATGTACAGTTCGATTTCTTCATTGGAATACCCGCCCGCGCGTTCAAGGGCGTCGTAAACGAGGTTGAAATCCGATTTCAGTACCGGTTTTCCCGCGCTGTCCAGGCAAAGCGCTGCATTCACGGTGCATGCAGCGTCATAGGCGGCCTTCGTGTTCGCCGGACTGGTTTGGGTATCTTCCTTGGCATTGAAGAACGATCCATAGGAGCCGGTGAGCGCCGAACCGAAGACCTGGGCACGCTGCTCCATATCCATGTTCCGGGTATCCGGCGTGGTACCGACATACTGTTTGATCGCCTGGCAACTGCCGATCTGGAACTGGTTGAGCTGATTCATCGTCTTCGACAGATCGGTCAGCAACCCATCGATCTCGGGAGCCATGGTTTTGAGGGCAAGCTGGAAGAAGTAGCCCACGGCGTTCTGCCCGATGTTTCGCAGCGCATTAACGAACGCATCCATGTTGACGAAGCCATAGGCTCCGAGCCAGGCGTCAATCCCACCACAGCCCGCTTTGTAGCCTGGCGGGGAGAAACTGAATAGATTGGTGGCGCGCTGCGGCGTGCGGTAAGAGAAGCCCCCCAGCGCCATCGTCGTTTGTCCCTGCGACTCGTACACAGCGGAAGGTGTGACATTCATCGCCGCCCCTGCTGAATTGAAGTAGTCGTTCATCCAGTCCGACCCGGCCGCGATCGAGGTCGTGGCAGGAACGGCCAGCCCAAGGCTCAGGGCCAGCATGAGAGTGATGGGCTTCAGACGAACGCTGATTTTCATGATGGACTCCTTGTTCAGAACTCTTGGCCGGGCTGCGTGCGGGTCAACACGCGGATCCGCTCGATAATTTCATCAATCGCCAGCGCGCCGCTTCCGATCGGCACGGCCTGCCGGGTTTCCCGGTGAACCAGAAACAGCGCAGGTACCATCTGGATGCCCTGGCCATTGCTCACGGTCATCGAGATGCCGTTATCGCGTCTGGCATCGGGAAATTGGGGGAGGGTTCCACCGTCCATGCTGACGCCCATCACGGGTAAGCCATAATTTCGCTCCAGCAGGCGCAACACCGGCGCTTGCTGATGGCAGTAGGGGCAGTCCGATCGGAAGAAAAACATCAGGCCGTAGTCTCGCGACAGCTCGGCCAGGGTCTGCTCCTGCGCTTCACGCCGCATATCTTTCTTGTTGAGCTGGGCGAAGGTGGCCGTCGGTGACCGGTTGTTGTAGTCAACCGATGGCGTGGCCCATACCACGCGGCGTGCGGTATCGGCGAAGACCGAACTCTTGTCCATCACATAGGTCTGCGCTTCAAGGTAACTGCGCACGTTCGCGTGGGTGGGCTGCATGATGGCCAGGTCTTTTAGCCTGGCCAATTCCTTCTGCAGCTCGTCCATCGTTGTCATTGCCTTGATGGACTTGGGCTTGGCATCAACCTTCTTGTCCTTCTTCACCGGCGGTGCGTCCGGCGGATACCAGTTGAACCCGCGCTCCGGGTTTTGCCACGGGGTATCGTCCCACCAGCCTTTACTTGCAGGGCCCGAGTCGGCGATAGCAAACACTGCCTGGCTTATCAACAAAGCCACTGCAGCAAGCAGGGCAATCGGTCGCTTCAACGCGCCTCTCCCGTCCCGACAGGCGAGACCTGTGGCGGCTGGCCATCCCTGCATAGATTGAGTTCGTAGAACATGCTGAACGGCTCCATCGTGCCATTCACCGTTCTCATTTTGTGGTCTGGCATGCCGAGCACCAGCCTCAACCGCTTACAGCCGGGCCGGATAACCTGCACAGTCGTTACGGATGCCTTGACCCGCGTGTTCGGAGGTGCCTTCGTGTCGTTCTTAAGCTTCTGAGCCATATCACCGATGAGCCAGGCTTGGGCGG
Source organism: Thiobacillus denitrificans (assembly GCA_002343685.1). GTDB lineage: Bacteria > Pseudomonadota > Gammaproteobacteria > Burkholderiales > Thiobacillaceae > Thiobacillus > Thiobacillus denitrificans_A. The sequence goes on along the minus strand of DDRS01000028.1, from coordinate 15,194 downwards.
TCCCGTCCCTTGAGTCAATGGCCGCAAGTAACAAGCCTCGCACATTGGCCGTCTCAGGTAGCGTCGGAGCAGCCACGGATTCAAGGCTGGATCCAAGAAGAGTTAGAAGCAGCATTACGATTCTCCGATTCATGTTCTGAACATGGCTAGTGACAAAGATGACTTCATGATCGCCTTTCATTCCAATCAATCTAAGGCGTGCCGTAGTAGCTGTTGATCTTTGTCGTGGCACGGTCGATCGCGTAATCCGGGATTTTGACGCTGGGCTTCACATCCGCCACCACGCTGGAAAAGTCGATCAAGCTGAAGTCGACGCTCTGGAGTTCGGCAGGGGTTAGGCCACCGCAATCCGGGCTTTGGGGGCTCCCCCAGGATTTGCCAAGCTGAGATCGCCCGGAAGCGGCGATCAATCGTGCGATACGGGAGTTGAAACAGCAGTGCGATTGCTTCTTCTGCACGCAGACACCAAGGACTTTTTGGGAGCAATAGGTACCGACATGAACGCAAAGATTCTGCCCGCGCTTCATGCCAAGAATTTGCTCTTCTTGTTCGCATGAAACGAGCTCCATAATGATGTAGATTGCGATGGCAATCGCAAACGAAGCGGGATCAAAACCGATGAAGAACGTCCCGCTTTCCCCAAGCAGAACGGTCGTTCCGGCTGCAGGGGCGCCGTATCCAACGGTCAGACCAAAATAGCTGAACGAAGGACTAAACACCGACGAAGATCCGCTTCCCCCAAGAATTGACTCCATTCCATTTATCAGGAAATTCGGAGCGTCCGATTGGAACAGCGAATCGTAGACTGCTGTAGACCCTAAATATTGGATTGATTCAGTCCCGAAACTCTTCACCAGACTCGCGCCCATGCTGGTCATCATGTCGCTGTTGTTCTGATTGCTCCCCATCGAGTTAGTCTTGCAGCAACTAAAGATCCCGAGCGTCACCCTGCATTTGCTGTTTTTGCCGTTGAACAGTGTCAGGGTATCCGGGTCCATGTAGTTGCCGGCCTGCCGCAGCGCCTCCATACCAGTGATCGCCAGCGCAAAATCACCGTCCGGCGTGTAGCCCGCATCAAAACACGTGCCATCCACGCAGTAGGTCTGTCCGCCGCAATCCGTGATGGTTTTAGACTCACCATCCGCCACCTTGCATTGATACGTTTGCTCATAGAGCGAACACTTGGCTGGATCACCGTCCACATACTCCACGCAGCTTGAGCCGATCTGCGCACACCCCTGCGCAGCTAGAGGCGCGCAATCGTCCACGTAGTTCTGGGAGATGCAGTCGTACTTGCTTTCGTATTTCCAGCAATCGCGAGTCACCGGGTAGCCGCTGATCATGCGCGTTTCCGGCCCCTCGATGCAGACCCTGGAATTCTTTGTGCAGGTGCCATCCCCTGCCAGCACCGGAGACGAGAGCAAGGGGAACAGGAGTGTGACGATTAGTAGCCGGGCTACCAGCCGCATCAAGGTTAGCGGCATCATGGAAGCCGGGCCTCCAGCGCCGTACACTGGTTATCCCAGACATCCTCCTCAGCGTGGTGCTGAGGGGTATTCATTGGCGGCGTGGTTACGGCAACATCAATGTCGGGGTAGTAGCTATCATCCCAGTTGTACTGATTGATGAAACGCAGATTGAATGTGCAGGTTTCATTGCTCAAATCACAGGTGCTGGGTTTCAATTCAAGCATGCATCCACGGCGGTAATAGCTCCCGAACAACACGTTGTTTGGAGTCACATCTGGATGCATGGTGGCTATTGGGCCTTTGATTGGACCAGTCCCGCCTTTCCCTGTCTTGTAATAGGCAACGATTCCCTTTTGCAAGACTGTGGGTGTGGGTCCCACGCTCACGAAAGCCAGGTGCTGATACGCGCTGTAGTCCCAATAGCACCACCCGTTAAAATTGCCCGTAACTCTTATCTTTGAGGGGTCTGGATCGCAGATCAATCGGATCGTGTCTCCCTTATAAGTGCTGTATGCGAAGAGGATTTCACCAGGGGTGCAGAACTTGGTCGTTACGATGACCGACAGCACTTCCTCGCACCGCTCTTCCCCTGCAGTCAGATATTGATTGCAGGTTTCTGTCTCATACTTGTCCGGATCCTTGACCGTCTTCACTGCGCATCCGGCATAACCCCCGCTCACGATCAGACTGCCGAGATATGTCTCTGCATCGCCCGACACCATGTTGCGTTTGACAACCAGCGGATCGGTAGTGGAGTTGAGCGGAAACATCACGTTCTTCTTGCCAGGGTCATTCATCAGCATCCTGACGCCTTCGCACTTACCGTGGGCATGAGGATCGGGATCTGCCGTTCCTGCGGTGGAAGTACAGCCAGTGACCCCCGCCGTGGCTGGCGCCGTCAGGCTACCTGTGCCGCCCATGTAGTAGCTGGAAGCAGGATCGGTGGCCGTATAGTTCGGCACCCCCGTGTTGGCATCGCTCGCTGTGGTGGTGCTGATTTTGCTCTTGGCTGTTCCAACATTCGCCTTGCCGAAGATGTTGCCCTCATTGAAGGCATCGTTCGCGGTCATGTCGGCACAGGTCACACTTGAGACCAGGCACAGTGGCAGCAGTAAAGCCTTCACGGCCGGTACTCCAGCATGGCCAGCCGTGATCGTGCCTCAGCGGCTAGTGGACTGCCGCCTTGTGCCCAGCGTTCAAGCACATAATCCAGGGTGACATCGCCGGTCGCGCGCAGGCTCTGGCTGCATTCCTTTCTCAGGTTGTTCAGGCAGGCCTCGCCCTGCCGTCCTGTCGTCAGGACAAACGTGGGGGCTTGAACAACCTTGTATGCCCGGAATAAATCGGGGTGGATGATGATGGAAGCACCCGTTTCGGCAATCGGCTTCAGTGCCTCCATCGCACGCGGCCAGTTCCCCTTGGCAAGCCCGCCCTCGACCCCACGCAAGACCAGCACGGCACGCGTGCGCGCGGCTTGTCTGGCCAGATTTAACAGAGCTTTGCCCGGCATGCCCAGAGTGACGAAGATCATGAGATTGTCGTCATCCGGTTTCTGCGCTATCTGGTTGTAGCGGGCCGCGATCTGGTCGATGTCCACGCCGGAAGATGGAACCTTGATTTTTGGAAAGGCGCGAACCGCGCCATTGCGCGCCGCCTGACTGGCAGCATCGATCGCCTGACTCGACTTCTGCCGCGCCACTGCGTCATCGCCATAGGCATTTATCTCTGGCAGGGTAGGGGGGGTGTCAGCCGCATACCCAGCGGATGCGATGGCACCGAACAGAACAATCAACAGCATTTTCATCACAGGCTTCTTCATCGATCAGAACCCAAAGGCCCCCTGGCAGCAGTCCCGCTTGCGGAAGAGCATGTAAGCGAAATCCTCACCCTTGTACGGGAACTCCTTCCCTGCGCCTGAAATGACCGTTGTGCGTCCCATGGTTGAACAACATTTGCCATCCTCTTTCTTGGTGTTGGGGATGGGGTAGGTCATCTGGGTCTTGTAGGCGCGCTTGTCCATGAGCGGAATGGGGTAGTAGCCGCACTGCCCCGACGTTCCGTGCGCGCCCCAGACCAGCAATTCGCGGTGCATCTTGTTGGTCATGCGCTGGGCAATGAGTGTCGATGCCTGCACGGCGCCGACATGGTTGCCCACCCAGCCATTGAGCGGATACATGGATCCCTGGCAGCCCGCGCACCAGAAAAGCTCGTTCAGGGGAAAGCCCGCCGTGGCAGCCACGCAATCCGCGGCGCAGGCGCCCTGAGCCAACGGATTGGCAAACAGCACGGCATCAGGATTGAGGATGAAGGTCAGCTCCGAGTCCGCCCACAGCGGATCAAGCTCGGTGAAATACACCAGGTCGAAAACATTTTGTTCCAGACACGGGTTGTCGACGATGACTTCCAGCCAGAACATCAGGGGACTGATGTACCAGTGAGCCTGGTAGAACGATTTACCCCCACGCGCCTGAACATGCGCTGGCGCCGGCACGCCGGGATCAATGGTGATCCCGCCAAGGGAGGGGAAGCAGTAGGGTTTGCGCACCACCTCGACCAGCCGCGCCGGTTCGTAAAAACTGATGCTCAAACCCACCTTGGGCGGACTTGAGCATGCGCACAGCGGGTTGCTCACACCGCTATCAAAATCCTCCTGACCAAAATCCATGATCGTGGTGCCGCCGACCTTGAGCGGAAACGCGCACGACCAGCAAATATCCGTGATCGGATTCATGAACTTGCCGGTGCAAGTGGTCGTTGCCGCCCATGAGCTGGGCGAAGCCGCAAAGGCAAGCATCAGAACAGCACGAATGTTCCGGAGCAACCAGCCCATCACTTAAACCATCCCAGCAAGCCCACGGGCTTCTTTGTCGGCTTGGTGATCCGGCTTTGCAGCCGGTTGTCGTCCCAGGCCTCGATCCTGGTGCTGCCCCAATGCGGCCTGTGGATATCTGACCATTCAGCAATTTGCAGGGTCAATCCAGGATCGTTAATACGGGGAAAAGTATGCACGTTCAGTCAGCTTTCATTTCGTCGATGCGCAAGCGCCTTTGCGCTACCTCTTGCGACACCAGCGCAGGAACCTGCTTGATCCCGAAGCGCCTCACCAGATGCCCGCTCTGGTCGAAGTACACCTGCCGTTTCCACTGACGGGTCAGCGCCAAGGGTTCACCCGCGACCAGAATCGGTTTCACCGCTCCTTTGAAGCGCTTGAGAATCTCGGCGGCCTTCTTTACCTGCTTCGGGTCGCTCTGATCGAAAAAAAACAGGTGATTGGAAAGTGGCACATAGTCGAGCGGGTTGACCATGTCACCCGCACGCGCGATGACTTTGCCCTCTGGCGTGGTGATGTCGCGCGGGACGCGCCACGACGGATCAAAGTAGAAAGTGCGCGGCTGGCGCGTCTTGACGATGCCTTTCACTGGGTCCGGTCGCTCGATGCTTTGTTTCGATCGCTCGATGGCTTCTTTCTGGAGCTGGCCGAGACGACCGTTTTTTTCCATGGACTTGAGCTTGTCCTGTATCGCTTCAAGCATGTCCGGTTCGGTGATGGGATAGGACGGCCCCAAAATCTCCTGAGCCCAGGCCGGATACATGATCAACCCACACAGAATCATCGCCAGAGCCTTCTTGATCATGTCAAAACAGTGGGATCGCGCGCCCGGAGACACGCTCAAGCGGAATCCAGCCTGTCAGCGCAAAGCGCGAATCCAACGAATCCTTGTGGGGTGCGTAAACATAGAAATGGTTGGCCGGAATCACGCCGGTCGGGCCAAGCGCCAACGGTTCGCCTGTCCGGGTGCGCGGCTTGGCCGTGCTCATGTACTCGCCGTTCACGTAGAAATCCCGACCCTCTGTGGTCACGGTGTCGCCCTGCATGCCACGCACCTGTTTCACGAACGAAAGTCCGGCCTTGTACGGCCCGCCGCCCGCCCAGCGCCAGGCAATGTAATCGCCGCGCTTGATATTCAGGTCGCCCTTGATCACCACGAACACCCGGTACGGCAGGCTTTCCGTGACCGTAATCGCCAACGTGAAGAACGCATTGAAGAGCAGGATGGCGCCCACCAACCCGCCCCAAAACAGCCCGTTGCGGCGGAGATGGGGAATCATCTCGGTATGCCAGTAAACCAGCCAGCGATTCCATAAGTTGCCCGCGCCTGGGGCGACCACGGCCTTCATCATGGTTCCACTCCGCCGCCTTGAGCCTCAGTACCCGGCGACATACCGAGCATCGCTTTCAAACGCGGCGTCAGATCCTCGGCCGGCCCCGCGATCATCGCCGACTTCACCACGATCATGCAGCCGCAGTCCTTCTGCAGCCTGTCCACTGCGTGTTCGATCGCAGGGCCGATCCGGCTGACCATCAGATAAGCAGCCTTCCGGTCCTCGTCGCTGACATTCGGTCGGGAGAGCAGAGTGGTGAATTCGGTTTCCTTGATTTTGACGACACTGGCGAGGTCTACCACCGCTAATCCAGCGGTCGGTTTCGCTAGCCAGAAGTGGTATGCCGCAAGCGTCACTGTTGAGACGAGCAATGCCATCAACAACGAAATCCAGCTCACCATTAGAAAATCACCCCCCATCTCAGGCTGAGCCCCGGCCAGATCTTCCGTAGCCGGAACTTCAGCAGAATTACTCTCGGCCCTTGTTATCTCGGTCATATCGCCGCCTTCCGTTCCCGCAGCACGGCATCGACCGCATCGGCCATGGACAAGCCAATTTCAAGCTTCTGCCGCACGGCTGAGAAATCGCGTGCGTTGGCCGAACCCATGAGTTGGGAGTAGGGGTCAAGCAGGAGCATCCCGACCCCGTAACCAGCCTGGCCACAGGAGATGAACACTTCCGAATAGTTGCCCTGTTCGGTGCGCAAGCTGCTGACGAGGTGAGCCATGTGCGGCGTGAAGGCCAGCTTCTCTTCGAGCTTGGCAATGGATTCCTGCTTCTGCCGGAGCATGAACAGCCAGTCAGCGTTTTCCAGTGCGGCCTGTGAGGCTGCGCTACGGTAGTAGTCGTTGATGCCCTGCGTGCCCGTCAGGAAGGCACCGCCGTATTTCCGGGCGCGGCGGTAGCCCGCCTCGATGAAGTCACCCGTCTGACCGCCCGTAAGCAAATCCCAGGCTTCATCCAGGATCACCACCTTGGGCTGTTCGCGCGGCGCCAGGTACATTTCCTGGGTGATGCGGTACATGAGGATGAAGAGGGCGACCGCCTGCAGGTCTTTCTTCGATTTCAATTCTTCAAGCTCCAGGACCACCAGATTGGAATTGAAATTGACCGTGTGCTGGCCTTCAAAGTAATGGCCATAGCTGCCCAGCGAGGTGTAGGAAGTCAGCTGCACCGCCAAATCGCGGATGCGCGGATCGCAGGCCTCTTCCTCGCCATGCTCAAGCGTGCCGCCATCGTGACAGGCGAGCTTCAGCTTCTCCGCCAGAAGGTCGATACTCGATCGCGGTCCGCGCTCTTCCCAAAGGCCTCGAATCGCCAGTTCGAGCTGGGACAGCTCGTAATCTGACAGTCTGCGTCCAGGTGAGATCATCTGGGCGATCAACGGCTTCAACATCTCCATGTCTTCGTCGATGTCGTTCACCATGGTGAACGGATTGAGGACGACATTCGCTTCCTTGGTGAACTCGATGTATTGGCCGCCGAGCGCGTGACACAGCTTCTCGTAGGAACGGCCCACGTCGATAATCCAGACCTTCGCCCCCATCGCCAGATAGCGTTCGGCAAGCTCGTTCAGGAATGCGGATTTGCCAGACCCGGACGTGCCCACCACGCAACCGTTGTAGTTGCCAGACGGGTTGTCGAACAGATTCACGCCTATGGTCTGGCCATTACGCCCCGTGAAGGTCAGCACCGGAGCCCCGACACCGCGCCATTCGCCCAGAACAGGCGACAGATTGGCCGCGTTGGCGGTCGTTTTGGTGGAAAACCGCTGCGCGATCTTGATGTCGCGTTGCAGGGTGGGCCCGAGTGCCATCGGCAGCGAGGACATCAGCGCCTGGGTCTGCATATAGGTGTCAGGGCTCAATGCGAAGCCCATGCTGCGCCAGATGGCTCTGGCCGCTTCATCCGCTTCGGCTACGGCATCCGGACTGGGGAAAAGCAGCACCTGATGGTACAGACGCAATGCACCGCCCCCCTCGTCGTAGGCGTTCTGCAACAATTTCCAGTCCGCCGCCCGCTTGCTCACGTCCGGCAGCGCTTTCCCCATCGGACTTTCCGAAACCTGAATCGCCCGAGCCGTTTTCATTTGCGTCAGATTTTTGTGCTCGTCGTAATTCAGAATCTGCGCCCCCATGGTGATGAGGAAGGGGCAGGGGTAGCCCATGGATCCCTTATTGGCGTCTCCCAGCATGCTGGCGACTTGATGCAGATCGAACTGCTTCGGATAACCTTGCGCCGAATGCGCACGCACACAGACCGCATCCCCGTCTGGGGAGCGCAGGGTGATGCCGAGCCTGCCCACCGATGCCACGGTGTCACGGGTAATCACCTGGTAGCGCAATGACTGTCCGTCGTCATAGCAGACCGGATCGGCTGAATGTTGTGCGGGATTCAACATGGTGCGCACCCAGGACATTAGATCTTCCGCCCCCCAGACCCGCTCGAACTGGTAATACGTCTTGAGTTTGGATACCTGGGCATCGCGCAGAGCGATGATGCGTTCCAGGGTTCGGTATTCCACATCCTTCACCGGCATCGCGACAGACAGCAGCACCCGGTAGCGACGCATCACGCTGGGGCGCGAGCTGACGGGCGGAACGAGGGATGCCTTCCTGTAATGGGCATAACGCTCAGCCGTCATGCGCGCGATCAATGAACGCTGGGCGTCGTCTTGTAGCAATTCGGGACGCACCACCTTCTTAAAATCGTTCAGGAAGGCATCAATGTCCGGGCTTCCCCACAACTGAACCTGCACCCCGGCTCCGGCTGGCATGTCCCGGTAGATTTCCTGAATCAGGCGCGCCATGTCGTCTGTAGCGCCTGTCTGCGGGTTCATTTCGATGGCGTAGCCAATCGCCTCGATGCTGCCTTCTGCCTCGCCCTCAATGGCGAATAATTTCTCGGTCTCCCAATACCCGGTCCAGGGCATGAGATCAGAGAAGCGGTTGTACTCCTGCCGCGTGGTGAAGTGGTTCTCGTCCGCCACCGGGGATGGCGTCGCAAGATCGTCCTCGCGCGTCAGCCACGATTTGAGCGAAACAAATGGTTGCGCCAGCGCGGACATCATGGATTGCCGGCCCTCTGACCAGATACGCCAGGCATCGCGTCATCTGCACCCTGACGTTCCTCTTCCGGCTTTTCCTTACCCCTGAGCGGGAACACCGGCTTGTACGCGTCACGAATCTGCTGCTGGTTGGTTTCGATCAGCCACTTGCCCTGGTGGACCACGGTGTAGAGATAGTGCTGATCGTGCAGATCGCCGTCCGTATCCTCCCAAGGTGCGATCCATACACGCAACACCAAAGGCGCCATGCGAATCGGATCGCCGCTGTTCGGCGTCGCGAGATCGCGTGGGGAGAAATAGCCAAGAGGCGGCATCGTCTCCCCATCCTTTGAATCCTTGCTGCCAGCATCCTGAGAAGGTTTATCCTGGGGTTTCGGTTGTTGCTGCCCCGGCAAGGCCTCGGCCAGGGAGTTCGCGTAAATGCCGGAAACCGACGTGCAGATCACCCCATCGGGGGCCTTGCAAGCCAGTTCCGATTTCGAGCCAGAGAGTCCGGAGAATGAAGAACAACCCGCGCTCATCAAGGTCACGGCGGCGAGCGACAGATACCCGACCTTCATTGTGTGCCTCCCTGAACATTGGCTGCGACAGGCTTCTTCACGGCACCTAGCCAGGCGGAAATCCGCGCGGCAGCCGCAGCTCCCGGCATGGTTCGGCCATCACTCGCCACCAAGAAAGGTGTGCCGCTAACCCCCAACTTCTCAGCCAGAGGCAGAACCGCTTGATGCGGCGCTTCACAGCCCTTGGTCTTTTTGGGAACCGTGCCATCAAGCATCAGGGCGGACCAGGCGGCCGAGCGATCCTTGCTGCACCAGACCGCGTCGGCCTTCGCGCGCGAATCAGGATGAAGCTGCTCCAGTGGCATGAGGAAGGTGTAGACCGTCACGTCATCCACTTTCGCCAGTTCCTGCTCCAGCTTCTTGCAGTAAGGACAGTCCGGATCCGAGAACACGGCGAGCGTCCGCCGACCCTGGCCATGCACGCTCTTGATCGCGTGTTGCAGCGGGAGTGAGGCGAAATCGACAGCCGGTGACGCCGGCTGCGCAGCCTCGGCTCCGGAGGTGATGTCCTCCTGCTTCTCCATGTCGAACATGCGCCCGAAAATGAAATACCGCCCCGACTCTTCCACGAAAGCGACATTGCGGCCCATCACGACTTCGTAGATACCCGGCAGTGGGGTGGGGGAAATCGTTCCGAAGCGTGTCTTCGGGTACATCAACCGCAGATTGCGCTGGATCGCGATCTGATCGTTTGCACGTGCAACACCACCGGCATCCATCACAGCCGCATCTGCGGCCACAATATTCACGTTTTGAGGCGCCAGAACAGTGTTTCCTTTCACATCCTGAGCTAGCGCAAATCCCGGCATGCAGGACAGAATCAACAGTTGGGGCAACAGGGTTTTCATTCTGGTTTGGTGTCTCATGTTCTTTACCTTCTCTCGATGCTCTGGCCGCGCGTCAGCACCACGTCAACCACGCGGCCGCCGTCCACTTCAATCACCGGAAAAACCTGTTCGGCCAGCTTGATGTAATACTTCGAGAGCTGTGACATCGCGCTTCCAACGCCGGATGCCAGTCCAGCCTGCAACTCCTTGCCGTCCGTCACTGTGCTGGTGGAACCCAGCGGTGAGGTCGATACAGTGCTCGAAGATTCCTTGAACGCTTGCCCGATGCCTGAGCCAATCCCCGCGAGAAAGGCATTCGCCAGCGCCTGACCCTGCTTGGAAACCAGTCTTCCGCGCATCCCGGCCTTGCCATCCTCACCGGCTACATACCCTTTAAGCGATACGTCGACCGCCCCACCTTTCTGGTCGATGCACGACAGGCGATCCGTCCTGATATAAGCACGCTCAGAAGATATGTCGCCGTAGCCATTGGCAGTGACCACGCAATCCTTCATGTCGGCCATGTAGCGATTGGGCAACTGGGCTGGATCGAGCACCCGCATCAAAATCGGATGCGGATTGTTTTGTGCCTGTCCACCCGTCGGCGCATCCAGACCCGCCAGTAACACCACGCGCATGAACGTCCCGGCAGGAAGATACTTCTCAGCCGATGTCTTCTCTTCCTTGGATGGGGCGGACGACATGCCGGCGGCTTGTGGCTGCGCCTGCGGTGCTGCAGGCGCAGCCACCGTCGAATCGGAAACTTCGAGCGTGAACGCGCGCTTCACCACGGGCTGCATCGGCGCATTCGGATCCATGCCAGGCTGTGCGAACTGCCCAGGCCTTCCAGGAGGCGGTGGGGGAGGGGGCGGCAATGCCGCTGAACCCATGGGTTGCAGCGGGCGTAAATTGCCTCCGGGCTGAATTACCGCTGCCGGGGGAGGCATCGGCACTTCGTTGATTCCAGCTCCGGCGGTGCCTTGCATGGCTCCGCCACTACTTTGTGGGCTATTCACCATGTTCTGCTTGATCGCGGCGATTTCCTTGTTCAGCGCCTCGATCTTTGATGCTTCGTTCGCCCGCCAAACATCCTTGTCGTTCAGTTGCTGCCCCGGAACAGCCAAGTTGAGGCTGACCTGTTCCGGCTTGTCCACAGGAGTCTGATCGGATTTATTGCTCCCGGAGTCGGCGAACCATGCCGCAGCCAAGGCCACCCCGACAATCATGGCGCCGACGCCGCCCGCCATCATGAGTTGCTTCTTGCGGGCGGGCGAAGCCTTGAGGGTGGGTATGATTCTCGCCATTACCTCACCCCTTCGTTCCGTTTAACCACAAAGACCTGGGTGCTGCGACCCGGCTCAACTGTCAAGTCGCGCACCGACACAGCCAGTACACCTTTCTTGTAGAACTCCTGTTCGGCGACCCGAACCGGGGCGTCGCTGACGTTGAACAGGCGATACTGTTCACCCACCAGTGAATGTCCAGTTAGAACATGCTCCAGCGCAAAACGGGAGCCTTTCCAGAGGCGGATTTCCTCCCAGGTTTTCTTCACCTCCAGACCCTCCGGCAAACCTTCGCCTGCCAATGCCTGAATCATTTTCTTGATCGCCTGCTGGTAACTGGAGGCACGTTCAATCTCGCCAGGCTTGGCTGCAACAGAAGCAGGGACGGCCGTTTCCTTGATCACGATGGTTTCACCCGGAATATCCTGGGGCTGCAACACCAGCGTGTAGGTTTTCCCACTTTGACTGAACACAAACACTCCGAACGGATCCTTCGCCAAGGGCTGGATCAAGGCCTGCCCGGTGGTGGTGTCCGCGCTGCCAGTGAGCATCCCGTCGTCTGCGGACTTAACCAGGCGAACCCGGCCTCCCTCGATCGCGATGCGATTCAAGTCTCTCAGGCTCACCTTGACGAAAATGGTCTTGCCCTCGACGCCTTCCACTACCTGCAGAGCGTGGGAGGATGGCGCGGCAAATAAGCAAAACAGGCTAAGGAGCAGTGATTTCTTCAAACGGTCGGGCAGCATTCTTACCTTCTCTCATACCGGTCAGCAGCACACGGCCGCCGCGTTGGCCAAACTGAAATACGTAGGTTTTGTTCACCTGTGATGTTCTGCTGTCTCCCAGATAGGTGTTGAGCACACCTTGAACAGCGATGCGTTGTTTTGCCTCGTCCGGCATGACCATCGCGATCGCCATGCAGGTACTGGCGTTATCTGCCTTGATCTTTTGGGCATAAGCACCGGCTTCGATTTCCAGCTTCCCGTAGAAGCGGGGGTCGATATAGGACTTGAGTGTGCGGTGATTGAAGTCCACGTTCTGTGGCGTCACATCGAAGTAGAGCTGGGCCAGAAACACGCCCATCTCGATCAGATATTCTTTGGAAACCTTGTCATCCTCGACCCAGAATGTTGTGTGGATCGTCGGTGGAACCAGTGTTTCGCGGTGTGTGTCGCCTCGCGTCAGGAAGGCGATCAACATCAGGAGCAATGCGCTCTGCGACAAGGCGAATATCATCACAGTCCATCTGCGCACCCCGAGAGTGACGGCCACTTGGCCGCTCAGTTTGTCTATTCTCATCAGCCAATGAACTCTCGGATGCTCGAAGGCGGTGTTGCCTTCATTCCCAGATTGACGGGTAGATGCCAATACAGCAGGTGCATGCCATAAGCTCTGTGCTGGCCGAATTTGGCTTTGCGGTAAAGCCAGGCCATCACCAACCCGAACACCGTGAAACTCACGAGCCAGCCTGTAATGAGGCCGAATACAAAGAAGGACATGAACAGCATGGCCACGTCAAAATCCCACCACATGAACTTGGGAGGGTCGTCCAGGCGGGTCGGGATCGTTGGTGAATCTTGATTAGCCATGCTATTCAGTCCGGGGATGCTTCGCTTAAATCACAGCAGCGAACATGCCGTTGATGATCGTCGGGCCAAGGCCGAACACGATGGCGAAGACGATGCCAACCAGCGCCGGCATGGCGGTAGACTTGGCGAAGCCAATGAGCGCACCGACCACGAACGCGGCGATCGCCAGCGCTTTGCCCAGATAGCCTTCGGCCCAACCCACCAGCATGTCGAACAGGGCTTGGAATTCTGTACCGGTCACACCGCCGCCGGCTGTGGTGGCCCATGCCGAGCTGACCATCAGAGCGGAGAGAAGCCCGCCGACAACGACCTGTTTTTTGCTGAACATTTTCATGAAATTCATTTGATTCTCCTTGAGCGTATGTATTGAAAGATGGGTCTCATGGTCCCGGTGTCTCAGCAGTCTCAAGGTCTCGCATCACGATGTTGCGCACCAAATCCAGCATGGCTTGCCTCGCTGTCTCATCGTTCAGACAGTATTCAATGGCGGCTGTGGCCAGCCGCCTTTCCAAGAACAGGTTCCTGTTGGGAAGGGCTCTCCCAAGCGCCTGCAGCTTGAGTTTGGTTTCCTCGCGCACGAGGACTGCCTTGTATCCCGGCTCAGTAGTGTTTTTTGTCATTCCCAATCCCTATTCGTTAATGCTGATCACCGCACGTCTTGCGCTAGGGTTCGTGCTGGGCGGATGCTCGATGCAGCATCGCGAATCGACTTTGATATTCCGCTTCTGGACTCCGTTGGCGTGCATATAAGCCGCGACCGCTATCCCGCGCTTGTACGCCAGGGTTTCGTTAAATCGCTTTTTGCCTACCTGATCTGTGCTGCCAAGAATCAGAAAACGTCTCGCGTCACGATGCCGTTCGAGAAATGCATGGAGCTTGGCTTTCTCGGTCTGACTGAGCCGAGCCGATGCCAACGCAAATCGAACTGAAGTAGAAGAGCTCACAGCGACCGGCTTAGCAGCGCTATCCGATTTCCTCGCGGGCATGGGGACGGGTACAGGAAGGTCAAACACCTTCGCCGTCCTTACGGGGCAATCGCCTGCATGACACATGACATAAGCGCTAATGGAATCAGATTGCGTCACCTGCCAGTCGGCAGCCATCGACGAACCTGCCCAGACCAGGGCAAGCAATGTGAACATGCATTTCATGAGGATTTCCTCATTGCCCGGTAGACTTTCCAGGCATAGCCATTTCGTGCGCGACGGCACGCATCGCCTTTTAGTCGCGTGCATGCCGCGTTGTAGGCACCGACTGCTTCCCACGAAGCGCCATATCGATTGAAGTTGTTCGCCAGCACCCAGGCACCCAGCTTGACGCTGGTACAGGCATTGTAGAGGTGGGCCTCGGTGTATCCGAGTGACTTGATTGGGTTCCTCCGAAGCCAACGGGTATTGATCTGCATCAGCCCAATGTCCTGAGACTGCGTACTCGCTGTGTGAGTACTGTTAACCGCATGCGGTCTCATATTCGACTCAACTTGGGCCACCGCCTTCAGCAATAGTGGTGAGACCCCGTACATCGCCCCCGCCTCATCAAAACAGAAGGCGTGGGCTTGGGTATAAAAAAGGGCCGTCAGGAGAACAACCCAAGGGGAGGAGAGGGAATCCATGGGGCGAATGCTAGGGATGCGCTCATCCCGCTTCCAGCGGAAATCAAAAGAATGTTTTTTTGATTGATTGCTGAAAATAAAATCTGAAATGGATAAAATGGTCGGTTGCCCCAAAAAAAAAACCAATAAGGGTCAAGGGACTTACCCGAAAGGGCTTGTTCGCTTGAATAGACGCGAACACAAAGGAATACGGGGGCTTAAGGGAAACGGCTTACTGGTTAAGGGCTAAAAATGGCTGGACAAAGAGCGCCCACCAGATTGCGTCCTAGCGGAAATCACCAGAAAAGTTTTTGAGAGTAAAGGCCCAGACTCGACCCGACAAGCAGTGAAAGTATGGGTCACCCCTGCGTTACTGGGCGGCCGGTATAGGACAGCAAGCGGTCGGTCGTGAAATCAGCGTGCACTTCTGCTGATCGGCCTTAGCGGCCTGTCAGGCTGACTGCTCCATATGTCCGGTATTCGCCACTTAACGGTCAAAGCGCCATTCAACGTAGAGCTAACCTGCCGCCGGAGCGCGTAGCGCGGAGGGTACCCAAAAGCGTAGCTTTTGGGCGGTCAGGTTGAGCGCTCGGTTGGACAAAGATTTCATTTGCGCATCACTAGTTGTGTAACCCCACCAGGTT
>DDRS01000036.1:74153-74412 GCA_002343685.1 Thiobacillus denitrificans | reverse complement strand
ACTGCCCGCCGATTTCTGGGACACGCACGGCAAGGGCATGGAATCGTGGCAATCCAACGGCCAGACCTACTACCGCATCAAAGGGCCGCTGGTCACCAGCCTGCTACCGAACGAATTCGTCTTCCAGGAAGGACCCAACCCGCTCTACGCGAAGGTGCTGAAGGTCGAAGGCAAGCAGGCCGAGATGGTCACGGTGCGCGACTTCAGCCACCAAAAGAACAACGTCTGGGGTATCACCTCGCGCAACCGCGAGCAGAAC
>DDRS01000036.1:57263-73874 GCA_002343685.1 Thiobacillus denitrificans | reverse complement strand
CGGCGAGGACATCGGTTTCCTGCCCGGAACCGAGGAAGAAAAA
Organism: Thiobacillus denitrificans; assembly: GCA_002343685.1. Classification (GTDB taxonomy): domain Bacteria; phylum Pseudomonadota; class Gammaproteobacteria; order Burkholderiales; family Thiobacillaceae; genus Thiobacillus; species Thiobacillus denitrificans_A. The sequence goes on along the minus strand of DDRS01000036.1, from coordinate 73,831 downwards.
ATGACGCCGTGGATGGGCGCATTGGAGGACAACCTCGACGTACTGAACAAGAGCGACGACGATGCCGGCGAATGGGGACGGGCAGCCACGCAGGACCTGATCCGTTCGCGCATCAAGGTCAAGTCGCTCAACTTCATGCGCGGCCGCACCTTCCTCAACAAATTTCTCATCATCGACGAAGCGCAGAACCTCACGCCCAAGCAGATGAAGACGCTGATCACCCGTGCCGGCCCGGGCACCAAGGTGGTGTGCCTGGGCAACATTTCCCAGATCGACACGCCCTACCTCACCGAAGGCAGTTCCGGCCTCACCTACGTGGTGGACCATTTCAAGGGCTGGCCTCACAACGGCCATGTCACCCTGCAACGAGGCGAGCGTTCGCGCCTGGCCGACTATGCTGCGGAAGTCCTGTAACCCGATCCGACAAAGGGGGCGCATCATGAAGCACTGGATAATCCTGGCCGCCGGCCTGACCCTGGCCTTGCCAGCCCATGCCTTCGACTGGAACGGGATGCTGAAAGGCGTCGTCGGCCAACCTGCCGGCCAGCCAACCGCCAGCGGCGTCGATGCGCTCTCCAATGCCGACATCAACGCCGGGTTGAAAGAAGCGCTGACCCGTGGTGCCGATGCCGCCGTCGCCCAGCTCGGCCAGAAAGACGGCTTCTTCGGCAACGCCGCGCTGAAAATCCCGCTGCCGCCCAGTCTGCAGAAGGCCGAAAAAGCCATGCGTATGTTCGGCATGGGCAAGCAGGCGGACGAACTGGTTCTGTCGATGAACCGTGCAGCGGAAGCCGCCGTACCGGAGGCCAAGACCCTGCTGGTCGGCGCGGTGAAGGAGATGACATTGGAAGATGCCAGGGGCATCCTCACGGGCGGCCAAACCTCGGCCACTGATTTCTTCCGCAGAAAAACGGAGGCCAAGCTCGCCGAACGCTTCGAGCCCATCGTCAAGGCGAACACCGACAAAGTCGGCCTGGCCCAGCAGTACAACCAGTATGCCGGCATGGCGGCACAATTCAATCTACTCGACAAGAAGCAGGCCAATGTCGAACAGTACGTCACCCAGCAGGCGCTCGACCGGCTCTATACCCTGATCGGGGAAAAGGAGGCCGCCATCCGTGCCAACCCGTTGCAGGCCGGCAGCGACTTGTTGAAGAAGGTCTTTGGTGCCGTCAGCGGCAAGTAACGCGTCCGTGCTGCGGTATGCTACAGCCCATCCCGTTTCCTACTCGCACGCCATGACAATTAGCGCGAAAGCCTTCTGCCTGCTCGCCGGATTGCTGTTCGGCCTGCCCGCCCAGGCCTGGGAGATCGGCGAATTCAGGAACGGCATGAGCCGCAGCGAAGTCCAACAGGCACTCAAGACCTGGAATTTCGATCAGACCATGCCGGTCGGCAACGATGGCCTGTTTGCCTACGATCTGCCTGGCAACCCGACCGGCCGCCGCTTCCTGTTCACCTTCTGCAACGACAAGCTGGTGGCATTCGACCAGGAAATCGAGCCGGATTTCCGCCACTTTGTCACCATCGCGTCGAACTATTCCAACCTCTATGGCAACCCGCTCAAGGTCATTCCCTACACCAGCGTCGTCGCCAGCGGCGAGAAGAACCTGCTGGCGATGTTCTGGCGCAGAGGTTCGGATTATCTGGGACTCAAATACGTGCTGTACGCCAACAGCGAACAACTCTCCATGACCGTCCAGGTCGGCAACAATTGCTGGCAGGCTCCTCGTTGAATTATTGCAGCCCGGCGGACGACCCGGGAGCTTCCATCAGCAAACCCTGACGCGTAAACAGCCACACCAACCGGTGTGTCATCGCCTGGACGGTTTCCGGCGTCCGTTCGTATCCCGCATCGGTCAACACGTTGCGGAGAATGACCGCGAGTTCGTCCAGCGTGCGGCTGCCATCCAGCAGGCCCAACAGAATGCGTCCGGGTTCATCGAGCTCCAATGCCACATGATGTGCACCGCTCACGGTCCAGCCGGGCGACGTCGCCTGCAATCGCGCCAGGAAATGCACGCCGGGCCGATCGGCTGGCTCGGTCACGTACGGCATCGTATCCATGCTGGGCATCACGCCATGCGCCATCACCAACTGGAACAAGGCATTCCGGAAAACCGCCTCGTCGACATCCCCGACGGCATCATAGTCGGCCAGCGCATGTTTGGTGGACGCCAGTAGTTCCGGATAGGCCAGTGCGACAGGATAGGCGGCCGACAGGATCATTGCCGCCGCCTTCATTGCTGGTTGGGCGACTGGGAACGCGCAGCCGGCCGGATTGACGAAAACCTGTTCGTTCGCCGTATCGAGATCGATTTCGTCGTCGCTGCGCAGATCCGCGTGGAACGTTAGCCTGGTCAGGGCTTCGGCCTGCGGCGGTCGGGCGCACGGCGCGTCGGCACGCGCAATCAATGCGCGGCGGAAGCGAATGGCATGGGCCTCGTCGAGCGCCGCCTCGGCATCCAGCCAGCGGCCGGCCATACTTTCGGGAATCAGGCCCCAGGCATCCTCGAGCTCGACTACCGCATGGCGCGGCCCGACCTCGCCGACGTAGCGCAGGCCGTGATCGTCGAGTTGCGCGGCGAAGTCGGCAAACCGCGTCGGCATGTTGAATTCGGTGAGATATTCATGGAACAGATACGATGGCGCGGCTGATTTCAGGTAGGCGATTTCCTTCAGCAGAACCGGATCAGTCCATTCAGCCTCGAGTTCGGCCAATACGCGCCGGGCTTCGGCAAAACGCGCAGGTGCGGGCAGGTCAACCGCTGTACGTTCGAGCAACGCCGTGCGCAGGGGCAATAGCGGCGCCCAGCCCGCCGTGACATTGAAACTGACATAGGCCACGCCGTGCGATGCCAGATGACGTCGACACACGTCGAGCAATGCGCGCTGAATCGCCGGCGGCACCCAGGAAAACACGCCATGCGCGATGATGTAATCGAATTCGCCAAGGTCGGCAGGCAGCGCGGCAAGGTCGCCATGCACGATGCGGATATTGGACAGTCCCAGATGACGAATGAAATCGGCCCCCGCCTCCGCCTGCACGCGCGACAATTCCACGCCCACGCATTCGGACCCAGGCCAACGCCACGCCAGGGGAATCAGGTTGCCGCCGGACGCGCATCCGAGTTCGAGGATGCGCGCCTGCGTCGGGTCGGGTGCATCGAAGCCATGCAACGTCGCAACCGCAGCCAGGAAATCCGGCTGGGTTTCAGGCAGGGGCAGGCTGTCGTAGGGCAGTTCGTCGTAGCTGGCGAGCGTATCCATGGCGACGATTGTCCCGGCCCGGCCAAAGCCGCTCAAGTCCGATCAATGCCCGCGCGAACCGGGTTTGGCCGAGAACAGGGCTGCCTGCGGACGCGGTTTGCGCGGCTGCGACTGATTATTCGGTGCGGCCCGGTTGGGAGCAGGCCGGGCGGCGGGTTTTGCGCTGCCCGCCGCAGGCGCGCCCTGCGATGCACGGCCCGGCGCACTGCGATTACCGGGTTGCGCCTGCCTGGCGTTTTGGCCCTGGCGCTGGCCGCCGCGCCCCTGCGGCGGACGCGGGGGACGTTCATCGGACATCAATTCGGATTTGGGCGGTGGGGTGAAGCCTTCGACTTCGACACGCACGATCGAACGCTTGATCAGCTTTTCAATATCGCGCAGGTAGCCGATCTCCTCGTCGTCCACCAGCGACAATGCCGAGCCGGTGGTACCGGCGCGGCCCGTACGACCAATGCGGTGCACATAGTCTTCCGGCACGTTGGGTAGCTCGAAATTCACCACTTGCGGCAGTTGATCGATGTCGATGCCGCGTGCGGCGATGTCGGTGGCTACCAGCACGCGTACGCTGCCGTCCTTGAAGCTTGCCAGCGCCTTGGTACGCGCCGACTGGCTCTTGTTTCCGTGGATCGCAGCGGCAGTGATGCCGTCTTTGATCAGTTTCTCGGCCAGTTTGTTGGCGCCATGCTTGGTCCGGGTGAACACCAGCACCTGCTGCCAGTCGTGGCGCTTGATCAGATGCGCCAGCAAGTCACGCTTGTGCGCCTGCGGCACCCGGTGCATCGTCTGCTCGATGATTTCCACGGTGGTGTTGCGTCGCGCGACTTCGATGCTCTTGGGGTTGTGCAGCAGCCCGTTGGCCAGCGTCCGGATCTCGTCGGAGAAGGTCGCCGAGAACAGCAGGTTCTGGCGCTGCTTCGGCAGTACGGCAAGCACTTTCTTGATGTCACGGATAAAGCCCATGTCGAGCATGCGGTCGGCCTCGTCGAGTACCAGGATTTCGACGCCGGACAAATCCACCGTCTTCTGTCCCAGGTGGTCGAGCAGGCGGCCTGGCGTTGCCACCAGAATGTCGACGCGCGACTTCAGCGCCTTGAACTGCGGATTGATGTTGACGCCGCCGAACATCACCATCGAGGTAAGCGACAGATATTTGCCGTAGGTCTTGACCGATTCCTCGACCTGTGCGGCGAGCTCGCGTGTCGGCACCAGGATCAGGCAGCGCGGCCGGCCCGGCCTGGGTGCCTGCGCGGCACGCGTCGACAGATGATGCAGGATCGGCAGGGTGAAACCGGCGGTCTTGCCGGTACCAGTCTGCGCGGCGGCGAGCAGATCGCCGCCTGCCAGCACCTGCGGTATCGCCTGTGCCTGGATCGGGGTGGGCGTGGTATAGCCGGCATCGGCAATGGCACGCAAAATGGGTTCGGCCAGGCCGAGCCCGGAAAAAGCCGGGCTGGCAACGGATGTTTCAGTAGTCATGTAATTTTTTTCCTGCGACGGCCTGTTGCGCGGGTTGTATGAGAACGATGGCAACACCAATCGAGGCAGACGAACGGGGATCGTGAGATCGAGGTAGAAGAACCGCGCACCGATTGGCTGGGTGCGGGTGCGCGCACTATACCGGCTAAGCGGCGACACAGCAATGTTTATTGCACCCCTCCTCCCTGTCCGCGACAGGAAGCGCGTCGGCAAAATAATTGTCAGGAAATGCGCATTGCGGACGACCAAGCTGCAGACCATGCCCGTCGGCCCACAAGGCAACGTGATTGTCCGTGCCGACAGGTGGAGGCACTTTCCTTCATCCACGACAAAGGCTTTGCCATGAATGCGATCATCAATCTTTATGCAGGGCTGGGAGCCCTGCTCGATCAGGCGGGCAGCTATATCGGGCTGCTGAGCGTACGCCTGCTGCTCGCCTGGGAATTCTGGGAATCGGGCGTCGAGAAATTCAGAGGCGACAACTGGTTTGCCGATATTCAGGGCGACTTCCCTTTCCCGTTCAACTGGGTCCCGGTGGACATCTCCTGGTTCCTGTCGACCTGGTTCGAACTGGCCGGTGCCATCGCGCTGGTGATCGGCCTGGCTACCCGTTTTTTCAGCGTCTCGCTCATCATCCTCACTTTCGTTGCCTGGACAAGCGTTCACGCGGGCAACGGTTACAACGTCTGCGACAACGGCTACAAACTGGCGCTGATCTACCTGGCCATGTTCGTACCGCTGCTGCTGAATGGCGCGGGCAAGCTGAGCCTGGATCACTGGCTGGCCCGCCGGTTCCTGAAAAGCTGAACTGAATTCCGGCCGGGACGGATAGGCGCAAAAAAAAAAGACTTACGGATAACGTAAGTCTTTTCTGCATCGTTCGGGATGGTGGGCAGTACAAGGTTCGAACTTGTGACCCCTGCCGTGTGAAGGCAGTGCTCTACCGCTGAGCTAACTGCCCGAAGCGGCGCGAATTAAACCACATCCTGACAGGCCAGGTCAATTTCAGCGCGACCGGCCGGATGAAACGCGGCCGGGTAAAATAGCGGCTTTTTCCCTCGGTCTCGCCATGATCCGCACCCGCTTCGCCCCTTCCCCAACCGGCTATCTCCATATCGGCGGCGCGCGCACCGCGCTGTTCTCGTGGGCCTTTGCGCGTCATCACGGCGGCCAGTTCATCCTGCGTATCGAGGACACCGATATCGCGCGTTCCACACCCGAGGCGGTACAGGCGATTCTCGATGGCATGGCCTGGCTCGACCTGAATCACGACGAGGGTCCGTTCTACCAGACCAAGCGGCTGTACCGCTATAAGGAAGTGATCGAGCAGATGCTGGCAGATGGCCAGGCCTATTACTGTTATTGCAGCCCCGAAGAACTCGACGAAATGCGCGAGGCGCAACGTACACGTGGCGAAAAGCCGCGCTATGACGGCCGCTGGCGCCCCGAGCCGGGCAAGACGCTGCCGGTGCCGCCGTCGGGCATCCAGCCGGTGATCCGCTTCCGCAATCCCACCGACGGCACGGTGGCGTGGAAGGATATGGTGAAGGGCACGATCGAATTCGCCAATGCCGAACTCGACGATCTCATCATCGCGCGCGGCGACGGCACGCCCACTTACAACTTCTGCGTGGTGGTCGACGACTGGGACATGCAGATCAGCCACGTCATCCGCGGCGACGACCACGTCAACAATACGCCGCGCCAGATCAACATCCTCAAGGCGCTCGGCGCGACGGTCCCGCAGTACGCCCACCTGTCGATGATCCTCGGCGACGACGGCACCAAACTGTCGAAGCGCCACGGCGCGGTGTCGGTGATGCAGTATGCCGACGAAGGCTACCTGCCCGAAGCCGTGATCAACTACCTGGCACGGCTCGGCTGGTCGCATGGCGACGCCGAACTGTTCAGCCGCGAACAGTTCGTGCAGTGGTTCGACCTCGACCACATCACACCGTCGGCCGCGCAGTTCAACACCGAGAAGCTGCGCTGGCTGAACCAGCAATACATCAAGGCGGCCGACGACGCACGGCTGGCGGATCTCGTGCGTCCCTTCCTGACCCGCAATGGCGCCACACTGGACGACGGTCCCGACCTCGCGGCCGTGTGCGCCCTGGTGAAGGAACGTGCCGCAACGATGGTGGAACTGGCCGATGCCGCCACGCTGTTCTACCGGACCCTGCATCCGACGCCCGAACTCCTGGCGCAGCACGTCACCCCGGAAATTCTGCCGGCACTGACCGACCTGGTTACCCGTCTGGAATCTCTGGACTGGGAACGCAGCGCGCTCAGCGCCGCGCTCAAGGAAACCCTCGCTGTGCATGGCCTCAAGATGCCCAAACTGGCGATGCCGGTACGTGTGCTGGTGACCGGCGAACCGCAGACCCCGGCGATCGATGCCACCCTGGAACTGATCGGGCGCGGCAAGGTGCTCGATCGTCTGAAAGCGGGGCTACGGGCCGCACAAGCCTGACCGATTCCGCTATAATGCGCGCTGTTTTTCGCCGGCGTAGCTCAGTTGGTAGAGCAGCGCATTCGTAATGCGAAGGTCGTCAGTTCGATTCCGATCGCCGGCACCAGTTGTAAAAAAAACGCCGCTCAACGAGCGGCGTTTTTTCTGGCCGCGCCTCCCCGTCTAGGCCGCCATCGACAGGATGTCATCGATGCGACACGGCCTGTGGATAGCGTAGCCTTGGACATAGTCGACACCGATTTCGCGCAGCGCCTCCAGCGTCGTCTCGGACTCCACATATTCGGCCACCGTGAGCAACCCCAATGAATGGCCGATGTCGTTCATCGACTTGACCATGGCGAAGTCGCTGGAATTCTGCATCATGTCCTTGACGAAGCTGCCGTCGATCTTGAGGGTATCGGTACGCAGATTCTTCAGGTGGGCATAGGATGTGAATCCGCTGCCGAAATCGTCCAGCGAGAACTTGCAGCCGTAGCGGCGTATTTCCCGGATGAAGTCCTGCGCGGCCCCGTAGCTTTCGATGGCGGCACTTTCCGTGATTTCGAAGATGATCTTCTCGGTGGGGAAATCGCTGACCGGCAGCATCTCCTGCAAGTAGCGCATTACCTCGGGATTGCTGAGCGACGTGGCGGACAGGTTGATGGCGAACCCCCCTACGGAGGCAAACTCCGACCGGTTGGCGGCGATCCATTCGAACACGTTCCGCATCACCCAGATATCCACCTCGTGCGCGCGCTGCAGCCGCTCCACGGCCGGGATGAAATGCCCCGGCAGGATTTCCACCCCGCCCTCGCCTTCGATCCCCAGCAGCACCTCGTAATAGGGCAGCCGGGTGTTACCCCCGACGAGCGGCATCACTTGCTGGCAGCGCAGGTGCAGCCCGCTGCCTTTGAGGAAGGAGTCGATCCGACCCGCCCAATCCATCAAGGATTCCTGCGACTGCAACTGGGGGCTGGCCTGGTCATAGATCTGCATCCGGTTGCGGCCTTGCGATTTTGCCGTGATGCAGGCCGAATCGGCGCGCCGAATCGCTTCGGCCGCGCTGAACCGGTCCGGGGCAAACTCGGTGATGCCGACATTGAAGCCGATGCTGTAACTGTGCTGTCCATGCTGGAACGAGTAGTCCTTCACCCGGTCGAGCAGGCTGTCGATGGCACTGCAGCCTTCAACCCGCTTGCAGTTGGGCAGCATGAGCGCGAAGGTGTCGTCGCGAAACGAGGCCAGTACGGCATCGGGACCGATATGCGCCCCGACTTCGCGGGCCAGGTTGCGGGTCAGTTTTTCCGCGACGTCCTCGCCGCAGGTGTTGACGATCATGCGGAACTGGTCGAACTCGATGATGCCGACGGCATGCGTCCTGTCCGGCTGGTCCGGCATCGCCATCCGGTTCAGGTGCTGCAGGAAGCCTTTGCGGTTGAACAGTCCGGTCACCGGATCGTGCATGGCCTGTTGCATCACGCTCTGATAGGTGTCGTCGAACAGGGACTGCTCCGAACGCTCGATCAGCGGCAGGTCCAGATCCTTGCCCGGCTTGGCCGTACCACGCTGCATCTGCCGGAACAGTTCGGATAGGGTGAAATCGGTCTTGCTGGTAGCGGATCGGTTGGCAAAGGTGCAGTTCGCGGGCGGCTGGCTGATCCAGATGAGCTGCATCGGTATCCGGTTGCCGTCCACGCTGAAATCCCACCAGTCCCCCACCCGCAGGCGATCCGCCAGTTGGCGATGCGCTGGCACGATACCCCGTTCGCCCGACGAGGCCAGCCGGCCCGGGGGCACCCGAACCATTGCCCACCCCGGAGCAGATTGCGTTGCGCCGTCGGTCAGGCTGGCATCCAGTTCGTTCATGAACGCGGCAAGCAGTTTGGCATCCACATTGACCGTTGCCAGGGCGCGCTCGATTTCAGCCAGCAACACCTGCGCCGACTCGGTGCTGCGCGGTGCATCCGCAGGCGTGGGGCCGAACCACTCGAACAACTGGTCGAGTACGGCCAGCGCCGCATTCCATGCATCGCCCTGCGCGCCCTGGCGCATCTCCAGCAACACCAGATACTGGCGCCAGCCGGCATCCAGCAGGCGCAGCAGCATACCGGGCACTTCTCGTCCGGCCAGGCGCTGCTCGAGCGCCGCGTTGACGCGGGTACGTGCCGAGCGAATACGCTCCTTGCCCTCGCAGGCCTCCTGCAGACGCGCCACTCGTGTCCTGCGAATCTGCAGGATCGGCAACAGCACTTTCTCGAGACTGTCGCGAACCATCCCGAAAATGCCGGGGTCGTTGTCAGCCTGGCTGCATACGCGGTCTACCAGCAAATAGAGGAACCGCTGCAGCTTGGCATCGAAGAATCTGCCCTTGTCGTCTGCCGCCACCGCGTACTGCTCGATGAGATCGAGTACCTGGCGGGCCGGGTGATCGGGCAAATTGGGGAAATGGGTATCCTGCAAGGCCAGCTTCAGCAGCGGACGTTCGAGCCGCTTCACCAGCGACTCGATATCCGAACGGGGGACGACATCCGCCCGCGCCCGCGCGAACAGATCGGCCGTGGTATCCAGTATCTGCCGGTGGGTCGATGCCAGCCGGCTGCCATTTCCCCCGGCAGAGGCGATACGCGCGGCGAGCTGATCGGCCAAAGATGGCATGCCGGCTGCCGGCTGGCCTGCCATCGGCAGGCCGTCCAGGGCAAGCAGCAGATCACGCAAACGGGCCTCCGGCAGCGCGGCCTCGCCATTGTGCTGCGTCCCGTCAGACTGCGGCGACGGTTCCACACGGCCGGCCAGTTGCCGGGCTGCCTGCTGCAGACGGTTCACCACCTGCAGTACCTCGGGGCGCACAGCCTGCGACATGGCGGCGCCACCCGGATATGGAGCCTGTGCCGGCAGGGGGCTCACCGCCGCTTGCGAGGTGCGCCGCTGGGTCTGCTCGAGACCGGCCAGAATACGGTCCAGGCTGTACTCGGCGCTCTCTGGCGTCTGGGCATTGCCGGTCTGGTCCTGCTTGTACAGCGCATTCAGCGTATCGGCGATCTCGGCCAGATCCGGCTTGGGCCGGGCGCTGCCGTCACCGCGTGTTGCGGCTGCCGCCGGTTTGGACATGGATGCCGCGGAACCGGATGCGTGTGCAGGCTTGACCGTTTCAGCAGGCTGCAGGGCAATCAGGGTCTGGTTGAGCTGCTGGTAAAGCGCCGCGGCATGGCCCGATATGGCCTGCCCAAGCGCTTTGTAAAGAACCGTTCGCATGGGATTGGAGAAGTCCAATCCCTGAATGGCGATCTGGAAGGTACGGCCAATCATCTCCGGACCGAAAGGATTGTTCTTCCGGTCGATCGGAATGCCGGCCAACAGGCTGTAGCGCTGCTCAAACGTGGCCAGTGGGAGGGCAACGTCCGCCTCGACCTGCCGAATGACGGACGACAGATTCAACCAGTCCTCGAATTCCGCTTCCTCGACCAAAGCAAGCTGATTGTCTGCGGACGCCCCGCAGGACGCTTCCTGAACGGGTCCGATATCCTGTATGCGATCACGAATGGCGTTGTAGAAGTCGTCCTCGATCCGGCTGCGGCGCTGCATCAATTCCTGAGCACCGTAGTCGTAGCGCGAGCGTTCCAGGAAACTGGATTCGTCTTGTCCCGCCTGGCCCAGACGCTCCACCGCCCACTGGAAAAAGTCCTGCATCACGGCATTGAGGAAGCTGCGGAAGAGATTGGTGCATTCCTGTTGCAGTGCCTGTGTCTGTTGTGGGTTCAGCTTGGCGCTGCCTTGGGTGGGGCGGGTTTGGACCAGGCGCGCGTTCGCCCTGCGCAGGGCATGCAGCGCATCTTCCTGCATGGCCGCAACGAACACCCCGATCCCGCCGGGGGAGACGCGAGCGACACGGCCATTGCATCCGTAAGTTGCCGAGCCGGCAACCGAGAATTCCACCCGCACCGATGTCCCAACCAGCGAAGGTAGTGCAGCGTCCTGTGCTCCTTCCTCGAGAAAAGCCACGTACAGGCCGTTCTGGCAGTAGTCCCGAATCTCGGAAGGGATGGCCGGACCTTCGCCGAACCGGACGTGCGCGGTCTGCAACGTAGGTTGCCGCGCAAAACGCCGTTTTTCCTTGCCGACCACTCCGAAAGTTGAATGCGCCATTATCTTTGTAGGGTTGAAGCTGGCCATGCCGTGCCGAGGGATGCAGCATGCAAGCATCCGCAGAACCATCGGACAACCGCATGTTCTGCAAACACGGCGCAAGATGCTATTAAACCGCTACGTGTAATTACGGATAAAAGTCAGAAGGCTTTAAGAAATGGGGCGCCGGTCGCCAGCGGTTGCTCGGCCGTCATGCGGCGGTCGGCCGTCTATCCCGAGTTACTGCGACTCGAATTCGGTGAATGCGCGATTCATGTTGGCCCGGTGCAGATCGCCGTAGTTCTCCAGGCGACTGAACGCAGGCAGGTCGGCATAATGGTCCAGGGTCGCTTCCATCGGTTCCATTTCGCGTGCGGCGGCCCCCACCTTGTCAGCCAGGAAGTCATAGTAGTCGCCGGTCTCGCGCTGCGCCTGCGCCAGATCGCAGACCCGGCCGTGGCCGGGAACGATGTGCACCGGTTGCAGGGCAACCAGTTCGCGAAAGGCCCGCTGACCGTTCCTCACGCTCGACCAGGGCAGCACGCCCAGCAGACGGTCCACAAAGACCAGGTCGCCACTGAACATCACGCGCCGCTTGGGAAGCCAGACCCAGGCGTCGCCTGGAAAATGCGCGTCGGTGTAGGCCAGCACCAGCGTTTCGCCTCCCAGTTCCAGCGTAGCCGAATTGCCCGCAAGGGTGTTGGGTGCAGGCAGCGGCCTCGTACCCTGTATGCGCGTGCCGAGAAAGCGTTTCATCGACGCCATGTGTTGCGTCGCGAATTCGGCCTGGGTGGCGGCGGTTCGGGTGAGCGCGATAACCCTGGCACCCTTTTCGGCGAAAAACGCGTTGCCCAGCCAACGGTGATCCTGGCTGCCGGTATTGATGACCCAGCGCACCGGCTTGTCCGTCACCTCGCCGATGGTGGCCGCGATCCTTTCGGCGCCCAGGCGGCTGGCCCCGGTGTCGATCAGGATGACGCCCTCGGGCGTGACGACGAAACCGAAATTGGCATTGAGCCCATCGTTGTCGGCGCCGCGCTGACCCAGCGGGCCGATCAGGGCGTAGACATTGTCGACGACACGTTCGGCCTTGAGCTGAAAAGCCTGGGCGGCAGAGGTCATCAGGGTGAGAACGATGAGAAGTGGTGTGAACAGCGCACGCATATCCAACCAATTCCTATTTCAGGCGATAGCCGGCATGGCAGGCCACGCATTGCATGGTGACCTGATTCAACGCGTCCAGGGCACGAGGCAGATCGCGGGTCACGCCGGCCTCCTGGGCTGTCACGGCAAAGCGGCTGGCGGCCTGATGCATGGCCGTACCCGTGTCCTGCATACCCTTTGGCATGAAGCCGGCCATATGGCTCGCCCCGTGTGCTTCGAGCGAACTCATGCCAATGCGCTTCTCGGCAATATCGGCGGCAGCATCGTATTTCCCGACAGCCAGCAAACCCAGGATTTCATTGATGGAGAGCAGATGGTCGCGCATGTTCGCGCGCATGTGATCCTGCATCATCGCCGGCATCTCGACCGCGATACGGCTGTCGCCTTCGGCAAGGGCATGGGATACGACGAGAAGTCCGGAGAGAACAAGCGGTGCAAGCAGGAATTTAGGCATGGCATCCCATTGAATGTTATTGAATCCGTCGCGCAGGCAAGCCGCTTTCATACCATCCTTTGCTCTGGTTGACGATTTTCACCACCAGCAGCATCACCGGCACCTCGATCAGCACGCCGACGACTGTTGCAAGCGCCGCGCCCGACTGGAAACCGAACAGCGCGATTGCCGCCGCCACCGCCAACTCAAAGAAGTTGGACGCACCGATCAGCGCCGACGGGCAGGCAACGCTGTGCTTCTCGCCCACCTTGCGATTGAGCCAGTAGGCCAGCGCCGAGTTGAAGAACACCTGGATCAGGATAGGCACGGCCAGCAGTGCGATGATCAGCGGCTGTCGGATGATCGCCTCGCCCTGGAAGGCGAACAACAGCACCAGCGTCGCCAGCAGCGCCAGGATGGAGGCATGGCCTAGCTGCGTCATCGTCGCCTCGAATGCTGTCTGTCCTCGCTGCAACAGGATTTTTCGCCACAGCTGCGCCAGCACCACCGGAATGACGATATACAGCACCACCGAAGTAAGCAATGTGTCCCACGGCACCACGATTGCCGACAAGCCGAGCAGCAGGCCGACGATGGGCGCGAAGGCGACGATCATGATGGTGTCGTTGAGCGCCACCTGCGACAAGGTGAAATACGGGTCGCCGCCGGTCAGCCGGCTCCACACGAACACCATCGCGGTACACGGTGCGGCAGCCAGCAGAATGAGGCCGGCGACATAGCTGTCGAGCTGCTCGGCCGGCAGGTAGGGCGCAAAGAGATGGCGGATGAACAGCCACGCCAGCAGCGCCATCGAGAACGGCTTCACCGCCCAGTTGACGAACAGCGTGACACCGATACCCCTCCAGTGCGACTTCACCTGATGCAGGGCACCGAAGTCGATCTTCATCAGCATGGGGATGATCATCACCCAGATCAGCAGGCCGACCGGAATGTTCACCTGCGCCACTTCCATACGCCCCAGCGCCTGGAACGGCGCCGGCAGCAGCTGGCCGAGCAGCACGCCGGCAACGATACACAATGCCACCCACAGGGTGAGCCCACGCTCGAACACGCTCATCGGCGCACCAGCGGCGCGCTTGGCCGTGACTTCACATTGCGCGCTCATGGCACGTACCTCATCCGGTTCGCCGCGTTCATGCTGTCTTCCCGATCTCGCGCACCGCCTGCTGCAGTTTCAACCCGTCCAGCGTATGGAACGGCAGGCTGACAAACGTGGAAATGCGACGCTGCAACTGGTTCATTGCATCGACAAAGGCACGGCGTTTGGCATCGTCGCTGCCCTCGACTGCGGCCGGGTCCGGAATGCCCCAATGCGCGGTCATCGGTTGGCCTGGCCATACCGGACAGACCTCGCCTGCGGCGTTGTCGCACACCGTGATGACGAAATCGAGTTGCGGTGCATCGGGCTGCGCGAATTCGTCCCACGATTTGCTGCGCAGGTTGCCGGTGGGGAAATGATTCTTTTCCAGCAGTTCCAGCGCAAACGGATTGACCCGTCCGCCAGGATGGCTTCCCGCACTGAACGCCCGGAAACGTCCCTGGCCCAGTTGATTGAGCAGCGACTCGGCCAGAATCGAGCGCGCCGAGTTGCCGGTGCAGAGGAACAGCACATTGAAGTCAAGATCAGCCATGCACGTCTTCCCTGGTTCAGGCAGCGGCCTGCAGCCCGAGCTTTTCGCGCACCGCGCCCACCAGCCGCGTGCGGATGTCGTCGCGCACCGCAATAAAGCTGTCCAGCGGTTCGCCGTGCGGATCATGGAAAGGCAGATGGATGCTGGGAATCGGACGCGGGAAGATGGGACAGGCCTCCTTGGCGTTGTCGCACACGGTCACTACCAGATCGATGGCCTCGTTCATCACCGCGTCGATGTCCTTGGGGTGCAGACCGTCGGTCGGCAGCCCGGCCAGCTTCAGCGCCTCGATCGCGCCGTCGGCCACTTTGGGTTGCGGCCGGGTGCCGGCGGATAGTGCATGCACCTGGTCAGCCAGATCATGATTCAGCAGCACCTCGGCCATTTGCGAGCGGCAGGAGTTGCCGGTGCACAGCACCAGCACGGTGTAGTTTTTTTCAGCCACAATGGATCCTTAAATATCTACGAAACGCAATTCAGGAGCAACAGCCCGAGGCGGGTTTGGCCTTGACCGGGATGCAGCTGGACACTTGGGCCACGGCGGGTTCGGGCACGCAGCAGCCGCTTGCCTCCTGCCCCCCGAACACCGGGATGCTGTCAAGCGTGTGATAGGTTTCCCAGGCGATGCCTTGCGGATCGGTCGCCCAGTATTTGTCCGATTTGGCGTAGCAGCAGGCGGTCCCCATTTCCGCCACCACATCGGTGTCCAGCTTCTGCAGGCGTTCGCTCATCTCAGCCAGTTCGTCGGCAGACTCGACCTGCACGCCCAGATGATTGAGTCCGGGTGTGGCACCGCGTGCCGAAATGGCGAAATTCACCCGCGGATCGTCGAGCATCCACTTGGCGTAATCGTCCTTGGCGACACTGGGCTCGGCGGCGAACAGTGCGGAGTAGAACTTGATGCTGGCGGCCAGATCGTCGACCGCGACGTGTACATGGAGGCGTTTCATGTTGGCTCCTTTTCGGTGGTACGGGATTGTTCTGGTTCGCAGGCTGGCATGCAGACCGGCGAGCAGGGATTGCCGCCGCAGCAGTTCTCGGTAAGAAAGCCGAGCAGCGCGTTCATGGTTGTGAAGTTGGCGGTGTAGATGACGAAGCGCCCGGACGGCTGCGAATCCACCATGCCGGCGTGCGACAACTCCTTCAGGTGGAACGACAGCGAGGATGGCGAAATGCCGGTGAGCTCGCTGATGCGGCCGGCGGCGAGGCCGGCCGGGCCGGCCTGGACCAGGGAACGGAAGATGGCCAGGCGTGAATCCTGGGCCAGGGCTGCTAACGCGGTAACGACGTCTTTTGTTTCCATGTTTCAATAATAATTGAAACATGGAAACAAAAGCAAGCACCATCCGACAATGTTTTCAGGTTGCCCGCGGAAAGGACAAGGAGCCGGTTCACCCGGCTCCGAACTCAGGCTCAGTAGCCGCAGCTAGGTCCCGATTGCGCGCCCGATCCCGTCGATTCCAGCCCGAGCATGTCGCGCGCCGCTGCCTCGGCGACCTTGATACCGTCCACTCCCGCAGACAGGATGCCGCCGGCATAACCCGCCCCCTCGCCCGCCGGATACAGGCCTTTGACGTTGAGGCTCTGAAAATCGTCGCCCCGGGTGATGCGCAGCGGCGAAGAGGTCCGCGTCTCGACGCCGGTCAGTACCGCATCCTTCATCGCAAAGCCCTTGATCTGCTGGTCGAACGCCGGCAGCGCCTCGCGGATGGCCTCGATGGCGTAATCGGGCAGGCTGGTGGCAAGGTCGGTCAGGTGCACGCCGGGTTTGTACGAAGGCTCGACGCTGCCGAGTCGAGTGGACGGCGTGCCCGCGAGAAAGTCGCCGACCAGTTGGCCCGGCGCTTCGTAGTTGCGGCCACCCAGTTCGAACGCGCGCGCTTCCAGCTTGCGCTGCAATTCGATCCCGGCCAGCGGGCCCTGGTCTGGGAAATCCGTTGGGGTGATGCCCACGACGATGCCGGCATTGGCGTTGCGCTCGTTGCGCGAATACTGGCTC
>DDRS01000036.1:17448-57149 GCA_002343685.1 Thiobacillus denitrificans | reverse complement strand
CTCGTTGCGCGAATACTGGCTCATGCCATTGGTCACCACGCGGCCCGGTTCGGAGGTGGCCGCCACCACCGTTCCCCCCGGACACATGCAGAAGCTGTATACCGAACGGCCGTTCTTCGCGTGATGGACCAGTTTGTAGTCCGCCGCGCCAAGCAGCGGATTGCCCGCATTCGGGCCCAGCCTGGCCTTGTCGATCAGAGATTGCGGATGTTCGATGCGAAAGCCGATGGAAAATGGCTTGGCCTCCATGTACACGCCCCGCGCATGCAGCATCTCGAAGGTATCGCGGGCGCTGTGCCCGAGCGCGAGGATGACGTGGCTGCTGGCGAGCGTCTCGCCGCTGGCGAGCGTCACGCCACGGATATTTTTACCATTGGGGCCATCCTCGATCAGCATGTCCGTGACACGCTGCTGGAAGCGGATTTCGCCTCCCAGCGCCTCGATCTCGTGACGCATGGTCTCGACCATGCCGACCAGGCGGAAGGTGCCGATATGCGGCTTCGATACGTAGAGGATTTCCTCTGGCGCGCCGGCCTTGACGAACTCGGTCAGCACCTTGCGCCCGAGATGCTTGGGATCCTTGATCTGGCTGTAGAGTTTGCCATCGGAGAACGTGCCTGCCCCACCCTCGCCGAACTGCACGTTGGATTCCGGGTTGAGCACATGCTTGCGCCACAAGCCCCAGGTATCCTGGGTACGCTCGCGCACCGCCTTGCCGCGCTCCAGAACGATAGGCCTGAAACCCATCTGCGCCAGCACCAGCGCGGCGAAGATGCCGCAGGGGCCGAAGCCGACCACGATCGGGCGTTCCGCCAAATTCTCCGGCGCATGGCCCACGAAGTGATACGACATATCCGGCGTCGGCGCGACATGACGGTCGTTGCGAAATTTCTCCAACAGTCCCGCTTCGTTCTTGACTTCGATATCGACCGCGTAGACCAGCAACAGCGCGTGTTTCTTGCGCGCGTCGTAGCTGCGCTTGAAGATGCTGAAACCGAGCAGATCGTCCTCAACCAGTTCGAGGCGCTTCAGGATCGCCGCACGCAAGGCCTCGGGCGGGTGATCGAGTGCAAGTTTGAGTTCAGTCAGTCGCAGCATGGTGTGTACGTAAGTAATGCAAAGCGCCCTGCCCCGCCACGCGGCCGCTGGCCAAACAGGCGGTCAGCAGATAGCCGCCGGTGGGCGCTTCCCAGTCGAGCATCTCGCCCGCGCAGAACACACCGGGCAGCTTGCGCAGCATCAGCGTGTCGTCGAGCGCCTCAAAGCGCACGCCGCCCGCACTGCTGATCGCCTCGTCGAGCGGGCGTGGTACGCTAAGCGTAAGCGGCAGCGATTTTATCGCGTGGGCGAGCTTCACCGGGTCGTTCAGTTGCTCGGCCGACAGGATTTCGCGCAGCAGCGCCATTTTCACACCCTTGATGCCAGCGCGACTTTGCAGGTGACTGGACAGTGAACGTGCGCCGCGTGGGTGGGCGACTTCGGCGATGACCCGCTCGTGCGGCTTGTCGGGCGTCAGATCGAGTTCGAGTGTGGCTAGTCCTTGCAGGGCAATCGTGTCGCGTAGCGGCGCCGACAGGGCATAGACCAGGCTGCCTTCGACGCCGGTGTCGGACAGCATCAGTTCGCCCGTACGCTGATGTACATGGCCGGCCGCATCGCTAAAGCGCAATGCCACGGTTTTCAGCGGCTGGCCGGCGAAACGGCTACGCAAATGTTCGCTCCAGCCGCCCGCCACGTCGAAACCGCAGTTCGACGGCAGCAAGGGGGCAATGTCGACCCCGCGCTGCTCCAGCAGCGGCACCCACGCGCCATCCGATCCCAGCTTCGCCCAACTGCCGCCGCCGAGCGCCAGCACCACCGCGTTGGCGCATACGTTCAGCTCACCCTGTGGGCTTGCGAAACGCAGTGCACCATCGTTGACCCAGCCCAGCCAGCGATGGCGCACATGGAAACGCACCCCCGATTCGCGCAAGCGATGCAGCCATGCACGCAATAGCGGCGCGGCCTTCATGTCCTTGGGAAAAACGCGGCCTGACGAGCCGACAAAGGTCTCGACCCCCAATCCGTGGATCCACTCACGTAGCATTGCAGGGGAAAAGACTCCGAGCAGCGGCTGGATGTCAGCCGCACGCGCGCCGTAGCGCGACTGGAACGCGTCGAATGGTTCGGAATGGGTGATGTTCATGCCGCCCACGCCGGCCAGCAGGAATTTGCGGCCGAATGATGGCATGGCGTCGTAGAGGTCGACCTGCACGCCGCCCTGTGAAAGGATCTCGGCCGCCATCAGGCCGGCGGGGCCGCCACCAATTACAGCGACATTTGACATGGGTTGCGGGGCTCGAAAGGGTCCGCTCTGAAAGCGTGTCGAATGGCGACGGTTAGCGCGTCGCGGGCAGCCTTCCTCGCCGGGTCGATCCCTGCGTTGCGGGGCCCTTCGTCAAATGCGCAGGGCACGCCCGCTCTGGAAGCTCTTCGCAAAACAAAAAACCGAGCGTCGCGGGCACGCCCTTTTCGCAGGGTCGATCCCCGTTGCGCGGGGGCCCTCGCCCAACGGCTCAAGAACGTTACTCCCACTCAATTGTTTCCAGTGGCCGGAAACCCGCATGAACACTCGATTTATTTGGCTTCGTCATCACACTTTACCGTCATTTATACCGTCATAAAACGGGCTCTTTTGCCGGCGCTGGAGATGGACTCGATTTGACGGGCGGCTATTCCAGCCCATCAATCGTCAACTATCGCTGCGAACCAGCAAGCCTGAAACTTTGGATTATTTGCTGTTATCGTAGCACAACTACGACCAATGCATCCGAACAAAACTTGGCAGCCACTTAAAATAATGGTAAATGTCGTAGCATGGCTACGACTGAAAGAACTAAGCTAAATTCCCTCTACCGGCAGTGGGCACCGGGAACTCCCTTGACGTCGGAAGACCTGGCGGCATTGGGCATCTCCGCCGACCTAGCCGTCCACTATGCGCGTGCTGGGTGGCTCTCCCGCTTGGCGCGCGGGGTGTACCGTCGCCCCAACGATACGCTGGATCTCCATGCCTGTCTGGTCCTATTGCTGCGCTCCGTCGAAGGCCTGCATGTCGGCGGCAAGTCTGCCCTCGACTGGTACGGTGTGAGGCAGTACCTGTCGCAGCGGTCCGTTCTGCACCTTTACGGCTGGACAACCGTCCGCCTCCCCGGCTGGTTCACTGAACGCTTCCCGGCGGAGTACCACCGCAAGCGCCTGTTCGACGAGCCGCCAAACGATCCGCTTCATGCCGGACCGTTCGAGAAGCGCGACGGCGCGCCTCGGGTCTCGACACCAGAGCGAGCGCTGCTGGAAGTGCTCAGCGAGGTGGGCGTGCGTCAGCCGCTGCAGGAGGCACGCGAACTCGCCGAGAGCACCTATAGCCTGCGCGCCGATGTGCTGCGTGAGTTGCTGCAGCGCTGCACCAGCGTAAAGACAGTGCGTCTGTGCCTGCAACTCGGACGCGAACTCGCCCTGCCCTGGGCCGCCAAACTGGATGCCGCGCAACTGCCGACCGGCAGCGACCGCGCTTGGGTATCCCGTTCGGCCGATGGGCTGCTGGTGCTCAAACCATGAACCAGAGCTATCTCGATACCGCACGTCTGCCAAGCCAAGTCGCCCCACTTATTTTTGCTGATGGTACGTTCGCGCTCAAGGGTGCGCGGTACTGCGCAGGACTGTGACAGCATACGATGGACGATGCGATTACCGGAGCACCGGCCCAACACGTACCCCGCGTGAAGCGTTTGACTTCCGTTCTCGATGTGTATAAACTTTTATACATATTATTGAAGTGATGAGCGACGAAAAAGAGATTCGCTGGGTGGGTTCCGCCTACGACGACTTGTTGGCATTCCCGGACGACCCACGTCGCTCCGCTGGTTTCCAGTTGGGTAAGGTCCAAGTTGGTTTGGAACCGGACGACTGGAAGCCGTTCGATGATGTCGGGGCCGGCGCCAAGGAAATCCGCATTCGGGAGGCCAGCGGCATCTATCGGGTGATGTACGTCGCCAAGTTCGAGGAAGCCGTATATGTCCTGCACTGCTTCCAGAAGAAGACTCAGGCAACCAGTAAGCAGGACAAGGGTATTGCCGAGGCGCGCTACCGCGCCGTGGTCAATGCGAGAAAGACACAGAAATGAAGATCGACACCGAAATCCGCCATGTGACGAAGCCGGGAGCGAACCTCTTCCTGGAGCTTGGCTTCGCGCCCGCCGAGGCCAAGCGCTTGCAGGCAGCCTCCCGCAAGCAGATCAACGACACCCAATTGCTGAAGCAGCAGTTGATGGACGAGTTGTCCACCTGGATTGCCGAGCATCACCTGAAGCAAGCCGAAGCGGCCGAGATCCTAATGGTTTCGCGTCCGCGCGTGTCCGACGTAGTGAACAAGAAGACGGCCAAGTTCACCATCGACACACTGGTGGAAATGCTCAGCCGCGTCGGCAAGCCAGTCAAGCTGGCCATCGGTTGATGCCGATGTCGCATGGCGATAGCGATCATTCTGTCCAACGGACGCACGTGGAAAACAAAAGCAGCCGCTCTGAGTCATTTCAAAGCAATGCTGGCGCGCTATGCCGATGGCGCGGTGACCGAGGATCGCAACGACCATGATGACCTTGTGGCGCTGCTCGAACGCTACGACGAAGCCATCACCAATGGGCCAAGCAAGACGGGAGTGGGTATCGATCACTTCACCCGCACCCGAAACAACTTCAATGGGTATTCGACGCCATCCTTCTGGGTCCATCGCACCGACGGCACTGCCACCGATTTCAGCTATATCTCAGGGGTGAATGGCCAACCCAAGGGGTATTCGCGCGAGTTTTATGATGCCTGCCGCGTAGCCGTGCAGGACGACCTGATAGCCGCCAAGCGCCGTTTCTTCAACGAGCACGGCGACGAGCAAGGCCGCGTGCTCTGCGAGATCACCAGCACCCACATTGGCTTCGAGGACGCCCATCTCGATCACGCTTGGCCAACCTTCGGCCAGATCGTGGCGGCATTCCGGGCTGCGCGCACCTGGACCCGCGAGATTCCTACCGGGATCGTCACACTGCCTGCCGACGCACAGACGCAGAGCGTGTTCCAAGACTTGGTTGTCGCCGAAGCCTTCAAAACATTTCATCACGACTTGGCAATGCTGCGTATTATTCAGCGCAAGGCCAATCTGTCGATGGCGGCCGGTCAGCGCCGACCCGTAGTGCAGCGGCCGCTCCGATTGAGCGCGTCGTGATACCCACGACGTCACGCATTCATACATGACGATACCCATCACGCCCTTCAACTCGCAACACTTGGAAGCGGCCTGCCGCGTACTGGCCGATACTGAGCGCGGTCTGACTGGCACGCAGATTGAACGGCTGCTGCAAGAAATCAAGATCGCCGATACCTCCCCCGGCATGACCAAGTGGAAGCGCCTGTTCAACGCACTGGCTGAAGCGCAGGACAAACACCAGCTCGGCAACCACCTGATCATGCTGATCAACCGCGCGATGGACCCGGTCAACTATGCGCGCGATCCAAACGCCTTCAACTGGCGTCGCGATGAACTGAACGTGGTGCTCGCCTTTTCCGGCTTTTGCGTGCGCGAGGATGGCAAGGTCGCTCACGCCGACAAAGCCACGACACTGGACGCCGCCCGCGCCCGCGCTGGTCGGCTGAAGGCGGTATTGGAAAGTCGCAACGTCCACGCCGAAGTGCTCAAGTACTGCCGCGCCGAACTGCTGGACGCAAACTACTTCCACGCCGTATTCGAGTCCACAAAGGGCGTTGCCGAGCGCATCCGTTTGCTGTCAGGTCTCACCGCAGACGGTGCCGAGTTGGTAAACAAAGCATTTTCGATTCAGAGCCCAGTCCTGGTCATTGGGCCACTCACCACCGAATCCGAGAGGAGCGAACAAAAGGGCTTTGCCAATCTGCTGGTCGGCCTCTTCGGCGCCATACGCAACCCGCTCGCTCACGCCCCCAAGACCAACTGGCCTATGTCCGAGCAGGATGCGCTCGACATCCTGACGCTGGTGTCGCTCATTCATCGAAAGCTGGACCGCGCGGAAAAGGCCGTCACGCCAGCCGCCTGACCGGGCAGCGAGTTTTCTACGGGGCAGGAGCAGGCACTGCTGTTGCCGGCCCAGCCTTACGCTTCTTGGCCGTCTCCCCGCTACGCTTCTCGATCTCCGCACGCCAGGTTTCCAGGGCCGTGATGTCGGCAAGCAGTTCATCGGGTTCGGGAACGGCGACACCGCCCATAAGCGCCTTGTCGTGCGCGTAGTTCGAGCATTTCGTCATTCCGGCATTCACTTGGGCATAGTCCTCGTCCTCGACAACCACTCCGGCAAGGCGCTGCGTTTCGACGCCTTTGCGGAAGCGCAGGATGACCTCACGCAGCAACACTTCCTCGACGGCGCGCTCCCACGCCATGCGCAATCGGAAATAGGCATCAACGGTCTGCTTCCGATGCTCCTGCTCGTCGCCATCCTTGTGCAGCTTGGTGATGAACTGGTACTGAGCCTTCAGTGCACCGATCCGCTTACTGGCACTCTTGCCCTCGAACGGCAGTTCCGGATCAGCGACACCAAAGCCCTCGGTGCGCCGAATCAGGCTCTGCGTCGCAATCGGCACGCCCGCTGACTTGGCTTCCTCTGCCAATAGGCAAAGGAAATAGATGTCATGGGTGAACACAATAACCTGGCGCTGCGCTGCCTCGACAGTCAGGCGCTTCGCCACGCGCTCGCGCCGGCGATGGTCGAGCGAGGACACCGGATCATCAAACACGATGCCACCTTTGCCGCCACTCAAGCCGACTTCGGCGAGAAAAGAACCTATGGCGATGGCCCGCTGTTCGCCCTCGCTCAGGATATCGCCAGGACTGCGGCTCTGCGGCAGTTCCAGCTTCAGCTTGTGTAAGGCCTTGCCCTTGTCGGAACGACTCTGCAGCGATACGCAGAGTGTGCCGACACCTAGCGACTTGAATTCGCGGTTGAGCGCTTCAGCCAGTTCCTTCGAGACGACTTTCTCGGCCAACTCTGACGACTTCAAGGAAATGGCATTCGTCTTCACGGCCGACAGGCACTGCACGAGCTTGGCTTGGTGGCTGAGTCGGGACACGGCCGTGGCGACGGCATCCTTGACCTGACTCAACCGTACCCGCGCATCGAGTTCGCCGAATTGCTTTTGCAGTGAGGCGCGCGCTTTCTCGTCCGAGGCCTTCTCTAAGGTCTCGGCTTCGGCATTCAGCTTGTCGGCCAGTGCCTGAAGTGGCGGCGCTGGACTGACTAAGGTCTGGTCGGTTCCGTCCCAAAGGTGTGAGACCACCGCCGCCTTGATGGCTTCCTGGCGAGCAGTCAGCGCCAACTCAAAGGCTCGGGTGTCCACGGCGAGCTGTGGGTCAAGGGCCTCGATCTCACCATAGGTCACATCGTCGAGATTCAGCGTCAAGACGTGCGCGGAAAACGGTTTGTACTCGGCGTATAGCGCGGTGCGGCGAGCTTGGGAGGTCTTCTCCGCTTCCTGCTGGATAAATGCCTCGAAGCGCAGCATGCGCGCAGCACCCTCGACGAGGGGCTGCTGGCACAAGGGACAAGGCGCATCCGCGCCCAGCTCGGGGAACGCCTTGTCCGGATGAGATTCGAGCGCGAACTTCCGCGCGGCATCGAACAGTTCACGCCACGCCTCACCGCCGGTGCCCGGCAGCAGGTTTTCGCCTTCCTTGAACTGCTTGGCAGCGAGCACGGCCGCAGTCTGTGCCGTGCGATAGCTGTCCGCCAGACCTCGCAGCTTGCTAATCACCGCTGGGTCCACCAGCGCGCCCTTATTGGTCGCATTCGCCGCAATGGCGGCGATGCGACGGGCGCGCAAGCGCAACTGGGTAGCCTTCTCCTTCGGATTGTTTTCTTTCAGGCCCTTGTCCAGTTCAGCATGTTTAGCCAGTTCTTCCGGCGTCAGCGTAGCCAGTGCTTCGATCTGGGCCTTTGTCGTCTTGGCGGACAGGGTCGCAATCAGCTTGCCGACAGGCGTGTCGCCCTGCAGCGGCGCGAATGCCGTGAGGTCGGCGGCTGACTGCGTATGCTCGGTGTCGATAAGGGTCTTCAACTGCTTGCAGACCTTCGCCAGCCCCTCGAAAACATCGAGCCCATAAGGCACGTAAGAAAAGTCGTCCTCACTGTCGAGGTAGGCACGAGCACAGCGCGAGTCGAAGATCGCAAACGACGACAGCTCGGGAGGAGCCGCCTTGCCGTTGATCCAATGCACATCCTGCGTAACACCATTGACGACAATCTCGAAAGCGGCTTCGGCAGCAGCGACCTTGCTCGCTGGCAAGTTGGCGTTTGGGTGGATCGCCTCCATTCGGTCGCGGGCGCGGCATGCGCGCTTGAGCACACGCGAATAGCCCGATTTGCCCGAGCCGTTGTCACCGTAAATAACAGTCAGCCCGGCAGTACCGAATGCCAGGTGTTGGTTCTCGGCAATCGCATTGACGTGCCGCATGTTCTTGATGGCACGCAGTTCAACATGCGTCGAGACCTTCACCGGCGCGGGAATCTGGTCGGCTGTAAGCGGCTTCGGCTTGCGCTCCTCTGGATCGGGAATGCCATGCGCTAGTTTGAGTAGCGCGTACAAGTCACTCAGATCGTCAGCGGTGAGGGCCGGCTTCGCCAACAGACGTGCTACAGCATCGCTTTGCCATGTGGGCAGCCCCTTGGTCCAGCCCAGTATTTCCTGCAGTATCGACATGGTGTCCCTTCCCCGTTTCTTTTCACTTTTCTCTGTTTATCCACAGGCGTCGACACTCCACGCATGCCCTCGCTCTATTGCACCTCCACCACTGCCCGGAGCCGAGCCACGTACCCACCGCCAGTTTCGGGGCTACTTCGCGAGGAATTCAGCGTAGGTTGAGAACGCACGGTACCCTTTGGCAGCATTCTGCTTGGCCAGGATCGTTTTGCTGATGCGCTGCTGCAGATACTCGCATACGGTGTCGAACTTTTCAGCCGGTAGCAGCTTCCACGGAGCGCCGAACCGGTTTTCTACGTTCGCCGAAATAACGCCGTAGTTAAACTTCGTCGCACGTGTCTTGTCCGCACTGGCGAATTCGTTATACCGCTTGATCAGGTGCTGCACGTATCGACTCAGCTGCTGGTCGGCACCAATGGTTCCTGGCGGCGCATTAACAGAGACGGCACGGCGGGTAGTCTTGACGTTGACCGTATGCGCCTGGATCGCCCCGGGGCTGTTGATCGCAACGTTGCCGGTGTTGTTGGTCACTGTGACTTGCAAGTCATTCAGCAGGATTTTGGCAAAAAAGCTGTCTGCTGCCTGTTCGGCACGCCCTGCCACATCCTCATGGATTGCCTTCATCTCCCGTAGGGCTTCAGCGGTGTAGACGTCGGGTTGTGAATCGATAACTTTATGATGCTGTCGGCACAGCAAAATCAGGTTGTCGAAGCCATGCCGGTCTACATCGGTCTGAGAGGCCTCATATCGGGGACCGCCTTCGCGTCTGGCATGTATAGACATATCTCCCCTGTGACGGTGCCGACGCTCTCCACGATGGCCAGAGAACATCCGGGGTACGCGCAGATGTTGCCGGACAATGCAAAGAGTCGCTTGATCGTTTTTTCGGTTGGTTCTGCCATTCAATCTCCACAACGCCCGAGCTGATTCCGCACTACAAAATGACCTGATAGATGGTTAGCGACTTGGCAGTTTGGACGAGTCCCTGCCTGAGCAACACATCGATGTAGTGGTCCGCGTCCATCGGCGGATTCTTGAGTTGGGCGCGCTGGCGTTGGGCGGCTGCGACGACCGCGGCCGGATCGAGATCGAATAAGTTCTCGATGAACAGGTCTGGATGCTGTGCTTCGATACCGAAAGGCGACAGCGCCGATTGCGGGAAGTCCCTTTCGTTGAAGGTGACGATCACGCTGGCATTGCAGCGAATCGCAGCGGCCAGCACGTGGCGATCATCCGGGTCAGGTAAGGCCAAGCCTGCGATGAGCACTTCGTGATCGGTCACCAAACCATCCGGAATGGCCTTATCCATCAGTGCCGACGTACGATCCAGTTGCTCGCGCGTCAGGTCAGCACGGTTCAGTAGCAAGTTGCGTTTCCACTCGTCGTGAATCTGCGCACTCCACCGCGCACGGAACCGTCCGGATAGCCCGAGCCACATCAGGAAATCCCGCAGCGGCGCGGGATACAGAACGCAAGCATCGTAGACAGCCGTGAACGGCGAATGCCTCATTCGTAGCCCATCCCCAGTTCCTGGGCCTGCTTCGCCAGTTCTTCCATTGCTTGTTCGCTGGCGTGGTCACGATGACCCTTGAACAGCATCAGGTCAGCGAAGCGCACGCGTCGGTGCTTGCCGGTCTTGTGGAAAGGCAGCACGCCATCTTCCAGCAGCTTGACCAAATGCGGACGGGAGACGTTGAGCAGATCGGCCGCTTCTTGGGTAGTCAGCTCCGCGTGGACGGGTACGACCTTGACGGCGTTGCCATCTGCCAGCTCGGCTAGGATGTCCACGAGCAGACGCAAGGCCGAGGTCGGCAGCTCAACCTGATGAGCCTGGTTCTTGTCGTCGAAGATCTGGATGCGCTGAATCTCGAACTGGGTGGCGAGGTAGGCCGCCAAGGCACGTTGACCTTGCACGGCCGCCTGCACTTCCCGTTCGACGGGCAGTGTCATCTTGGACAGGACGGTGGTGGTCATGGTGAACTCCGGTGGTGTCGGAAAATAATTAATGCTACTATAATCGAAACAAACGAAAATCGCAATAAACGAAAAACTGCCCTCAGCCTCCAACTTCTACGCACGCACCAAGGACTATCTTTCATGACCCCACTTGCGACCGGCTGCCAGAACCCAAGCGATGCCACTTTGACGCTCGATGACGCAGCGGCCTACGATAATCGGCAGAAGTTTTGGTGGACGATCCAGAAGGACGCCGGTGGAGCCAGGGTGAGAAACGAGCATGGATGAAGCGGTCGCCGTCTTTTCCCGAAAAGGTCTCTTTCAGATGCGGATCACTGCTCGCGAGGTTCGCAGCCGCGAGCACGCGCGCAAGTTGTGGCCCTTGGTCGCGCCGGGCGTCACCCAGCAGTTGGTGACTTGGGTGAGTCCTTCGTTCGAGAAGGGCAAGCTGCGCCGGCGCTCGCACTTCCGGCAACTTCCGGCCGGGAGGACCTATGACTTCAAGGCACAATTCGAAGAGGAAGAGACCAACCGACAGCGCGCCGTGCGCGAAAGCCCGGAACACCAGCGTGCCAAGGGGTTGATCGCCGCCGAACTGTCGCGTCGCCTCGCGGCTGGTCTAGCGATGCCATGGGCGTTCAAGGATGCCGATGCATCGGACTACCCTCTGGAGGGCAACTTACTGTTGGGTGCTGACCATGTCGCGACCGAGCATCCACTGGAGACCCCCTTCGGCAGTCGGTTTCGTCTCGACATTGCGGTGCTTGGCCCGCCCATCCAGACCGAGCCCATGGTGCTCGCTGGAGTCGAGATCGAACTGGGACACGCCTTCGACGGGCGAAAAGCGCTGATCGGCAAGTCGCTGGGCTTCGCGCTCATTTCCATCGACATCACCGAAATGACGATGGGCGAGATCACGCCGCAGTGGGCCGAACGAGCCTTGACCGCCACAACACGCAGCCATGAGCAAGGCCGCAGGCAGACCTATGTCTACCTGCATGATCTGCTGTATCCACTTTATGCTCAGTTGCCGACATTTCTGGACAGAGAACAGCGGCACCAGTACTTGGTGTTCTCGGACGACACCACCTTGCACCGGCTCGTGGGTTGGATGAACTTGCTGGCAAAGACTCTTGGCTATCCGACCGGTGCGGTAGCTGTCGCTATCGTCAATGGCAAGAGCGAACAGTCGCGCAAGATGCTGGAGCATGCGGGTCAGGTTGTCGGCCCCGATTGGGAACAGTTCAACAACCATCAGTGCCTGCGTCTGACCGTCCCGCGCCCTAAGGGTCCCGCAGACCTGCAGGCCCATTGCTTTCACATGACGATGGCACGGCTACTGTTGTCGCACGCCGATGCGCTTGTGGGTTACAAATACCGCAATGGTGTGGACAACGACCATCCCGAGGAGGATGTCTGGATCGCGCATCGCTGGATAGCCGACCAGAAAATTCATACGCAGCACCGCGTATTGCCAAAACGTTTGGCTGAGCCGATCAATCGATTGATGAAGGTGGTTTCTGACCTGCAGCGCGGCCATGACAGCGGCGGTGCTTCTATTGCGAAGATTGGTTAACCGATGCCTGCCTCTGAAGACCGAACATGGCTTGATGCGCTACGGCAGCACGTGCAGACAAAGCCTTGCGTGATCCTTCGCCTGGACGAAAGCGACAGCGGCCTGCTTCATGCTTCTCGGCGTGGATTGAACGAATTCACGCTGGCGCGCGCGCATGAACTGTGCGCCGATATCAAGCCGCCCACGATCTGCCTGATTTTCGGCAAACTCTCCGAATGGGCGGACCCTGACAAGATTGAACACTTCGCCTACATCGGCTTGGTCAGTTCACGCAGCCCGGTCACGACGCTGGAAACTCGCATCAAGATCAAGCGCGCAGTCAGCATGGCACCCGACACCGAACAGGCCATGTTCGCGCTGCTCAATGGCACCACCCATGCGACGCAGCTGCAAAAGAAATTGCGGTCTTCAGCAGACGTACTCGTGCTATCGCCAAAACTGAGCGGTGCATTGATTGATGCGCTCGTGGCAATCCCGGCGAACCAGGGGCCGATTCGAGCAGTGGCCGAATCCCTGACCGCGCCCAAGCGTTACGCCAACTTCTCTGCCGTGCAGGAGGACGCTGTGCAAACCGCCCTCAAGGCGTTCGGCTTGGCTGCCAGCGATCGCGCCAGCCGTGTTGAGCTGGTCGGATCGCAATCCACGGCGCTGGCGCGCGTACCGCTGATGGAGGACTCGGTGATCGAACATGACGCACGTGCCGTCCCTGGCTACACGCTCTCGGCGAGCCATATCACCGGACGCGCCTTGTTTGAGAAGGGTACCGACAAACTGGAAGTATTCACTGCCAACCGGCGCGACCTGGAGCATGTCTTCGGCGTGGATCTCATCTACCTCAACCTCACGAAGAAAAACATCGTGATGGTGCAGTACAAGATGCTGGAGCCCAACGGTCACTTGGGCGAACCCACCGACTGGCTTTACCGTCCCGATCCGAAAATGGCGGACGAGGTGAGGCGCATGCGCGCCTTCGCCAGCACACATGCGGCGGGACCACTCGAATATCGATTGAATCCCGAAATGTTTTACTTGAAGTTCGTGCGACGCAATGGCAGCTTGGCCAACGGCAGCATCATCACGCCAATTGATCACTATGAACGCCTGCTGCAGGACCCGTCCTGCAAGGGACCGCGTGGGGCGTTTCGTATCAGCTACAACACGCTCGGCGGCCGCTACATCCGGCAGGGTGCGTTTCTTGACCTTATTCAATCGGGCTACATAGGCGCGTACGCCGACACCACCTCAGCACTCAACACCCTGGTCGAGGCTATCCTGAACGGTAATCGCGCGGTGGTCGCAGCCGTTCAATCGTCACGGCATGAGCCTGACGAAGCCATTGCCGAATAGAGCAATTGCTGACAAATCAGGCAGCAGCACGAAAATCAGCGCGCCTTGTTCGCCTGACTCAGGACCGACGCTGCCAACTCCTTCGTTTCGTCCGCATAGCGCTCGCTGGCAAGCACTTTTGCAGCCAGGTCTTCCATCTCCGCCCCGGTCTGCTTGCTGCCGCTGCGCTGCGCGAGCGCAGACGCCGCGAGGCTCTTGGCGATCTGGGAGGCGCGCTCATTTTGCAAGGTTTCCGCCGCCAGCGTGGCGATGCGAGCGGACGTTTGCTTCGTGTTTTTCGGCATGTCGATCTCCTATGGTGAATCAAGCTTTGGGAGGGACCCGGAACGGCAGCACCGTATTGCTATCCATCGTCGGTCGATCCCCGGTACTTACTGGAGTAGTGCGCATGCGTGCAAGCTGCACGACCTTGCTCTTGCCCTGGAAATAGCCTTCAGGCAGTCCGGCTAGCATTTCGATGTCATGTCCTGCCAGACCGATGTGCCGAGGAATCGCATCCAGCGGCATCACGTTCTCGTCGACCAGTAGATCGACGGTGCGGCGTAGCAACCGGGGCCGCTCGGGTGACCGGTCGCCATCACCAGGTTCTGACTTGGCACCCCACCGCGCAGAGCGCCGCTTGAAGAGCGCCTGCGCGCCCTCCTCGTCCAGAATCTTCAATGCACGAAGCCTCATCACGATCGCGCCCACTGAGACTCCCCAGCGCCGCTTCAACAACAACAAATCATCCAGCGTCACCGGCATCCGCACTTCGGTGGCAAGCGTCTCGGCGGGCAACAGGAATGCACCGGCGAAACGGTGCGCTTGCTGTTCCAACTGCTTGTGGCGATCACGCTCAGTGGGGCGCGGAATGTACCGATGAAGGATCAAATGCCCTAGCTCATGGGCCAGGTCGAATCGACTTCGGTACCCGTTATCCTTGTCGGCCGACAGAAGGACGAGAGGCCGCCCAAGCACTTCGCTCCATGCCGACAGGCCTTCTATTTGCGCAATGCCTGTTTCCTCGCGGATCAAAATGACGCCAGCACCTTCGACCGCGAGGGCAAGGTCCTGTACTGCCGCACGGCCGATGCGCCACATATCGCGGCACTCGCTGGCCGCCAGCTCGATCTCTTCGGGTGTGATCTCCTCCGGATCGGAAAACGTGCGACCGGGCAGGTTCAGCGCCGGGTAGTCCACGAACTCCGACAAAGCGACAGCAATGTCCTGACCCCACTCAAGCCTAGCTTCGAGCATCGCACGAGCGGCGACGTGCGCCGACGCATTGCTGCGAAACAGCGGTAGCGACACTTTCGTCGTGGGCAATCGGGTGAACCATTCCGGCGTCACGTTGACGACGCCTGCAAGCCGATCCAAGGCCTCGCGCTCGGGCGCTTGGCTGCCTGAACGCCACTTGCTCACCGTCGCCGGCGAAACGCCAACAAGCGATGCGAGCTGCACCTGGCTCAGTCGGCGCGCTGCCAGTATCTGACTAAGGCGCTCCTTCTGAAAACCTTGAATACCACCACGGCTCATTGCGAAGTTCCGTCTTTACCCTGCTTGCCAATGTTCTTCTTCAGCTTCGGCGTTGCGAGGTCATCTTGGGCCGAAGGCTTCTGTTCGTAGCGCTGCACGAAGGCATCCAGCGGCTCTCGGAAGAGCCAGCCGCGCATATCGCGATCAGGTACAGCAACCTGGATCGAAACCGGCGACTCAGGCTGGCTCCGCAACGATCCGGAAAAACAAGCCACGAAGAACGCCACCGCCTCGGACGGAGACACGTAACCCTCGAACAACTCCGGTTGAACCAACGGCTCGATTGCCTTGTTCGCCACGGACATCTGCCTGCGTGTGTGGCTGCGCCGTCCGTTGATCCAGAATCCTTCTGGAATGTTGAATCTGGCGAGGGTGAAGACGCCGGTCCGGCCGGTCACGATGCCATTGCCTCGAATCGCTGTCGGCGATGCATCGCCCATGGAGAGGGCTCGCTGAAATGACTCGTTCATGTGGAAGTGCCGCATCTGGCCAACGACGTGCGGCAGATGACCCTCATCCATTCCTCTGGCTGCTGCGTAGGCGCGTTGTGCCCCTGCAGCCAAAGCCTCCTCGATGCCCATTACGAGCCCACGAGGGATGTTGCGTAACAGCAGATCAGGAATCGAATCTATAGAGGCGCTGGTCATAAGTGGGAGTCCAAGTCTGATTTCGCTTAGAAGGAATATACATCAAAATACTTTCGTTTAAAATAGATTTTTTCACATATCATTTCGACATGACCACCCCGGTCAGTGCTAACTTGTTCGAGAGGCATAAACAAATTTCGGACAAACGCTTCTTTACCATCCACGCGTCCCGGCGTTGCCGCCGTCGGGCCCGCGGACACGCCCCGCGCCTCGTGCCGAGTCGCGGCCATGCGGCTTTGATCCCTGACGCCTCCGGCCCACCGGGCCTGCGCGCTCCGCTTGCCAAGGAGACAGTGGAGTGTGTGAGAGGCGGCCTTGCTGTTCCCTTCAACGTACCACGTCGTTCTCGCCGTCAAGGGCTGCGCGTGCCCTGCACGCTGGCGTCCTGGCGGCCGTCTGCGACCCCTGACTGCTGCGCTGCGCCGTGTTCCTCCGGTTCCGGGCAATTCCGCCCAATTCGGACTGGAGCACGATCATGTCACAACTTTCTCTTTCTCTCGATTCTTCCCTTCTCGTTCGCGATGTCGCGGGCGACTACCGTCTAGCCAATGCCGATGAGGTGTTGCAGGCTGCGCAGCGTGTGCTCGCCGGGCAGATGCGCGGCTGCGAAGCGCTGACCTCGCCGCAGGTGGTGCGCGACTTCCTGCGGGTCAAGCTGGGGGCGCTGGAGCACGAGGTGTTCGGCGTCATCCACCTGGATGCGCAGAACCGTGTCATCGACTACGTCGAGATGTTTCGTGGCACGGTGAGCCAGACATCGGTGTACCCGCGCGAGGTGGTCAAGGAGGCACTGGCCAGGAATAGCGCTGCGCTGCTGCTGGTGCATAACCACCCGTCGGGTGCAGCCGAGCCATCGCGCGCCGACGAGATGCTGACGCAGACGCTGAAGTCGGCGCTGGCGCTGGTGGACGTGCGGGTGCTGGATCACCTGATCGTCGCCGGCAGCGCCATCCTGAGTTTTGCCGAACGCGGGCTGCTGTAGATCTGGGGGCTTTGCCCCCTTTTTTGCTGTGCCCTTGGTTTCGAGAAAAAAGCTGCGCGCTGCGCTTGCCTCCAGGGGTCGGCTGACGCCCACCCCGCCGCGCAGGCTTGGCGCCCCGCAAGACCGCCGAACAGGCGGCGCCTGATCGGCCTGCGCACGATGCTGTTTTCGCGCTACGCGCTTCGTTCACTTCCATCAAGGCGTGCCTGTGGCACGCAGCAGCGCTCGCCGCGCGGCGTTGGCCCGTCGATCATCTGGCCGTAAGCCGGTCATCCGTCTTTCCCTCTCCTTCATCGCTGATCCCGCGACCGTAGCCAGCGGTGCCTGTCCGTCAAGGCGCGCAGGGCCGTGTCCTCGCTGCGCTGCGGGCCGCACCAACCCTGCGCTTTCTTCCTTGACCGCCAGACCCTCGCCGGCCCGGTTGTTCGCGGGCGATGAACTCAGGAAAGACGGCGGCAACGGCGACCAGCCCAGGTCACTGCGCCGAACAAACCAAAGTCCACACCGGGCTCCGAATCTTGGAATCCGGTCAGCTTTGGAAACCATAGGAGGCCGCGCATGCAGACACCAACACCGTGAATCACCCAGCAAGTTTTCTTCTTCCATTTTTTCAATTTCCCGCGAGGGATAGGAGCGATCACCATGAACACCCTTACCCATCAAGAAACCCAGGCCATGCACGCAGTCACCACCGCTGCCGTTACGGCATACGAGCTGCTGTTGATTCCACTGTCGCAGTTGCGTCCTTCCAGCCGCAACGTGCGCAATAGCGGCGGCGCGTCGATTCCAGAACTAGCGTCGAGCATCGCCCGCGTCGGCCTGCTGCAAAACCTCACCGTCACCGCATCGAGCGACGGCGAACATTACGAAGTCGTCGCTGGCAAGCGGCGGCTGGCCGCGTTGAAGCTGCTGGCGAAGCGACGCAAGCTCGACAGGGCGCACGACGTGCCTTGCCTGCTGGTGCCGGATACTTCGGCACGCACCGTGAGCCTGACCGAGAACGTACAGCGCGAGGCCATGCACCCCGCCGAGCAGTTCGAGGCCTTCGCCGCCTTGGTGGCCGAAGGCCGGCCAGTCGAAGACATCGCCGCCGACTTCGGCGTGACGCCCTTGGTGGTGCGGCGGCGCTTGAAGCTGGCAAACGTCTCGCCGCGCCTGCTGGCCGACTATCGCGCCGATGCGGTCACGCTCGATCAGTTGATGGCGCTGGCGATCACTGACGACCACACCGCGCAAGAGGCCGCGTTCTATGAGTCACCACAATGGCAGCGCAGCCCGCAGGCCTTGCGCGAGCACCTGACCGAACGCGAGATCGACGCCACACGCGACGCACTGGCACGCTTCGTCGGTATCGAGGCTTACGAGGCCGCAGGCGGCGGTTTGCGGCGCGACCTATTCTCTAACGATACGCGGGGAGTGTTCCTGACCGATGCGTCTTTGCTGGACAGCCTTGCGCGAGACAAGCTCGCCACCACTGCGGACAGCGTCCGGGCAGAAGGCTGGGCATGGGTTGAAGCTGTGCCGCGCATCACGTCGGCGGAACTGCACGGGTTCCGGCATGCTCGCCGTGACCGGCGCACGCCCAACAAGTCCGAAGCCAAGCGCATCGCCAAGCTGCAAGCGCGGCAGCAGGCCATTGAGGATAGGCTGAACGCCGACGATACCGAGGACATCGCTGAAGAAGAAGCATCGAGACTCTACGAGGAAAGCGACAAGCTCGGTGCGGAACTCGACACCATCGAGCAATCGCTGCTGGTGTTCGCGCCCGAAATGCTGGCGATGGCTGGGGCTATCGTGACCGTCAATCACGCGGGTGAGGTCGTCATCCATCGTGGACTGCTGCGCGAGCCTGAAGCCAAGGTATTGCGGGCGCAGGAACGGCAAGGCATGCAGGCTGGCGGCGAAGGTGAGTCACAGATGCCGACTGCGCCCGGCATTTCCGAGAAGCTGACACGGCGCTTGAGCGCGCACCGCACGGCGGCGCTGCAAGCAGAAGTTGCCCGCCATCCGCAGGTGGCGCTGGTGGCAGTGGTGCATCGCCTCGCGCTGCGCGTGGTGGTCGATAGCTACGGCTCGGGTGATTCGCCGATCAACATCAGCGCTTCGCCACAGGATGGACTCGATGCGTTTGCGCCGGACGTGGCGCAGTCGCCCGCCCTGATCGGGTTGCGGGAAGTGCGGCTGGCGTGGGCGGCACGGCTACCCAGTGACCCGGACGCGCTGTTCGCCGACCTGCTGGCGCTGCCCCAGCAGGAAGTGCTGTCGCTGCTGGCGGTGTGCGTGGCCACGACGGTGGGCGCGGTTACGCCACGTGAAGATGCGCTGCCCGCTGTTGCACTGGCGCAGGCGGCGGGCCTCGACATGCACCGGTGGTGGACACCGACCGCCGAAGGCTACTTCGCCCATGTGTCAAAGGCCAAGGCCATCGAGGCAGTGCAGGTGTTCGCACCGGAGCACGCGGCGCGGCTCGCCAAGCTCAAGAAGAACGACCTGGCCAGCGAAGCGGAACGGCTGGCGGTAGGCACGGGTTGGCTGCCGGTGATGCTGCGGGCAGCGGTACAGGAGGCACAAGCAGAAACGCTCCCGGATACTGAGGCCAGCGAGTAAGCAAGATGCCCCGGCGAATCTTCGCCGGGGCATCTATTGCACGTCGCGCGCGGCAGGTATGCCGCGCGCGTTTCAACAGCCGGCAGCCCCAAACCCCTTCCGCAAAACGCGCACCACCGCAGATGCGGGGCGCCGGAGTGCGACAGACTTTGCTGCGCCCGGTTGTGCAATGGCGCACCACCCCCGACGCCGGCGGGCAGGTCGCCAGAACGACGGCGGCTCACCGACAGGCCGTCCACCATGCCCAGCCACACCGCCACCGATCAACCCCGCGCCGATATACGAGTGGCGTTCATACTGGATGATTCGGAACTGAGCTTGACGATGAGTGGGTGCGTACCGGCGAAGCCACTGTGCGGGGATGCCGGAACCATGCTGCCTTTCGGTGAGGATCGCACCCAACGGCGGCCTTGGCTTGTCGTGAATCCTGGCGAGGCACCGGCTGCGCCTCGGGCTTCATGGCTGCAACCGTCCAGCCCAACAAATTTCCCCGGCACTGCGTGCCTTCCTCGCGCAACAAATTTCTTGTTCCTCCCGGTCCTCCACTGCGTTGCGGCCGCTGCGCGATGCAGCCCGCCCGTACCTCGCCCTTCGGATCACCGACAAGGCCGCGATGGGCGCGACCTTGCACCACCAAAAGGAGATTCATCATGGCAAACATCGGCACCTTCACCGCACAGAACGACAGCTTCACCGGCACGGTTCGCACCCTGACGCTCAATGTCAAGGTTAAATTCATTCCGAACGCCAAGGAAAGCGAGAACGCCCCGGACTATCGCATCGTCGCCGGCAACTTCGAGATCGGCGCGGCCTGGAAGAAAATCAGCAAGGCGGAGCGACCCTATCTGTCGGCGACCCTCGACGATCCGTCGTTCCCGGCGACCATCTACGCTCGCCTGGTCGAAGGCGAGGATGGCGTACACAACCTGATCTGGTCACGCAGCAAGGGCGACTGATCATCACCCTCGGCGCCCCGCCCAAGCGGCGGGGCGCTTTCGAGTTCAGCGTCCGCGTTGGACGCATTTCCGTAAAAGCGCACTTGCGGCTTCGTGCATCCGTTGTTTTTACAGGAAAGTGGCTTCGATATTTTCAGGGATCAGGAAATTCCGTGCGTCCCCCGGCTGATGCCGGGGCACGCTGTCGTGCTGCACATCGAGCCACCATTGGCGTCTCGCCCCTTCGGCTTCCATCACTGACGCCTGCGCGCTTCGCTTGCTGTAGCGGGCGACGGTGGGGGCTGGCTTGCTGTTCCCTTCACCATATCACGGCGTTCTCGCCGTCAAGGTCTGCGCGTGCCTTGCACGCTGGCGTCCTGCGGCCGTCTGCGAACCCTGACGGCTGCGCTGCGCCGTGCTTGTCGCGGTCCCGGGCAATCCCGCCCTGAATCCTTCCAAGGAGAAGACCATGACGAAGCTCATCACCGACGAACAACGCGCACAACTTCTGGCCAACGGCCGGCAGTCCCTCGACAACGACGACTTCGACCCACCACCCGTGGTCAAATTGTTCATGCCTGACGCGGCTGCGACCTGGCTGCTCACCGAGATCGATCCGCACGACCACGACCATGCATTCGGGCTGTGCGATTTGGGACAGGGCTTCCCGGAACTGGGCTATGTGAGCTTGGCCGAGCTGAAATCGGTGCGTGGCCGATTTGGCCTTCCAGTCGAGAGGGACCTGCACTTCATTGCGACGAAAGCGATCAGTGCCTATGCGCGCGAAGCGCGGCTGGCGGGACGCATCATGACGTAGCCGTCACGCGGGCGCTGCCGCTGGGCAGCGCCCTTCCCTCGCCTATTTTCCCTTCCGCCCCTGGATAGCGGCCAGCTCGCGCCGCACGCGCTCGATGACTTCGCCCACGCCCTTGCTGTCGCCGCCATAGGCCAGCGTCAGCAAGGTGAGCGGATGCACGTCCATGACCTCGCACAGTTCGGCGACCTTGCTCAGGGTCGGGCTTTTCAGGCCACGTTCAAGCGAACTCATGTAGGTCCGGCTCGACACGTCCGAGAACGCTTCCTGGCTGAGGCCACGGGCTTTTCTGACTGTCTTGAGCGCCGCAGGGAATGTATTCTTCGGTGACATCAAGTCGTTTCGTGTAAAACGACGATGACATCCGATAGAACCCTATAGGACTACAATCTATAGTGTTCATTTGTAGCATTCCCTGCGTAAACTTGCGTCGGGTGTGTCTATGCTGAAACCGCTTTTACTGAAATCATGGCTTTCGTACTTACGTATTCGTCGATTCGACCCTCCACGGATTCGGTGAAATCCGATTTGGCGATTTGGCGTAGAAGCGCACTGTCACAGTCACGCTTTGGCGCATCAGCACGTTTGCGCAAAACCGACGCCGCGTTGATCATGATCGCTTGCAGGCAGCGACCATGAAACCCCTCATCACCGACGATCAGCGCGCCCAACTGCTGGACAACGGCGCTGCCGCCGCGCGCGGCGAGAAACGCGACCCGTTGCCGGTCATCAAGCTATTCACCCTGGACGCGCACGCGACCTGGCTGTTGACCGAACTCGATCCCGGTGATGGCGATACCGCCTTCGGCCTGCTCGACCTTGGCATGGGCATGCCGCAACTCGGCCATGTGCGCCTGTCCGTCCTGGAAGGCATACGCGGGCCACGGAACCTGGCCGTCGCGCGCGATCCGCATTTCACGCCCAAACGGCGACTATCCGAGTATGCCCGGCTGGCTCGGGCTGACGGATCGATCAACGACTGATCGATCTCTGCCTCGCCGCTCGTAGGCCACTCCATGCGATTCCGCAACGGTTCGCATTAGGAAGCCATGGCGCCGGATCCAAACTTTCCTGTACTGACACTAATCTGTAAAACACCTGTGCAACGCTGTCCAAAATAATACGAATGCACGGCCTGTTGTCGGCCACCTGATTGACTGCTGCAGCGTGCCACGCTGATCCACGGCCGTGGTAACACGCTTGCCGACGTCGGACGATAATGGGACTGCCCACCGTGTCCCCCATTGCGATTGAACTCCTCCCATCCGAGATGGAGATTTCGCCATGGCAGATTCGCGCGCCGTCCACTGGCACCCAAGCGCTGCATACCTGTATGTCCTGCACCTGGACGGTCCCGCGCTGGCATGGGAATACCTGCGGCGCAACCCGGAATACCGGCTCGCCTGGCAACACCACCGGCACCGTCCGCAACATGAAGCAGAACGCTGGGGCTTGCGCCTGCTGGAAGACCCTGCGCGCGATGCGCGCGACGCACACCCCGACTGGTTCCCTGATCCCTCCTCGGTCGTCCAGGTCTATCCGGATGCCGATCCCACTGATGATGCGCTGTTGTTCCAGCTCTGGCACATCCCCGGCCGCAAGCAGCTGATGCACGACGGCAAGCGGCTGGTGCTGACCACCCAGCTCGTCGACCGCAAGCTGCGCATGGCGATATCGCCCACACTGGAAGATGGCATGGCTTACGCCTATGCCGTCCGCGCCGGTCGCCAGCTTCGCGAGCGCTGGCGCGCAATCGAAGCCGATCTGGCTATGCTCGATGCCTATAGCGCGCACCACAGCGCGATCGCCACGGACAGACCTGGTCGCACGGCCATGCTCCACATGCGCACCCTGCAGGCGCTCGATGGAACGCTGGCTGGTGCGTCGCACCGCGGCGTGGCCGAAGTCTTGTTCGGCATCACCGCCGTCGCCGAGCGCTGGTACGACGACAGCGATCTGCGCGCCCAGGTTCGCCGCCTCATCCGGCGCGGTCAGACGCTCATGGACGGCGGCTACCAGCGCCTACTCTGACTCGGCACGGCCGCACAGGGACGTTCGCGCGGCGGCGCAAAACATCCCTGCGCAGAACGCCTGGCTTTCCCCAGACTGCTTCCATCCGGCGGCGATTGCCTCGTCGCCGATCTTGACCGATGGAGGCCCATGCCATGAGACCCGCACCGTTACGGCCGCATCCCGTACCCGCTGCCACCCAGCAGCCTTCCCAGTCCACGCAGTCTGCGCGCTACCTGACTAACAATGAAGCCGCCGAGTTCCTGCGGCTGTCGCCGCGCACGCTGGAAAAACAGCGCGTCATCGGCGGCGGGCCTCGCTTTCGCAAATTCGGCCGGCGCGTGATGTACGCCATCAGCGACCTCGAAGCGTGGGCCGATGCTCGTAGCTTTGAGATGACCTCCGATCCGCAGTACACCGAACAACACGCCGCACACCGTACCGGCGAACGCTGAGTGAAGATGGACGCCTTCACCGATGGTCATCGGGCGCGATCCGCAGCGCGAGCAGCTCGAACTGTTCCACGCCTTCTCCGGCGAGTTGCCGGCACGCGACGCGCAAGACCTGATGGCCTACCCGTTCTTCTCGCTGGCCAAGAGCAAGCGCACGGTGCCGATCGACTTTCGCACCAGCAGCGTGACAGTGCGGGTCGAAGGCACGGCCGAGCATGGCCTGGCGACCATCTGGGATGCGGACATCCTGATTTGGGCGGCGAGCCAGATCGTAGAGGCACGCGACGCGGGGATTCGCTCGTCGCGGTTGATGGCGGCCACCCCCTACGAGATCCTGCGCTTTATCGGCCGTGGTACGTCACTGCGCGATTATCAGCGCCTCAAGGCGGCGCTGGACCGCTTGCAGTCGACCAGCGTGGCCACCTCGATCCGTCAGCACAATGCGCGGCGCCTGCACCGTTTCTCGTGGATCAACGAGTGGAAGGAACGCGCGGACGGCCAGGGCCGGCCACAGGGCATCGAGCTGATCCTGCCGGACTGGTTCTATGCCGGGGTGCTCGACGAGAGTCTGGTGCTGACCATCGACGCCAACTACTTTCGCCTGACCGGTGGCATCGAGCGCTGGCTGTACCGCCTTGTGCGCAAGCACGGCGGCTGGCAGCGCGACGGCTGGCGCTTCGACTTCCCGCAGTTGCACCGCAAGTCCGGGAGTCTGGCGCGCTTCACCGACTTCGCCTACGACCTGCGCCGCATCGTGGCACGGCAACCCTTGCCGGGCTACACGCTCGCCATCCTGCGGCCAAGACATGGGCCGGAGGTGCTGACCTTTCGCGCCGTGCCCTCCACGGCACCACTGCGCCCCGGAGGCAGCTTCAGTGCCGCTGCAGTGCCTGTGGAAAAACGGTGAATCCAGTCGTGCTATCGGGAGTAGGAATACTCGTGCTATCAGGCGTAGCGCTATCGTGCCATCAGGAGTACGAACGGGTTGCAAAGCCTTGCTCAGCGTGGATTTCGGCGTTTCCTAACTTAGCTTCTAACTTAAAATCTATAAAACTAACAATAAGAAGAGCCTGCGCGCTGTGGATAAACCGGCATGCAGCAGGCAGCGCATCATGATCATCGCGCTGCTCAACCAGAAAGGCGGGGTCGGCAAAACCACCCTCGCCACGCACATTGCTGGCGAGCTGGCCATGCAAGGCAGCTCAGTGATCCTAGTCGATGCAGATCCACAAGGCTCAGCGTTGGACTGGACACAACGCCGCAGCCAGAACGGTTTGCCCAGGCTGTTCGGTGCTGTCGGCCTGGCAAGGGAAACCCTGCACCAGGAAGCGCCAGAACTAGCCAGGCGCTGCGATCACATCGTCATTGACGGACCACCCCGAATTGCCGCCCTCGCGCGCTCCGCGCTGCTCGCGGCGGACCTGGTGCTGATTCCCGTTCAGCCCAGTCCCTACGACGTATGGGCCAGCGCCGAGATGGTTTCGCTGATTCGCGAAGCGCAGGTGTTCCGGCCAACGCTGCGCGCGGCCTTCGTCATCAACCGGCGCGTCAGCACCACGGTGATCGGACGCGAGGCGCGTAGCGCACTCGCCGATCAACCGCTGCCTTCGCTGCTCTCGGAAGTTCGGCAGCGCATCGTGTTTGCCGACAGCGTGGCCAGAGGTCAGCTCGCGCTCGAACTCGACGCGGACAGCATGGCTGCACGCGAGATCGCGACGCTCGCCGATGAAGTGTTGGGGATGGCGCGATGAAAAACGGCAAACGCGTTGCGATTGGCGCCCGCCCGCCTGCCAACCCGCACGCGGACGCCTGGGTGCGCCAGGGCGATGGTGCAGACATCGGCAAAGCCGATCTCTACACCGCCCGGCTGACCCTCGACGTGACGCCGGCGCTACGCGCCCGCATCAAGATCGAAGCCTTCACACGCAACCTCACAGTCGCCGAGATGTTGCGCGCGCTGCTGGAACATCAATTCCCGGAAAAGCAGCCATGAACGCACGCCCGCAAGCGGTCAACGATGCGCCACCCCTACCCCATCCCGTGCTTTCCAGCATCACGAACGACACGCCGCTGACGCGTGTATCGCTGGCGTTCGTCAAGCACCGGATCAACGTCTACCTGCGCTTCGGTCACCCGGTGCGTGAACTGCGGATGGATCGCTGGCGGCGCTACGCGATCTTCACACCGGCGGCTGTGTTCTGCCGCGTGCGCTGGGAGTCCAACGACTATGGCACGACACGCTGGCAGCTCATGGTGCTGCAGGCGTGCACGCCACTCGATGCGGTGCAGCGCATCGCCGGCATCCAGCCGGGTGCGCACCTGCTGCTGTGCGCCGAGGGTGAACGGCAGGTGCAGTCGGTTTTGCCGCAGATCGACGCCATCGAAGCACTCGGCATCGATCCGGTAGCGGTATCGACCGCGTACTGGAGCACGTTGGGCAACCGGCTTTCTGCGCGCCTGCCGCTGCCGGCTTACACGGTCGAGCGGCATGCTGCCTACCTCGCTGGCGAGGTGTTGCGATGAACACCCGTCGCCTGCTTGTCTTGCTGTTCACCGTCCTCGGCATCGCTGCGCTCGCCTGGCAGTCGGTTCATACACCAGTTGCGCGCATCGTCTACAACCCCAGCGACAGCGTCCCGCCTGGCTGGTACCGCATCGGTGCGCCCCACTCGCTGCACGTCGACAGCATCGTGCTCGCCAGCCTTCCGGCAGACGCCGCTGCGCTGGCTGCGCAGCGTGGCTACCTGCCTCTGCATATCCCGCTGCTCAAGCGCGTCG
Organism: Thiobacillus denitrificans; assembly: GCA_002343685.1. Lineage (GTDB taxonomy): Bacteria > Pseudomonadota > Gammaproteobacteria > Burkholderiales > Thiobacillaceae > Thiobacillus > Thiobacillus denitrificans_A. The sequence goes on along the minus strand of DDRS01000036.1, from coordinate 30,783 downwards.
GCGCGATGGCGCCACAGCAGGTTTGTATCGAGAAGCACATCGTTCGCATCGACGGCGTGGCGGAAGCTGTCGCCCGCACAGCCGATGGCCGTGGCCGTCCACTGTCGGCCTGGCAGCACTGTCGGCGGCTTCATGATGGCGAACTGTTCCTGCTCAGCTCGACCAGCCCAGCATCATTTGACAGTCGCTATTTTGGTCCCGTTGCTGTCTCCGCCGTGATCGGCAGCGCGCAAGCATTATGGACGTGGGACACGCCATGAATGTGCAGTGGTGTTTGCCAATTCTTGTGCAGTCCCACTGCACGTCGCTTGCCACACAGCCTGCAGCTGCGGTGCTTCATCCGTGCAGACGATCGCAGCCAGCCCGTCGGAGCCGGTCGCGCCAGCGATCGGGAAAGACGGAGGGCAAGATAAAAGGACGCGGCACTTCGTCTCGTCAAAAGGCTTGTCTGCACGTGGGTTGGCGCGGCACGCGCGTCGGGCGGCCGTGTGCCGCGTGCGGCGCGAAATCCCCGCCCGTGTTGGCCTATCAGCGTGCTTCGCCCGCTGGACTTGGCGGTGCCGCGCTGGAGTTCATGCCATGAGCAAGCAGGACGATGACCGTTTCCGCGTCCGCCCCAGCGCACCCAAGAACCGCCAACAGAAGTTCGTCTCGCAGGTTTTGAAGGAGGTCAGCAAGGCTGGCGGCAAGTCGGTGCGCAAGTCGGGAGCGCGGCCTGGCGCACGCCTTGGGCGGGGGCATGTGGCCGCCCGTTTTACCGGCCGCTCTGCGCAGACGGGATCACGGCGCGTGACGATCAAGACCCGGCTGGTGAACCTCAAGCAAGCCGGATCGCGCTCGACCACCACGCATCTGCGCTACATCGAGCGCGAAGGCGTGGGCCACGATGGCGAACCGGGCCAAGCCTATGGATCAACAACGGACAACGCCGATCTGGTCGCCTTCGAGGAACGCGGACGGGAGGACCGGCACCAGTTCCGCTTCATCGTCTCGCCGGAGGACGCCGAGCAACTCGACGACCTGCGCCGCTACACCCGTACCCTGATGGATCGCATGGAAGCCGACCTTGGTACACAGTTGGACTGGGTGGCCGTCGATCACTGGAACACCGACAACCCGCATACCCACGTCGTGCTGCGCGGCAAAGACGACACCGGCAAGGACTTGATCATTTCGCGAGACTACATCGCGCAAGGGATGCGCGAACGAGCCGCCGAACTGGCGACCGAATGGCTGGGGCCGCGCACCGAGATGGAGATCCAGCGGAGTCTGCGGCGGGAGGTCGATCAGGAGCGCTGGACCAATTTGGATCGCACGCTGCAACGTGAAGCGCAAGGCGGGCTGATTCACATGAATCAGCCTGTCAGTGATCCATCACGCAGACAGAAGCGCATGCTATTGATTGGACGGCTGCAACGCTTGCAGCGCATGGGGCTGGCGGATGAGTCATCGCCCGGCGTGTGGGCCATCGACGCCGATGCAGAACAGGTTCTGCGGAGCATGGGCGAACGCGGCGACATCGTGCGCACCATGCAGCGGGCCATGGGCGGCGTGCTGCGTGACCTGGCCGTGTTCGAACCGGGCGAGAACGTCCGCCCGGTGATCGGCCGGGTGGTAGCCAAGGGTATGGCCGACGAGTTATACGACCGCGGCTATCTGGTCATTGATGGCATTGACGGTAAGGCGCACTATGTCGCTTTGAATGCCAAGGCTGAGCTGGGCCACTACCCGGTCGGCGCCGTGGTCGAAACCCATTGTCCAACCGGCAACCGCGCGGCCGATAAGAACATCGCTTCGCTCGCGATCGATGGCTTGTACCGCACTGACCATCACCTGACATTGGCCAAGGTTCGGGCCACGCCAGAGCGCGACCCCAACGAGGTAGTCAATGCCCATGTGCGGCGGTTGGAAGCCTTGCGTCGGTCAGGCATTGTCGAACGTGTGGCCGAGGGCGTCTGGCGGCTGCCAGCAGACCTACCTGAACAAGGCCGGCAATATGATGCGCAAAGGCTGGGGGGCGTGTCAGTGGAACTGCGTTCACACCTACCCATCGAACGACAGACTTGTGTGATCGGTGCGACCTGGCTGGACCAGCAATTGATCAGCGGTGTCCGCAGTATTATTTCGGACACCGGGTTCGGCGGCGAAGTGCAAGATGCGCTACGGCAGCGAGCCGATTTCCTGGTCGATCAGGGACTGGCAAAGCGAAATGGGCAGCGTGTGACTCTGGCGCGCAATCTGTTGGCGACGCTACGTAGGCGCGAGATTGATGCTGCTGCCAAAACCATCGCTTCGGAAACCGGCTTGGCGCACCGGCCTCTGTCAGATAGAGAACATGCGACTGGGGTTTACCGCCGCAACGTGCAACTCGCCAGCGGGCGCTTCGCGATGCTTGATGACGGCATGGGATTCAGCTTGCTGCCGTGGAAACCAGTGATCGAGAAGCGCCTTGGGCAGACTCTGACAGCGGTAATACGTGGTGGCGGTGTGTCTTGGGAATTCGGGCGGCAGCGCGGGCCGTCTGGTGTTTAACAACCATGTGCACTCGCGGAATTCCAGCCTCAGTGAAAACTGAAATCGACTGCGACAACGCGTTCTGCAACAGAATCCTGGCGGTCACACAAGCATGCCGAAAAACGGTGGCAAAGTGACCATTGGATTCGACTTCCCTAGAAGTCGAATCCAATTGGGCCGCTGCCCGTTTCAAAAACACTTTGTTAAGGTGTGGAATGGGGGGTTCATGGTTACAAGACGGCAATTCAGCCGGGAATTCAAAATTGAAGCGGTCGCGCGGGCACTGAGCGCAGCATAGCCGCGAGTCAGGCGCCAAGGACTTGGACGTTCACGAGAACGTATCGCGCACGAGCGGCGCCGCAACCCGCAATAGGCCCGTGCTGATGTGTTCGACTACATCGAGCGATTCTACAACCCGACACGTCGGGCATTCGACACTCGGCCATGTCAGTGCGGTGCTGTTCGAGGAAGCTTCAAAAGCTTAAAGTGCGGTGACCCATCATGATGGCCAAACCAGAACCCCAGCCAAGGTTTACCCCACCCAAAGCACCACCAACGAGGCCAACAGGCAGTAGGCGCCAAAAAAATGCCAGCGGCCCTGTTCCAGCCAGCGCGACAGCCAGCGTAGCGCCACCAACCCCGCCAGAAAGCTCAACGTCATGCCGATCAAGCTCGGGCCAACGAGTTGCATGAGGCCGCCTGCATGCACGGCCATGGCAGCGCCCTGCGCCTGGTAAAGTCGATACGCTTCCTTGACGATCACTGCGGGGGTGAGCACCACCGCCAGCGCGAAGCTGAACTCTTCTGCTCGTCGGCGGCCCACCCCCAAGGCGAGGCCGGTCGAGATGGTGGCGCCCGAACGGGAGAAGCCCCGAAACGGCAGGCACAGGCCCTGCACTGCGCCGATCCATGCCGCACTGCGCAGCGACAGACCATCACTGCCCGTGCGCTCGGGGAAACGTGACGACACGATGATCAGCACGCCGGCTGCGGCCAGCGCGACAGCCATCAGCCTGGCATTGCCGAACAGATGTTCAATTTCAAATCCGGGCGCGTTGCCTGCGACCACGTACTTGATCAGTTGCAGCAGGGCCAGTCCCACTGCGCCAGTCGCTATGGTTGCAACCACTACACGGAGCGCGTTGGCACGAAATGCCTGGGCTGAGCCAAAGTAAGTGGTACGCCAGGAGTTCCAGAAGTAGACGATGACCGCGAACATCGTACCGGTGTGCAGCATCACCAGCAACAGCGTCATCTCGGGCACGGTCGGGTCCAGCCCCATCAACTTCTCGGCCACGATGACGTGAGCCGAACTGGAGACCGGCAAGAGTTCTGCCGCCCCCTGTACGATGGCGAGGATCAGGATCTGCAGCAGGTTCATACGAGGTTCCTAATGGAGATGAGATGAGGGTGGCCGTCGTGGATTGATAGGACGACTCCCACCGGTTCTTTTTATTGCCATGTAAGTCGATCGTTCACAGCATCTAAAATCCTTCTTTGAACTGTATGCATACATGCGTTATTATGCATTTATGCATACAGTTCAGGTAAAACCCCAGGAAATATTCCAGGCGCTCGCCGACCCGACCCGAGTCCGCATCGTCCGGCTGTTGGCCGAGACAGGCGAGGAATCCTGCCTGTGCGAATTGGTGGACAGCCTTCTGGAGCCCCAGTACAAGCTCTCACGCCACGTCAAGGTGCTGCGGCAGGCAGGTTTGTTGTCTGCGGTAAAGGAAGGTCGGTGGGTCTATCACCGGCTGGTTGAGGGCATCCCTTATCTCGACCGCTTGTATGAAGCGCTCCGGCTGCTGCCGGACGTCGATGGGGGCTTTGCTCACGATGTCGAGCGCTTCCGCCAGCGAATGTGCCTGCGGGAAGACGGCCGCTGCCGCATCGGCATCCAGACGCCTGAACTGGCGGCAGGAGGCGAGTAATGGCGTGTTCGTGTTCCGCGTCTTTGTCCGCGCCTGGGGTGTCAATGCCGCCGCCGTGGAAAAATCCGCAGGTCGTGACATCGTCCACTTCCGGGGTTTTGCTCGCGCTGGGCTTTGCCGGGGGCTACCTGGGGCTTCCCCACATCGCCGAGATCATCTTATATGTGGCCGCGGTCATTATTGGTGGTTATTACTTTGGCCGCGAGGCGTTCGAGGAACTGGTTAAAGAGCGCGAGATCGGCATCGAACTGCTGATGTCCGTCGCTGCCCTCGTCGCCGGCGTGATGGGGCAGTGGCTGGAGGCTGCCACGCTGGTGTTTCTTTATTCCATCTCCGAGGCGGCGGAGGGCTACACCGCCGAGCGCACGCGACACGCTGTCCGGGCGCTGATGGATCTGGCGCCGAAGACCGCGCTGGTGCGCCGAGGTGGACAGGAATCGCGCATACCCGTCGAAGCATTGCGAGTGGAAGACGTCTTCATCGTCCTGCCTGGGGAATCGGTTGCCACCGATGGCGACGTCATCGACGGCCATTCTGCGGTCAATCAGGCGCCGGTGACGGGGGAATCGGTTCCCGTCGAGAAATCCCCGGGCGGCAAGGTGTTCGCCGCCAGCATCAATGGGGAAGGCGCGCTGACGGTGCGCGCGACCAAGGCGTTCGCGGACAACACCCTCTCCCGCATCATCCATCTGGTGGAAGCCGCGCAGGCCAGCAAGGGTCGCAGCCAGCGCTTCATCGAGCGCTTCGGCAAGCGCTACAGCCCCGCCGTGCTGGCGGTCGGCGTACTTATCGCCCTCCTGCCGCCGCTCTTCGGCCTGCCCTGGGCGGAATGGCTGACCCGCGCCACCGTTTTCGTCGTGGCCGCGGCGCCCTGCGCCCTGGTGATCTCGATCCCGATTACCCTGGTCGCTGCCCTGGGCACCGCCGGCCGCAACGGCCTGCTCATCAAGGGTGGCGTCCACCTGGAGAACCTGGCCCGGGTGAAGGTCGTGGCGCTCGACAAGACCGGCACCCTCACGATAGGCCGCCCCGAAGTCACGGACGTGCTCGTGTTCTGGGGGCACGAGGAGCGTGATGTGCTGGAGGCCGCCGCAGCCCTTGAATCACGCTCCCAACATCCCCTGGCCCAGGCCATCGTGCGCCGCGCCCAGGCGGCCGGCCTTGAACCGGCGCCCGCCGAGGATTTCCGTTCCCGTACCGGCGCGGGCGCCGAGGGCTTGGTGGGCGGCCGGCAGTTTTACATTGGCAGTCCCAAACTGTTCGCCGACCTGGCTGTTCCGTTTGGCGACGTGATGGATCAGGTTCAACGCCTGCAAAGCCAGGGCAAGACCGTGGTGATGCTCGGGACCGATTCTTCGATCCAGGCCTTGTTCGCCATCAGCGACCCCTTGCGCCCCGAGGCGGCGGATGCCATCGCCGAACTGAAGCGCGCCGGGATCGAGCGGGTGGTCATGCTGACCGGCGACAATCCGCTCGCCGCCGCCGCCATTGCAAAACAGGTGGGGGTCGACGAAGTGCACGCCGAGCTGTCGCCCGAGGACAAGACGCGCAAGGTCGCCGAACTGGAATCCCGCTACGGCAAGGTGCTGATGGTGGGCGACGGGGTGAACGACGCACCCGCGCTCGCCGCCGCCCACGTGGGTGTCGCCATGGGGGCCGCCGGCACCGATGTCGCCCTGGAAACGGCCGATGTGGCGCTCATGAGCGACAACCTCGCGCGCCTGCCCTATCTCATCCGCTTCAGCCGCCGCACCTGGGGCGTAGTGCTGCAAAACCTGGGGCTTTCCGTGGTGGTGATCGGCTCGCTCATCGCCGGGGCGGTGAGCGGTTATTTCACCCTGCCGGTCGCCGTCCTCGCGCACGAGATCAGCGAGTTCGTGGTGATCGCAAGCGGCCTGCGCATGCTCAGGACCTGAACTATTCTTATTTTTTCACAAAGGAGTAAATGCATGAATACCCGGTACGGTTTTGGCAAGACGGTAGCCTCTTCTTTCGACGTGGCAATCGAGAAGGTCATCCAGGAACTGCAAAAGGAAGGCTTCGGCGTGCTCACGGACATCGACGTGGCCGCGACCCTGAAGAAGAAACTCAATCAGGACATGCCGCCCTATCGCATCCTCGGCGCGTGCAATCCGCCGCTGGCACACCGGGCGCTCGTAGCCGAACCCTCGATCGGCCTGCTGCTGCCGTGCAACGTGGTGGTGCGTCAGGATGATGCGGGCGAGGTGCAGGTGGAATTCATGGATCCCAATGCGGTGCTGGATCTGGTGAACAAGCCGGAAATACATCAGTTGGCCAGCGAGGTCAGGCAAAAGCTGGAGCGGGTCATGCAGGCACTGTGACACTCAAGGGGTAAAGACATCATGCAGACAGGCAAAGGGGCTTCGATCCTGGCACTGGGTGCAGCCGTTGCGACTTGCCTGGCTGCCCCGGGTGCGGCATCCGCAGGCGGGCTTGCCTCCAGCGAACGGACGATCCTGGCGGGTGGGATGGGGATGATGGGTGGAATGGGCATGCACCGGAACATGATGCAACGGATGATGGGGGGCGTGCTGCCTCCCGGGATGGACCCCGCCCGCCTGCCCGAGTCCGATTCGTCGGGGGCGCACCTGCTGCAGCAGTTCTGCATGCAATGCCACAACCTGCCGGGCCCGGGCCTGCATACCGCCTCGGAATGGCCCCAGGTGCTGGGCCGGATGAACATGCGCATGCAGATGATGGGAGGGATGATGGGCGTTGCGGCTCCTGATCCGGTGCAATTGGAGATCCTGCTCGGATATTTGCAGAGGCATGCCCAGAAGCCCATCGATGCAGCCGAATTTCCGGACCTGAACACGCGGGCGGGTCAGGCATTCAGCGCGACGTGCGTCCAATGCCACGCGCTGCCGGATCCGAAGCAGCACACTGCCCGGGAGTGGCCGGCGGTGGTCGGCCGGATGCGCAGCAACATGACCGGGATGGGAAAAATCGTCCCGGACGAGACGACGATTAACGAGATCGTCGATTTTTTGCAGCGACACAGCGCGGACCAAAAATAGCGTGTGCGGCGGAACTAAGCCCTGGAGATAGACATGATGGATTGGGAATACGGCATGGGTTGGGGATGGGGGTGGTTCGGCATGATTCTGTTTTGGCTGGTACCGATCCTGCTCGTCGCGGTGGGGCTCAAATACTTCTTCGGGGGCGGTTCCCGTCCGAACCCGGGCGCCCGCGATGAAAGGCAAGGGGCGCTGGAACTACTGGAAGAAAGATATGCTCGGGGAGAAATCGATCGCGAGGAGTTTCTCGAAAAACGCGACGACTTGAAGCGTGGTTAGGTGCCCGTGCTTGCGTGGGCGTTACGCGTCGTTTGGATCACCGAAGGAGAAACAGCATGAAAAAGATCGTGTTGGCAGGACTGACCGTGCTTTCGCTTACGGCCCCTGCGGCTTTTGCGCAGCAAGGCTATTACCCTTGCCAGGGCTATGGGTGCGGCATGATGATGGGACCCGGGATGATGGGCCCGGGAATGATGGGTGGTTATGGTATGGGACCCGGGATGATGGGCGGCTATGGCATGGGTCCCGGAATGATGGGTGGCTATGGCATGGGCCCTGGGATGATGGGGGGCTATGGATATGGAGGTCCCTATTCCGGGGGACCCGACCTGACGAAGGAGCAGGCTGAAAAGATCGACAGGATTCGCGACGATCTCGCCAAAAAAGAAGCGCCCCTGATGCGGCAGCTTTTCGAGGAAAAACGAAAGCTGCAAGACATGTATTCCTCCGGCGCGGACCCGGCCGCGCTCGATCAGGCGTACCGCAAAACCACCGACATCGAGCGTCAGGTCTTCGATGCCCGGGCCGACGCGCAGAAGCGGATGAACGCGGTTCTGACCAAGGAACAGCGGGAAAGGATGCAGCGCATGCAGCGCGGCTACAACCGAGGCTACGCTCCCGGAATGTGGCGTGGCTATGACCCCGACATGATGATGAGCCCGGGAATGATGATGGGCCCCGGGATGTGGGACTGGGATTAACCCGGGAGCCTTTGGGCGGTCCGGCTGTTGAAGGGTTTGGCCCCACCACACCTCGCCGGATCGCGCATCGCTTGCCAAAAACGAGCATGCCATAAGAGTGCCAAGCTATTCCCCTACGCCATGGTGGGCAATCAAGAAAACAGCCACACAAAGAACGCAATCAGATAAGATAAAAACATGCATCCCGCAGCCGCACGCCGACTCCTGTATTTCCTGCTGGTCACCCTGCTGATCAATGCGGGCGGCTGGACGTTCAACCGCGAGGCGGTGGCCGATGCGTTTTTTGCCGGGCAGGAAACCGTCCCGGCGGAGATGATGCAGCCATCCCTGCAAGCGGGCCATGGTCATGGCGAGTCTCCTAAAACCAAGGCGGTATGTACCCACTGGTGCCACGAAGTGGGGCATTTCCTCGGGCTGTTCGGCCAAACGCCAAGCTTGTCCTCGAAGCCCATCGAAGGCTACTCCTACCACAATTCCCGGTTCATTCCCGAACCTGCCCCCGAAGGCCTTTTCCGGCCGCCGCGACTCATCTCCTAGTTTCCAGACGCATTGATTTTTGTGTTGCGAAGACGCCTCCGCCTTCGGCGGGGTGCCGTGTTCGCCTTGGAAAGGAATGAGCATGAGGTTTTCATTTTTGCGCCGCAACGCCCGGAGCGGGTTGCGGCCGGCGTGCCGCGCAGCCGTGGCATCGCTGTTCTGGTTTTTATTGTCCCCCGTCGCGTTTGCAGACCCCGCGGCATTGACCCTGGAGGGTGCGTGGCAGCGCGCCGAGGCGGCCAACCCGGCGCTGCGCGCGGCCCAGGCCGCCGTCCCCGCAGCCGAAGGCGAGCTACGCGATGCGCGCGCGCCGCTGTGGAACAATCCGCAGGTTTCGCTGGAGCGGCGCCGCAAGGAAGTCCCGCAGGTTTCGAATCCCACCCAAGTCAACCGCGAGTGGAACGTAGGGCTCGCCCAGACCTTCGAAATCGCGGGCCAGCAAGGCGACCGGCGGGCCGCAGCCGAGCAATCGCTGGCCGCGACCCGGCAGGCGATTGCGGAAACCCGGCGGCAGGTGCGCGCCGAGGTGGAGAGCCGTTTCGTGCGGGTGCTGAGCCTGCAGTCGCGCATCCAGACCGAGGAGGGAACCCTCAATCTCATCGAGGATGCCGCCAAAGCCGTCGGCAAGCGGGTCGCAGCGGGAGAGGACAGCCGGCTCGACGGCAACCTCGCCCGCGTGGAAGCGGAACGGGCGCGCAACCAGGTGGCGCTGCTGCGCGAGCAACTCGTCCAGGCGCGCGCGGAGCTGGCCGCTTTGCTGCAACTGCCACCCAATGAGCTGCCGCAGGTGCAGGGCGCCCTTGATCCGGCCGCCGTCCCCTACTCCCTGGACGACCTGCTGAACGCTGCCGCAGGCCGGCCCGTCCTCCAGGCGCTAGGCCATCGGGAACAGGCGGCGAAAAGCCGCCTGGATCTTGAGCGCGCGGCACGCTACCCGGACGTCACGGTTGGACTCAGCACCGGGCGCGAGGGGCCGTTCGATGCCCGCGAAAAAATCGTCGGCCTGAGTGCTGCCTTGCCGCTTCCCCTGTTCCGCCAGAACGCGGGCGGCATCGGGCGGGCGATCACGGAACTCACCCAGACGCAGATCGAGCGCGAGGCCACGGGCCGCGACGTGCGCGCCCAGGTGGTGGCCCTGTGGGAACGATTCACCAATCTTGAAGCGCGGGTGAAGCGGCTCAAGGAATCGGTGCTGCCCAGCCTGGAAGAAAACCGGCGTCTCTCCGCCATTTCCTTCCGCGCGGGCGAAATCGGCCTGCTGCAACTGCTGCTGGTCAACCGCCAGGTGCTGGACGGGCAGCGCGACCTGCTCGACGCCCGCACCGACTTGCGCCTGACCCAAGTGGCGCTGGAGGCGGCGGCGGGCTGGCAGTCCGCGCCCGCCATGCGCTGAACAAGACATTCAAAAATTCAGGAACTCATGACATGGAAAACTCACACAGCCAACAAAGGCGCGGCCTGAAACAACTGGCATCGCTGCTCCTGGCCGGCAGCTTGACTGCAACCCTGCTTGCGGGGTGCGGCGACAAACCGGCACCGGAAAAAGACGTCCCCGGAAAAACGGAACCCGCAAACCAGGGCGCGCAAGAATCCCCGTCAGAAAAACCGGGAGAAAAATCCGCCGGGAAACTGCTCGATCTGAGTGACGCGGAGATCCATCAAGCGGGCATCAAGGTACAAAAACTGGAACTTCAGGAAAAAGCCGACCAGATCGTGGTCACCGCCACCATCCAGGCCAACCAGGACAGGCTTGCTCGTGTCGCCCCACGGGTGCCGGGCCGCATCGTCAAGGTGAATGCCAGCCTGGGCAACCGGGTGAAAGCGGGCCAGGCACTGGCGATGCTCGACAGCATCGATTTGGGCGAGGCGCGATCGGCCTATCTGCAGGCGGCGAGCGAGGCGGCGGTGGCGCAGGCCGGCTTCGCGCGCGCCCAGCGGCTGAATGCCGACAGCATCATCCCCGAGAAGGACTATCTGCGCGCCCGCGCCGAGCACGAAAAAGCCGGGGCTGCGTTGCGTGCCGCCGCCGACAGGCTGCGCATGATGGGCGTCAACCCGGAAAACCTCTCCGGTTCCGTCTTCCCGCTTACCGCGCCTTTCGCCGGCACGGTCATCGAGAAGAAAGCGGTACTCGGCGAACTCGCCCCGCCCGACCAGTCGCTGTTTACCGTGGCCGACCTTTCCACGCTGTGGATCGAGGCCGACCTGTTCGAGAAAGACCTGGCCAAGGTCAGGCCGGGCATGCAGGCGAGCGTCACCGTATCGGCCTATCCGGGCGAGGTCTTCAAAGGCCGCCTCACCTATATCAGCAGCGTGGTGGACAAGGACAGCCGCACCGTGAAGGCACGGGTGGAGGTACCGAACCTTGACGGCCGCCTCAAGCCGGAAATGTTCGCGACGGCCGCGATCCAGACCGGGTCGGGCGCGAAGGCGCTGCTGCTGCCGGAGGACGCTGTATTGCTCGTGCAAGGCCAACCAACCGTATTCGTGGCCGAGAAAAATGGCTTCGCCTTCTCGCCGCGCGCAGTGGAAGTTGGCGAGCGCATCCAGGGCCGGATCGTAATCAGGTCCGGTGTCGCGGCTGGCGAGTCGGTCGTGACCAGCGGCGCCTACGCGCTCAAAGCCCGTCTGCTCAAGTCGCAAATCGGCGACGCGGATTGAGGGGGCGGCCATGTTGAATAAAATTGTCGATCTCTCCCTGCGCTACAAGGTGCTGGTGCTGGTGGCCTTTCTGCTGGTGGTGATGCTGGGCGTGAAGGCCTGGCGCGAGGTGCCGGTGGACGCCTTTCCCGACGTGACGCCGGTGCAGGTGAACATCTACACCGAGGCGCCGGGGCTGGCGGCCGAGGATGTGGAGAAGCTGCTCACCTTTCCGGTGGAAGGCGTGATGGCCGGTCTGCCGGGGGTGGAGGAAATCCGCTCGGTGTCGCTGTTCGGGTTGTCCTATGTCAGCGTCTATTTCAAGGATGACGTGGACATCTATTTCGCCCGCCGCCTGGTGAGCGAAAAACTGCAGGAAGCCAAGGGCCGCATCCCGGAGGGCTATGGCGAACCGGTGCTGGGCGCCAACAGTTCCGGCCTAGGCCAGGTGTTCTGGTATACCGTCGAATCGGCCGACAAGAAACTTTCCGGGATGGACCTGCGCACCCTGCAGGACTGGAGCGTGCGGCTGGTGCTGCGCACCGCGCCCGGGGTGGACGACGTGACGTCCTGGGGCGGCGACGAGAAGCAGTACCAGGTACTGATCGATCCGCGGCGGCTGATCAAGTATGGGCTGACCTTCAAGGAAGTGATGGAGGCGTTGACCGCCAACAACCGCCAGGTGGGCGGGCAATACGTCGATCTGGGACGGGAGCAGTATCTGGTGCGCGGACTGGGTCTGGTAGCCAACACCCAAGACATCGGCAGCATCGTCGTTGCCGAAAGGGAAGGCACGCCCGTCTACGTGCGCGACGTGGCCGAGGTCAAGGAGGCGCCTTCATTGCGGAGTGGCGCGGTCACCAAGGATGGAGGCGAGGTCGTGCTCGGCATGGCCTTGCAGCGCATCGGCGAGAACGCCAAGAACGTGGTGGACGCCGTCAAGGAGAAGCTGAAGACGGTACAGCAGGCTTTGCCCAAGGGCGTGACGATCAATCCGATCTACGACCGCACTGAACTGGTGGAGAAGGCGGTCAAGACCGCCGAGAGCGCCCTCGTCGAAGGCTCCATCCTGGTGGCGATCATCCTGTTCCTGTTCCTGGGCGAGGTGCGCTCGGCGATCGTGGTGATTCTTGCGCTGCCGCTGGCCATGCTGATCAGCTTCATCCTGATGCAGCAATGGGGGCTGTCGGCCAACCTGATGTCGCTCGCCGGCCTGGCGGTGGGCATCGGCATGATGGTGGACGGCGCCGTGGTGATGGTGGAGAACGGCTTCCGTCTGCTCTCCCACAAGGTCGGGCAGACAGTCAACAAGACCCACGTGATCCTGGAAGCAGCGCGCGAGGTGATCAATCCGACCGCGTTCGCGATCCTCATCATCATCGTGGTGTTCCTGCCGCTGTTTTCCCTCACCGGGCTGGAGGGCAAGCTGTTCAAACCGATGGCGCTCACCATCACCTTCGCCATGATCGGCTCGCTGGTGCTCACCATGACTTTGGTGCCTGTTCTCAGTTCGCTCATCCTCAAGCCCAAGGAGGAGAAGGACACCTTCGTGGTGAAGTGGGCGAAGAGGCTTTACCTTCCGCTGCTGGACTGGGCGCTGGAGAATAAGCGCAAGGTCATCGGCGGCGCGGCAGCCCTGTTGATCGGAACGTTCGCGCTGTTTCCCTTCCTCGGCAAGGAGTTCATGCCGAC
>DDRS01000036.1:0-17336 GCA_002343685.1 Thiobacillus denitrificans | reverse complement strand
TCGCGCTGTTTCCCTTCCTCGGCAAGGAGTTCATGCCGACCCTGCAGGAAGGCGGCATCATGTTCCGCGTCACCAGTATCCCGTCCACCTCCCTGGACGAGTCGATCCGCATCTCCGAAGGTATCGAAACCGCGCTCAAGCGTTTCCCGGAGGTGAAATCGGCCGTCGCCATGATCGGGCGCGCGGAGAAAGGCGAAACTGCCGACGTCAACTACATGGAAATCCTGGTCGACCTCAAGCCGCGCGAGCAGTGGCCGCAGGCGATTTCCTTTCCCGAGTTGACGCAGGAGATGCAGGCAGCGCTGGAGAAGCGGGTGCCGACCGCCGTCATCGCCGCCACGCAGCCGATCCAGATGCGCGTCGAGGAGCTGATTTCCGGGGTACGCGCCACGCTGGCCCTGAAGCTCTACGGCGAGGATCTGGCCACGCTGGATCGCCTGTCGGCCGAGCTCAAGTCCACCCTGGAGAAAGTACCCGGCGTGGCCGATCTTTCCCTGGAGGCCAACAAGGGCAAGCCGCAGATGGTGGTGAAGGTCAACCGCGAAGCGGCGGCGCGCCTGGGGCTCAACGCCGACGACATCCTTGAGGTGGTGCAGGCCGGCATTGGCGGCAAGGCCGTCTCCACCCTGATCGACGGCGTCAAGCGCTTCGACATCCAGGTCTGGCTCGCGCCCGATTTCCGCAACAGCGTGGAAGCCATCGGCAACATCCCGATCCGCACCCGCGCGGGCGCGCTGGTGCCGTTGTCCGCAGTGGCCACAGTGGAACTGGACGAGGGCTATTCCTTCGTGCGGCGCGAGCAGTTGCAACGCTATGCCGTGATCCAGATGGACGTCAAAGGACGCGACGTGGACAGCTTCGTGAAGGAGGCGCAGGCGCGCATCCAACGCGAAGTGAAGATGCCCGCTGGCTACTGGGTCGAGTGGGGCGGTGCCTTCGAGAACCAGCAGCGCGCCATGGCCAAACTGGCCGTGATCGTGCCGCTCACCATCGGGCTGATCTTCATCCTGCTCTACACGGCGTTCAACTCGCTCACTTACGCGACCCTGATCATCGCCAACGTGCCGTTCGCCACCATCGGCGGCGTGATCGGGCTGTTCGTCACCGGGCAGTATCTGTCGGTGCCCTCGGCGATCGGCTTCATCGCGGTGTTCGGGGTAGCGATGCTCAATGGGATAGTTTTGGTGTCCTTCCTCAACGACCAGCGGCGGCAAGGGCTCTCAATCAGGGAGGCAGTCAAGCAAGGCGCTGCGCTGCGACTGCGGCCGGTGCTGATGACGGCATCCATCGCCATCTTCGGCCTGGTGCCGATGCTGCTGTCCAGCGGCGTCGGCGCCGAAACCCAGCGGCCGCTGGCGACGGTGGTGGTGGGCGGGCTGTTCACCTCCACAGCACTGACCCTACTGCTGCTGCCGTTGATGTACGAGTGGGTGGAACAACGCCGCGAACGCAAACAAGCGAAGTAAACCGGTAGCGTGCGGCCTCTTTAGGCCGCACGCAATCATCAGACAGGAGAAAACGCATGAAAGAAATCAAGGCTTACATCCACAACCACCGTATTGGCGACGTGATCCGCGCCCTCAAGGACTCGGGGCAATGCAATGCGAACGCCGGCTGCCGCAATCTCACCGTCGTCCCCGTGCAGAGCCTGCTAAAGGCGGTAGACGCGAGGGAGCAGCACTACTCCATCGAACTGGCCGAAGAGGTCATTCACGAATCCAAGCTGGAACTGGTCTGTGAAGACCATCAGGTGGACGAACTCGTGGGCATCATCGCGCGCACCGCCCGCACCGGTCAGGCCGATCCAGGGTGGATATTCGTGACCGACGTTGTCAGGGCAATCCCTGTCGGGGCAATGTAACGAGCAAACTGGTTTCAGGTCATGGCCTGTGCCCACGTCCTGAAGCTGGTAAACGAAATCGGATTTTTATCTCAGTCAACTATTGAAGGAGTAAATCATGGGATTCCTTGAACGCATGTTCGGCAATTTGATGCGGGGTGGATTCGGCGGCCACCACGGCGGCTACCGAGGCGGCCATCACGGCGGTTCCAGGCATGGGGGCTTTGGGGGTAATCCAGGCTATCCGCAAGACAGCAGCCCGGCAATCACCTGCCTCAAGTGCGGCAGCGCCAATGCGCGCGATGCGCGCTTCTGCCGGCAATGCGGCGCTTCCCTGGCGGCCGCCAACTGTTCCGGTTGCGGCGCGGAATTGACAGCGGGCGCGCAGTTTTGCGGCCAATGCGGCAAACCCCGGCAGTAACGCAGCACATATCCCGCTGTGATCGTTTGATTCTTGAGGAGCGGCAACATGGCCGAAAAACTTGAACTGGAGCTGTCCTTGGTCTTGCCGGAAATCCCCGATGAGCGCGACGCCTGCGTGGGGCGGCTGACCAATTTACTGCAAGCCGAGGGCCTGGAAAAAGTACACCTGGTTCACGAAGACGGCGGCGCTCGCCTGTGCCTGCACTACGACCCGCAGCGTTTCAGCGTGAGCCGGGTGCGCGAACTGGCGCAGGCGGCCGGGGCGAAAATCGGCAACCGCTTCCGTCATGAGAGCCTGCGCATCGACGGCATGGACTGCCCCACCTGCGCCGTCGTGATCGAGCATGCCCTGCAACGCACGGACGGCGTGCTGGAGGCCTCGGTGAGCTACGCCGCCGAGCGTTTGCGCCTGGAGTATGACGGCGAAAAAATCAAGCGCCCGGCGATCGTCCAGCGCATCCAGGCGCTCGGTTATGCCGTGCTGGAAGAAGGCCGCGAGGCCGGCTGGTTCGCGGAGCATCGCGAGCTTATTTTCAGCGGCGTCGCCGGCCTGCTGTTGCTGGCCGGCTGGCTCGCGGGCCTCGCCGGCGCGCCGCACACGCTCTCGCTCGGACTGTTGCTGGGCGCCTACGCGGCGGGCGGTTTCTACACCCTGCGCGACGCCTGGCAGAGTGTGAAGAGCCGCAGCTTCGATATCGACACCTTGATGATCGTCGCGGCGGCCGGGGCGGCGGCTCTCGGCGCCTGGGAGGAAGGCGCGCTGCTGCTGTTCCTGTTCAGCCTGGGTCATGCGCTGGAACACATGGCCATGGACCGGGCCCGCAAGGCCATCGAAGCGCTGGCGGAACTGGCGCCCAAGACCGCGCTGGTGCAACGGGACGGCGCGGAGGTCGAAGTGCGGGTGGAAGATCTGCTGCGCGGCGACCGGGTGGTCGTGAAGCCCGGCAGCCGCATTCCCGCCGACGGCCAGGTGGCCTTCGGCAATTCGGCGGTGGACCAGGCTCCGGTCACCGGCGAATCCATGCCGGTGGACAAGCAGCCGGGCGACAAGGTGTTCGCCGGCACGGTCAACGGCGAAGGCGCGCTTATCGTCGAGGTCACCAAACTGGCGCGGGAGAGCACGCTTTCACGCATGGTGGAGATGGTGGCCGAGGCGCAGACGCAGAAATCGCCCACCCAGCGTTTCACCGACCGCTTCGAGCGGGTCTTCGTGCCCGTGGTGCTGCTGGGCGCCGCGCTGCTCATCGTGCTGCCGCCGCTGTTCGGCTTCCCCTTCGCCGAATCCTTCTACCGCGCCATGGCGGTGCTGGTGGCGGCGTCCCCCTGCGCGCTCGCCATCGCGACGCCGTCGGCGGTGCTGTCCGGCATCGCGCGCGCCGCGCGCGGCGGCGTGCTGATCAAGGGCGGCGCGCATCTGGAAAATCTCGGCGTGCTCACCGCGATAGCTTTCGACAAGACCGGCACCCTGACCGTCGGCAAGCCTGAAGTGACCGACGTGGTTGCCGTCAGCGGAGACGAGGCACGGCTGCTGACCTTGGCCGCCGCCGTGGAAAGCCGCAGCGCCCACCCGCTGGCACAGGCGGTGGTGATGGAGGCGAAGCGGCGCGGGTTGAGCTGGAGCGAGGCCGGCGAAGTCGAAGCCGTGACCGGAAAAGGATTGCGCGCCGAATTCGATGGACAAAAAATCGCCATCGGCAACGCCAGGCTGTTCGACGGCGAAGCCGTCCCCGAGGCGATTCAACGGCACACGGAACGCCTCCAGAACGAAGGCAAGACCCTCATGCTGATCCAGGCGAACGGGCAGTTCCTCGGCGTACTGGCTCTGGCAGACACCCCGCGCGAGGGCGTGAAGCAGGTTCTGGAAGGGCTACGCCGGATCGGCATCCGCAAAACCATCATGCTCACCGGCGACAACGAGCGCGTGGGCCGCAACATCGCCGACGCGATCGGTCTGGACGAGGTGCAGGCGGGCCTGTTGCCGGAAGACAAGGTCAAGGCCATGGAAGCGCTCGGAGAGCGCTACGGGCAGGTAGCCATGGTAGGCGACGGGGTCAACGACGCCCCCGCCATGGCGCGCGCCACCGTGGGCATCGCCATGGGCGGCGCGGGAACGGACGTGGCGCTGGAAACCGCGGACGTGGCGCTGATGGCCGACGATTTGAGCAAGCTGCCCTTCGCCGTGGCCCTGAGCCGTGCATCGCGGCGCATTATCTGGCAGAACCTGTTCGTCTCGCTGGGCGTGGTGGTGCTGCTTATCCCCGCCACCCTGTTCGGCTGGGCGGGGATCGGGCTGGCGGTGCTGATACACGAGGGGTCGACCGTGGTGGTGGTGATCAACGCGTTACGTCTGTTGGGCTATCGGGCGAACGGGAAAGATCCTCGGCATCCCGGAGATGCACTATCAGAAAAATTTGACACCCAAGAACAACTTGACAATAAAATGCCATCGTCTTCTCAACGAATGTACTAAAAACAAAGAAGCGTGGAATTGGGACTCCTGCCGCGAAAGCTTCTCTCCATACTGACCATTCTGATGCTGCTGACAAGCAGTATTGGGGGCGCGCTCATCCAGTATGAAGACCCTGATACTTGGCCGGGGGTTGTTTTACATTCGCCAGAGGTCACAACTCCAATCTCAATTGTGGTAACGCACGACGATGGCAACCGAACCCGGCTCTGCAATCATGGCTGCCATGTTGCAAACGACCTATTGGCGCACCTGAATTCCTTTTCGGCTCTATCGGCCATCGTCTCCTTTTCAATCCGCATATCCGGTTTTCTGGTCACCCCCGCGTCGCCCATGCTGGGCGAAACCCTGTTCAGACCACCCCGCTGATTTCTCCCGTACCCTTCCCTCATCGCACCACCTGGGGGAGACAAATGCATACAAAGGCTCATGGCAGCATGCCGCGTGCCGATAACTAAAATATGCCCATAAAAATTTGCGGGGGAGAAAACTCATGCCGATCTGCCATACGGTCAAGCCGTCAGTCCGCGTGCTGGCCGTTGCCTTGGTACTTTGCGCCGCGCCACTGAACACCTATGCAGAATCCCGGTCCGAGTGGCTGTTCTTTCCCGCCGTCACCGCGGTTCACCGGACGGGATTGCCGCAGGGGGACGAGCTAGAGCGCAATCACATCGAACCCGTGCTGGATGTGCTCGGCACCGGCGGCCTCAGTTCCATGACCTGGCTCGCCGAGATATTCGTTTCCGAACACGAGCAAGAACTGGCCCGCCTGAACGTGGGGTGGCGACTCAATCCCCAAAATACCCTGTCGATCGGAAAATTCCATAATCTGCAAGGTTACTGGAACACCCAGTTCAACCATGGCGCCTACCTGCAAACGGCCATCGACAAACCCGGCGTAGTGGACGATTCCGCCCCGCTGCCGCTGCACTATGTGGGCGCGCAGATGGAAGGCAAGCTCGTCCAATGGGGAGAGGGCCTGCTCAACTATTCCCTCGGCATCGGCAAGGGGGCGGTCATGAAAAACGGGCTGGTATCCCCCGACATCGTGGGGGCCGGCAAGCTCGGCGATCTCTCGCTGGGTCTTCGCCTGTCCTACACGCCGGACGAGACATCGCCCACCCAGGCCGGCGTCTTCTTCGCGCGCAACAAGATACCCGTAGAGAACAGCAATTGGACCGGCATCACACAGGACGTCGGAGGGTTATTCGCCAATTGGGAATCCGATCCGTTCCGCGTCATTGCTGAACTGTACGTCTTTTCCAACAAGTTGGAGGGCAGCGGCGCAATGGCTTCCGGCAACTTCCTGTACGGCTATGTGCAGGGCGAATACCGATTTTCGCCACGCAGCACCGCCCTAATACGGATGGAGGAAACCGGCGGCACGAATAACGATCCCTTGCTTGCACTGATACCAGACTTCGAGCTGAACAAGCAGTTGATCGGCCTGCGCTATGACGTGACCTGGAACCAGGCAGTAAAAATCGAAGCCAGCCATGTGGAAAGGCTGGATACCAGCTACCGCCAGGTGCAGATTCAGTGGAGTGCAGTATTCCCATGACAAGAAGAAGATTCATCGCGGCGCTATTTTGCAGCTTGGCGACTACGTGGCTGCCCGGCGTAGGCGCCGTTTGGGCGAACGGCATGCGCAAGATGGTGCTGGTCGCCGCTCGCGGCTCGGACCTCGGCCGTTTGTCGCCGGGCGACACCCGCAAGCTGTTCCTGGGCGTGCCGGTTGCCGCTACGCCGTCCAATGACCCCATGCATCCTCTGCGTAACGCCAGCGATCCTGTGCTGGAGGAAGCGTTTTTGCAGAAGGTTGTTTTCATGTCGCGCGATGCTTACGAGCGCGCCCTGCTCATTCGGGCCATGCGCGGCGGCGGTAGCCGCCCGGCGCGCTTCGATTCGGAAACGGCGCTGGTCGACGCTCTGCTGGCCGACAAGTCCGCCGTGACCTATATGTGGGCCGACCGGGCCGCCGCGTGGCCCAATCTCAAGGTCGTGGCCGAGCTATGGCAGGAAAACTGATCACCCGTTTTTTGCGCAGCATGCCGGGCCGGATGATCACCGGCATGCTGCTGATGAATTTCGTGATCGGCGCCATCCTGATCGCGGGCGTCATGCATTTCGTCAAGCGCGACTACCAGGAGCAGTTCATCAACCATGTGCGCGGTCAGGCGCAAATCCTGTCCAACCTGGTGGGACAGGATACCCGGCAAGACCGGGTTGCCGCCCTGCTGGCCGACGTCCAGTTGTCCGGCGAAGTGACATACGCGCGCTTCGACCCGACAGGCGCCGCGGATCCTGCGTTCAGGGAAGACCTGTCCTTCGGCGAGCATGGCGACAACAACTACTGTCTGGCCGTACCGGTCACCGCCCAGAACGGCGAAACGCACGGCATCCTCCGCCTGTGTTACGACGAATCCTTCCTGGGCGAGAAAATTCGCAGTTTGTATCATTTCGGCTTCGCCATCGGATTTATCTACCTTTGGCTGCTGTTGCTGATGTCCGCTGCGCTGGCCATGCGCCTGACCCGGCCGCTCACCGAATTGCGGCACGCTTCCCGCGAAATCGCCGGCGGCGACATGCGCCGCACCCTGAGCATCGATACCAATCTCGATGAGGTCAGCGATCTGGCCAGGGACCTGGAGTTCATGCGAAGCGAGATCGTAAAACGCGGCGAGGAAGCGGCGGCGCATGAATCCCGCCACCGCGCGGTGCTGGAGAATCTGGCGGAGGGCGTGGTCATCATCAACCAGAATTGCCAGATCGAGGCCCTCAACGCCTCCGCGCAGCGCATGTTCGGCTACGACGCCAGCGAGGCGGCGGGCATGCCCTTCTATCATCTGGTGGAAGACGAGTCCGGCCTACGTGAATCCTGCGCCCGGCTCCTCGACGGCGACGTGCTTTCATTCGCTGCCCGCAGAAAGAATGGCGAATCTTTCCCCATGCTGTTGTCCGTCAGCGCCTTCCGGGATGGCGAGCAGCAGCTCATGGCCGCGGTGACGCAGGACATCAGCGAGCGCAAGACGTACGAGGAGCAGCTGACGCAGATGGCCTATTACGACATGCTCACCGGCCTGCCCAACCGCCGCCTGTTCATCGACCGGCTGACCCAGGCCGTGGCCCAGGCGCAGCGCCATCCGAAACTGCTGGCGCTGATGTTCCTCGACCTCGACCGTTTCAAGAACGTCAATGACACCCTTGGCCATGAAACCGGCGACGAATTGCTGCGCCTGGTCGCCGAACGCCTGCGCGGTGTGGTGCGCAGATGCGATACGGTAGCCCGGCTGGGCGGCGACGAATTCACCATCCTGCTCGACGATGTCGCCCATGTCCGCGATGCGGAAATGGTGGCCGACAAGATCATCGAACTGTTTGCCCAGCCGTTCCACCTCGGCGAACACGAGCTATTCTCCTCGGCCAGCATCGGCATCACGGTGTTTCCCCTCGACGCGGACGATACGGACACCCTGCTGAAGAACGCCGATGCCGCCATGTATAACGCCAAGCATCATGGGCGTGGCGTTTACCGGCTCTACGCGCCGGAAATGAACACCGCCCTGGCCGAGCGTGTCAGCATGGAAGGCGCATTGCGCAAGGCCATCAACCAGGAAAATCTGCGCCTGCATTACCAGCCGCAAATCCTGTTGCAATACCAGCCGCAAATCGGACAGATCAGCGGAGAAATCGTCGGCATGGAAGCGCTGGTGCGCTGGCAGCATCCCGAACTCGGGCTGATCATGCCCGACCGCTTCATTCCTTTGGCAGAGGACAGCGAGCTGATCGTCCCGCTCGGCGAATGGGTGCTCCGCCATGCCTGCGAACAAGCGCGTACCTGGCAGGATGCAGGGCTGCCGCCCATCAGGGTTGCGGTCAACCTCTCACCGCGCCAACTCCAGTACCCCCACCTGCTCAAGCAGGTCAGCCAGGCCCTGGAACGCAGCGGCCTGGATCCGTCCTGCCTGGAACTGGAAATTACCGAAAGCATGATTCTGGAGCATACCGACGCTGTGATCGGCACCTTGCGTGCCCTGCGGGAAATGGGCATCACCATCGCCATCGACGATTTCGGTACCGGCCATTCCTCCTTGTCCGCCCTGCAGCGTCTTCCGGTGGATGTGGTGAAGATCGACCGCTCGTTCGTGCGCGACGTCATCACCGATGCCAACGACGCATCCATCGTGGCGGCAGTGATCGACATGGGGCAGAAAATGGGCCTGAAGGTCATCGCCGAGGGCGTGGAAACGGAAGAACAGATGAAGCTCCTTCAATCCATGAAGTGCGATTTCATGCAGGGCTACTACTTCAGCAAGCCGCTGCCCTCCGCCGAATTCGAGACGCTGCTGACGCGCGAAATAGCTGCGCGCAGCCCCTTGCGGATGGAATAGATGGTGGACGCAATGAAACGCCGGCGGAATTCCCAATTGCCCGTATGGCTACTTGTCTGCGTCATGCTCGCCATGGTGGGTGCGCTGCTGGCCTGGGATGCCGATGCCCGTTACGAGGAATTCCGGCGCAAGCAGGAAAGCCTCATGCGCAGTTCGGTGAGCGGTACCGCTGGCGAGATCGGCACTTATCTGACCGAGCTGCGCCGCTCGGTACACCTGTTCGCCAATAGCGAAAAGGAGCTACTGGACAAGCTGCGTTCCCATCCGGAGGGCTTGATCCTGCACGATCAGTTGAACCAGCGTGTGCGGTTTAACTTTCCCGAGGCGTTCGCCTTCACCCTCGCCAACCGCAGCGGTAATCCGCTGCTGGAGGACTTTGATGGGCTGGTAGGCGAAGTCTGCCAGCGCGACATCAGGCAGTTCGCGGCCGACCGGGCACACAGCGAGGTCTACGTCCATCCCCATCCGGACGTTTACCACTTCGATGTCATGGTGGACTGGGAAAAGAGCGGCGTTGCCCAGGGCATATTCTTCGTCAGCTTCCCTGCCGATCTGCTGGCACGCGCTCTGCGCCACGGCCAGATTCCCGGCCATCGCCTGCTGCTGCTGCACAAAAAGATTCCCGGCCTGATCGAGATCACGGATATTGGTCCGCGCATCCTGCTCAAGCGAGATTTCAAACTCAGCGCCGAAGAAATGCGGCGCATCGGCTACAGCTTGCCGGTGGCCGGAACCGCCTGGAACCTGGTCGATCTGCCGGAGGCCGGCCTGTTCGAGAATGCGCGCCGCGGCATAATACGCGAGGCCTTGCTTGTCATGGCGCTCTTCCTCATGGCGACCGCCGTGATGATGGGGCTGTTGCACCTCTCCCGGAAAAAGAACCGGGAACTTGGCTATCTGTACCGCCACGACCCAGTCACCGGCCTGCCCAACCGCTATTTCCTGCTGGAGCACATGCAGACGCTCATCAACCGGGCAAAGCGGCGCCCGTTGACCTTTTCGCTGCTGTTCCTGGATATCGGGGACGCCAAGAGCCCCGACGGCGGTTTCTTCGACCGGCCCGATCTGGCGCAAGTCTTGCAAAGCGCCGCAGCCCGTATCCAGGCTGTGCTAGGCAAACACGACACGCTGGTGCGGCTCACCGGCAGCGAATTCGCCGTATTGTCCGAGGATGTCTCGGGCGAGCAGGCTAAGCGTCTGGCGGAAAACATTGAAGCTGCCCTGCGCCAGCCGCTGGAGGTCCCGGATGGCAGCGTGACTTGCATTCCCAGCGCGGGCTTCGCGGTCTACCCGATGCACGGCAAGGATTTCGAAGGGCTGGTCCAGGTAGCCAACCTCGCCATGCACGCGGCCAAGCGCAGATCGGCTGATGCGGCACCACGGGAAGCGCATGGTAATCGATCAATTTGAAATTACGCCCATCAAAGGAGAAAGATGAATGTCTGCACTTCGGATAGTTAGAACGGTCGCCGGTTCCTTTGTACTGCTGTCACTCGCACTGGGCATGCATGGCAGCCCAGTTTTCATGGACGAGAACTGGCTATGGCTCGCCGCTTTCACGGGTTTCAATCTGTTCCAGAGCGGCTTTACCAATATCTGTCCGCTGGAAATAGTGTTAAAGATCGCCGACATCAAATGAAGCAGGGGAAACTCGTTAGCCTCGGAGGACACGTAATTCACTGAGGAAAGCCAGGGGCATTGGCCGTTACGTTAAACCATTGATGACCAACCCACTCAGGAGAGCGTTTGGGCAACGCTAGGGCAAAACGGCCATGACCCGTTGAGAGGTGATTTACCCGAAAAACATAAAGCTCATTCAGGGTTCACCAGATAAAAAACTGGGTACCCCAGGCGGCAAGCGGAAAAGCTGCGGCCACCAATATTCCCAATGCGCCCGAGGCGCCGTTACGTTTCGCCAGACGCCATGCAAGATTCGCACTCCAGATGGCGGCGAGCGCCAGCAGCGCTATGCGTGCGTCATTGGCCCAAGGCAGGATCACCCTTTCGCCAGCCAGTTGGGAGGTTGTAAGCTGGCTCAGGCCTACGAAAACACTGGTTCCGGCGAAGGGAATAAGAGTTTGGGACAGCCGCTGCCAAGGCAATCCCGTCAGCATGCCGGCCAGCTTGAGCCAGCCCCACACCCAGCCGCCGACGACGAGCGTTTCGGCGGCGATATAGGCGAGCAATAGCCCGCCATCCAGCCAGGTGAAGACGTCGTTCGCTTCCGGATAATAGGTGAACAGCCACCAGTGTCCTGCCTCGTTGAGCGGCCACCAGACCTCGTGATCTACCAGCCACCCTGCCGCAGCCTGTTTCGCGGCCACCAGCCAGGGAGAAGCGCTCCACTGGAAGGCCCCGAGCGCCACGCCCAGCATGCCGAAGACCAGCAGGCGCGCAGGCCAATCGTTCATTTCCCCAGCCTTGTTTTCGGGGGCGCCGGGATGGCCGAGTATTTCGGCATTGGGCGAACGCAGGGCGAGTTGCACCGCATTCCGTTCTCCGGCGCAGCGGCCGCACGCATGGCAGGCCGAGGCGCTTTCCATGCGCCGGATGTTGATCAACGGGGCGCAGTTGATAACGTGCTGGCGGCTGGTGCGATGGCCGGCAGGCGCCGCGTCCCAGGCCGTTTGATCGACCTTGAAGTGGACGGGCGCGATCTTTGCCAGCAGGCCGAACACGCCGGAAACGGGGCACAGGTGCTTGCACCAGACCCGTTTTTCGCGCCCCCAGATCAGCCCCACGGCAATGGCCCCGACGGTCGAACCGCCGAGGATGAGCAGGGCGGGCTTCGGGTATTCGTAAACGCTGGTCATTTGCCCGAACACGGTGGTCATGACGAAAGCCACGAACGGCCAGCCGCCCCACTTCATCCAGCGCGGAATGCCGCGCCCCAGGCCGAACCGGGAAACCCATTCGGTGAGCGCACCCTCCGGGCACAGCACCCCGCACCACATCCGACCCAGTGCCATGATGGACAATATGACGAAGGGCCACCAGATGCCCCAGAACATGAACTGGGCAAAGCGGGTGAGATTGTTCCAGATATGGGCCTGGTCGGGCGGCAAGGGCAGAAAAGCCGGCACGGCCACCAGCACAAGGTAGCCCAGCACCACGAACCATTGCGCTGCGACGATGGCGTTGCGGTAGCGTCGCATGGCGAGCCCCAGGCGGGCGAGCCAGCCTGTGTTCGAACCCGTAGCCATGATACGCCCTGTCGCTGTATTCATGCCTTGCGCCTCATCGGTTTCAATTTGAGTAGCACGCCAAGGGCAAGTGCCCAGTAGGCCGTGAGCAATGCGTAGGCCATGCCCGATGGCGCCGCCCGGTAACCGGTGAAGGCGGCCACGAGCCCGCCTGTCCGCGTGCTGTCGTCCAGCAGGAATGCCGTGTTCCACAGCGGGTCGGCCAGCGGCGGCAGGGCTTCCAGACCGACGAGTTTTTCCGTGCCGTCCACCAGCAGCGCCCCGCCCAGCAGCAGGAGCATCACTTCCGTGACGCGGAAAAAGGCGCGCCACGAAACAAACCGGCTGCCGCGGGAAAGCAGCCAATAGGCGGCCAGGGCGAGCAGGAAGCCGGTCGCGCTGCCCAGGGCAATGTCGGCATTCGCGCTGCCCTTGACCGCGCCGTAGAGGAACACCACCGTCTCCGCGCCTTCGCGTCCCACCGCCACCGCAGCCAGGACCGCAATGCCCAGCCAGTTGGCCCGGTCGGCGGCGCTCGCCATCCCCGCTTCCAGTTCCTTTTTCAGACCGGCGCCGTGGCGGCGCATCCACCAGACCATCTGGAAAATCAGGCCACAAGCCGCCAGCGGCATGATGGCCTGAAACCATTCCAGCGCATTCGCCGACACCAACGACTGGATATCCATGATCGTCACGGCCAGGAACACCGCAAGCCCCAGGCCTGCCGCGATTCCACCCCATAGCCAGGGGAAGCCGGCGCGAGCGTCGGGGCGGGCGCTGAGCCATCCGTGCAGAATGCCGATTACCAGCATTGCTTCGATGGTTTCCCGCCAAACGATGAAAAGCGCATTACCCATATGCCACTCCTTTTATTTCACGACGATGCGGGTGCGTCCGGTGTTCGGGTGGAATTCGTCGAAGAACTCGTACTCGCCGGGCTTGAGCGGGGCGATCACCACGAAGGACTCCGCGCCAGGCGCGAGTACTTTCTCTTTCCTGAGCTGCAGGCTTTCGAACTCGATGGCGTCCCGCCCCTGGTTGCGCACCACGATCTTGAAACGCACGCCGGCTGGCACGTTCAGCGTGTCGGGGATGAACCGCCCGTCCTTGGCCACCACGGTATAGGTGGGCAAGTCGGCGGCGCCGGCTCCGACAGGCGCGAGCAGGCAGGCTGCCGCGACGAGGGCGAGGCCGGCGGCGGCATGGGCGCGCAAAAGCCGAGGCATGGTGTCGAGCATGACGTTTGCGGCTTTGTTTCTGTTCATATTGTCTCCTCGTCAGAAGGCCAGATTGGCCCGCACACCGAGAATCGTCACCGTCCGTGCGTCCGCGTTGCCAGCCGGATTGCGGATGTACTGGAAGTCGGGTGTCAGTTCGAATCGCTCATGGACATGAAAGCGGTAATACGTCTCCACGACCTGCTCCCAACCGGTGGCGACAAAGCCATAGTCGGGTATGCCATTGGCATCCGCATCCACGGTTGCGGATTGGGCACGGAAGTCCTTGCTGGTGCGATTGCTTCCTATGGCAAGGCCAATGGCGTCGGCTCCCCGGTCCCAATAGCTGCCATTGAATTCGGCGCCAAAACTGGCGGCACGATCGAAAGGCAGGCGGTCGCCGCTGCCCGTACCCAGGCGTCCGAACAGCGTGATGCCGTCGCCGAGTCGCTGGTCGAAATTGAATCCGATGCCGCGATGGGAAGCAGTCTCACCCGTGACGAAGGTCGGCGCCTGGCCGTTGCGCCAGAGATAAACCCGGTAGTTGCCTTCAAGTCCGGCAAAGAAGCGCCGGCTGGTTTCCGCCTGGAGAATCACGAACGGCGACTTGAAGGAATCGCTAAAATTGGCGCTGCGTCCCGCGCCGAATACGCCGAGGGACAGGCGGTAGGTCTCGGGTTTTGCGCCCCAGTTGAAGTAGGACACGCGCATGCCCGGCGAGAAGCCGAAACCGTCGGCGCCGATGTTGGCCGCCAGCGGGTTGTCCAGCAGTGCGTTATGGACGAACGGGCTCGCCAGGAACTGGCGGGTTTCGTCGTTGGCCGCCGCGTTCCGGTCGAAGAACGCGAAGGGATCCATCTTGCCGAAATTGACGGTGAGGGTTTGCCGCGAATTGGGCTTGAAGCCGCCATACGGCAGCGGGATGTCAGCCTGGTACCAAGCTTCAGCCAGCATCATGGCACTGGTTTCTGGTGGGACTACTGAGCCGAGTTGGAACGAGGTGGCATTGGGCCCCACAAAGGAGGTGAACTTGTCGCCCAGCCCCTTGCCCTGGCCGACACGGAAATGGCCGAACAGCTTGCTCTCGATGTCGCCGGTCTTGATGGTCGGCGTGGTCACCGTGATGTCCGCACGGTAATTGAGTTCGGTGCCGCTGGTATCGATGCCGCTCGCCCGCTGGGCAACCGTGCTGAAGTTCGCGCCGGCGGAAAATCCTTCGATGGAGTCGATGACCTTCGCCTGCTTCTGGATATCCAGCGTCTGGTATTCGACCGCCTTCAGGCGTGACGCCAGTTCCGGTTCCTTCTCGCTGACGTCCTCGGTGGACAGCGCGGAATCGAGTAGCGCGTTACGCTCTTCCAGAACCTTCAGGCGCGCCTCGATCTGGCTATTTGCATCGGTAGCATGGGGCTGCAAAGCCTTTTCGAGTTCGGCGTTTCGCTTTTCGAGTTTTTCCACCCGTTCCATGAGGCGCTGTAGCAGGCGGGTGGTATCGGCATCCTCCGCCGCCAGGGCGGGGAAGGAAGTGATCATGACCGCCGCCAGCAGCCCGATACGTGCCGCGTAGCCGGTCATACTAGTACCCCCCTTTTTTTCCGACGCCCACATAGGTGAACTCGTATTCCACCTCGAAAGGCTTGAACCATGGACGCACGCCTGTCAGACGATCGATATGGCGGCCGAAATGGGTGTGCGGATCCGCCGAGGGGGGCGAAATGGTGTATTTGACGCGGTATTTCCCCGGCCCCTTGAGCTTGACGTTGTCGCCGTAGTGGGGGCCGTCGTTGGCGACCATCGGCATGAAATCGCCGCTGATCCTATCGTTGCTGCCGATCTTGGTAACCTCGTATTTCACACCCAGATACGGCATCCAGGCGCCTTCTTCGAACCCGTTGGGGTTGTTGGCCAAGGCGTGGATGTCGGCCTCCAAATGCACATCGGAATCCTTGGTGGGGCGCATCATGCCTTCCGGCTCCATTTCCACTGGTTGCAGATAAACGGCGCCGATCTCCATCCCGTAACGTTGTTGAGGGGTGCCGATCGGGTATTCCACGGCGAACGCCATTGTGGCAAAGCTTGCCGTCAACACCGCCAGCGCGGCACGATTAATACAGTTACGAAAACGCATGGGTTTCTCCTTTTCTGCGGCGACTAGAGACCATCGGCTAGCTACTGGGGCGGAGAAGCCCGTTGGCTGGCTAAATGTCGGGTTATTTCGTTGTATCAACGGATACTGATAGATATGCTAACAAGAACGATTCGTGTTTGCAATAAATATTGCCATTGCGCGAACGATTGCAGGAGGGCGTGACCTGGAAAGAGATGCTGACCTGGCGACGGTGGCATGAATCTGTAGGGTGGCACGGATTGGCGGCTGCCCAGCGCTCAACAGCCTATACGAGCAGGCTGGGCATGGGGGCAGAAAAGCCAAGCACGCTTCCACCCATGGCCGGTTCAGGAAGCCTGCGCAGCATAGGATTCGCGCGGAGACGGAGATTCTGGCCGGTGGTGCTAGGTAATCTGCGCAGTGTGCTGGGAGAGGAAAAGCACTAGCCAGTCTGTCTTGCGGGCGTGGCGCCACTTAGGGCAGCGCCACGCTCATTTTTTATTACATCACTTCTTTTTGGCAGCTTTCTTACCCCCGACCGCTACCTTGAAGCCAGCCCCAGCCGTGAAGCGCGGCACAGTCGATGCTGAAATCTTGATTTCGGCCCCTGTCTGTGGATTGCGGCCAGTGCGAGCCACGCGTTTGGACGATTTGAAGGTGCCGAAACCCACGAGGGTAACGGTGTCGCCCTTTGCGACTGCTTTAACGACCGCGTCGAGGATCGCATCGAGCGCCCTTCCAGCAGCGGCCTTGCTGATATCAGCTTCGGCTGCAGCGGCTTCGATCAATTCAGATTTTTTCATGAATATCCCTTGGGTTGGTTGGGGGAGCTTCATGCTACCAGCGATCACGACGTGATAGCCATTCAGGGTCGAGGACGATCTTCCAATTTTTCAGAGAGCGGACAATGCCGAGTATCCGTTATCCACACCGGTTGAGTTTGCAATTCAAAGCGGAACTGGCAGCAAAAAAATGGCCAGTTCCGGAGGTATTACGGTTGTAGCTTATGCCGGGATCGGCGTATACAAAATACAGTAAGCCATTGCGCTGATCTGTCCCGCTACCACTTGGCACGATCCATTTTGGCAATTCATCATCGCAGACATGCCTGCGCCCATCATGCCTTTACCCGAGGAAGTTGCGCCTGGTGGAATGAAGTATTTACACATCCCGCACATTTTTCCTTGCGTGGGATTATCCTGGTAGTGCACTGCGCCTTT
Organism: Thiobacillus denitrificans; assembly: GCA_002343685.1. Classification (GTDB taxonomy): domain Bacteria; phylum Pseudomonadota; class Gammaproteobacteria; order Burkholderiales; family Thiobacillaceae; genus Thiobacillus; species Thiobacillus denitrificans_A. The sequence continues at coordinate 489 of DDRS01000036.1, read as the reverse complement.
GCTTGCTTTGGCTGCTTTGCTGTCGCTGTATGCAAGTTCTGGCAAGGCGGTCACAGCTACGGAAAGAAAGATTGCCTTTCTAAGCCACATACGGCGTGGAGATGGAATGTCTCGCTTTTTCATAAATGCTCCTTTTACTATCAATTTTTCATCTTGTCGTACATTCAAGCTCGATTATCTAGAGCTGCAAATCGCGTTTCTTTTGCGCTGATTCCTTTGCTTCGATCTCACCTGTTTTTCCAGTAGGTTCCACCGCGGGCTGAGGGCTATTGAAAAGCGTTTTTGCCAGCATGATGATGCCGAAAATCACAAGCACACCAAGCACTGCCATACCTGTTCCCATCCAAAGTCCCATCCAGCCTGAACCATTACTCATCATTTGATTCCACATGCGTCGCCTCCTGATAAAAAACCTGCCTAAACCCACTCCGGGAAAATAGTCACTTGGTAATACTCATGAACTGGCTAGTTGTGTAACCCCACCAGGTT
>DDRS01000027.1 GCA_002343685.1 Thiobacillus denitrificans | reverse complement strand
TGAACAACCTATTGAGAGATCACAACTAGTCGCTTTCGCATTGTGGGTCGAAGACTAACTCACGGGGAACGCTCTTACCTTTGCAGCCCTCTACGCAAACAAAAGGAAGTAGGGAGCAGCCGGTTTCGTTCTTCGGCTTCCGAAGCCTAAATTTCATGCCGGACAGGGGAGATTTTCCGCTCGATTTGCAGGAAATGGTTTCCACATCGCGGGCTAATGTGTTTATGAAACCATTGATGGGAATGTGGCACTCATCGGAAATATCGAATTCCTTGAAATAGACAGATTCGAAGGTATCGCCTCTTTTCACCATCTTTGACACGAACAGCTTTCCCCAAGAGTCACCGCAATCTGTGGATGTGCGGATGACAAAATCGACTTGACCCGCACGCCCTTGAAATTCACCAGGACACGCGCCGTAGCTCACAACAGGAAAGCCGAGGAGTATCGGCATGATGAATAGTGGTTTCATAGTGACATCGTCCAACGTGGAGCTAAGGGGCTGCGCGCTTTTGCGCAATCCCGCTTGAGCGTAGGGTTGGGCATCATACTCATGGCTGCGCTAGTGGGTCTTGGAAGACTGACCAGTGATTGTCTTTGAAGAGATAGAGAGCTGATGAAATACGCATATTTTCACTGCTGATAAAAAGTGCGCCAATGCTTCGACGAAGTCCTGCAACTGCTTTGCTGTCAGAAGCAGGGGCGAACAGCAACCCACCACGCTTTGGCACACCCACAACTAAACCATCTGGATATTTTTTAATTAGGTTTTTCCAAAAAGCACTGTCCAGAAAATAACTACTATCTAGGTCTGACGATTCACCCGTGACCACCATGAGACCGCCATCCCAAGGGCTTGCTTTTGGCGAACCATAAACCCGTTTGATATTGCTGACAGCAACACGAAGTGCCTCGTCAGGCTTTAGCTTTAGTGCTTTGAACTCCTCGGAAGTGAGGTTACGCATGCTTGAAGGGCTGTCGTAGACAAAACGAATGTGCATGTCTCCAATGAATGAAAACCATGCAACACTAATTTCAACCTCCTTGCCATCTGAGAGGGTTGCTTTTGCACTACCCATTGGTTTCAAAGCAACATCTTTTATATTGTCACCTTCCGACTCTCGAAGAACTACCATTAAATTCTTAAGGTTCGCATCAGGCTCCGCTGCGCTAGAGTACCCAGCACTCGTGCCGATCGCTATAGCTAACAGTGATTGGAATATATTGCGAATGTTCATGCTAAAGCTCCCTGAATTGGTGATGCCCAATAGTTAATAGAGAGACCCATGGGTCCGGACATTTTTAATAAAGAGACAGGCATTACCCTGGTCTATCGTCTTGATTCTTATATAGATGTTGGTCTGGCTGTCTCTTTATTACTTTATGCAAAAGGAGACAGAGGCTGCCGGATTATGCGCCTGAATTTTTACCCGAACCATCAGGAGTGAGCCACATGGGGGAACGGCGTCTTCCATGTCGCTTGGGCCGGCTTCACTGACTGCTTTTGGCAATGAAGCCGACGTGATGCAGCGGTGTCAGGACCGGCCGCAACGGCCGACCACCCGTCGCCCAGGTATCCCAAGTGGCAGGCCGATATATACCCTACAGCCGACATCCACCGTCTGAAGTTCCGCTTAGCACCGTACTCCTGCCGTTTACCAGGACGAGGTGGAGGTCGCGTCCTCGGCCAAAGAAGTCACTCAAGAATTTCAATCTATCGGCTGCTTGGCGGCACACTGCGGTCGGCTGGTGACGGTGATGGTTCGGCACCAATGGTGCGGTTGCGACTACTATTTGAGCCTTACACATCCGGTGCAATGAAGATTGCGCACTAAGCGGGCCGTGGAGATTGCCGCCAGCAACAAGGAGGGGTTGGGCATGGGGAAGTCAGTTGGTCCGCTAAATTTAGATGATATTTCGATTTCTCCTGAGTACCGTAAAAGTGATTGGCAGGCAGCATGTGCTGGCGGTGAATGGGACAAAATGGTGGAGATATTCAGGGACAGAATAGAAAGCAGGTTCCTCAAGCCGATTAGGTTGATTGCGGAACATCACGATATGGGTGCGTTTTCCGGGTTTTCCATATTGGCGCTGGATTGCCTAATCATAGAAACATTGAATCAGTTTTATTCCGGTCTTGATGAAACTAAAGGGTCGCACGAAAAGGCTTTCTGGAATTTTTTTAAGAATAGCGAATTCTTCAAAGATCATTTTCCCCAAGAGAAAAAGGCATCCATTTTTTACAAACACATTCGGTGCGGAATACTGCACCAGGCACAAACAAAGAAAAAGTCTGTAGTGCGAATAGATCAAGAGGCAATGATCCAATCAGTTGAAGGTGATATTTCAGAAAGTCTGATTGTGGATAGATCAAAATTTCATGAGGCAGTAGAGAATGAAATTTCGTCCTATATGAAGAGACTGAAAAATGGGGACGAAGAAAACGCTGAATTGAGAAGAAATTTTGTCAAGAAAATGAACTTCATCTGCGGCGCATAAATAAGAACGAGGAAAACATGAGTTCATCGAAATCGATATTTGTAGTGACGCTATTGATGGCGAGCTTGCTTATTGCATGCTCGGATCAAAAATCCGCTGGAAGTGCCACCAAAAACAAGGCGGAACCTGCGAAAGCATTGACTGCGGAAGAAAACGTCGCCAAGTGGAAAAAGGAGGCAGAAGCAGGCAATGCGGAAGCTCAACTGAAGCTGGGTAACGCATACAGCGACGGCAAAGGAGTACCCAAGGATGCCGCCCAGGCAGTGACGTGGTGGCGCAAGGCTGCGGAGCAAGGTAATGCTACTGCTCAGCGGAAGCTCGGCGCGAGTTATCTCAGTGGTGAAGGCATGCCGAAGGATCCAACTCGAAACCCTTTCCTCTTGTTAGAAGAAGACGCGAAATTAGGAGTTGAGTGGCTACGCAAAGCAGCAGAGCAAGGAGATGTGGAAGCCCAATATGTTCTTGGCCAACATTTCAATGACGAAGGTTGGGTAACAGCCATGCCGGGTGGAAAAACCACGCTGGCTAATGACCCGAACCATACCGCCGAGGCCATAAAGTGGTACACCAAAGCAGCAGAGCAAGGGCATGCGGGTGCGCAGTTCAGTCTTGGGTGGATGTATGACCAAGGCGAAGGTGTACCCAAGGATGCTGCCCAAGCCGTAGTGTGGTACCGCAAGGCTGCCGAACAGGGAGATGCCACTGCGCAGTTTAATCTTGGGGTGATGTCCGCGAACGGCAGAGGCGCGCCCAAGGACGCAGTGAAGGCGGTGGAATGGTTCCGTAAAGCTGCAATACAAGGTGATCCAGATGCCCAAGCTCGTCTGAGTTTCGCTTACGCAACTGGCCGAGGCGTTCGCCCCAATGTTGTATTTGGGTATCTTTGGATCAACCTGGCTGCAGCAAAAGACCCAAAATATGCCCAATATCGAGACGATTATGAAAGCGGGCGTGGCTACATTTCTAAACGCGTAGACTGGGTTATCGAAAACACAAAACCCTACCCAGAACAGATTACCGAGGGGCAACGTCTCGCCAGTTTATGGAAACCCGGCACAAATCCAGAATCTGGGTACAAAACTACGGGACCGAAGGATTATTGTGAGCAACACTTGCTCAGATTATTAATTTGTCCGGATGCACCTACTTCGCCCGCCGCTGATGCCGCTGCACCAGCTGATGCATCTAGGCGCGATGTCGTTATGGAAAAAGCAGTTGTCGGCACAGCTTTTTTTGTCAGCAAACAGGGGCATCTCCTGACCAATCGCCACGTCGTTCGTGACTGCCGGCAGGTGCGGCTGACCGGCAGCGACAAACCGCTCAAGGTATTGCCACAGGACGAGGTCAACGATCTGGCCTTGCTGCAGATGACCGGCAAGCCCAAAGCGGTGGCGGTGTTCCGCGCGGCGAACGATCTGCGCCAGGGCGAGAGCATCGCCGCTTATGGCTACCCTTTGTTGGGCGCCTTGGCCGCTGGCGGGAATCTCTCGCCCGGTGTAGTTAGCGCACTGGCTGGGCTGGGTAACAACACCAGCCAGATACAGATCACGGCTCCCGTTCAGCAAGGCAACAGCGGCGGTCCGGTGCTCGACGGCAAAGGGCAAGTGGTTGGCGTAGTAGTGCAGAAACTTGATGCAGTGAAAGTTGCCAAGCTCACCGGCGACGTGCCGCAAAATGTCAACTTTGCCATCAACGAATCCACCACGCGCGCTTTTCTGGACAGCAACCAGGTCGAGTACACAACGGGAGGCTGGTGGGATTTCTGGCAGAAAGACCTTGTGGAGATTTCCGAGGATGCGCGCGCTTACACGGTGGTGGTGGAGTGTTGGAAATGATTTGCATGGCCGAAGCCAAAGCGATCATCGCTGGCCCGGTCGGGCTTGAGATGGAGCGCTATCCGCTTCGTTCTGCATCCCAGGCCTTCTTCGGATCAGCCCCCCGGGATGGTGTGCCATATGAAGTGAGCAGTGGGTCTGTCAGCATGCTGATCCGCGCAGGACGGTGAATTCAGACGTAGGCGTCGCACTCCACCACTGCACCATGCAGTTTCCATGGCCGCATCAGGTTAATCCGGAATATACAGCCGCGCTACGAGAGCGACTGTCCGAAGGCGTCGACGTCCCTCCGGCAACAGTCTCCATCGGTGACTGGAGACCACAGCCGAATCAGTGCCACGACAACGTTACAACTTGGTGCGAGAACAACTCAGACTATCAAGTAGTCAGAGGATGGCTCTATATGGACATGGCCGGCCAGTTCAACTACGAAGTGTTCCTTGCTCACTCTGTGGTTCGCGACAAAGAAGGTCAACTCTGGGACATCACGCCGAAACAAGCGCTTCAGGAATACCCCTTCATAGGGGCCGCCGAGTCTGAAGAGGAATATGCAACACTTGTCGGCCAAGGGGCAACGCGACTTGTGCACTACAAGTAGCGTGCTGCAATGTCTGAAGTTACAGGCGAGGCTTAACCCTTCGCTCGAGTCGACCGCCACCGGCAAGCCGTTTGGCCCTTCAGCTCAAACGTTGAAAGAGGCTTTGACTGCTGAGGGCCAAAGACCTGACATATGGAACAGTCGCCCTGACGGGCTGCTTTGGCCGAGGAGCAGAAGTGCAAGGCCAACTGACTAACGACGGCTCCACCACAGATAACTGACCTTGATGGCACCGAAGGCCGAACAGCCAGGGTTGATTTGAGACCATAAAGTACTAAAAAATCGACACATGCCGTAGGGCCATGTCTTCTACGATTCAAGCCTCTCCCCCATAAAAAACGCCTACCACAAAACAAAAAACACTTCAGCAATCAATCAAAAGAACTTTGTTTGCATTAACTGCTGCATAGCCAAGGCCGAGTCCATAGCATCACGGGCATTTTCACTCCTTGCGCAAAGAGTGCCCGTGACCCCCATAGAAGAACCCAACAACCAGGATCATCCTGACACGCTCTTCGCACACATTGCGGCACGATTCGAACAAATCGAACTGTCCCACTGGACGGCCGTTGTGCTTGAATGGCTTGCCCGTTATGACGAGATCGGTCGATGCTATTTTGAAGACGAAGAGGAATCCCCAGCCCATGAGGTGCTTCACTGCATCTCCGAACTGGAGCTTGGGATTACAGACGACGAAGTAGCCCACGCGCTATCTCATCTTGAATTCTTTACTTGGCGTGTCCGCCATCCCGAAACCGCGGAGCGCTGGGATCCGCTCTCACTATCCCTCAGTGATTTCATCGGCGGGGATTTATCGCCCAATTGCTGGAAATGGGAAGGGACTTTCCCGTCTTCACCCGTAATTGCCTCATGGCTCATCGAACAGCTCCCACACCACTGATGTCCGGTGATTGGCTGCTCATTGCCGCTGGAGCCTTGGGAGTAGGCGGCGTATGGGTCGTTTGGCGTATTGCCCGCCACACCGACCACGCGGCGTCCGACCATTCAACGCCATCCGGTAGCGATTCTAGGGCAGCCAACCATATCAAGGTTCTCCCTGGCAAAGACGTCCTGGATCAACTCAACCTTCAAGCCTTGGTCGACGGATGTCGTGACCGCATGGGATTCGACTACACCCTGTTCCATCAAGACTGCATGCCCGTCATCGAGCGGGCTGCGGAATGGACTCAACTGCTACCAGCCTCGGAATCGCACCATCACGCGCAGCCCGGCGGCCTCATGACCCATATGATGGAGTCGGCAGCACACGCGCTACGCTTCCGGCAGGGCTATCTGCTTCCGGTCGGAGCAGCCCCCGAGGAAATTCCGGCTCGCAAGCACCGCTGGACTTACGCAGTGTTCTTGGCTGCGCTACTGCATGACATTGGAAGGCCTATGGCCGATATCAATGTCCAAGTTCTCCGATCGAGAAAACCTTGTGGCAAGTGGCAGCCTCTTGCTGGATCGATGCTGGATCAGGGGTTGACGCATTACACGTTGAATTTCGAGATCACGCGGGATTACGACCTGCACAAGAAACTGCCCATCGTGCTGTTCCAGCGGCTCGTCCCTTCCCATGTTCTCGCTTGGCTTGCCGATGACGTACAGCTCATGGGCGAATTGACGAGCTACCTTTCGGGTGACGATCAAGACAAGGGTGTGCTGCGAGAAATCGTCACACGCGCCGACTCCGAGTCGGTCAAGAACAACCTGATGCAGGGACCGCGCACTCGTTTTGCCTCCGCCCGTTCGGTACCTCTGATCGAGCGCATGATGCAAGCCTTGCGCCTGATGCTGGAAGAGGGGCGACTGAGCCTGAATAGGGCGGGCTCCCATGGCTGGGTTTACGATGGAAAAATCTGGTTTGTGTCCAAGCGGCTGGCCGACGAGGTACGCCAGTTCCTGACTGAACGCGAAAGCGGGGAGGGCATACCTGGCAAGGATAAGAACGATCGCCTTTTTGATACATGGCAAGAGTACGGTGCCTTGATCCCCACCAGTGAGAACCGTGCTGTGTGGCAGGTCATGGTCAGTCTCGATGAAGGGTGGGAACAAAAGCTGACCGTGCTGTGCTTCTCACTCGACAAACTGTTCCAGTCCCCGGTTCTTTACCCGGAAATCATGAGAGGCAAGATTATTGCCGGTAAACAAGATGCCTCATACATCCAGCCGCTCGATTTGGAATCCGATCCGTATATTGGTTCCATGGGTGATTCTGGCGTTGAGCCAGCCACCAACCCATTGGAGGATCCGGCCAACCAGCTGTCGCTCGTCATACCGCAGCCCGATCCAACCTCCTCGCCGAACACCGAAGAGCAGCCGAGGCGGGCCAGCACGGCTCTCCCTCCCATTCGCCCGCCGGCACAGCCCAGAGCGGCCGCTCTATCTGAACCTGGGGACGCAGGCTTTCTCGATGAAGACGACGCCGCGATCAAACATTCACCAAGACCCAAGCCCCCTACTGCAGCAGCATTGAAGCCGGTTGCACCTGCAGGGCAAGCAGCGGCCAGGCCCAAGCCTGGCTCGAAAAAGAAGGAACCCTCTGGTGCAGCCATGCGGTTCATGCGCTGGATTCAGGAGGGCCTCTCGGAAGGCAGCATGCCGTACAACCGCGCGGACGCCATGATTCACTTCGTTGACGAAGGAATGATGCTGGTTTCCCCAGTGATCTTTCGCAAGTTCGCCGAACTGTTCGGGGAGGAGGGCGATGGCACGCCATCGGATCGAGCGGGGAGCAAGCTGGGGACCGGCATCCAGCGCCAGGTTACCAATGCTGGCTGGAATCTGGTCTCCGGAGAGAAGAAAAGCAACATCCAGCGTTACATGGTGATCGGCGCCGATGGCGAGGGCAAAAAGCTGATCTCTGGCGTGGTCTTACTGGATCCTGTTCGATTCGTGAACCCACTACCACCGAATAATCCCTGCATTGTCAGGTTCGACAAACCCATCGAACACGTCTGACATGAGCTATCCCATCGAAAACCTGTTCCGGCCCGCGGTCGAATACGTACCGGCCTTTGCCTCGTTGTCCGGCGCCATTCTCCTGATGAGCGCTCACGAGTGGTTTTTTCTGCCAAAGGAGCTGATCGTGACAGCCGCTGCCGGCATGGTCCTGCATGCCGGCGTGCGACTGAGACAGGGTATTCGGGTTTCCCGATTTCAGCGCAACCTTACCCGGCTGCCTAAGTACGTCATTCCTACCAGCGCAATTCCCGTCTCAAAAAGCCGACTTTTCCTCGGTCTTGGGTTCAAGTGGGATCAGCGCCATACCCAGCGCCTGGCACTGGCGCGCGATCCCAAGAATCGTCGTTACATCACCCAATCCGGCCTGTATACCTGGGCGCGTCGCTTCGAATTCCGCCACGAAGGGCGCGGCGGCGCCCCGGGCTGGCTGGCGCGGCAGACCAGGAAGGAGCTCTGGTGGAATCCGGTTACGCCATTGCCGCCTGTCGGCGGCGATCCGATCATTCACGGACTGGAACCGGACGAAACGGAAATCAGCATGGATCTGGTCGAGCGGCCCGGCCACATGGTCGTGCTGGGCACCACACGGGTCGGCAAATCACGCCTCGCCGAGGTTCTCATCACACAGGACATTCGGCGAGGCGACGTGGTGATCGTATTCGACCCCAAGGGCGATGCCAGCCTGATGACCCGCTGCTACATCGAGGCGGCCATGGCCCGGCGCGAGTTCTTCATGTTTCACCTGGGCTACCCCGACCAGTCCGCACGTTACAACCCGATCGGAAATTTTGCCCGAACCACCGAGGTCAGCACCCGTATCGCTGGCCAGCTCCCAGGCGAAGGACAGTCCGCCGCGTTCAAGGAATTTGTCTGGCGCTTCGTGAACGTCATCGCGCGCGCGCGAACCACCCTCGGCTACCGTCCGGATTACCGCATGATTTATGAGGATGCGGTCAATATCGACGCCTTGGCGCTGGAATACTTGCGCTTCTGGCTTGACCGGGAACAGCCCGGCTGGAATGAGGCGGTTGATGCCATTGAGATGGATAAAACCCAGATTCAGCAGGCAATGAAATCTGGACGGACGATGGATGCTATGAAAATCCTGCTGTTCGTCCGCGAGAATAATCTGCATGACCCGATAGCGGACGGCCTGGCATCCATCCTGTCGAACGACCGCAGCTATTTCGAGAAACTGGTGTCCAGTCTCTATCCCTTGCTGGAAAAACTTACCACCGGCAAAACCGCGCAGATACTGTCTCCACAGTACGACGACCCGACTGATCCAAGGCCGATCTTCGACTGGATGAGCGTCATCGAACGCGGCGCGGTGGTCTACGTCGGGCTCGATTCGCTCTCTGATTACGAAGTGGCTGGCGCAGTGGGCAACGCCATGTTCGCCGACCTGACCTCGATCGCCGGCCAGACCTACAAGTTCGAGCAGGGCTACGGGCTGTCCACGGCCATCCCCAAGCGCAAACTGTCCATCCATGCGGACGAGTTCAACGAGCTGATCGGCGACGAATTCATCCCGCTGCTGAACAAGGCTGGTGGTGCGGGATTCCAAGTGGCGGTCTATACCCAGACCTGGGCCGACGTGGAAGCCCGCATTGGCAACAAAGCGAAGGCCTCACAGATTGGCGGCAACCTCAATACCCTGATCATGCTAAGGGTCAAGAACAAGGAAACCGCCGAAATTCTCACCGACCAGCTCCCGGATGTGCAACTGGTCACCTCGATTCAAGCCAGCGCGGCCACGGACAGTTCAGATGATCGTGAGGTATTGTCTTTCACCACACGGAACGAAGACCGGATCAGCACCCAGGAAGCCCCCATGTTGTCGCCGGCAGATCTGGTGCAGTTGCCCAAGGGGCAGGCCTTTGCGCTTATCGAAGGCGGCCAGCTCTACAAAATCAGGCTCCCTCTGTTCGACCCCGACGAAGCTCCCCCCATTCCTGCGTCGTTGGAAGACATTGCCGCGAGCATGCGGCAGAAATACGACACGCACGGCACCGAGACGGAAAATCTGGTCGTTGAAGGGAAGGGCAGTGGCTTTTAGGAATTCCGGTCTCTATGACAGCAATGTGGCAGTCGCCTTTCTGTGGCCATTGAAATGGCTTTTTGGGACGCTCTTGCTATATGTCATGCTTGGCCTGATCGCCCTCACCGCGGCTTTCCTGTTTGCCAAATATCAATGGCCGGATCCAGTGCAAGCTGCCGACGCTTTGTTCCAGTCGGAAACCGCACGCGTCAAAGAGCTTGTACGGCGAGGAAGCCACGCCGCCGGCCTTTCCACGTTGACCGAGCTGGCCCAGCAGTGGACTTACTGGCTTTTTTTCAAGGCGACATCACTCCATGAAGCCACCTATGCCTATTTCTCCGGGTATCAGGTCAACGAGGTCGACCGGATGTATCTGAGCCAGTTCGTTGCGCGTAATGCACGGGAAATCTACCTGGCTATGAATGTGATTCAGGTCTACGGGATCAGGATTGGCTTCGTACTGGCTGCGACCCCTTTGTTTTTCCTGTTGTATGTCTTGGCTGGCGTAGACGGCCTGACCGAGCGTTATATCCGCCGCGCGTGCGCAGGACGCGAATCGGCGGATCTGCACAAAATTGGACGCCTCACGAAGCTGATGTTCTTCGCATCCGGGGTCACGCTGTATCTTTGCCTGCCGGTTGCAATGAGCCCGTTCTGGGTCATTGCACCGTTAACGCTAGTTTTTGCGGTGTCCACACGGGTTCAGTGGCAGTTTTACAAGAAGTATTTTTAAGTGAAAACCAGCTCCCAAACCCGCCACCTGTGCGAGATGGGTTTGGGTGGCGCCAGATGGGCGCTTCCTTTTATTCCATTACAGGTATAATGCATTCATGGCGCCACAAGACAAATCGCTCATCTGGGTCGGAGGGTGCAAAAAAGACTTGATGGCCCTTCCTGCCGATGTGCGGAAGTTCTTCGGTCACGCTCTTGACTTCGCGCAGCGCGGTGACCAGCACGACGCGGCGAAGGTGATGAAGGGATTCGGCGGGGCCGGCGTCCTGGAAGTGGTCGAAAACGACATCGGCGGCACGTACCGCGCCGTCTATACCGTCAAGTTCGAGGAGGCCGTGTTCGTCCTACATTGCTTTCAGAAGAAGAGCAAGAGCGGGATCGCCACACCGAAAGAGGACATGGACATCATCCGCACCAGGCTGAAGGTTGCCGAGGTGCTTGCAAAGGAGCTACGAAATGGCAAAACGAATCATTGATGGCATTGAGGTCGAAATGGGCTCGGGGAATGTCTTTGCCGATCTCGGTCTGCCCGACGCCGAAAAACTCAAAATCAAATCCGGTTTGGTGATTGAGATAACCAAAGCCGTGCGCAAACTCGGGCTCACCCAGGATGAGGCGGCTCGTCGCATGGGCATCACACAGCCGAAGGTGTCCGGCATGCTGCGCGGCGACTTCTCCAACCTGTCCGAACGCAAGTTGATGGACTGCTTGAATCGGTTGGGCTACGACATCGAAATCAAGGTGAAGCCCGCAGCCGAACCCCTTGGTCATTTGGTGCTTGCTGTCGCTTGACCGCTGTACTGCGATCTCCAGTAAAGCCTGTGGTGCTTGCCGAACGATTTGATTTCGAGTTCGTATGTACGCGGAGATATTGACAAATTGAAATAATTTAGGTTTGATGGAGGCCTAGTAGGGTCAGGGATGTGGCCAGACGAGTCTACTTGAGCAGCGCGAACGCCCCTTTGGGGCTTTATCAAGACCCGATAATATGCACATAATGTATATTATGTTAAATACTAAAAATAGTTACATTTGAAACTATTTCCGGCACTATGCTACTAACTAATCCACTGGTTAGATGGCAAAGACGTGAACTTGGACTTCACCTATTTCGAGAATGGTATCGGCCGCATTTCCGGGCAACTGCCCGGCATGCCCCAGGATCGGGTTGTGTTGAACCGTCTGTTCTTTTATGTTTTCAAGGAATTGGACGATGTTTATAACCAACATCTTTCAGAGTTTGGGCTCAACAGTTCGACCTTCCTGGCGCTAGCCATGATTTTGAGCAGCGAGGACAACCGGCTGAATCCGAGCCATTTGAGCGACGCGCTGATTGCATCTCGCACCAATGTGACGCGTCTGGCGGATGACCTGATCGGTTCGGGCTGGGTCAGCCGTAAACCGTGTACGCAAGACCGGCGACGGGTCGAATTGTCGCTGACGCCGTCAGGACGGAAATTGATCCTGGCGGTGTTGCCGGCCATCTGGCAACGGATCGAGCAGCAATGGATCGATTTCAGCCCGGCCGAGATCGCCGAATTCGACCGCCTGTTGAGGAAGATGCTGGAAGGCCTGCGGCGCTTCAGGATGGCCTCATGAAGCGACTGCTGCCCGGCTTGTTCCTGTTGGTCGCCGGTTGTGCCGAACTGCCGCATGACCTGCCTGCCCGGCCGACGCTGAAGGCGCCAGAAACGGCGACCACGCTGTCTGCTTTATCCAACACGCCTGCGGCCACGGATATCCCGCCGCCCCAGGAACACTGGTGGACGTCCTTCGGCTTGACTAGTCTGGACCGGTTGATCGACACAGCCTTGCGGGATGCCCCCGATCTGGCCGCCGCGCAGGCGCGCCTGCGCGTGGCCGATCAAGCCGAACGCCTGGCTCGCCTGGACGCCCAGGTGCACTATGAAACCGATGCGTCCGTCGACCGCGAACACCTGAGCAAGAATGGCCTGTTTCCGCCTCCTATCGGCGGCAGTACCTTCACCCAGACCGATATTACCGAGAACCTGTCCTACACGCTCGACTGGTGGGGCAAGAATCGGGCGTTGATCCAGGCTGCGGGCAACGAGCGGCAGGCGGCACGCGACGAAGCTGAAGCCGTCCGCCAGACCCTGGCGGCAGCGGTCGCCGATACGTATTTTGCCTGGGCCGATGTCGAGGCGCGCCTGGCAGCCGCCCGCGCATTGACCGAGAGCCACCGCAAGGCCCATGCGTTGGTCAAGGCACGTTTCGATCTGGGCCTGGATTCGGCACAGCCCCTGATCGAGGCACGCAAGAAGCTGGACCTGGACGAGGACCGGACCCGCAGTTTGGACTATCTGGCACGCGCACTGCGCTATCGCATGAGCGCCCTGGTCGGCAGCGACCCGGACCACGCCGCCAGACTGCCGACGCCTGAACTCGACGCCCGGCTCCCCGCCCTGCCAGCCCGTCTGCCGGTTGACTGGCTGGCCCGCCGACCCGATGTGGCGGCTTTACGTAGCCAGGTTGAGGCCGCTTCCGACCGGAGTGCGACAGCCTGTCCGCATCGATCGGCCCAGCCCTGCATCTGCCGATCTTCAACCGCCAGACCCTGAGTGCAAAACTTGGCATGCGCGAAGCGGATTATGCCGCGTCCGTCGCAGCCTATAACCACGCCATCCTGGAAGCTGCCCGCCAGGCCGCCGATGCCTATGCCCTGATTATGAGCCTGGAGCACAGAAGCCAGGCCCAGCAACAGGCCCTGCAGGAAACCGAACGGACCCGTTCGCTGGCGGAACAGCGCCAACAAATCGGGCTGGCCAGTCCGCTCGACACACTCGAAGCGGACAGCGCCGTCCTCGCCCAGCGCATGAATGACATCGAGATCCAGGCCGCCCGCCTACGCGCCCGTGTGGCGCTGCTCAAGGCATTGGGTGGCGACGCACTCCAAAGGACCCTGCCCCATGACCATTGATCCTCCGGAAGCCAATCCAGCCCAACGCAAACGTCTGCTGACGATTCTGGCCCTGATTTTTCTCGTTGCGGCGACGATTTGGGGCGTACGCTGGTTCTTGCACAGCCGCGGACACGAAAGTACCGACGACGCCTACGTGGCCGGCAACCTGGTGCGGGCCACGCCGCGTGTCGCCGGCTCGGTGGTGGCGGTACTGGCCGACGACACCGATTTCGTCAAGCAGGGCCAGGTCGTGGTGAAGCTGGACGACACCGATGCCAAGCTTGCTCTCGCCAAGGCCGAGGCCGATCTGGGCGAAATCGTGCGCCGGATCAGCCAGACCTTCGAGGCGCACGTCCAGCAGGCCGCCAATCTGGCCGTGAAGCAACGCATCCTGGAACAGGCCGAGGCCGATCTGGCACGGCGTGAACGGGCGGTCGCCGTCAATGCGATCTCGCGCGAGGAAGCTGAGCACGCCCGCGCCGCGCGCGACAAGGCCCGATCCGAGCTCGATCTGGCGCGCGCCCAGCTGGCGGCTTCGAAAGCCGAAGTGGGTGGCACCTCGGTAGCGACCCATCCTGCCGTCAAGCAGGCCGAAGCCCGGCTGCGCGAAGCCTGGCTGGCCCTGAGTCGCTGCGACATCCGGGCGCCTGCCGATGGCCAGGTGGCCAAGCGCTCGGTCCAAATCGGACAGCAGGTTGCACCGGGCATGGCACTCATGGCCATCGTACCGATGACCCAGCTGTGGGTGGAGGCCAATTTCAAGGAAGACCAGCTCAAGGGCATGCACATCGGCCAGCCCGTGCAACTGGTTTCCGATCTCTACGGCAGCGGCACGATCTTCCACGGCACTGTCGCGGGCCTGTCGCCCGGTACGGGCAGCGTGTTCTCCCTGCTGCCGGCTCAGAACGCCAGCGGCAACTGGATCAAGATCGTCCAGCGCCTGCCGGTGCGCATCGCCCTCGACACCAAGGAATTGGCCACACATCCTTTACGGGTCGGGCTGTCGATGAAAGTTGAAGTGGAAACCGCCGCTACCGGCAAGGCGGACTCGCATCCCGCAACCCGCTATGTCACGCCAGTGGAAGACGCGGCTGGCGCGGATGCGTTGATCCGCTCCATTCTGCGGGCCAATCAGGTCCATACGGGCTGAGCCGGGCGCCATGGCCCACCCGCCGTTGCACGGTCCCACCCTGGTCCTGCTGACCCTGGGCCTGAGCCTGGGCACCTTCATGCAGGTGCTCGACACGTCGATCGCCAACGTCTCGCTACCGGCGATTTCGGGCGACCTGGCGGTGAGTCCGAACCAGGGCACCTGGGTCATCACCTCCTTCGCCGTCAGCAACGCCATCGCCCTGCCGTTGACCGGCTGGTTGTCGCGCCGCTTCGGCGACGTTCGGCTGTTCGTGCTGTCCACCCTGCTGTTCACCCTAGCGTCGTGGCTGTGCGGCCTGGCGCCCAGCCTGCCGGTCCTGATTGCCGCGCGCGTCCTGCAGGGCGCCGTGGCGGGACCGATGATCCCGCTCTCGCAAAGCCTGCTGCTGAACAATTACCCGCCGGAAAAAAAGGGGCTCGCGCTGGCACTCTGGTCCATGACGGTCATCGTCGCGCCCATCCTGGGGCCGATCCTCGGCGGCTGGATCACCGACAACATCAACTGGCCGTGGATCTTCTACATCAACCTGCCGGTCGGCCTACTGTCGGCCTTCCTGACCTGGACGATCCTGGGCAAGCGCTCCAGCGCGACCCAGGTCGTGCCCATCGACAAGGTGGGCCTGGTGCTGCTGGTGCTGGGCGTGGGCGCGCTGCAGATCCTGCTGGACAAGGGCAACGAGCTGGACTGGTTCGAATCCGGCACCATCGCCGCCCTGGCGGTCGTCTCTGTGGTGGCACTGAGCGTACTGGTGGTCTGGGAACTGACCGATCGCCATCCGGTGGTGGATTTCCATCTGTTCGCCCAGCGCAATTTCCTGGTCGGCACGGTCATCCTGAGTTTCGGCTATCTGGTGTTCTTCGGCAACGTCGTGATCCTGCCGCTGTGGCTGCAGACCAACATGGGCTACACCGCCACCTGGGCCGGGATGGCCGCCGCGCCCATCGGCATCCTGCCGGTGTTCCTGTCTGCGTTCGTGGGCAAGAACATGCACAAGATCGACTTGCGCATCTGGGCCACGTTCAGCTTCGCGGTGTTCGCCGCGGTATCGTTCTGGAACAGCAATTTCAACTCCGACGTCACCTTCCAGCACATCGTGATTCCGCGCCTGCTGATGGGCTTCGGCGTCGCGAGCTTCTTCGTGCCGCTGACCGCCCTGACGCTGGCGGATATTCCGCCCCACATGATGCCCAGCGCAACCGGCCTGTCGAACTTCTCCCGTATCCTGGCCGGCAGTTTCGGCACCTCGCTCAGTATCACGCTGTGGGATCGCCGCGCCGAGTTCCATCACAGCATCCTGACTTCGCATGTCTCGGCTTTCGACCCGACGGCGACCGATGCCCTCGGCAACCTGGCCAATCCGGCCACAGACCCGGCCATGCTGGAGCGGATCATCAATCAGCAGGCGGTGCTGCTGGCAACCAACGACATCTTCTGGCTGTCCGGCTGCTTCTTCGTCGCCCTGATGCTGATGGTCTGGCTGGCCCGGCCGCCCAAACGAGGGGCGGCAGCGGTCGCCAGCGGCGCCCATTGAGACGGAATCCGCTTCTGGCTGGGCGATTGCGGAACCAAAATCCAATTTTCATTTCTACATGCTGCCCATTCTAAGATGAGCACATCAGCGGCACCGTTCCAACGGATGTCCGACTGATGGTCGCGCTGCGTTCTGGCTTGTGCGGCGCTTTCCAAGACCTTTATTCTGGAGCAAAAAAATGAACCAACCACGCTCGTACAAAACGTTTTCCCTTCTCGGTACTTCCTTGGTTTGCGCAGCCTTGCTGGGCGGCTGTGCCACGACCGATGCACTGAACAAGGCGCAGACCACGGCGGATCAGGCGTCGAAAAAAGCCGACGAGGCCAACGCCAACGCCAATGCTGCCAAGACCGCCGCCGCCCAGGCCTCGCAAAAGGCTGACCAGGCCAACGTGACCGCCGACGGGGCCAAATCGACTGCCGACCAAGCCAACTCCACTGCCAATGCGGCGAAAGCCGAAGCCGACAAGGCCATGCAGGAAGTCGACAAGCTGGCAGAGAAAATCGACCGTATGTTCAAGAAAACGATGCAGAAATAATTTTTGCAGGCCCGACGGGAAGACGGTCTGGCGCCGTCTATCCGCCGGTATCAAGCAAGTCGGGCTGGCTTGAATGGCCAATACCGATACATTGGAATTTCAGCGAATGATCACGCGCGTCCCCACATGCATCCATTGGGCAAGTCGCCGGATGTCACGGTTGGTGAGTGCCACGCAGCCGTTGGTCCAGTTGACAGCCTGTTGGACGTCGGGGTCGCCGCTACCGAGTCCGTGGATTCCAATCTGGCCGCCGAGCGGCGTATCCTGGGGTGGTGTGCGATGATGTCGCAAGGCTTGCATGATGGCCCCGAATTGCGCCTGACTGAGCGTGCCGACGTCATACGCATGGCGGGCGATAGGGGCCGACGGGTAGTCGAGGCCGTAGAAGGTGTTGAAGCGGCTGTGGCGATCGACCCAGGTGACATGGAATATGCCGCGCGGCGTCGTTTCGTCGCCCTGGCGATGGGTTTCGGCGGCTCCGCCGCTGCCGATCGCAATGTTGTGGAAACGGGCCAGGACGTGGTTTTCGGCGGAAAACACCGTCAGGGTCAGCGCCTGGGTATCCACCAGCACCCAGTCTGCCCCCCCGGTTGCCCAGGAGATCGTGGATATCCCCAGGATGACGGCAGCCAACAACGCATTCAAACAGAATCGCAATTCACGACCTCCATGATCAACCCATGAAATGCATCATGCACTCCCCTTCTCCGACCACCGCTATCGTGCGTTCAGTTCCCGGCCTGCATGTGCTCGTCCTGCTGCTGGCGTGGTGGGTCGCCCCAGGCTGGGGCGCGACGTTTTCGCTGCCAACCGATGGCAGCAACCTCGTCGGCCGGCTGCAGGTGGTGACGGCTGACGCCCACAACACCTTGCTGGACATCGCACGGCATTATGACCTGGGTTATGACGAAATCACCCGTGCCAATCCGGGGATGTCGGTCTGGCTACCTGGCGAGGGAACCCCGGTCGTCGTTCCGACCGAGTTCATCCTGCCGCCGCAACCCTGGGTCGGTATCGTCGTGAACATTCCCCAGCGCCGGCTTTATTATTTCCCGCGCCACAAGGCCAATGAAGCGGCAACGGTCGTCACCTTCCCTATCGGGATCGCCCGTCCCGGCTGGCCAACGCCGCTGGGAAGCACCCGGATCATCGCCAAATACAAGGATCCCGCCTGGATTGTTCCCAAGGACATCCAGGCTGAGCATCGCAGACAGGGCGAAGCCAATTTTCCCGACTACTTTCCCCCCGGCCCCAACAATCCCATGGGCATGCTCGCCCTGGAAACCGGGTTTTCGCAAATCTTCATTCACGGCACCAATCGACCGTGGGGCGTAGGGATGGAAGTCAGCCATGGCTGCGTCCATCTATATCCCGAGAATGCGGCCTACCTGTTTCCCAAGGTGCCTGCAGGCACGCCAGTAAGGATCATCAACAAACCGGTGCTGGTGGGATACCGCAAGCATCAGCTCTATCTCAGCGTGTCCACGCCGGTGGGGGAATATCCCGGCGACCAGGACAGTCTCCTCATGCGCACGATCGATGCCATATCGCAGTCCAGGAGCCAGGATTGGCCGACCATCGACTGGGACCGTGTGCGGCAGGTCGTCGATGCCAAACGGATCGTGCCCATTCCCGTCAACATTGGCGCGCCCAGTCTCGACAGTCTCATTGCGTCGATCAAGCCGGAACACTACGGCTACGAGCCCTATGGCATCGAGGCCAACGATGCGTCGCCGCCGGACGCTCCGCACTGATCCCTGATGTCCCGGAACTGGGCGGGTACGTTCGGGTCAATGCCATCAACCAGCCAGGCTGTAGATGTTTCCGTACCCCGACGACGTGACCGAACGCTCCCTTCCTTCTTTCCGGCAATATCCGAAGGCATCCTGCATCATCGAACTCGATTGCTATTTGTGCCCGCTATGCGGACAGCACGGATTGATCCGGATACGCCGCCGCCTCATCGACCGTATCCTGAGCCTCTTCGTCAGGCAGCGGCGATTTCGCTGCACACAACCCGGATGTCAATGGCAAGGGAACCTGCGCGAGAAGAGCGCACGCCGGAAATCGTGAGGGTGCAATCAGGAACGACCCGTAACAAACTGATCTGACGGATTTATTCAATAAGTTGCACCCGCCGTCGATCCCGATAGACTCTCCGATTCCAGGACCAGCCGCGAGACCACAATGAGCATGTCGTCAATTTTATGGGGATTGCTTTTCGGCTCGATCGGGCTGGGCTTTTTCCTGTACGGCAAGAAGCAGCAGGCGATCGTTCCGCTATTCTGCGGGCTTGCGCTCATGGTCTTTCCGTATTTCGTTTCCAACACCTTTCTGCTGGTCGCCATCGGGGCCGCACTGACCGCGCTCCCCTATTTCGTACGGATCTGAGCCCTTAATCAGGCGAGGCCTCAGTTATCCGGGGCTTCGTCCACCAGTTGCTGGCGAATCGACAACAGCTCCTGCCGGTGCTGGGCGTCAGTTTGGGGGTACTGCATCCCGAGTGACTTGAAGGCATCGACCACAATCCGGGCAATGATCAGCCGGGCATTTTCCTTGTCGTCTGCGGGCACCACGTACCAGGGCGCACGCTGGGTGCTCGTTGCACTCAGGCATGCTTCATAGGCCTGCATATACTCATCCCAGAATCCCCGCTCCACGATGTCCGCCTGACTGAATTTCCAGTTTTTCTCGGGTTCGTCGATGCGATCGATGAAACGTTTCCGCTGTTCTTCCTTCGAGAGATGAAGAAAGAACTTGATGATCCGTGTGCCGTTCCGGTGGAGATGGTTTTCCAGGTCGACGATGGAACGATAGCGCTCCTTCCAGATCGTTTTTTCATTGAGCAGCCCGTCCGGAATTCCCTGGCTGCGGAGAATCTCCGGGTGGACCCGCACGATCAGCACTTCCTCGTAGTAGGAGCGGTTGAAGATGCCGATGCGACCGCGTTCTGGCAAGGACTGCGTGGTACGCCATAGAAAATCATGCTCGAGTTCGGTTGCGCTCGGATGCTTGAAACTGAAAACCTGGCAGCCCTGGGGATTGATTCCGGACATCACATGCTTGATGGCGCCATCCTTGCCGGCGGCATCCATGGCCTGAAAAATCAGCAGGACCGCATAGCGGTCGGACGCGTAGTGCAGCTGTTGCAGGGCGCTCAGTTCGGACACCTGGTCCTCAAGGAGCTTTTGGTACTGCTCCTTTGATTTATATAGCGGTTTGACCCGTGTCGGCCACTTCTTGAGGTTGACCTTTTTCCCCTCCTGTACCTGGAAATCCCTGGATTTGATTTTCATCTCCGTCCTTTCGGTCGTCATTCGTTCTCGGGCCGCTCGCCTGCCTGCTTCGATCCTGGACTGGCGATGTCGAGCGCTGGGTTTGGGGTCAGCCTTTACCACCACTCCCTATTATCCCCGCCGAGGTAGCGAGCGGCTTGTATAAACGAGTAGCATTAAAACCAGCGGTTTCCAATATACAAAAAGGATAAATTGCGATGAGAAAGACACCTTCCGAAGCCTATCTTGAAAAAGCCAGACACCTGTCCAAGGAAGAAACCGAACGGCTGCTGTCCAGAATGCGCGAGAAACTGACGCGCAGGCTGGAAGACAAAAAACTGAGCGCGCTGGAAGTCGTGGCGATACAGCTGGAGATAGAGGACGAGGCCTTGAGCGAGTGGCGGGAACGGATGCAGGAAATCAGGAAAAAAACAAAATCCAAATAACCCGTTCATCTGGTTCGATTCCTGACTGGCGCCAATATTGGCGCCACACCTGTACCGGCATTCGCGTCGAAGTGCCGTGGCCCGCGGGTAAGCTGCATCCTCAACAAGCATGCGGAGGCAGGGTATTTTTCCGCTCATCCACGCAGTAAATCATGACGGCTCACGCCGAGATCAACCGATCTCTACTGGAACCGAACCCACCCTGGTCTACTCTCCGTAGTAAGGACGGGAGATGCAATTTTCTGCTCGATTGCGCGCCCTGCTGGTGCGAATGGCAGAAATACGCCCCATGCCTGTGCGGCCGCCGGGCGATGCACTGGTTTTGGTCGGCCTGCATTTCTCCCATCGCACTATTTGTGCTCAACCCGGTCGAACTTTTGGCCGCTAAAAAGGACATGGCACGATCATTGCGACAGTAGGATCAGGCCTAACATCGATTCACCGGACAGGAGGACTCCATGAGCTTGTTCAACCAGTACATCGAACGCTACCGCAGAGAAGAAGAGGAATTCACCCTCGAGGAATTCCTGGATATCTGCAAGCAGGACCGGATGGCTTACGCGAGTTCCGCCGAACGCATGCTAGCGGCGATCGGCGAGCCGGAACTGGTGGATACCCGGAAGGATCCCCGATTGTCCCGCCTGTTCTCCAACAAGGTCATCAAGGTCTACCCGGCTTTCAAGGATTTTTATGGCATGGAAGACACGATCGAGCAGATCGTGTCCTATTTCCGACATGCGGCCCAAGGCCTGGAAGAGAAGAAGCAGATTCTCTATCTGCTGGGCCCGGTGGGTGGCGGAAAATCCTCGTTGGCGGAGAAGCTCAAGCACCTGATGGAGAAAGCCCCGTTCTACGCCATCAAGGGCTCGCCGGTGAACGACTCGCCGCTGTCGCTGTTCTCGGCCGACGAGGACGGTGATATTCTGTTGCAGGAATATGGCATTGCGCTCCGCTATCTCGGCAAGGTCTTGTCGCCCTGGGCGGTGAAGCGGCTGCACGAGTACAACGGCGACATCACCAAGTTCCGCGTGGTCAAGCGCTGGCCTTCGGTGCTGGGCCAGGTCGGCATTTCCAAGACCGAACCGGGCGACGAGAACAACCAGGACATCTCCTCGCTGGTCGGCAAGGTGGATATCCGCAAGCTGGAGAAATACTCGCAGGACGACCCCGACGCCTACAGCTATTCGGGCGGGCTTTCCCTGTCCAACCAGGGTCTGATGGAATTCGTCGAGATGTTCAAGGCGCCGATCAAGGTGCTGCACCCGCTCCTGACCGCCACGCAGGAAGGCAACTACAAAGGCACCGAAGGCTTCGGCGCGATTCCCTTCGACGGCGTGGTGCTGGCACACAGCAACGAGTCGGAATGGACCACCTTCCGCAACAACAAGAACAACGAGGCCTTCCTCGACCGTATCTACATCGTCAAGGTGCCCTACTGTCTCCGCGTCTCCGAGGAAGTGAAGATCTACGAGAAGCTGCTGCAGCACAGCTCGCTGTCGGAATCGCCCTGCGCACCCGGCACGCTGGAAATGCTGGCGCAATTCTCGGTCCTGACCCGTCTGAAGGAGCCGGAAAACTCCAGCATCTATTCCAAGATGCGCGTCTACGACGGCGAGAACCTCAAGGACACCGATCCCAAGGCCAAGAGCTATCAGGAATACCGCGACTTCGCCGGCGTCGACGAAGGCATGACCGGCATCTCGACCCGTTTCGCTTTCAAGATCCTGTCGCGCGTGTTCAACTTCGACCACAGCGAAATCGCCGCCAACCCGGTGCATCTGCTCTACGTGCTGGAACAGCAGATCGAGCAGGAACAGCTGCCGCCCGAGGTGGAGCAGCGCTACATCGCCTACCTGAAGGAGTACCTGTCACCGCATTACGCCGAATACATCGAGAAGGAGTTGCAGACCGCCTACCTCGAGTCCTACTCGGAATATGGACAGAACATCTTCGACCGCTACGTGACCTACGCGGACATGTGGATCCAGGACCAGGAATTCCGCGACCCGGACACCGGCGAGATCCTCGACCGTGCGCAGCTCAATACCGAACTGGAGAAGATCGAGAAGCCGGCCGGCATCGCCAATCCGAAGGATTTCCGCCATGAGGTGGTCAACTTCGTGCTGCGTGCCCGCGCCCAGAATCATGGCAAGAACCCGGCCTGGACCAGCTACGAGAAACTGCGCGCGGTGATCGAGAAACGCATGTTCTCCAGCACCGAAGACCTGCTGCCGGTGATCTCGTTCAACGCCAAAGCGTCCAGCGAAGAGCAGAAGAAGCACCAGGACTTCGTCCAGCGCATGGTCGACAAGGGCTACACCGACAAGCAGGTGCGTTTGCTGGCCGAGTGGTATCTGCGCGCAAGAAAGGCGTCCTGAAAGGTAGGCCATGAACCGGCTCGTAGACCGTCGTCTCTCCGGCAAGAACCGCAGCGCCGTCAACCGGCAGCGTTTCCTGCGCCGCTTCAAGGCGCAGATCCGCAAGGCTGCGTCGGAAGTCGTATCCGGACGCAAGGTGACGGATCTGGAACGCGGCGAGAAGATCTCTATCCCCTCCAAGGATCTGTCCGAGCCCATCTTCCATCATGGTCCCGGCGGCCGCCGCAACATCGTGCTGCCGGGCAACCGCGACTTCGTCACCGGCGACCGGGTGGATCGTCCCGAGGGCGGAGGGGGAACCGGCAGCGGCGGAGGCCCGGCCGACGAGAGCATGGACGACTTCGTGTTCGAGCTGTCCAAGGAAGAGTTCATGGATTACTTCTTCCAGGATCTGGCGCTGCCGGACCTGGTGAAGAAACAGCTTGCCGCCGTCCCCGAAGTGAAGAAGGCCCGTGCCGGCTTCGTCAGCCAGGGCAACCCGTCCAACCTGCACGTGGTGCGCTCGATGAAGCAGGCCATCGGGCGCCGGCTCGCCATGGCGGCCGGTCCGCGCGACGCGCTGCGGGAGGCCGAGGAAAAGCTTGCCGAACTGGAAGCGAACGGGCTGGGTGCAAGCGCGGAGGCCGACGAACTGCGCGAGGAAATCGCGTCCTTCAAGGCCCGGCTTGCCGCCGTCCCTTTCATCGACACTTGGGACCTGCGTTACGCCAACCGGGTCGATCAGCCAACCCCCAGCAGCCAGGCCGTGATGTTCTGCCTGATGGACGTGTCGGGCTCGATGGACGAGGACCGCAAGAACATCGCCAAGCGCTTCTTCATGCTGCTCTATCTCTTTCTCACCAAGAGTTACGAGCGCATCGACGTGGTGTTCATCCGCCACCACACCGTGGCCAAGGAAGTCGGCGAGGAGGATTTCTTCAGTTCGCGCGAAAGCGGCGGCACCGTGGTATCGAGCGCCCTCGAACTGATGCGCGACATCATCCTTGAGCGCTATCCGAGCGCCAACTGGAACATCTACGCTGCTCAGGCATCTGACGGCGACAACTGGGAGGATGACTCGCCGCGCTGCCGCGAGCTGCTGCATAGCATCCTGCCGCTGACGCAGTACTTCGCCTACGTGGAGATCGAGGCCGAGGAGCCGCAAAGCCTGTGGCACGAGTACGAGCGGGTGAAGGCGGCGAGCCCGCGCTTCGCCATGCAGCGCATTCTCACGCTGGAAGATATCTATCCGGTATTCCGCGAACTGTTCAGGAAGAAGGTGGCCTGAGATGGAACCCGAAATGGAATCCGAGATCGCGCCGACCCCGCCTGCCACTTCGCGCCAGCCCCTGTCCGAAGGCTCCGAGTGGAGCTTCGAGCTACTCGACTGCTACGACAGAGAGATCGCGCGGGTGGCCGCGCACTATGGCCTCGACACCTACCCCAGCCAGATCGAGATCATCACCTCCGAGCAGATGATCGACGCCTACTCCTCGGTCGGCATGCCGGTGGGCTATCACCACTGGTCCTACGGCAAGCAGTTCCTTGCCACCCAGAAAGGCTACAAGCGCGGACAGATGGGGCTGGCCTACGAGATCGTCATCAACTCCAGCCCCTGCATCGCCTACCTCATGGAAGAGAACACCATGACCATGCAGGCGCTGGTGATCGCCCATGCCGCCTACGGCCACAACTCTTTCTTCAAGGGCAACTACCTGTTCCGCACCTGGACCGATGCCGAAGGCATCCTCGACTATCTGGTGTTTGCACGAAACTACATCGCCGACTGCGAGCAGCGGCACGGCGAAGAAGCCGTCGAGGAACTGCTCGATTCCTGCCATGCCCTGATGAACCTCGGCGTCGACCGCTACAAGCGCCCGACCCGACTCTCGATGGCCAAGGAGCAGCTGCGCCAGACCGAGCGCGAGGCCTACCTGCAATCCCAGGTCAACGACCTGTGGCGCACCCTGCCGACCAGGCAGGTGGCCGGGCAGGAAAAACTCGCGGCCCGCTTCCCCAGCGAACCGCAGGAGAACCTGCTGTATTTCATCGAGAAGAACGCACCGCGGCTGGAGCCCTGGCAGCGCGAGATCGTCCGCATCGTCAGGAAGATCGCGCAGTACTTCTACCCGCAGCGCCAGACCCAGGTCATGAACGAGGGCTGGGCCACCTTCTGGCACTACACCCTGCTGAACCACCTGTACGAGGAAGGCAAGCTCACCGACGGCTTCATGATGGAGTTCCTCCAGTCGCACACCAACGTGGTCTACCAGCCGCCCTACAACAGCCGCCACTACAACGGCATCAATCCCTATGCGCTGGGCTTCGCCATGTTCACCGATTTGCGCCGCATCTGCGAGCATCCCACCGAGGAGGATCGCCGCTGGTTTCCCGAGCTTGCCGGCAGCGACTGGGTGAAGTCGCTGGACTTCGCCATGCGCAACTTCAAGGACGAGAGCTTCATCGCGCAGTACCTCTCGCCCAAGCTGATCCGTGACTTCAAGCTGTTTACCATGGTCGACGACGACACCGAGGAGAAGCTGGAGGTCACCGCAATCCACGACGACGCCGGCTACCGCGCCGTTCGCCAGCAGCTCGCCGAGCAATACAATCTCGGCAATCGCGAGCCCAACATCCAGGTCTACGAAGTCGACGTTTTCGGCGACCGCTCTCTCAGTCTGCGCCACTACATGCACGACCGCCGCCCACTGGGCGAGTCGACACCGGAGATGCTGCGCCACGTCGCCCGCCTGTGGGGCTACACCGTACGCATCGACAGCGTGGACCAGAACGGGGTATCGCACATGACAGCCGTGAGCGAGGTCTGACTCGCCCATCTTGCCGGCATACTCAACTGTCGAGAGCGGACCAGCGACATGGGTATTCGGATCGGCATCGAGTTCTCGCGTGCGTCACCTACACAGGTTTCCGCGTTTGGCAATATCGGGAATGTTGTTTTTACGTCGGCTGGCCGAACCCGGGCGATATGCCGGTATAGCTGCCGCGTTGATGCTGTCCGTTCATTTACAAGACTTCCAGTAAATTCAAGCGCCTAAAGCGACTGGACGGTAATTGGCGGAGAGGGTGGGATTCGAACCCACGGTGAACTTGCGCTCACGCCTGATTTCGAGTCAGGTACATTCGACCACTCTGCCACCTCTCCGGCGGCGCGTATTGTAACCGAGTCGGGCGGTTTGCTGGACGAAAATTTCGCTCTCGTTCAGACTGTATTCATGCCCATCATAAAAACAATGGGATGGATCGGGAGATTGGCTGCACTGGCGCTGACACTGGCACTGGCCGCCTGTAGTCGTCCCATTCCACCGCCCGAAACCAGCGGCGAGTTGCAGGTGGGAGTACGCAACAGCCCTGCGACCTACTATATCGCCCGCAACGGTGAGGCTGCCGGCTTCGAACACGATTTGATCCAGGCATACGGCCAGTCGCAGAACTGGACGCTAGTATGGACGGCGAAGCCCCGGCCCGAAGCCCTGTTCGACTTGCTTGAGAATCGCCAGATCCATCTGGCGGCAGCGACCTTGCCGCAAGCCGTGGTCAAGGATCGCCATCTGATTGCCGGCCCGGTTCTATTCGAGACGCCGGTCCATATCGTCTATCGCGCCAGCGAGCGGGCGCCTCGCGACATCGCTGCCCTGTCCGGCAAGAAGCTGGCATTGATCATCGGTTCAGGCCATACGCCCTTATTGATGCGCCTGAAGCGCAAGTATCCCAAGCTGTCCTGGTCCGCGCTGGATAATGTCTGGCCGGACGAGCTGCTGGCGCAACTGCAGGCCGGCAAATACGACGCGGTGGTCATCAACGGCATGGATTTCGATCCCGTGCGTACCTTCTATCCCGAACTGGCCGTGGCCTTCGACCTGCCGGACACCCAGAAAATCGTGTGGGCGCTTCCGAAACACAGCTCGCTCATCCTGCGTAATTCGCTGGCACGCTTCATCGAACAGGCACGCCGGGACGGCACCATCAAACGCATCTACGAGCGTTACTTCGGTCACGTCAAGCGGCTGGACAGCTCGGACATCCTCGGCATCATGCAGCGCCGCCAGCAACGCCTGCCGGATTTGCGCCGGTATTTCCAGGAAGCCCAGACGCTCACCGGCATCGACTGGCGTCTGCTCGCCGCGATCGGCTATCAGGAATCGCAGTGGGATCCGTTTGCCACTTCGCCGACCGGCGTGCGCGGTTTGATGATGCTGACCGCCGAAACGGCCGACCGCATGCGGATCAGCGATCGACTCAACGCGCGCCAGAGCATCCTCGGCGGCGCCCGCTACCTGGCCATGTTGAAGGACGCCCTGCCTGCCCGCATTCCCGAGCCCGACCGAACCTGGCTTGCACTGGCCGCCTACAACCAGGGCCAGGGCCATCTGGAAGATGCACGACGCATCGCGCAGGCGCGCGGCGGCAGCCCGGACAGCTGGGCGGACGTGAAAGCGGCCCTGCCCTACCTGAGCCGCAGCGACTTTGCCAAGGTCATGAAATACGGCTATGCGCGCGGTGCCGAGGCGCTGCTGTTCGCCGAGAACATCCGCAATTACTACGATATCCTGGTGCGGCTGGAGCCCGAATACAACCCGCTGATCAATCTGGGAAACAGCGAAGCCGGCCTGCCTACGCCCGGCTGACCTGCCACGCCAAGCGTCCCCTTCATGCGGCGGTCAGCCGCTCCAGCCCGCCCATCCACGGACGCAGCGCCTCCGGTACGGTCACGCTGCCATCGGCGTTCTGGTAGTTCTCCAGGATCGCCACCAGCGTGCGTCCCACCGCCAGCCCCGACCCGTTCAGCGTATGCAGCAGTTCCGGTTTGCCTTGGCCCGTCTTGAAGCGCGCCTGCATACGGCGCGCCTGGAAGGTCTCGAAATTCGAGCAGGAGGAAATCTCGCGGTAGGTGTTCTGCGCCGGCAGCCACACTTCCAGATCGTAGGTCTTGGCCGACGAGAAGCCCATGTCGCCGCTGCACAGTGCCATCTTGCGGTACGGCAGGCCGAGCTTCTGCAGGATCGCCTCGGCGTTGGCCGTCAGCGCTTCCAGCGCGGCATAGGAGTCTTCCGGCTTCACCATCTGCACCAGCTCCACCTTGTCGAACTGGTGCTGGCGGATCATGCCGCGGGTATCGCGGCCGTAGGAACCCGCCTCCGAGCGGAAGCACGGCGTGTGGGCGACAAACTTCAGCGGCAGGGCCTCGGCCGCTACGATCTCGTCGCGCAGCAGGTTGGTTACCGGCACTTCAGCGGTGGGGATGAGGTAGAGCTTGTCTGAATCCGTGCGGGGCACATGGAACAGGTCTTCCTCGAACTTCGGCAGTTGCCCGGTGCCGCGCATCGAATCAGCGTTCACCAGATACGGCACATAGACTTCCGTGTAGCCATGTTCCGACGTATGCACGTCGAGCATGAACTGGGCGAGTGCCCGGTGCAGCCGCGCCAGCGGTCCCTTCATCACGGTGAAGCGGCTGCCGGTGATTTTCACGGCCGCCTCGAAATCGAGCTGGCCGAGGCCTTCGCCGAGATCGACGTGATCGCGCGCCGGAAAATCGAACTGTCTTGGCGTGCCCCAGCGGCTCACCTCGACGTTGGCGGTTTCGTCCTTGCCGACCGCGACCGATTCGTGCGGCAGGTTCGGCACGCCCATGAGGAAATCGTTGAGCTCGGCCTGCAATTCGGACAGGCGCGCTTCCAGCTGCTTCTGCTCGTCGCCCAGGCCCGCCACCTCGGCCATGACCGCCGTGGTGTCCTCGCCCTTGCCCTTCATCATGCCGATCTGCTTGGACAGGGCGTTGCGGCGGCTTTGCGCCTCCTGGGTGCGGGTCTGGATCGATTTGCGTTCGGCTTCCAGCGTTTCGAAGCGCGCCGTGTCGAAAGCAAAGCCGCGCGCAGCCAGGCGCTCGGCGACGAGGACTGCGTCTTTGCGCAGCAACTGGATATCAAGCATGGAAGTATGGGAAAGCGCCAAAAGCGCCATTTTCGCCGATCGCAGCGGCTATCGGCTAGAGGTGCGTGAAATTAGGCCGCCTCGACCATTCCCACCGCCTCGTCCACATCGACCGCGACGATGCGTGACACGCCCTGTTCCTGCATGGTGACGCCGGCCAGGTGCTGCGCCATTTCCATGGTGACACGGTTGTGGGTGATGAAGAGGAACTGGGTGTGGTCGGACATCGCCTTGACCAGATTGCAGTAGCGTTCGGTGTTGGCGTCGTCGAGCGGCGCGTCGACCTCGTCCAGGAGACAGAACGGCGCCGGATTGAGCTTGAACATGGCAAACACCAGCGACAGCGCAGTGAGCGTTTTCTCGCCGCCGGAGAGCAGGTGGATCGAGGCGTTCTTCTTGCCGGGCGGCTGGGCGAACACCTGTACCCCGGCGTCGAGCAGTTCGTCGCCGGTGAGAATGAGCCGTGCCTGGCCGCCGCCGAACAGCTGCGGGAACAGTTCGCCCATGTGCTGGTTCACGGTGTCGAAGGTTTCCTTCAGCCGCGCGCGCGATTCCTGGTCGATGCGGCGGATCGCATCTTCCAGCGTGGTGACGGCTTCCAGCAGGTCGGCACATTGCGCGGCGAGGTATTCGGCACGCTCCTGTGCCTGGGTGAGCTCGTCCAGCGCGGCAAGGTTGACCGCGCCGAGCGCGGCGATCTCGTTCTGCAGGCGGTTGATATCGGCCTGCAGCTGCGAGGGCTTGGGGCTGTCGGCGAGGCCCGATTCGAGGCTGGCCTCATCCGCCGCTGCTTCGCGCAGTTGCAGTTCGAACTGCGACTGCATCAGCATGGCTTCCTGGTCCTTGAGCTTCAGTTGCTCGATGGCACGGCGCAGCGGGTCGAGGCCTTGCTCGCAGGCCAGACGGGCCTCGTCGTGGCCGCGCAGTTGGGCGGTGAGGCCTTCCAGCGCGTCGCGCGCGGCAGCCAATGCCGCTTCGGTTTCGGTGCGCGCCGCCAGGGCAGCCTGCAATTCGGCATCGAGCGCGTCGGCTGGCAGACGTGCCAGCTCCTCGCGCGCCTGGGTCAGGCGGGTGTCGTCATCGGCGATTTCCTGCTCGATGCGCGCCAGGGTCTCGGCGAGCTCCCGGATCTTGTTGGTGCAGGTGGTCAGCGCGAAGCCGGCTTCCTGATGCCGCCGCTCGGCCGCGCGCTGCAGTTCGCGCGCGTCGAACACCGCACGGTCGGCCTGGTCGCGTTGCTGACGCGCAGCATAGAGCGCTTCGCGAGCGGCCTCGTCCTGGGCGCGATAGTCCTTGAGGCGGGCTTCCAGGGTCTCCAGCGTGGCGCGCTCGCCGGTTTGCTGGCGGGTGACTTCCTCGAGTTCCTGGGTGATCTGGGCCGCCCGGCTCTGTACCCGTTCCACCGCCTGTTGCAGCCGCAGCAGTTCCATCTGCGCGGTGTGGTGGCGGTTTTGCGTCTGGCCGGTTTGCGCGCGCAAGGCCTGGATATCGCGCTGGCGCTCCATATAGCCCTGCTGCGCCTCGGCGTAGGCGGCTTCGAGTTGGGCGACTTCATCACGCAAGCGCACCGCATCCTTCGTCAGCCGTTCGAGTTCGCGCCCGCGCGCAAGAATGCCTTCCACCGCGGTATGCGGACCGTGGAACGTGACGCTGTGGCGGGTGAAGAGATGGCCTTGCGGGGTCACGAGCGTTTCCCCGGCTGCGAGGCTTGCTGCACGGGCGCGCGCAGTGTCCGCGTCGTCGGCCCAGTACACGCCGGTCAGCCAGTCGGCAAGCACCGCATGCGCGGCGGCATCGTCGCTGGCGATCTTGCTGGCGAGCAGATCCGGCGCGCTGGCCGTCGCCGCGCCTTGTCCGGCCCATACGGTGAGGCGTGCGGGCGGTGCGTCGGCAAACCACTCGGGGGTGACATCGGCTGACACTGACTGCAGGCGTTCACGCAACACCGCCTCGACGGCCGCTTCCCAGCCGGGAGCGACACGCAGTTTTTCCCACAGGCGCGGGGCGCTATCCAGGCCACGCTGGTGTAGCCAGGTGCCGAGTTTCTCGTCGGCCTTGAGGCTTTCCTGCAGTTTTTTCAACGCCGCGAGCTCGGCCTCCGTCTGATGTAGCGCCTTGCGTGCGGCTTCGAGATCGCGCATGTGCTGCGCGCGTGCCGCGTCGAGTTCGGGCAATGCCGTCTCGGCGTCCTTGAGCCCGGCCTGCGCCGTAGCCAATGTCTGCGCCAGTTCCTCGAGTTCGACTTGTTTTTGCGCCAGGCCGGCGGCATCGGGGCGCGGCAACTGCGCCTGTTCCTGGGCGAGCCGGCGCTGGCGCGCGTCCAGCTGTTCGAGCTGGCGTTTGGTATGGCCGAGGCTGTTTTCGTCGACCTGGCGCGACTGGTCCAGTTGCGACACCACGCGCTGCGCATCGCCCACGCCTTGCTGCGCAACGCGCAGCGCGGCTTCCTTCTCCGGCAAGGTACTGTCCGTGGCCTGGCGCGCGGCGGCCTCGGCCTCCATCAGCACAGCTTCGAGTCCGGGCTGCTGCGTATTGACCTCGTGCAGCGCATCCTGTGTGGCGGTCCGGCGTGCCTGCTGCGCCTCGACGCGCGCGCCCAGATCCTGCACCTGGCGATACAACCGTTCGCGGGTGGCATTCTGGTGCGCCATGGTCTGTTCGATACGCGCGACTTCCGACTGTGCCTGGTAATACGCCGCCTGGGCGGTGTTGAGCGTGTCCTGCCCGGCGAACTGGGTCTGGCGCGCAGTTTCCAGTGTGGACTCGATATGGCGCAGGCGCGCGGTCTCGGCTTCGAGTTTGTTCTGCGCTTCGGTCAGGTCCTTGTCGATGCGTGCGCGCTGCTGGGCGGCATCGTGCTTGCGCGCGAACCACAGGCGGTGCTGCGCGAACGTCAGGTCGGCCTGCAGCTGCTTGTAGTGCTGGGCGACTTCGGCCTGGGCAGTGAGCTTCTCGACCTGGGCCTTGAGTTCACGCTGGATGTCCTCGACACGATTGAGGTTGTCGCGCGCGTCCTTCAGCCGCGACTCGGTTTCCTTGCGGCGTTCCCGGTACTTGGACACGCCCGCGGCTTCTTCCAGGTAGCCGCGCAACTCCTCGGGCTTCGCCTCGATCAGGCGCGTGATCATGCCCTGCTCGATGATGGCGTAGGCGCGCGCGCCGACGCCGGTGCCGAGGAACAGGTCGGCGACGTCGCGCCGCCGCACCCGCATGTTGTTGATGTAATAGGTGGAGTCGCCGCTGCGGTCGAGCACGCGCTTGACCGAGATCTCGGCGTATTGCGACCACTGGCCGGCGGCGCGGCCGAGTTCGTTGTTGAACGCCAGTTCGACCGACGCGCGCGACGCCGGCTTGCGGGTGCCGGAGCCGTTGAAGATCACGTCCTGCATCGATTCGCCGCGCAGGTGCTTGGCCGACGATTCGCCGAGCACCCAGCGCACCGCGTCGATGACGTTCGACTTGCCGCAGCCGTTCGGCCCCACCACCCCGGTCAGCTGGGCGGGGACGGGAATCACGGTAGGGTCGACGAAACTCTTGAAACCGGCAAGTTTGATGTGGGTTAAACGCAAGACAGCGGACCTAAGCTTTTATAATGGGTGTCGTCTCATGCGCCGACTGGTTTGCGGCGTTCTGTTTTGTCACATTCTACACCGAGCCTTCCCATGCCCTCCACGCCCGCCAAAACCCTGGAAACCTTTCCCAATCCGAAACCGGGACGCGACTTTCACATTCATATGGAAGTCCCTGAATTCACGTGCCTTTGCCCCAAGACCGGGCAGCCCGATTTCGCCACGCTGATCCTCGACTACATCCCCGACAAGACCTGCGTCGAATTG
Source organism: Thiobacillus denitrificans (assembly GCA_002343685.1). Classification (GTDB taxonomy): domain Bacteria; phylum Pseudomonadota; class Gammaproteobacteria; order Burkholderiales; family Thiobacillaceae; genus Thiobacillus; species Thiobacillus denitrificans_A. The sequence goes on along the minus strand of DDRS01000027.1, from coordinate 147,937 downwards.
AAGAGCCTCAAGCTCTACATGTGGAGCTTTCGTGAGGAAGGCCATTTTCACGAAGACGTGACCAACCGCATCCTCGACGATCTGGTGAAGGCGACGAAACCCCGCTTCATGAGGCTGACCGCCAAGTTCTACGTGCGCGGCGGCATCTTCACCAACGTGGTGGCCGAGCACCGCAAGAAAGGCTGGCAACCGGCCCCGCGCGTGGACCTGATGCAGTTCGAGCATCAGTCGAACACACGCGGATAGTCCATTGTATTTCCTTGGAATTGACTTTGGCACTTCGGGCGCACGCAGCTGCGTGATCGATGCCGAAGGCACGATCGTCGTCGAGGACAAACGCGATTTCGGTGCCCTGGACGACTACGAGCGCGCCGGTATCTGGCGCGAGGCGCTGTGGGATCTGGTCGCCGCCTTGCCGCCGCCGATCCGCACCCAGTTGTCGGATATCGCGCTCGACGGCACCTCCGGTACCGTACTCGCCTGCGACGAGGAACTCAGCCCGCGCCATCCACCGCTTCTGTACAACGATGATCGCGCCGTCGAGGAAGCCGCGCTGATCGCGAAAACCGCCACCCCCGGCCACCCGGCCGCAGCGGTGACCTCGGGGCTGGCCAAGGTGCTGTGGCTGAAAAAACGGCTCGGACTCACCGGCGCGCGGCTCTATCTCAACCAGGCCGACTGGCTCGCGGGCCTGCTGACCGGCCGGGTCGGCATGACCGACTATCACAACGCCCTCAAGATGGGCCTCGATCTCGACGAGCTGAAGTGGCCTGCCTGGGTCGAATACCTGGCTGACGTCGACTATTTGCCGGTGCCGGTCGCGCCCGGTTCGCGGCTCGCCACCGTATCGCGCCCGCGTGCGCGCTACCTCGGGATCAACCCCGGCTGCATGGTTCACGCCGGCACCACCGATTCCATCGCCGCCTTCCTGGCGGCGGGGGTGAGCCGTAGCGGCGACGCCGTCACGTCGCTCGGCAGCACCCTGGTGCTGAAACTGCTGTCCGACCACCGGGTGGAGTCCACCGGGCATGGCGTGTATTCCCACTGGTTCGGCAGCCGCTGGCTGACGGGGGGCGCGTCCAATTCCGGGGGCGCGGTACTGCGGCAGTTCTTCGACGACCGCCAGTTGACCGCGCTCAGCGAGAAAATCAACCCGGCCATCGCCAGTCCACTCGACTACGTTCCCTTGCCCAAACCCGGAGAACGCTTTCCGCTCAACGACCCCACGCTGGCACCGCGTTTGTCCCCGCGTCCCGCCGACGACGCCGAATTCCTGCATGGCCTACTGGAAAGTCTCGCCCGCATCGAGGCGCGCGGTTACGGATTGCTGGGTGAACTCGGCGCCTCGTCCGTGCGGCAGGTCGAGACTGCCGGCGGTGGCGCGCGCAATGCCGTCTGGACACGCATCCGCCAGCGCCTGCTCGGCGTGCCGGTGGCGCGCGCGCGACACACCGACGCTGCCTACGGTGCGGCGCTATTGGCGCGGGAAGGGATACGGCTGTTCGACCCGGTCTACCCGTAAAGGGCAGGCCGTCGTTGTAAAGATCCGCTCAGCTGGCTTCGACAAACTCGAGGGTGTTCATGTCCGGATGCAAGCAGCGACTCGGCGGGCGCGGCGCGCCGGGGGCGGGAGCGCGAAGCCTGATCCGCTCAGCTGACTTCGACGAATTCGAGTGTGTTCATGTCCGGATCACGGCAGAACAGCGCCGCCCGTCCCGACTTGCTGGCTGTGTACGCCACACCTGCCGCATCGAGCCGGCGCTTCAATGCAGCCATGTCGCCCACCGCCAGCGCGATATGGCGGTCGCGGCCGCCATGCTCGGGACGTAACGAACCGGCATCGGGGTTGGACAGTTGCATCAAGTGTAGTTGCTGGCCGCCGCCCAGGTCGTACCATTCGCCGGGATAAGGCAGATCGGGCCGGTTCGGATGCGGCGCCAGACCCAGTACCGATTCGTAGAAGGATTTTGCGCGTACGAGATCCGACACCAGCAGTCCTGCATGCAGCAAGGCCGTGACGCGCGCGGAAGGCAACCCGTCAGACATGGCTTTTCTCCTTCGATTGGTCGTTTTCCATGTGGCCGGAAAACAGGCTGGCGGTGACGATCATGATGGCGCCCACCCATTCCTGCACACCCATGCGCTCGTCGGAAAGGAAATAGGCCGCCACCGCGGCGACCACCAGTTCGAACAAAAAGATGACGATGGCCTGGTTGGCCGGCACGCGCGCCAGGCCATACTGCACGGCATAGGTCATGCTGCCGATGGCAATTCCCACCCCCAGCAGCAACAACCAGGTGGTGGGCGCGGCATCCGCCATGAAGCCGAGCTCGGCAGGCCTGAATGCCAGGCCGATCGTAGTCAGCACCGCCACCCCCGCCCATACCGACACGGCCTTGGCGCCCTCCGCCACCCCCTCCAGATGGCGGCTAATGACGTTGCTCGCCGCGAACATCACCCCTGCCGACAGGCCCAGCCATTCGGCGCGATTGGCCGGCAGCGGCCATTCGCCGGGTTGCCACAGCATCACCAGCGCCCCCCCCGCGGCCAGCGCCATCACGGCCCAGCCGGCGCGATTGAGCTTCTCATGCAGCAGAAAACGGGCGAACAGCACGGTCCACAGAGGCGACAGATAGAACAGCAGCAGGACCCGGACCACTTCGCCTTCGAGCACCGCCAGCACATAGGCGAGATTGGTCCAGCCAGCCGTCATGCCGATCGCGGCGAGCCACAGCCAACGACCGCGCGCCTCGCGCAGCACACGGCCATGCAGCCAGCCGATCAGCAGCAGAGGGGTCGCATAGGTGAACAGGCTCGACGCAATGCCGCCCACGCCCGCCTCGCTCAACAGGCGATAGGGATACCATACCAGCCCCCACAGGGAGGCGGCGTAGACCAGACTGCTGATGGCAAGCGTGCGCTGCAAGGGAATCGACGGCATGGGGCTTTATAATGTGTGGCTTGGTTAAATTCCGTACAGCAATGAATCCGCGTCTCGATCAACTCCATCCCTACCCGTTCCAGAAACTGCGCGAGCTGTTCGCCGGCGTCACGCCGAATCCCGAACTGTCGCCGATCAACCTGTCGATCGGCGAGCCCAAGCATCCGACGCCGCAGTTCATCAAGGACGCGCTGGTCGCCGGACTCGGCGGGCTGGCGAATTATCCCATCACTCAGGGCTCGGATGCGCTGCGCGTTGCCATCTCTACGTGGGCCGAACGGCGCTATGGCGTGAAACTCGACCCGGCGACCGAGGTGCTGCCGGTGAACGGCTCGCGCGAGGCGTTGTTCGCCTTCGCCCAGGCCGCCGTCGATTCGAGCCGCCACGGCCGCCGCACGGTCATCTCGCCCAACCCCTTCTACCAGATCTACGAAGGCGCCGCCCTGTTGGCCGGCGCCCGTCCCTTCTTCCTCAACACCTTGCCGGAGAATGGCTTCCGCATGGACTGGTCGCGCGTGCCGGACGATCTGTGGGAAAGCATCAGCCTGGTCTACGTCTGCTCGCCCGGCAACCCCACCGGCAAGGTCATGTCGCTGGACGACTGGAAGGAACTGTTCGACCTGTCCGACCGGCACGGATTCGTGATCGCGGCCGACGAGTGCTATTCGGAAATCTACTTCGAGGAAGGCAAGCCGCCGCTCGGCGCGCTCACCGCCGCGCAGCAGCTCGGCCGCGGCTTCAAAAATCTCGTTGTGTTCAACTCGCTCTCGAAGCGCTCCAACGTGCCCGGCCTGCGTTCCGGCATGGTGGCGGGGGACGCCGAGGTGATGAAGAAATTCCTGCTCTACCGCACCTATCATGGCAGCGCGATGAGCCCGGCAGTGCAGGCCGCCAGCGTCGCGGCATGGAACGACGAGGCGCACGTGATCGAGAACCGCCGCCAGTACGCCGAGAAATTCGCCGCCGTCATGCCTCTGCTGAAAGACGTGCTGCAATTCGAGGCACCCGACGCTGCCTTTTATCTGTGGGCGCGCGTGCCGGGCGGCGACGATGCCGGCTTTGCACGCGGCCTGTATGAAAAACAGCACGTCACCGTGCTGCCCGGCAGCTACCTGGCGCGTGACGCCGCCAATGTCAATCCGGGCAAGGGTTTCGTCCGTATTGCCCTGGTCGACAGCCTGGACGCCTGCGTCGAAGCGGCGAAACGCATGGCTGCTTTCGTCGGCGAGGCGGCGTGAAGACGCTGGCCATGACCGAGTAATCTTCTCTCATTTCACTTTTAACCACAGGAATCCATCATGCAAGACTTGCAGAAAACCATCGAAGACGCTTTCGAACGCCGTGCCGAGATCACCCCGCGCAACGCCGAGCCCCAGGTCAAGGATGCGGTCATGGCCGTGATCGACCTGCTCGACATGGGCGAGCTGCGCGTCGCCGAGCGCAGCGAAGGCCAGAACTGGATCACCCACCAGTGGGTCAAAAAGGCCGTGCTGCTGTCGTTCCGCCTCGAAGACAACGCCTTCATCAAGGGCGGCTACACCAACTACTACGACAAGGTGCCGTCAAAGTTCGCCGACTTCAACTCGAAAGACTTCCGCGAGGGCGGCTTCCGCGTGGTGCCGCCGGCGGCCGCGCGCAAGGGTTCCTACATCGGCAAGAACGTCGTGCTGATGCCCTCCTACGTCAACATCGGCGCCTATGTCGGCGACGGCACCATGGTCGATACCTGGGCCACCGTCGGCTCTTGCGCGCAGATCGGCAAGAACGTCCACCTCTCCGGCGGCGTCGGCATCGGCGGCGTACTCGAACCGGTACAGGCCAACCCCACCATCATCGGCGACAACTGCTTTGTCGGCGCGCGTTCCGAAGTGGTCGAAGGCGTCATCGTCGAAGACAACTGCGTGATCTCGATGGGCGTCTACATCGGCCAGTCGACCAAGATCTACGACCGCGAAACGGGCGAAGTCATGTACGGCCGCGTGCCCGCCGGCTCGGTCGTGGTATCCGGCAACCTGCCGTCCAAGGATGGCAGCTATAGTCTGTATTGCGCGGTGATCGTGAAGAAGGTCGACGAGAAGACCCTGTCCAAGGTCGGCATCAACGAACTGCTGCGCGGGATCTGACCGACCGGATGCGGGTACAAGGAGACGCCATGAAAGCATTTCTCGCCGTCACCGTATTGTTCGCCGTCGGCCTGACGGGCTGCCAGACCAACCCCGTGTCAGGTCGCTCGCAGCTGGTGCTGGTTTCGGAAGAACAGGCCCAGGCCTCGTCCGCGCAGGCCTATGCGCAGACCGTCAACGAGGCGCAGAAGAAAGGCAAGCTCAGCACCGACGCGGCGCTGAACGCACGGGTCAAACGTATCACCGACCGGCTGATCACGCAGGCGGGCGCCATGTACCCGCCCAGCCGCAGCTGGAAATGGTCGGTCGCGGTGATCGACGAGCCCACGCTCAACGCCTGGTGCATGCCGGGCGGCAAGATGGCGATCTACACCGGCATCATCACCAAGCTCAAGCTGACTGACGACGAAATCGCCCAGGTCATGGGCCACGAAATCTCCCACGCGCTGCTGGGACACGGCCGCGAGCGCATGTCGCGCGCCATGGCCACGCAGGGCGGTCTGCAAATCGGCTCCATCCTCGCCGGGGTCGACCTCACCGTGCTGGCGCCGGTGGCCGACATTGCGCTGACCCTGCCCAACAGCCGCGAGAGCGAGAGCGAGGCTGATCGCTACGGCATCGAACTCGCCGCCCGCGCAGGCTACGATCCGCACGCCGCGATCAGCCTGTGGGAAAAAATGAGCCAGGCCAGCGGCAACGGCCCGCCCCAATTCCTGAGCACCCACCCGGCGCCCAGCAACCGCATCCAGGCATTGAATGCGCTGGTGCCGAAAATGATGCCAATCTACGAGAAAGCCCGTAACTGATGGATACGCCAACCGACGACAAACTTGCCAGCCTCAAAACCCTGAGCACCGTCATTTATGCGCTGTACGCGCTGTCGCTATTTTCCGGCGTCACTGCCATCGTCGCCATCGTGCTGAACTACATCAAGCTCGACGACGCCAAGGGCACCTGGCTGGAAAGCCATTTCCGCTGGCAGATCCGCACCTTCTGGTGGGGCCTGGTGTGGTTCGTCCTCGGCGGGCTCACCTGGATCATCCTGATCGGCTGGGTTGTCCTTGGCGTCGCCTGCATCTGGTTCATCTACCGCATCGCCAAGGGCTGGCTCAACCTCAACGACGGCAAACCGATGCCGTTGTAGGCATGGCATTCTGGGCCTATCTGCTGCGCTGTGCGGATGGCTCGTACTACGTGGGCCATACCGACGATCTCGACAAACGCATTGGCGAACATGTGGCCGGTGTCTGCGGCGGATATACCGCGACCCGGTTGCCGGTTGAGCTTGTTTGGAGCCAGGCGTGCGCCACACGTATCGAAGCCTTGAGTTTCGAGCGTCAGATTAAGGGCTGGAGCCGCGCGAAGAAAGAGGCGTTGATACGCGGGGATTGGGAGGAAGTTTCGAGGCTGGCGAAGGGCAAGCCAAGAAAGCAGGCGTGAGGAACGCAAAGATGTGGTTCGACAGGCTCACCACGAACGGAACAACAGCCACCACCCAACCCTAAGCGCACCAACGAACTCAGCCGGTCTCCCACTTAGTCCGTTCGCCCTGAGCTTGTCGAAGGGCTGCACTGCACGGGCCTTTGGCTTGACACGGATGTGGTTCGACAAGCTCACCACGAACGGCGCAACGGTTCTCACCGGCCACCCACACTACGAAATCCTGACCTCCATCCCCACCTTCACCAGATCGAACAGTACCGCCACGTCCGCATTCCTCATGCGGATGCAGCCATGCGACGCCGGCGTGCCGATCCGGTGTTCCTCGTGGGTGCCGTGGATGTAGATGTAGCGGTTATGGGTGTCCACCGTGCCGCCCTTGTTCCTGCCAGGCTCCAGGCCGTCCAGCCACAGGATGCGCGTCAGGATCCAGTCGCGCCCCGGGTTTTCGGCGTCGAGCTCCGGTGTCCAGATTTCGCCGGTCGGCTCACGCGACTTGAAGGCGGCGCACAGCGGCGCGCCCGCGCCGATCTTTTCCGCGATGCGATGGCGGCCGCGCGGCGTGCAATAGCTGCCGTTCTGCTCCCCTGCCCCGTTCGCCGCAGTGGAAACCGGGTACTGCCGAATGAGCAGATCGCCGTCCGGAAAAGGCTCCCAGAGATACAGCTGCTGCAGGCGCATGTCCACCTCGATGAACAGCTCGCTCATTGCGCCGTCTCCTTCTTCTGTTGCCGGCGCGACTCGAAGAACCTCGAAATCATCGCCGCGCACTCGTCCGCCAGCACCCCGCCGGCGATGTCGCAATGATAGTTCAGGCGCGGCTCGGCAAATACGTCGATGATGCTGCCATGTGCGCCAGTCTTGTACTCGCGCGCCCCATACACCACCCGCGCCACCCTTGAATGCAGGATCGCCCCTGCGCACATCACGCACGGCTCCATCGTCACATAGAGCGTGCAGCCCACCAGCCGGTAGTTGCCCAGCCGCCCCGCCGCATCGCGCAGCGCCATCACCTCGGCATGCGCCGTGGGGTCATGGCTGGAGATCGGCCGGTTGAATCCGCGCCCGACGATCTCGCCGCCGCACACCACCAGCGCCCCCACCGGCACCTCGCCGGCATCCCACCCCTGGCGCGCCAGTTCGAGCGCAGCGCGCATGAAGCGGACATCTTCAGCATCATGCTGAGGAGAAACCGGGGGGGAGGGGGGGAGAATCGTCATTCACAGTCCTGAATGCGTGAAAATCACTGACCATGAGCAGTGTAACCAATCAGGCCTGATGCTAACCAGTAGCAAGGGGGCGTGTTACGCTTCGCGGCACATAACAAAAATTGCGGGGGACGTTTTTCCGTCACCACACACCCAAACAAAGGGAGGGGGAAAGCGTGATCCAAACTACTCCACCGGATGCATGGCCATCTGCACCTGACGTCTCGTCCGACCACACGCCGTGCGCTTCACTCTCGGCTTTCGCCCCTTCGGGGTGGTGCTCTATTCGAACACGTTAGGAGATACAACTATGTATTTAACTGCCTCAAGATCTTTAAAAATCGCCTATGCCATAGTGGTTTTAGCTGCAGTTGTCCCAATAGGGCTTGCCAGCTCGGGATGGGTCGCTCTCGCTACAGGCCGTGGCGGAGCTGCAATCCCATACATTGGACCAATTTTGTTTCTTGTACTGGGTATCTACCGAGTAGCAACAGTGTATCGAAACCCACAGGCCTTGCACTCTTACCCCGTAAAAGGTTTCGTTAATGTATTGCGGAAAATCGGAGTGTTCGCGCTCTATTTTGGCGCATTGGTTGGGGTGTTGAATCTTGTTTCAAGGCCACTCATGGCCGCGCTCATTACCCATAGAAGCGAGAATGGAATTGAGCTTTTCGTCGTTGGAATTTACTTGGCGATGCTCGGCGGAATCGGTTTTCTTGGCCTTATCACCTTCGAGTTGAGTCGTTTGCTGGGCTTCGAAGAGCATTCTCGTGCCCAAACAATCTCCTAACACGGCGCTCAACCTCGCTCCCTCCGGTCGCTGGACGGCGCTAGAGCGCCTCCGGTTAGCTCTACATTAGAAATTGCAGCCATGCCTGAATTCATACCTCAGCAGCTCCCGGAAAGAGAAGGCCACTTTCCGAATACAGGTAACACCATTGTTGAGATACACCGGCTGCTAGCAATATTTCTATCTAGCCGAAAGTTCGCAGAGCTTTGTGTGAATTACCCTGGTAAGGGATTTGACCCAATCTACAAAATCCAAGAAGTAGAAGCAGATGAAATCACCAGAATTTTGCTGTCCTTGGCAGTTACAGCGCGCGTGGTCGATGATCGGGAAGGGAAAGTGTTTGAACTTGTTGGTTCTGATTGCGGAGTGTTACAGAAAGATATGGCAAGGGCTGATTGTGCCCCTTTAGAAATTCGAGAAGCATGCAACAAAATAATTCACGCGCAGAAAGTCAGGTTTGACGTTGAGGAAATTGGTGTTCAGAAATATATGAACCCGATCATTTATCTTTACGGCACCCTGCAAAACAAGGAATGGCGGGCAACATTGGATGTCATCAAATTCTGCAAGGAATATGTCACTCTTGTTTGCCATTTCTAACACTTCGGTCAAGCGGGACGCTCCGCCGGCAAGCCGGCCCCTCGCCCCTTCCCTCCGACGTTATGAGCTTCTATGACTATCCGGCCAATTACAAAATCAGATATTGAAGAACTCGCCGCTTTGTATGCATCAGTCTTCAACTCGCCACCATGGAATGAGCCTTGGACTCAAAAAACTGCCCAGGAAAGACTCGAATGGATTTATGAATCCAAAGGTTTTTTAGGTTTTCTGGTAAACGAACAAGAATCTATTCAAGGCATGGTGCTTGGAAATATTGAGCCTTTCTTGGGAGAAAGGGCGTTTTATTTAAGGGAGATGTTGATAAGGCCCGATAAACAAAGGAAAGGTCTTGGAGCAAAATTGCTGAAGCAATTGCATGTTCACTTAAGAGAGATGTTCGTCTCAAGGTCCTATCTAATAACAAAAAATGAATCGCCCGCAGCCAAATTTTACCTATCTAACGGTTACACCCTTGAGCGTGCTGATGGTTTTTATGAAATTCCCCTCAACTCATAACAGAATGCTCCAGCCGACCACCAAAAAGCTATGCCTTTTGCTGTCGGCTGAGCTTGTACGTTAGATGCCCCCATGACAGACCTCGTGACCACTCTTGATCACTGGCAAACTCTAATAGGTTCAGTCCTTGGAGGAATTTTCGCCTTGGCTACGGCGCTAGTAGTTGCCTCGTCTGCCGTTCGCGCGGCCAGACGAACCGCCGCCGCTTTAGTCATCGTGGATTTGCTTTCGATTATGCGAATTGCCGAATCCTTGGAGGCCCTAGCAAAAGAAGACAGCATCGAGGACGAGAATTACCCATTGTGGGTTTCCGAGAAACTAATCTGGAGAAGGCCTCAACTCTCTTCATCGTACGACGCGCATGTTGCAAACCTTGTCGGGCTTCATGAAGGTCTATCCGCCCATCTCAGCCTTCTGAAAATGGTTTACTCCGGTCTGAACGACCATCTTGCGCGTATCGAGAGTGACGCTGAAGACAGAAGAACAACAGGCCTACCGCGCATTCCACGTCCTCCGCAAGCTACAGAAGCAGATGCAAAAGTTGTTGCGGGTGGGTTAAAGCTCGCAGGTGCACATGCTTCTTGTGCAGCTCATCTATTAGAGCAACTCGTTATTGGTCGCACCCCCGCCTTCCTAATACGAATCCGCATGCGAGTTTTCCCTTCGCCCATTGAGGTCAAGTCAAAGGAGTTACTTCGTGACGGCAGCATCTAACATTGGGTCAAGCGGGACTGGCTTAAACGTTAGTCTCGTTGTCACCTCATTTGCCGCCGTATCGGCGTCAGCCCGTGATGGAGAACCCCCGTTCCATGAGCGAATACATTCATTCGAAACGACTTGATCTCATCCCCATGACGCCGGGGTTCCTGCGCGCCTCACTCGGACAGGACGTCCGCGTAGCTGAAGAGCGTATGCGTATTTCCTTGCCTGCAGGATGGCCGGGAGAAGAAGCAGGGCTGTTGTCGATGCGACTCAAGCAATTGGAAGACGATCCGACGTTGCAGCCGTGGCTGGTTCGTGCCATGGTGGTTCGCGAGACGGGCATCATGGTCGGGCATATTGGCTTCCACACGGCTCCATGCCCGGATTACCTCCAGCCATTCTGTCCTGAGGGTGTCGAGTTCGGGTTCACGGTATTGCCAGCTTTCCGGCGCCAGGGCTATGCCCGCGAATCAGCCATTGCCTTGATGACTTGGGCGCGCCTGGCCCATGACGTGAGAAAATTCGTGATGACAATTCGCCCGGACAACATTCCATCTCAACGTCTCGCCGCCCAGCTGGGATTTGTACGTATCGGATCTCACGTTGACGAGGTTGACGGCCTCGAAGACATCCTTGAATGCGATTTTGCTGGCGGCGATGCCGAACCGGACCCTGCCGAGCGGCAGCCCTGTAATGTTAGTTGAACTTCCGGTGGCCGCCATCGGTGAACCGATCGTCAGGCAGCATACAAACTCAATCAAACCCAATGAACACAAAGAATCTTCTCGTCCTGCCAGATAATTTGCCAGTCCCTGAGGATGATGGCGCATGCGTCCATTTGGAAGGGACGAATATGCCTGCCATCGCTCTAGCAAGCACTTCAGGATCAAAGGTAAAGCTTGGGTTCGAAGATGGAATCCTGGTTGTTTACTTCTACCCCATGACAGGAAGGCCAGACGCGCCGCCCATGGTTGGCTGGAACGAGATTCCTGGCGCACGGGGATGCACACCTCAATCCTGTTCTTTTCGTGACCATCACTCTGATTTGCTGGATTTGGGGGCCAAGGTATACGGCGTGAGTTCGCAATCTCCGGAAGACCAGAAAGAAGCGGTTCAACGCCTCCATTTGCCCTTTGAGTTATTGAGCGACAGCAAGTTTGAATTGGCAAGCGCATTGAGGCTTCCCACGTTTGAATATAACGCCTTGCGTCTCATCAAGAGGCTCACGCTCATTATCGAAAATGGCGCGATACGCAAAGTTTTCTATCCGGTTTTTCCACCAAACGAAAACGCGGCCAATGTCGTCGCTTGGCTACAGCAAAACACAGCCTAGCATTGGTCAATCGGGATGCCGAGACAGTCGAGCCTCGCCGACTGTTCCGTTGCCCGTTATCTTTGACGTTACGAATGGAGAACGAATATGGTCCCCAAGAACACGATCTGTCTTTGGTATGATGGCACCGCCCTGGATGCCGCGAAGTTCTACGCCGAGACGTTCCCGGACAGCGCGGTGGGGACGGTCTGTCGTGCACCCGGCGACTACCCCTCGGGCGAGCTGGGCGATATCTTGACGGTGGAGTTCACCGTGATCGGCATCCCTTGTCTCGGCCTGAATGGCGGCCCGGCGTTCAAACATAACGAGGCTTTTTCGTTCCAGGTTGCAACTGACGATCAGGCCGAAACCGACCGCTTGTGGCATGCGATCGTGGACAACGGCGGTCAGGAGAGCGCCTGCGGCTGGTGCAAGGACAAATGGGGCCTGTCGTGGCAGATCACGCCGCGCGCGCTCACCGCCGCAATCGCCGATCCCGATCGCGCCGCAGCCAGGCGCGCGTTCGAGGCGATGATGCAGATGAGAAAAATCGACATTGCGGCGATCGAAGCGGCCCGGCGCGGCTGACGCTCATGCGCGACCGTTTCGATGGCTGCGAACTGCTGTGGTCGAAAACCAACCCAATGTCAGCGCCCAAGACTCCTACGCAAACAGAAACGAGCCGGGCGACGCCATTGAAGCAAGACCACGGCATGCGCTAAATTGACGGTGTTTGCATCACGGCTCATCTGGAGAAGCTGATGTCCGATCTCACTCCCCTCCTCGATTTCTTGGTTCTTTCGCGTGGGAAATGGGATTCCGACAAATCCCCGGAAGAGATCCAGCGTGCCATCGACGCCTTCTACGTCTGGCACGATCGCCTTGTGCAAGAAGGCAGGCTCAAGCCAGGCCAGAGGCTTGCCACGCAAGCCAGGCTGGTTTCGCGATCGGGGGTGAGGGATGGCCCCTATGCAGAGGCAAAGGAGGTCATTGGGGGCTACTGGTTTTTCTGCGCTGCCAACCTGCAGGAGGCCGTCGCCCTGGCATCCCAGAATCCTTGCCTGGCCTGCGGACTGACATTCGAGATTCGACCTGTCGAAAGCGAGCGGGCAAGCGCCTTCAAGCTGACGAACGAGACTCCGGGCCCTGTAACCAAATAGCGTAAGGGCATGACCTTAGACGGATGAAATCATATTCAGGGTAATAGAATGAGAACGCAGTATTACGCAGCGACAAGTCTCGACGGCTTCATTGCCACAGAGAATGACTCACTTGACTGGCTGTTCCCGCTTGGCGACCTGAATGACTCCAGCTATCCAGCGTTCATTGCCGATGTCGGTGCGTTGGCAATGGGGTCAGCAACTTACGAATGGATGGTGCGCAACGCTGAAAAGCTTGCCTCCGAGACCGGCTCGGCATGGCCGTACACGCAGCCAGCCTGGATATTCTCCAGCCGCAGGCTTCCAATCATCGAAGGAGCAAACATCAGATTCGTCAATGGAGAAGTACGCGACGTCCACACTGAAATGCAAGCGGCTGCAGGCACCAAAAACATCTGGATAGTTGGAGGCGGGGATCTCGCGGGCCAGTTCTACGATGCTGGCTTACTGGACGAACTGATCATCCAGGTTGGTTCGGTCACCCTCGGCAAGGGCAAGCCACTTTTCCCTCGCAGACTGCTCAGCCCGGTTCTTCGCCTGATGTCAGTTCATCAGATGGGGGCTGGCATGGCTGAGTTGCGCTATGAGATACACCAAGGCGGTCCGGGTGGAGCCGTTTAACGATTCATTCAAGCGTGACCGACTAAAACACGTCCCTTCAGCCACCCCCACCCTGACATGGACAATTCCATTTTCAGCCGTATCCGCAACTACCGCGCTGTCGATGCTCGGCTGAGCACCTCCGGACAACCCTCTGTAGACCAGTTGCGCGAGATCGCGGAGGCTGGGTTTACTCTTGTCGTCAATCTGGCGCTGCATGACGATCCGCGTTACTCCCTGCCTGACGAGGCGGGTGTTGTTCGATCGCTTGGCATGCGCTATGTGCATATTCCTGTCCAGTTCTCGGCACCCACCCACGTCGATCTCCTCGCATTCTTCGAGGTCATGGCCAGGAACGAAGGTGAGACGATCTGGGTCCACTGCGCGGCCAACATGCGGGTCTCCGCTTTCCTGGGGCTGTATCGCGTCATCAGGCAAGGCTGGACGCACGAGCGGGCATTCGCCCTCATGAACGATATTTGGCAACCCGACGAAACGTGGTCTTCGTTCATCTCTGCCGCCTTGGAGAGATCACATGGCTGATGTCGCGATACGGCAACGGGACAACGCTTCCGTACGCCAGACCCTGTCCAGCACGCCAAAGACAAGAATTCTCGTTGCCGGCGCGAGCGGGGCGATCGGCCGCCGCCTCTGCCGCATGCTGGTTGGCGATGGCTGGTCTGTGGCCGGGACGACCCGCTCGACGGACAAGGCTTCGATGCTGCTCGACCTAGGTGTCGAGCCGGTGATCGTGGACGTGTTCGATGCGCCGTCGCTGCTTGGCGTTGTCCGGAAGGCGCAGCCGGATATCGTCATCCACCAGCTGACCGATCTTCCGCCTGCGCTGGCCCCCGAGAAGATGGCCGAGGCACGAATCCGCAATGCACGCATCCGCGAGATCGGCACGCGCAACCTGGTCGCCGCGGCGATTGCGGCGGGCGTGAAACGCATGGTGGCCCAGAGCATTGCTTTTGCCTATGCGCCCGGTCCGAAGCCATACCGCGAAGATGCGCCGCTGAATCTGGATGATCCCGATATCGGCTTGTCCGCACGCGCCGTGGCCAGTCTGGAACGGCAGGTGTTGACTGCGCCATTCGAAGGCATCGTGCTGCGCTACGGAAAACTCTATGGGCCCGGGACGGGGTTCGACCGGCCACCCGGCGATGGACCATTGCACGTCGATGCCGCCGCCGATGCGGCGCGGCGGGCGGCGACGCGTGGAGAGTCCGGGGTATACAACATCGCTGAAGCCGATGGCGCGGTGTCCAGCGACAAGGCGGTCGATACGTTCGACTGGAATCCCGGCTTCCGCCTGGGCGAAGCCGAGCGCTGACGGGAACGGACGGCCCGCCCCGGACGGCCCCTTGCGCGAGGCGCTCTATAATCGTCCTCATCCCCACTCTTTCGACACATCATGAACCTTGAGAAGGTCGTATTCGGTTTTTTCATCATCCTGGCGATGACGCTGAACTTCGGCTTCGTGTTCGGCGATATCGACAATCCGGCGCATCACCATGTGTATGAGCTGTTTTTCGCCATCATCGTCAATCTCGTCGCGACCGTATTGAAGTTCGGCGAACGCACCCAGATCGGGGCCATCCACCTCGCCAGCAGCCTGGTGGCGGACCTGGGCTTGCTGGCGGCCGCCTGGATCTGGGCGTCGGCCGTGTATTTCGACGGCACGGGGCTTACGCCGGATGCCACGGCCAGCATCGTGTCGATGTCCGCCGGCGCCCTGGCCGCCAATGTCCTGTCGGTGACCATGCTGCTGGTGGAAACCGTGATGTTCCGGCGCTGAGATGCACAACACGCTGTTCCTGATCCTGCGGCGCATGCGCGC
The DNA here is from genome assembly GCA_002343685.1 of Thiobacillus denitrificans. GTDB lineage: Bacteria > Pseudomonadota > Gammaproteobacteria > Burkholderiales > Thiobacillaceae > Thiobacillus > Thiobacillus denitrificans_A. Next base: position 132,705 of record DDRS01000027.1, on the reverse strand, counting down.
GCCGCTGATCTTCCTGATCCTCAGCTACGCGATTTCGCTGCTGGGCATGACCCTGATTCCCGGCGTCGACGCCGCCGGCCGGCCTGCGCCGCCGATGGATTTTTTCCATGCCTTCTATGTGGTCAGCTATACCGCCACCACCATCGGCTTCGGCGAAGTACCGGGGACCTTCAGCGATGCCCAGCGGGCCTGGACGATCGTCGTCATCTATCTGACGGTCATCGCCTGGCTCTACAGCATCGGCTTCATCCTGAACCTGCTGCAGGATCCGGCCCTGCTGCGCGCGGCCAGGGGCAACCGGTTCGCCGCCAGGATCAAGCGCCTGCGCCAGCCGTTCTATCTGATCGCCGGTTGCGGCGAGACGGGTTCGCTGCTCATGCATGCGCTGGACAGCCGCAACCAGCAGGCCGTGGTGCTGGATATCGATCCGGACCGGATCGGCGCCTTGGAACTGGGACAGTACCACCTGGACATTCCGGCCCTGTGCGCCGACGCCAGCCTGCCGGAGAACCTGCTCGTCGCCGGACTCAACCATCCGCATTGCGCCGGCGTGATCGCGCTCACCAACGACGACCGCGCCAATCTGAGCGTGGCGGTGACGGTCAAGCTGCTGCGGCCGCAGCTGCCCGTCCTGTGCCGGACCGACTCGCTCGAAACCGCGGCCAACATGGCCTCGTTCGGTACGGACGAAATGGTCCTAGCCTTCGAGACGTTCGGAGAGCACATCGCCATGGCGGTCGATTCGCCGGGCCATCACCTGCTGTATGAATGGCTTACCGGGGTCCCCGGCGAGAGCCTCACCGAACCGCTGGAGCCGCCGCGGGGCAAGTGGGTGATCTGCGGTTATGGCCGTTTCGGCAAGGCCATCACCCATCACCTGAAGCGGGTGGGCATCGAACCGGTGGTGGTGGAGGCCACCCCGCTCAAGACCGGCTGCGACGACTGCATCGTCGGCACCGGAACCGAGGCGCATACCCTGCTGGAAGCCGGCATCGAGGACGCCGTGGGCATCGTCGCCGGTACCGACGACGACATCAACAACCTGTCCATCGTCATGACGGCGCGCGAACTCAATCCCGGGCTGTTCACCGTGCTGCGCCAGAATCGCCATGCCAACGAACCGCTGTTCCAGCATTTCCGGGCCAATGTCACGATGCAGCCCTTCCGTATCGTCGCCCACGAATTCCTGTCCCTGCTCATCACGCCCCTGCTCTCCCGCTTCTTCAGCCTGGCCCGGTCGCGTGACGACGCCTGGGTCGACGTGCTGATCAGCCGCATCGCCGCCGTCCTGGAAAACACCATGCCCGACGTGTGGGACCTGGAGGTATCGCGCAGCCAGACCGAGGCGGTCTGGGAAGCCATGCGGGACGGCACGTCCGTCCCGCTGCAGGCACTGCTGCGCAACCCGGCCGGCCGGGACGAAACGCTGGCCTGCATTCCCCTGCTGTTGAAACGGGGCGACACAGAGATCCTGATGCCGGAACCGGATGTCCTGCTGCAGTCGGGCGATCGCCTGCTGTTCTGCGGCGAACGCCAGGCCCGCCATCTGCAGAGCCTCTGCCTGTACAACTTCGGGGTGCTGGGCTATCTGCTGACCGGCCAGGATGCCCCGGGCGGCACGATCTGGCGCTGGCTGAATCGGCAACGTACCGCCAGGGCAGCCTAGAAACCTTCGATATCAATCGCATTCGGATAGGAGTGGACGGCATGGCCGATACCCCGCGTTACCCCATCATCTACGTCCGCGGCTACGCGATGACGAAGTCGGAAATCACCGAAACCACTTCGACGCCGTACATGGGCCTCGAACTCGGTTCGACCAAGGCGCGCCAGGCCTGGGACGGTGCAGTGCGCAAGGTCTTCTTCGAGTCGCCCATCGTGCGACTGTTGAAAGAAGGCTACAGCGACATCTACCGGGACGGCCTGCAGGTCGAGTCCGGACCGATCCCGCCGCAGAGCATCATCATCCATCGCTACTACGATGCGGCCGATCCGGATTTCGGGTCCGGCAAGGTGCCCACGATCGTCGATGCCGCGAAAGGACTGAGCGATCTGATCCTGCGCGTGCGCGACCAGGTCTGCCTCGACGGCCGCATGAAGCCCGAGGACTTCAGGGTGTATCTGGTGGCGCATTCGATGGGCGGCCTGGTCTGCCGCTGCTTCCTCCAGAACGGCGCGGCCGGCAGCGTCGCGGCGCGCAAGCTTGTCGACAAGGTGTTCACGTTCGCCACGCCCCACAACGGCATCGAGATGGCCGGAATGAATGTTCCGGGTTTCCTCGGTCTGTGGGACCTGAACAACTTCAACCACGACGAGATGAGAAAGTATCTCGACATCAAGGACAAGAACGTCGGGGTCAATTCGCTCGACGGAAAATTCGACCCGAGCCGGTTCTTCTGCCTGGTCGGCACGAACAGCAAGGACTACGACGTGGCGCGCGGCGCCTCCCGGCTGCTTGCCGGCGAACTGAGCGATGGGCTGGTGCGCATCGAGAATGCCTATGTTTCGGATGCGCCGCGTGCCCACGTCCACCGCAGCCACAGCGGCCCGTACGGCATCGTGAACTCGGAGGAAGGCTTCCAGAACCTCACCCGCTTCCTGTTCGGCGACGTCAGCGTCAATGGCGTGCTGGAAATCGAAAACCTGCCGCTTCCGCCCGTGGCCAGACTGCAGAAGCTGCTGGGGACGAAGGTCGGCTACTACTTCGAGGTGGCGGTCGCCACCCGAGGGGCGCTCGACTTCGATCTCACCCGCCGCACGGTGGCCAACAACAGCGCCATGATGCGTTCGCGTGCCGAACTCTTCGAGGACGACGGCACGCTGAAGGCGGATGCACGCCATCCGCATCTCTTCTCCACCTTCCTCGACCTGTCGAAGCGGCCGTCCGACAGCCGGGAAATGATGTTCACGATCCAGCTCGCCGTATCGATGATCACCTATACCGGCGAGGATGCTTCGCGCGACGACCACTACGTGCCGGGCGAATACCTGTTCCGCGACACCGTCGTGATCAGCGCCATTCCGCCGGCGGGCCCGGCCGAATCCTGGCAGGTCGGCTTCGTCCTGGCCGACAGCGGATGGTCGAGTGCGAAGACGACCCTGGCAAGCGGAAAAACCGACGAACAGGGCCAGCCCTACGTCGCGATCCCGCTGGAGAACGAGAAGGGCTTCAAGGCCAGCTTGCGGCTATACGGCTCGCATTGGGCGTAGGTGCCATCCTTGATGTCGGGACTCGTATTCCGGCAATCTTTCGAGCGCCGGAGCGATTTTTCATCTGCGGATGGTAGGCTGCGTGTTGCCGTCTTTTCTGCCTGTTCCCGACAAACCGATGTCTTTTCATGCCGCTGATTTCTGGATCGTGATCACCCATCTGGGCGCGGCCGGCATCATGCTTCCGTTGTTCCTGGTCATCGCGACCGAGCTGTGGCTCGCTGGACAGAAGTCCGACCTCCTGGCCTGGATGCTGGCAATGTCGACAGGCGGGGCGATCGTGCTCGCCAGCAAGATCGCTTTCATCGGCTGGGGATGGGGAAGCGCGTCGCTGGACTTTACCGGCGTCAGCGGCCACACCATGCTGGCCACGTCCATTCTTCCCGTCTGGATGGGCCGACTGCTGGCAGAGCCGGGGCAGCGCTTCAGTCTTTCCGGCGTATCCCTGGGCCTCGCGATCGGTGCCGCGGTAGGGGTATCAAGGCTGGCATTGGAGGCGCACAGCCCGAGTGAAGTGATGGCAGGCTGGCTCCTCGGGCTGGCGATCAGCCTGACCGCCTACAAGGTGATGCGGCACCGGCGTGCCGTCCAGGGCGTGGCCGCTCTGGCGGGGGCCTTCCTGCTGCTGGTCTTCATCCCTTCCTGGCCCGGCTATTTCCCCACCCACAAGTGGGAGGTCGGCATTGCGCTGGCATTGTCGGGCCATGCGCAGCCCCATGTCAGGCAGGATCTCCATCGCCCGTTGCGAGGAAGCGCGGCTGAACTCTCCCGGCGCGACTAGGCACGGAACGCGTAGCGCTCAAACTGCCGCCAGCGCCTGCTTCCGATATTTGTTCAGGTCGCGCACGTTCTCGAATGTCTGGCCCAGCAGACTCGACAGGTTGCGGAGAATGCCGCCGACAACCTTGCTTTCCCAGGCATCGTCGAAATGGATCTGCTCGTCGAGCCAGTGCTCCAGCCATTCCGGATTGGGCAGGCGTGACTGGATGGTGTCCTTGGGGAACAGGGTTTCGTTGACATGCAGGTTGGTGGGGTGCAGCGCCTTGTCGGAACGCTTGCTGGACGCCATCAGGAAACCGATCTTGGCGAAGGCTGCGGCAACGCTCTGGCCGCCCTCCTTCAGCGCGCGCTTCATGTATTGGAGATAGGCGCCGCCGTGGCGGCCTTCATCGCGCGAGATGGTTTCGTAGATGTGCTTGATGACCGGCTCGGTATGCCATTCCGAGGCGCGCTTGTACCACTGCGTGAGACGGACTTCGCCGCAGAAGTGCAGCATCAGGGTTTCCATCGGCGGTGCCGGGTCGAAGGGGAAGCGGATGGCGTGCAGCTCCTCCTCGGTGGGCGCAAAATCGGGCTTGAAGCGACGCAGGTACTCCATCAGCACCAGCGCGTGTTTCTGCTCCTCATAAAACCAGATCGACATGAAGGCGGAAAAATCGCTGTCGTGCACGAAATCGCGCAGGAACATCTCGGTGGCCGGCAGCGCCGCCCACTCGGTAATGGCATTCATCTTGATGGTCAATGCCTGCTCGTCTGTCAGCTTGGCGGCATCGAAACTGTCCCACGGAATGTCGGTTTCCATGTTCCAGCGGGCACGTTCGAGAGATTTGAAGAGGTCGATGTAAAGCATGTTGTAGGGTGAGGCACTGGATTGTTTGGTGTCCCCAGTGTGCCCATTGTTGTCCGAATGAATGACATTTTAGTGTCTTTCCACGATTTTGCCCTCATTCATGCCCATAGGGCGCCCGAACCGCCGGATCGCGTACGGCCCCTGCCGTCCCGTCAATGTGGAAGTGGCATAATAATCAGGTTTCCTGCATCTTCCAGCCACAATGAATCCCGAACGTACAGCCCCCTCCCTACCCGATACGTTTGCCCTGCACGAAGGCGAGCTGATCGCGCTGCAAGTGAATGCCGCGCACGCGCTCGGCCTGTCCGACACCCACTTCCGGGATCCCCTGGCCGACGGCACCCTGGGGCCCATGCTGACGGTCATTCCGGCAGGCGCATTCGAATACGGCGCCGCGCCACGGGAAGCGGCACCGGCGCAGGATCGCCCGCGCCGTGCCGCCCTGATCGAGCGCGGCTTCGCCATTGGCGTGCTGCCCGTCACGACGGAAGAATTCGAGGCCTATGGCCGCGCCACCGGCTGGCGGCGGCGTGCGGAACTGGTCTGGCTGTCCGGCCGCAAGCCGGTCATCAACGTGCGACAGACCGAGGCACGCGATTACTGCGCCTGGTTGAGCCGACAGACCGGCCAGCACTACCGTCTGCCGACCGAACAGGAATGGGAGTACGCCTATCGCGCCGGCGCGTCGAGCGCCTATCCGCAGGGTGACCGCATCACGCCGGCGGATGCGCTCTATAACGCGAGCCAGGGTTATGACGCCGCACGCCCCAAGCGGCCGCGCCTGCTGTCGCGCTGCTTTGTCCGTTGCGGCGCGATGGAGGCCGGCAAGCTGCGCCCCAACCGCTGGGGCCTGCACGACATGGCGGGCAATGTATGGGAATTCACCGCCAGTCCCTGGACCCGCGATCATGCCAGCCTCCCCGAGCGTCCCCTGTCCGGCAAGCCACAAGCCCTGGTCACCAAGGGCGGCTCCTGGTTCGATGGCCCCGAGGACTGCCGGGCTGCCGCACGCCGCCGCCGGCTGGAGAATGAATTGGACCTCAATCTGGGTTTCCGCGTCGTGCGCGAAATTTAAGGCGGATGCGCAGTCCGTACGCAATAACGGAGCTTCTGGATTGAGAACAACTGCCCGTGCAACGCCAGGGAGGGAACGTCGCCATGCCTGAGCTGCCTGCAGATACCGACCGCTTCATAGTGGAACTCGACGCTGCCGTCGAGGCGCACATGAGCTGGACACGCCGCATTTTGCGTTGCGCCGTCCTGCGCTCGACGCCCGGCGAGGATGTGCTCGACCTCCAGGCCCACACCCTGTGCCATTTCGGTGGCTGGTTCATGGCGAACCGGAGCCATTTCGAGATACTGGATGCCCAATCCGCCGGCCGCGTGGAAGTAGTGCACCAGACCATGCACGACGCCATCCGCTCGATCTGCCGCGAGATCCTGACCGGCCGGCCGGGGCGCGAGGCCGATCTGGAAGCCTTCGAGCAATCGCAATCCGAACTGCTCGGTCTGCTGGCCCGCTTCAAGACGCTGATCCTTTCGACGGCGGTGCGCCGCGACCCGCTCACCCAACTGCCGCTACGTTACGGCATCGAGCACGATTTCGCCCTGTACCAGAAGGAAGCCCGGCGCAATCGCACCCTGCTGTACGTGGTCATCATCGACGTGGATCATTTCAAGCCGATCAACGACACCTATGGCCATCCCGTGGGCGACCGGGTCTTGCGCCATCTGGCCGACACGCTGAAACGCAGCCTGCGCGACGACGAGCCGCTTTATCGCTACGGCGGTGAAGAGTTTCTCTGGCTTCTGAAATGCAAATCGGCCACCGAGGCCAGGCAGTCGGCGCGCCGTGTCCTTGCAATCGTGGGCACCACCCCGGTGCCGATCGACAACAATGAAGTCCTGCGGCTGACCGTGACCCTCGGGCTCGCGCAGGCCGGCGAGCGAGAAGACCTGGCGAACGTCATCGAGCGGGCCGATCAGGCGCTCTACGAAGGAAAAAGCAACGGCCGCAACCGATACGTCATCGCCGAATCCTGACGGCGATGCCGTTCAGCGATCGCGCATGCGATCCTCCGGTTCCCGTATGCCATCACCTATAAACAAATGAGCTGTCGGAATCACGGGGAAGCCGGATGGAATTCAAGGACTACTACCAGACGCTGGGCGTGAAGCGCGATGCCACGGTGGACGAGATCAAGAAAGCCTTCCGCAAGCTCGCGCGCAAATACCATCCCGACGTCTCCAAGGAGGCGGATGCCGAACTGCGCATGCAGGAGGTGAACGAAGCCCATGCCGTGCTCTCGGACCCGGAAAAGCGCGCCGCTTACGATCAGCTGGGGCGCGGCCACCGGCCGGGCGAGACGTTCCGCCCGCCGCCGGATTGGGATGCCGGTTTCGAATTTACCGGCCAGGGCTACTCGCCCGGCGAAACCGCCGATTTCAGCGACTTCTTTGCCGAACTGTTCGGCCACATGGGCGGCGCGCACGCGGGGACCCGCCATGCCCGCACCGGCTTCCGGGCACAGGGCGAGGATCACCATGCCAAGGTGCTGCTCGATTTGGAAGACAGCTTCACCGGCGCCACCCGACAGATTTCGCTGCGGGCACCGAAAGTGGACCCCCAGGGCCGGGTGCAACTGGAAACCCGTACGCTCAACGTGAAGATTCCCAAAGGCGTGCACGCCGGCCAGGTCATCCGTCTCGCGGGTCAGGGCGCCCCCGGAATGGGCGGGGCCCCGGCCGGCGACCTGCTGCTGGAAGTGCAGTTCAAGCCGCACCCGCGCTTCCGGACGGAAGGCCGCGATCTGCACCGGACCCTGCCGGTGGCGCCGTGGGAAGCCGCCCTCGGCGCCATCGTCGCTGTGGACCTGCCTCAGGGCAGCGTCAAGGTACGTATCCCCGAGGGTGCCCAGAGCGGGCGGCAGTTGCGCGTGCGCGGCCATGGCATTCCCGGACAGCCGCCCGGCGACCTGTTGCTCGATCTCCAGGTGGTGCTGCCGCCGGCCACGACGCCGAGGGCGCGGGAATTGTATGAAACGATGGCGCGCGAACTCGCGTTCGATCCACGCGCGCAGGAAAAGGATTGAGCCATGCAAGACGACGATATTCTGATCGGCTGCCTGATGGAGGATTCCTGGCTGACGCTGGAACAGGTGGCCGCTGCCTGCAGCGTGGAGCCCGTCTGGCTCATCCGCCATATCGAGGAAGGCCTCTTCCCGCATGCCGAAAGCGTGGCAGGTACCTGGCGGTTTTCCGGCGCGAGCCTGCTGCGCGCGCGGCGCATGCGGCAACTGGAGCGTGACTTCGACGCCGTGCCGGAACTTGCCGCCCTGGTGGCCGACCTGCTGGAGGAAATGGACACGCTGCGGGCGCTGACCCGGCAGGCCGCCCCTGGAAGGGACCGCTAGATCAGGAGCTCTTCCCGGGCCTGAACCAGCGCCTGGGCCAGCCGCACGCCGCTCTCCCACGCACGCTCGACCCCGACGCCGGCAATGCCATCGCCAATCAGGGCGACGCGGCTCTCGCGGTCGCTGACCCAGAAGCCGCCGACCGAGGTTTGCGGACGCGCATGGCGCCACAGGTGCGAGGCTTCGATCTCGACCGGCCACGGCAGACCCAACAGGCCCATCAGTGCTGAAGCCGCGCGGTTGCTGGCCTCCATCTCCGAAGCTTCCAGGTAGGTTTCGGCGAATTCGTGGCTGCTGTGCACCGCCCACAGGCCGGGGCCGTCGGCCGTCTGGCGTACCGCCAGATTCAACAGATGGTCGTCGAACTTGATGACGTCCGCCGCGGGACCGCCCTCCCAGCGCATCAGGAACGACCAGATCGGACGATAGCGCACCTCGCCCAGACGCTCACGCAACAGCGGCAGCGCATCGAGCATGGGAATGGCCTGCGGCGTGGGCACGCTGCAGATCACGCAGTCGTAGTCGCCGCGCACCTCGCCATTCTCGAGGATGATCGTTCGCGGCTGCAGGGTCGCCACGCGTGACTGGGTGTGCAAGCGGGCATCGCCGAGCAGTTTGCGAACCAGCTGCGACGGTTCGATGGTGGGACGGAAATGGTTTTGCAACTGCGCTTCGCCCCACGAGATGGTGGCGCGCCCCTGCCAGACGTTGCCGCGAACCGGTGCGGCCCAGCCCTGTCGCACCCAGTCGCGCAACTGGCTGCGGAATGGCTCGCGCTTGGCGGAGATGAACGGGGTACCCAGCGTGGCCCAGCCCTGTTCCGTACGCCGGGTCGACAGGCGTCCGCCCGCGCCACGCGCCTTGTCGAACACATCAACCTCCCAGCCCGCCGCAGCGAGCGTGCCCGCACAACTTGCACCCGCAATCCCTGCCCCAACGATGCCTGCCCTCAGTTTTGTCATGCCTCTCCATCCTTGTAATGACCACGCGACGATCTCCCGTATCGCCGTGGGCGACGGCGCGGCCATGGCGCGCGCGGTCTTCCCGTTCCATATCGAACTGTATCAGCAAATTCTTAAATTCCGATTCAAAAACCCAGCCCGGACTGATGCCAGCGTGCTCAGGCCAATACCCTCTGCATGGCTACATGCGGAATGCCGGCTTCCTCGTATTCGGCACCTTCGGCGACAAACCCTGCGCGGGCGTAGAACCCTGCAGCATGGGTTTGCGCACTGAGTCTGAGCACGGCCTGGCCACGCGCCTGTGCGGCGCACAGAATCCGATCCAGCAAGGCCCGGCCCACCCCGCGCCCGCGCCAGGCCGGCAGCACGGCCATGCGGCCGAGGTGTCCGTCGGGCAGCAGGCGGGCGCAACCGATGGGCGAACCATCCTCGGCCAAGGCGAGCCAATGCGTCGAGACGGCATCGTACTCATCCCACTCCAGCGCTTCCGGGACCCCTTGCTCGTCGATGAACACGGCACGCCGTACGGCGCCAAGGCGTACCGCATCGCGGGCCCAGTCGGTTTCTCCAATCGTAAAGGCCGCCATCGTTACGCGCCGATGCGGGCGAACCGCCGCGCGGCACGATGGCCGCGCGCCGCTTTCACGCCAACCAGCATCCACAGTCCGGCGACGAAATAACAACCGGTGATGAGCAGCGACTGGCGGTGGTCGCCCTGCGTGATCCAGCTCGCAATACCATAGGTCAGCGGGCCGACGATCGACGCCAGCTTGACCGCCAGGCCCCACAAGCCGAAGAATTCGGCCTCCTGTGCCGGCGGTGCCAGCAATCCCACCATGGCACGCCCGGCCGATTGCGAGGCCCCCATGCACAGCCCGGCCAGATTGGCCGCCACCCAGAACATGCGTTCGTCGGGCGCGGCCCAGGCCAGCAGCACCATCACGATCCAGCCGACCAGCGTAAACGCAATCAGGCGCACATGGCCGACCCGATCCTGCACGTGGCCGAAGACGAAGGCGCCGACAGCCGCCGTGATATTGACCACCAGCACCAGCAGGATGGTTTGCTGGGTGCTGAAGTGAAATGCCTGGTTGGCGTAGATCGCCGCCAGCGTGATGACAGCCTGGATGCCTGCCTGGTACAACACGGTGCAGACAAGAAAACGCTTGAGGTCGGGCAGGTATTCGAGATGGCCGAGCGTGTGCCGCACCTGGGCCCAGGCGTTACGGGCCGTTCGGTCGCGTTGTGGCACGGCACGCTCGCGCAACATCAACAGTGTCGGCAAACTTGCCAGCAGGAACAGCGCGGCGGTGATCAGCATGGAGACCGGAACGAAGGCCGCGGCTTCCTGGCCATGCGCCTGCGCCCAGCTGATGTAGGCGAGGCTTGCGCCCAACGACACCAGCCCGCCCACATAGCCGAGCGACCAACCCCAGCCGGATACCCGGCCCAGTGCACGCGGACGCGCGAGCTCGTTCAGGAATGCGGCGATCAGGTTTTCGCCGGTGCCGAAGAAATAATTGGAGAGCACCAGCCCCACGATGGCCAGCGCCAGCGCGCCCGGCACGGCAAAATACAGCAGCGCGGTGAAGCCGACGCAGCCCAGCGTGGTCAGCCACAGCAGCATTTTCTTGTTGGCGTGGGCATCGGCATACGCGCCGATCAGCGGTGCCGTCAGCATCACCAACGCATAGGAAACCGACAGGGCGAGCGTCCAGACGAAAGTCGCCCACGGCGCGTTGCCGGCCACCGCCGCGACGAAATAGGCGCTGAACACGGCCGTGATGACGACCGTCGTGTAGCCCGAATTGGCGAAGTCGTACATCGCCCATGCCCAGACTTCGCGTCGGCGCACACCCGGTTGAAGCAGGCCTGTCCTGAGCCCGGTCGAAGGGCCTGTCTGGGGTCGAGTCGAAGGGTTGCTCATCAGGCGACCTCCTCTTCGGCCTGCTGCTGCAATGCCCACATGTGGGCATATACGCCATTTCTCGCCAGCAGATCGGTATGCCGCCCGCGCTCGACGATGCGCCCGCCTTCCATCACCAGGATCTCGTCGGCTTCGACTACGGTGGAGAGGCGGTGCGCGATGATGAGGCTGGTGTGGCTGCGCGCGATTTCCAGCAGCTCGGCCTGGATGGCTTTTTCAGTCTTGGTGTCGAGCGCCGAGGTAGCCTCGTCCAGAATCAGGATGGCCGGATTCTTCAGCAGCGTGCGCGCGATCGCCACGCGCTGTTTCTCGCCGCCCGAGAGCTTCAGTCCGCGCTCGCCCACCACCGTGTCCCATCCCTGCGGCAGGGCTTCGATGAAATGCAGGATATGCGCGGCACGCGCGGCTTCGAGTACCTCGTCGCGGCTGGCGTCGGGTCGGCCGTAGGCGATGTTGTAGTAGATGCTGTCGTTGAACAGCACGGTGTCCTGCGGCACCACACCGATGGCGGCGCGCAGGCTGTCCTGCGTGACATGGCGGATGTCCTGGCCGTCGATGCGGATGCTGCCCGCGCCGACATCGTAGAAACGGAACAGCAATCGTGCGAGCGTCGACTTGCCGGCGCCGCTGGATCCCACTGCCGCCACGGTCCTGCCGGCGGGGATGGTGAAGCTGACATCATGCAGAATCGGGCGGTCGGCGTTGTAGGCGAAGTTCACATGCTCGAACCTCACCTCGCCCGCCACCACGTCGAGGTCGCGCGCATCGGGGGCATCCTCCACCTCGCGCGGCCGCTGCAGCAAGGCGAACATGCGCTCGACGTCGGTGATCGACTCCTTGATCTGGCGATACATCACGCCGAGAAAGCTCAGCGGCTGGAACATCTGCAGCAGGAAAGCATTGACCATCACCAGATCCCCCAGTGTCAGCGTGCCGTGCACGACGCCGTTGGCGGCACGCAATACCATCAGCGTCACTCCGATCGCGATGGTCCCGGCCTGGGCGGCATTGAGCATGCCCAGCGAGCGCTGCGACTTCAGCGCCATGTCTTCCCATTCGATCAGGCTTTTGTCATAGCGCGCAGCCTCGTATTTTTCGTTGCCGAAGTATTTGACCGTCTCGTAGTTCAGCAGGCTGTCGATGGCGCGGCCGTAGGCCTCGGAATCGAGAGTGTTGGCGCGGCGTACGAACTGCGTGCGCCATTCGGTGATGGTCACGGTAAAGCCGATGTAAGCCGCCAGCGTGATGAGCGTCAGCACCCCGAACACCCAGTCGAGCTTGACGAACAGAATGCCCGCGACCAACAGGATTTCCAGCACCGTGGGCGTGATGCGGAACAGTAGATAGCCGACTAGGCTGGACAGCGCCTTGGAGCCGCGCTCGATGTCGCGGGTGATACCACCAGTCTGTCTTTCCAGATGAAAGCGCAGCGACAGCGCGTGCAGGTGCTGGAACACCGCCATGCTGATGCGTCGCATGGCGCGCTGCGTGACCTTGGCGAACACCACGTCGCGCAGGTCGGCAAAGGTGGTACTGGCGAAGCGCAACAGACCGTAACTGACGATGAAGGTCAGCGGCAGCACCAGTTCGGGACGCGGCTTGTTCAGGGAGTCGATGATGTCCTTCAGCACCAGCGGCACCGCCACCGAGGCCAGCTTGGCGCCGACCAGCAGCGCCAGCGCCAGCAATACACGGCCGCGAAATTCCCATAAATAGGGAAACAGGCGGCTGATCGAGCGCAGGCTGGGGTCGCCAGGCGGCGGCGGGGGCGAATGGGAATGAACGGCGGGATGCATCAGGTCGGGTAGAATTACGAATTCGGTTTTTCCTGATTTTACGTCCGATGCGGCGCATTCCGGCACCGGACAAAAACAACGGCATGAAGCTCTACGGTATTCCCAACTGCACGACGGTGAAAAAAGCACGCGCCTGGCTCGATGACCATGCGTGCAACGTCGTCTTCCACGATTTCAAGAAACAGGGCGTGGACGCGGCCTGGCTGCGCAAGGTCGTCGCGCAGGTCGGCTGGCAGACACTGGTGAATACGCGCGGCACGACCTGGCGCCAACTCACCGATGCGGAGAAGGTGGCAGTCATCGACGACGCCAGTGCGATCGCGCTGATGCAGGCCCACCCCAGCGTGATCAAGCGGCCGGTGCTGGAGCGAAACGGAAAATACCATCTCGGCTTTGCCGAAGAACAATATCAAGCCTTGTTCGGAGAATGAAACTGCATGGCCAATGAAACGCCCGAGAATGGAATCCTTGCCAACGAAACCTTGGCGCTTGCGATCGAACTGCTCAAACGCAAATCGCTGACGCCGGACGATGCCGGCTGCCACGACCTCATCGCCGCGCGCCTGCAGAAACTCGGCTTCCACATCGAGCGCCATTGCCACAACGGCGTCGACAATCTATGGGCACGCAAGGGCACGGCCGCACCGGTGGTCTGTTTTGCCGGCCATACCGACGTGGTGCCCACCGGCCCGCTCGAGCAATGGCTATCCGATCCCTTCGAGCCGACGGTGCGCGACGGCAAACTGTACGCGCGCGGCGCCGCCGACATGAAGACCTCCGACGCCGCATTCGTCACCGCCACCGAACGTTTCATCGCCGCGCATCCCGGGCACAGCGGCTCGATCGCCTTCCTGCTCACCTCCGACGAGGAAGGGCCTGCCACCGACGGCACGGTGAAGGTCGTCGAAGCGTTGAAGGCACGCGGCGAGACGCTCGACTACTGCATCGTCGGCGAACCCACCAGTGCCGCCGAGTTCGGCGACACCATCAAGAACGGGCGGCGCGGCTCGTTGTCCGGCACGCTGCGCGTCAAGGGCGTCCAAGGTCACATCGCCTACCCGCACCTGGCCAAGAATCCCATCCATCTCGCCGCACCGGCGATCGCCGAGCTCGCCGACACCATGTGGGACGAGGGCAATGCCTACTTTCCCCCCACCACCTGGCAGATATCCAATATCCACGCCGGCACCGGCGCCACCAACGTCATCCCTGGCGTGGTCGAGATCCAGTTCAACTTCCGCTTCTCCACCGCCAGCACCGCCGAAGGCTTGATGGACGCGGTGAATGAAATCCTCGATAGTCACGGCCTCGATTACGAAATCGACTGGAGCCTGTCCGGCAAGCCTTTCCTCACCCCGCGCGGCCCCCTGTGCGATCGGCTGAGCGAAGCCATCCACGAGGTCACCGGTCTCACCCCCGAACTGTCGACCACCGGCGGCACCTCGGACGGACGCTTCATCGCCGACATCTGCCACGAAGTCGTCGAGTTCGGCCCGCTCAACATGAGCATCCACAAGCTGAACGAACATGTCGCAGTGGAGAACATCGAGCAGCTGGCGGCGATCTACCAGAAGACGCTGGAAAAACTGCTGGCTTAACCCTGACCAGAACCCGCGCGATGAAACACTTCGAAGACACCGAATCCCTGATCACCGTGCGCGACTGGCTGCGCTTCGCCGTGTCGCGCTTCAACGAGGCCGAATTGTTTTTCGGCCATGGCACCGACAATGCCTTCGACGAGGCGGCCTATCTGATCCTGCATACCCTGCACCTGCCGCTCGACCGTCTCGAACCCTTCCTCGATGCCAGTCTGACGCACGGCGAGTCCGAGCAGGTGCAGGCGGTGATCGAGCGCCGGGTGCACGAACGCCTGCCTGCCGCCTACCTCACGCACGAGGCCTGGCTGGGCGCGCACCGTTTCTATGTCGACGAGCGCGTGATCGTGCCGCGTTCCTTCATCGCCGAGTTGCTGCACGAACAGCTGGCGCCGTGGGTGGAAAATCCGGACGAGGTGACGCGCGCACTTGACCTCTGCACCGGCTCCGGCTGTCTCGCCGTTCTCGCGGCGCTGGCCTTTCCGAATGCCGAGGTCGACGCGGCCGATCTGTCGAAGGATGCGCTCGACGTTGCCGCAAAGAACGTCGGCGATTACGGTCTCGCGGACCGTATCGAGCTGGTCGAGTCGGATCTGTTTGCGGCGCTGGACGGCCGGACCTATGACGTCATCGTCAGCAACCCGCCCTATGTGAACGCCGAATCGGTTGCCGCGCTGCCGCCGGAATACCAGGCGGAACCCGCGCTGGCGCTGGGCTCAGGCGAGGACGGCCTGGATGCCACTCGGAAGATTCTGGCCGGCGCCCAGGCCCACCTCAATCCCGGCGGCCTGCTGGTGGTCGAAATCGGCCACAACCGCGATGCGCTCGAAGCCGCCTATCCCGCCCTGCCCTTCACCTGGCTCGACACCGAGAGCGGCGACCAGTACGTGTTCATGCTGCGGCGCGAGGATCTCGCCGGCCTGTAATCAGACCGATCCTGACGCGCGCTGCCGCTCCAGCAGCGCGACCAGCTGGTCCGCCGCCTGCGGCCGGCTCATCAGATAGCCCTGACCGAATTCGCAACCGTTCTCGCGCAGGAAGTCGTACTGCTGCGAGGTTTCGATGCCTTCGGCGATCACCTCCAGCCCGAGTCCTTTCGCCAAGGCCAGAATTGTCGTGACGATCTGGGTATCGCCAGCCTGGTCCGGGATCCGACGGACGAACGACTGGTCGATCTTGAGCGCGTGAAACGGCAGCTGCTTGAGGTAACTCAGACTGGAATAGCCGGTACCGAAGTCGTCGAGCGACAGTCGCACCCCCATGCTGCGCAGTTTGTCGAGACTGCTGCGAACCTCGTCGTTCATGATCAGCATCACGTTCTCGGTAATCTCGAGTTCGAGGCACTCCGCAGCCAAGCCGGTACGCGCAAGTGCCTGGGCAACCGATTTCACCAGGCGCCCACCTTCGAACTGCCGGGTCGAGACGTTCACGGCCAGCGTCAATTCGGCAGCCCTGCCCTGCTTCTGCCAGGCGTGTAATTGAGCGCAGCCGGCCTCCAGCACCCATTCGCCGAGCTGGACGATCAGGCCGGTGTCTTCGGCGGCTGAAATGAATGCGCCGGGCAGCACCAGTCCCTGGTCCGGATCGTTCCAGCGCAGCAGCGCCTCGAGCCCGACGATGCGCCCGCTTTCCAGTTCCACGATCGGCTGGTAATGCAACAGGAATTCGTCGCGTTCCAGCGCCTGGCGCAGGCGGGTGTCGAGCGTCAGCCGCTCCACCACGCGCGCGGTCTGCTGCGCGTGATAGAACAGGAAGCGATTGCCGCCTTGTTCCTTCGCCTGATACATGGCCGTGTCGGCATGCTTGAGCAGCGTTTCCACCGACGATGCGTCGTCGGGATACAGTGCAATGCCAATGCTGGCGCTGCTGTATATCTGCGTGGCGCCGATATCGATCGGCATGGCAAGACTGTTCAGCAGGCGCGTGGCGACCAGTTCGGCATCCGCCTGCACGTCGATATCGGATACGATCGCCACGAATTCATCGCCGCCGAAACGGCTCAGATGATCGTGCGCGCGCAACACCGATTGCAGGCGCTGGGCGACCTGCTGCAGCAAGAGGTCGCCTGCCCCATGACCGAGCCCGTCATTGATGTTCTTCAACCGGTCGAGGTCGATGAACAGCAGGGCCAGTCGCGCTTCGCTGCCTTGCAGGGCGGACAGCATTCTCTCGAGTGCGGTACGGAAACCTTCGCGGTTCGGCAGCTGCGTCAACCCGTCGAAATAAGCCAGCTGGTTCAGGTGTTGCTGGGCCGCCTCACGCTGCTGGATTTCAGTCTGCAGCAGATCGGCACGGCGCTGCAGCTCGCCCGTCTGCCGCTTGACCTGATAGCGCAGCAAGCCGACGATCGCCAACGCCAGGACGAACAAGCCTGCGACCGCAGCCACGGCCCACGACAGCCAGCTGGGATAGCGCGTTTCAGGCGCGGCTTCGAGCCAACGCCGCAGCGACTCGTAATAGGCCGACCCGGGGTCAGCCTTGAGCGCGGCCAGGTCCCGATCCAATGCATGCAGGAGGGCGGGGTCCGCATGCTTCGGGGCGGCGTAATGGACAAAAATGGGATTGAATACGATGCCGGTCGCGACCATGTCGTTGGGGTGGACATGCAGCGCCGCGAAAACCCGGTTCACCGCGCCTGCATCAGCCCGGCGTTCGATGATCGCCCGCAACACATCGGCATAGGTATCCACGTAGACAGGCGTAAACCCCGCGTCGAACTGCTTCGACAAATCGATCAGGGCCTGGCTGTGCGTACTGCCCCGCATGAGCGCCACCCGCTTGCCCTTG
The DNA here is from genome assembly GCA_002343685.1 of Thiobacillus denitrificans. Classification (GTDB taxonomy): domain Bacteria; phylum Pseudomonadota; class Gammaproteobacteria; order Burkholderiales; family Thiobacillaceae; genus Thiobacillus; species Thiobacillus denitrificans_A. Next base: position 115,385 of record DDRS01000027.1, on the reverse strand, counting down.
AGATCGGGCAGCGACTCGATGTGGGACTGGGCATGGCGGAACACCATGCCCCAGTTTCCGATCAGGCTCTGCTGGCTGAACTGGAAGCGCTTCGCACGTTCGTCGCTATAGGCAATTCCCACGAGAAGGTCGATCTCGCCCTTGTCCAGGCGGGCGAGCAGATTGTCCCAGGAATCGGGAACGTAGGTGATCCGCCAGCCTTCCCGATTCGCTACCGCGCGGATGACGTCGATCGCGATGCCCTGGGGCGGCACACCGGGTGTTGCCGTGACGATGGGAGGATTGTCGGCCACGCCGACCCGGACAGGAATCCCGCCTTGCACGGCCATTGCCGGCGAGCTCGACAACAACCAGAACAGACAGGCCTGCAGAAGAATACGGAAAACCACGCAAATAAGTCCCTGTAGATCAAACCACGCCAGGTGCCCTGGCTGTTGCGGACGTAGCCTAACCTAATATCCGGCCCGGTACTAAGCGCGAACCGGCTAGCGGGACGCGGCGGCCAAGTCGGCAGCGATGTGTCGTGCAAGTTGTCGTGCGGCTGCCTGGATGTCCTCGCCGGCCTCGTCGCCGGGGCAGGCAAGCGCGATTTCGATGGCATACAGATCGAGCCGGGGCGGCAGGATACCGAACGCGCGCGCCAGCGACAGCGCGTCGAGCACGCCGAGCCCGTGGCTGGATAGACCCTGCGTGTAGCCCGGCCACGCATCCTGGTCGAAACGTTTGATGCGGCCAGGCCGATCGCCGCTTTGCATGGCGTCGACCAGGATGACCCAGTCCGCCTGTTCCAGCAGGCCGATCAGGCTGGCGCCGGGCCTGTCCAGCTTGTCGAGGGCAAGTTCATGCTCGCCCTGGACACCGCAATCCGCCAAGGCATCGACGGTCAGCCAGCCGGCCTGGTCGTCGCCCGACGGCGAACCGATGCCGAGGACGCGGACCTTGCTCATGTGCGCGCGACGTTCATCCGCAAAAAATGGGTGGCGCAGGAAATGCAGGGATCGTAGTTGCGGATGACTTTTTCGCAATGCAGCCGCAGCGCGTCGTCCGGATGGTCGAGCCCGAAATTCAGCAGCGACAGCCGCAGGTCCTCCTCGATGCGCCCCTGGTTCTGGCTGGTCGGCGGCACGATGCGCGCGTTGACCACGCAACCCGCGTCGTCCATTTCATAGCGATGCCACAACAGGCCGCGCGGCGCTTCGGTACAGCCGATCGCCACACCGGCACGCGGCGTGGCCGGCACCCAGGACGAGTCCGGCATGCGATAGCCGTCGAGCAGACGTAGCGCTTCATAGAGTGCGAGCCAGATTTCCACCGCACGTGCCAGCAGGCTGTGAAACAGGTTGCGGCTAGGCAGCACGAAGCCGATATCGGCAAGCAGTACCCGGATCGCGTCCGGAAGGTGCGCGTGGTTGAGGTTGAGGCGCGCCAGCGGCCCGACCAGATACGGCTGCCCGTGATAGGTGCTGAACAATGCGGTGGAATGCGGTTCGTGACGCTCGGCGAAATGCGCGTCGAAGGCCTCCGCCCCGATACGCAAGCCATCGCTGGTCCCGATCTCGCCGCGCTCGATGGCGTAATCGCTCGAATTCTGCGTCGCCACCGACACGAAAGCCTGGTCGTCCTGCGGCACCGGGATGGCGGCGGCCCAGCGAATCAGCGCTTCGGCCTCAGGCAACGCGGTACGCAGCTTGTCCCGCATGTCACGGATGCGCGCCAGCGAGGGCGCGCCATGGAAGCCGCCGATGCGCACCCCGACCGGATGCACCGAGCGGGCGCCGAACAGGTCCATCAGCTCGTTGCCCAGACCCTGGATCCGTAGCCCGCGACGCACCTCGTCCGGCGCGATGCGCGCCAGTTCGATGGCGCTGCCGCAACCGAAGAAATCCGGCGCCGCCAACAGGTGGATGTGCAGGCTGTGGCTCTGGATCCATTCGCCACAGTAGAACACCCGGCGCATGGCGCGTGCCCAGGGATCGAGTTCGATCCCGAAGAGGTCTTCCAGCGCCTGCGCCGCGGTCACTTGGTACGCTACCGGGCAGATGCCGCAGATGCGCGCCACCATGTCGGGAATTTCGGTGTAGTGACGGCCCTCCAGGAATTTCTCGAAGAATCGCGGCGGCTCGAAGATGCGCAGACGCAGTTCGGCGATGTCGCCCTGTTCGATGCGCAAATCGAGCGCACCCTCGCCTTCCACCCGGGCAAGCACCGGAACGTGGATCGCCACGCTGCGCCGTTCAGTCATGCGCGTCCGTCCTCAGTTTGTCGGCAGCCGCGAGAAACACCGGCGCCTGGCTGTTGATCGACTGGAAACGCCGCACGATGGCCTCGGGCATCAGACCCAGATGGGAGAACTGGATTGCCAGCGCATCGGTGTTGGCATTTTCCGCCGGCCCATAGCAACCATAACAGTCGCGGCCGAGGCTGGGGCATAGCGCGCCGCAGCCCGCCCGCGTCACCGGTCCCATGCAGGCGATGCCGTGGGTCACCATCACGCAAGGGTAGCCCTGGCGCTTGCATTCGGTACACACCTTGTCGACGTTGTCGCGCGGCGTCACGCCGAGCAGGAGGGCATTGATCACCGCCAGCATCTGCGGTCCGCTGACCGGGCAGCCCCATAGCTCGAAATCCACTTTCACATGGCTGGAAATCGGCGTCGAGCGCTCCAGGCTGGCGATCGCCTCGGGATGGCTGTAGATCTGCGCCACCCATTCCGCATCCTTGGCCTGGTTGCGCAAACCCTGGATGCCGCCCGAGGTGGCACAGGCACCAATGGCGATCAGCAGACCGCTATGGGCACGGATGCGCTGGATGCGTTCGAGATCTTCCGGCGTCGACACGCTGCCCTCGACGAACGCCACATCCACACCGGTATCCGGATCGAGCGGCCCCGCTTCGGCAAAGTGCACCAGATCGATCCGCTCGGCGAGCGTCAGCAGCGCCTCGCCGAGATTGAGGAAAGACAACTGGCAGCCGTCGCAGGAACTGAACTTGTGCACGGCCACGCGCGGTTTGCTCGAGTGAGCGGTCTGCAGGTTCATCAGAACCCCTTGTGCGCGAGCAGGGCCTTGACCTCGCCCCAATTGAACACCGGGCCGTCGCGGCACACGAACGCCCCCCCGAACTGGCAGTGGCCGCAGCGACCGACCGCACACTGCATGTTGCGTTCCATGCTGAGATACAGGCGCGACTCGGGCAGGCCGCGTGCCAGCAAGGCATCCGCCGCGCTGCGCATCATGCCTTCCGGCCCGCACATCATGGCCACGGCACAGCCCGGATCGAAGTTGGCCAGATTGAACAATTCCGTCACCCGCCCGACATGCCAGGGCCACAACGCGGCCCCCTCGCTTGCCGCCACCAACACCTGGGTATCCGGCAGTTTCGCCCAGCGGTCGTATTGCTCGCGCCAGATCAGGTCTTCGGCATGCTTCACACCCTGGATGATGACGAGCTTGCCGAAGCGTTCGCGCCGCCGCAGCACGTAATGAATCACCGACACGACCGGTGCACAGCCGAGGCCGCCTGTCACGAGCACGACATCGCATCCGCCGACTTCCTGTAAGGGCCAGCCGCGTCCGAACGGTCCGCGCAGTCCCACCCGATCGCCTGGTTTGAGTGCGGCCAACCCCCGGGTGACGCGTCCCAGTGCACGGATGGTATGGCCGACGAGATCGCGCTCTTCCGGATCCGACATGATGGAAATCGGGACTTCGCCGACGCCATAGAGATACAGCATGTTGAACTGGCCAGGCGCAAAACGGTAGGCCGCCTGCGCGGCCGCATCGTCAAGCCGCAACTGCAGCGTAAAGATGGTCGGCGACTCCTGGATGCGCGCCAGTACGGTGGCGGCATGCGGGGGGCCGGCATCGAGGCGGTTCGACATGTTCATGGCTGCCCCTCGGTGAGGGCGGCGACTTCCTCGGTCAGGTCGATGCCGACCGGACACCAGGCGATGCAGCGGCCGCAGCCGACACAGCCGCTGCGGCCGAACTGGTCATGCCAGGTGGCCAGCTTGTGGATCAGCCACTGGCGATAGCGGCCACGGATGTCGGCCCGTACGTTGAAACCGTGTAAATGGCCGTGCGCCTCGACGAAGCAGGAATCCCACATTCGCGCATGCTCGCTGGCCGCGCCGTCGAGCGCCGGGGTGTCGGCCTCGGCATGACAGAAACAGGTGGGACACACCGCCGTGCAATTGCCGCAGGCAAGGCAACGCGCCGCCACCTCGTCCCAGCGCGGATGTTCCAGCCGGCTCATCAGGCTGTCGCGCAGATGACGGCTCGGCAGGCCGCGGGGCTGGACGGCGGCGGCGGATGCGCCCTGCTGGCGGGCCGCCTCGATCTGTTGCGGGGTGGCCAATGCCAGGTTCAGATCATCCAGCACCGCTTGTCCCTGTCCGCTGCCCGCCACGGCGACAAAACCATCCGCCAGCTCTGCCAACGCAAGATCGTAACCGGCGGTCGGGGTCGGGCCATCGCCGGTCGACGCGCAAAAACACGTCGACGCCGGTTCGGCACATTGCACGGCGACCAGGAACAAGTGGTCGCGTCGCTGAGCATAATGCGCGTCGCGCCGGCCTTCGCGCAGGAAATGCGCATCCTGCAAGGCCAGCGCCGCCAAGTCGCAAGCGCGTACGCCGATGATGGCTTGCCGGAGAGCCGGCGGATGGACGGCCGCAAACTGCAGCTTGCCCGCCTCGTCGCGTTCGGCGCGCCACAGCGATTCCTTCGGCGCGAAGGTGTGCGGCTTGATCGCCTGCGGTCCGTTGGCCCAGGCGAAATAGCGGTTGAGGGGATCGGATGTGAGCCGATAGCGGCCGGGCGTTTGCTCGGCCTGTATCCCGCGCGGCAAGTCGTCCGGCGGCTCGAGTTCACGCATGACGATGGCACCCCGCTCCACTGTAGGTCCCAGGCATTGATAACCCCGCTCCCTGAGCCGGGCCAGCAAAGAAGGCAACTGCGCAAGCGGCAGGAATCCAGCACGGTCGGATTGGGAAGAAAGCATGGGCCGGACGCCTCCGCTTGGTTTTTTACATTGGTTTTTTACAGTGTATGCATAAAATCGCAGGCAGAACAAATAGTGTATGCCACTGCGACAGCGTCACGAGCCGGAAAGGCCGTCTTGCAGCGTTCGTTATAATGCGCCATTTACGCAGTAATGAATGAAGGAGTGAGTCATGCAGCAACAACTCGATGTATTCGTTTCGTCCCTGACGTCTTTCTGGACGCAGCTGGCTGCGTTTGTCCCGCAGTTGTTGGCGGCCCTGCTGCTTCTGTTCATCGGCTGGCTGTTTGCGAATCTGGTTCGAACCGGCGTCACCAAGCTGCTCGATGTATTGCGTTTCGATAGCCTGGCCGAAAAAACCGGGATAGAAGCCTTCCTCAAGCAGGGCAATCTCGAACTCAGCCTGTCGCGCCTGCTGGCCAAGCTGGCCTACTGGGTCGTCATTTTCATCGTCGTCGTGACCGTGGCCAACAGCCTCGGCCTGCATATCGTGGCCGATCTGTTCAACAAGATCGTCCTCTACATTCCCAATATCATCGTCGCCATTCTGGTGCTGGTGTTCGGCATCCTGGTGGCACGTTTCATCAACCGCATGGTGTTTGCCTACCTCAACAACATCGGCGTACAAGGCGCGCTCACCATCAGCACCTTGTCTGAATATGCGGTCATCATCTTCGTGGTGTTCGTGGCGCTGGAACAGCTCCAGATCGGCACCAGCCTCCTCACCGCGGCGTTCCAGATCGGCTTTGGCGCCGTGGGACTGGCCTTTGCGCTGGCCTTCGGGCTGGGCGGCCGCGAATGGGCCGCAGGCGTCATCAGGAAAATGACGGAGAAATAAGACGAGGCAGGCGGGGGTTGCCCGCCTGCCTCGGAGAATTCAGCGAATGCGCGGCTTGCGGGTGTGTTTGTCCGGCACCCCGCGCATCTGCCGCCGCGGGCTGGGCGTCATCCCGGCCCATTCCATCACCCGCGCGACCAGGTCGTCGTCGAGTTCCATCTTCTGGCCGCGCCGCAACTGCGGCGGCAACGCGATCGGACCGAAGCGGATGCGCGTCAGCCGCGACACCGTCAGGCCGAAGTGCTCGAACAGCCGCCGCACCTCGCGCTTGCGACCTTCCTTGATCACCACGCGATACCATTTGTTGGCGCCCTCGCCCCCGGCCGCGAAGCAGCTCTGCAGCTGCGCCGGACCGTCCTCGAGTTCCACCCCGGCCAGCAGTTGCGCGATCATGTCCTCGGTCAGCTCGCCCAGCACGCGTACCGCATACTCGCGCTCGACCTCGAAGCGCGGGTGCATCAGATGGTTGGCCAGCTCGCCCGAGGTCGTGAAAATCATCAGGCCGTCGGTGTTGTAGTCCAGCCGGCCGATGGAAATCCACTTGGCGCCGCGCAGCTTGGGCAAGGCGTCGAACACGGTAGCACGCCCCGCAGGATCGTCGCGGGTGACGATCTCGCCTTCCGATTTGTGATAGATCAGGATGCGCGTGCGCTTTTCGTCGAAGCGCAGATAGATGCGGCGGCCGCTGACCTTCACGATGTCGCGCGGCCCGACCTTGCTGCCGATCGTGGCGGTCTCGCCGTTGACCTGCACCCTGCCCTCGGCAATCCATTCCTCCATCTCGCGGCGCGAGCCGAGGCCGGCCGAAGCCAGCGCCTTCTGCAGGCGTTCGCTGGGCGCCTCGGGGGCAGTCGCCTCTTGCAGGCGGCTCGCCGCGCGCCCCATGGGGGCGTTGGGCGAACGGCGGATGGGGGATGCAGGGCGGGCCATATTCAGGAAATCTCGGAGACAGATGCGACGCGGGCGGTTTCGATCACCGCGCCAAACGTCTGGGGGACGTCATTGTCCGCCAATTCCTCGCGCAATTCAGGAATTAATGCCGTTTCATCCGGGGTGACGAGATTGCCGAGTTCTTCCAGCGGCGGCAATTCGGACAGCGTGCGCAGCCCGAGGTCGCTGAGGAAATGACCGGTGGTGCCGAACAGCGCCGGCCGTCCGGGGACGTCGCGATGGCCGATGGCCTCGATCCAGCCGCGTTCTTCCAGCGTCTTGATGATGTTCGGATTGACCGACACGCCGCGGATGTCCTCGATGTCGCCGCGCGTCACCGGCTGGCGATAGGCGATGATGGCGAGCGTTTCCAGCACTGCGCGCGAGTAGCGCGGCGGCTTCTCGTTCTTCAGCCGCGACAGCCAGGGCTGCATCTCGGCGCGCGTCTGGAAGCGCCAGCCGTCAGCCACCTGCATCAGTTCCACGCCGCGGCCATGCCACTGCGCGCGCAATTCGTCGAGCGCACGCCGCAGCATATCGTTGGAGAGACCTTGATCGGATGCATCCTGTTCAAACATGCGCCTGAGCTCGGCCAGCGTCAGCGGCTCGACCGCCGCCAGCAGCGCCGCTTCCAGCACGACCTTCAGATCATCGGGATTGTCACTCGGTTGCAGATTCATGGAGCTTTACGTAAATAGGGGCAAACGGCTCGGCCTGGGTCACGTCGAGCAGGGTTTCCTTGGTCAGTTCGAGCACAGCCAGAAAGGTGACCACGAGTTCATGCACGGTCGAAGCTTCCGGAAACAGGTCCTTGAATTCCATGAACTCGCCCGGCGTCAACCGCTTCAGGATGCGGCTCATGTGTTCACGGATCGACAGTTCCTGGCGGCCGATGCGGTGATGGGTGCGGTTCTTCGCGCGCGACAGGATGGCCAGCCAGGCGGCGGCGAGTTCTTCCGGGTGCAGGCTCGGCAGGTGCTTGGCCGCTGCCGGCAGGAACACGCTGACGGTATCGAAATCGCGCCCGGCCTGCGGCAGGGTGTCGAGATGCTGGCCGGCGAGCTTCATCTGCTCGTATTCCAGTAGGCGGCGCACCAACTCGGCACGCGGGTCGTCGCCTTCGCTCGCCTCCTCGGCCTGCTCGCGGCGCGGCAGCAACATGCGCGACTTGATGTCGATCAGCATCGCCGCCATCAGCAGGTATTCCGCTGCAAGCTCCAGCCGCGTCGCGCGCGCCGCCTCGACGTAGGCCATGTACTGCTTGGTCAGCGCAGCCATCGGGATGTCGAGCACGTCCAGGTTCTGCTTGCGGATCAGGTACAGCAGCAGATCGAGCGGGCCTTCGAAGGCGTCGAGAAACACCTCAAGCGCGTCCGGGGGGATGTAAAGATCCTGCGGCAACTCGGTGAGCGGCTCGCCGCGTACCTTGATGACAGGGACGGACGGTATTTCCAGAGGCGGCGGATCGAGCAGCTCGGCTTCGTTCATGGGCCGCATTTTAACTGACTCGACCGCCCTCCCCATCGATTCGGCTCAGTTAATGCGCTTGCCCGGGGTCCAAATCGGCTGATCCGGGGCTTGCATTTTACCGAACGGTCAACTAGCATCCGACTCATGAACGTTGCCACCGACACCCGCTCCCGCATCATCGCCGCCGCCAAGCCGCGCTTCCATTCGCGCAGCTACGCCAACGTGGGCATCCAGGAAATCTGCGAGAGCGCCGGCGTGCAGAAAGGCAGCTTCTACCACTTCTTTCCGTCCAAGCGCGACCTGGTCATGGCTGTCATCGACGAGTTCGCCGACGAATGGGCCCATGGCTTTGTCGCAGAAGCGTTCGACCCGGCGCTGCCGCCGATGGAACGCATCGACTATCTGGTCGACGCCGCCTACTTCTGGCAGAAGTCGATCAAGCAGGTGCACGGCCGCATGCTCGGCTGCATCTTCGGCAACCTCACGCTGGAGGTCAGCACCCAGGACGACATCCTGCGCGCCAAGCTCCTCGCCATTTTTTCGCGGGCCAAGTCCCGCTTCAAGGCCACGCTCGAGGAAGCCGTCGCCGCCGGCACCATTGCGCCCCTCGACGCCGACCTGACCGCCGAAGCCATGCTCGCCTATCTCGAAGGCGTGATCCTGCTCGCCAAGTCGCAGAACGATCCCGAAGTCATCTACCGCCTCGGTCCCGCCATCAAGACGCTGCGCGTCGAAAAAGCCGCCTGATCGCCATGATCGCCAGCCGGTTTTTTTTCGCCCCCGTGTTAACCGACCGGTCTAGCGACGGTTCTGCCTGTCCCCCACTTACCCGCCTGTCCCGAGAGCAATCTGCCTTTTCGCCCGGCAATTTTTTTGCCGATCATCTTGACCGAACGGTCATCTACTAGAGGAGGTTTCACCATGAGCACGACCGCAACCCAGACCCTGGACGCCCGCGGCATGAACTGCCCGCTTCCCATCCTGCGCACCAAGAAGGCCCTGACCGGGCTCGCCAAGGGCGACACCCTCGCCGTCGTGTCGACCGACCCCGGCTCGCTCAAGGACATGCAGGCCTTCTGCAAGCAGACCGGCAACGAACTGGTCGCGTCGAGCGCGAACCAGGGCGAATTCGAATTCCTCATTCGCAAGAATTAAGGAGACGACCATGGGAGCCACAGACAAACTGCTTGCCCAAAGCCTCGACCCGGCCCTGCTCGACCAGTGGTTCGACCAGCGCTTCGAAGCCAAGATGGCCGAGCGCGAAGCCGCGCACGTGCCGTCGCTGGCTATCATCGCCACCAAGGGCACGATGGACTGGGCCTACCCGCCCTTCATCCTCGCCTCCACCGCCGGCGCGCTGGGCTGGGACGTGTCGGTGTTCTTCACCTTCTACGGCCTCGAACTGCTGAAAAAGGACCTGCACCTGGAGATCAGCCCGCTCGGCAACCCGAGCATGCCGATGAAGATGCCGTTCGGCCCGCAATGGCTCAAGGACATCAACTGGAAGGTGCCGAACGTCGTCATGGCCGGCATACCGGGATTCGAGAAAATGGCGACCGGGCTGATGGAACAGACCGTGAAGAACAAGGGCGTCGCCAGCATCGACGAGCTGCGTAGCGCCTGCCTCGAGGCCGACGCCAAGCTGTTTGCCTGCCAGATGACGGTCGACCTGTTCGGCTATTCGCAGGACGAATTCATCCCCGAGATCGCGGGCTGGATCGGCGCGGCGAGTTTCCTGCCGCAGGCGCAGAAGTCGGACGTCTGCCTGTTCATCTGAGTCGTGCCCTGCCTGGGTCGCGCCAGATGCATCTGCGCGGCCCGGGCAGTATTAGGCTCAGGCACTGCATCCGTGGAATCAAAGGGATCTTGATGAACTGCCCCCTTATCGCTTCTATACAAAAAGTATTGCGAAGCTGAACCGATCCCTTATCGTCAGCTTGGGGGCGGCGTAAGGTCGAGATTGTCCAAGATGGTGCTCGCCGTAGTGCAATAGTATTTCCTGGGCGTGGCTGACAATGGTGCAATGTAAGATGCACTTGGTTGCGCGTGCTTGTCAAAGCCGTACTTGAAGCGAAGCGAGTGGAAGAAGAGGTCGTCTACGTAAAGCTCATAACGGTCATGGTGCCCAGAACGAATAGCGTTGCGTGCGGCCTCGTCAATGGCAAGGAGCTGAGCAAACGGCAGCCCCAGGCTATTTAGCGAGACGTGGGCGCCACCCGATGACTGGTGGATGAGGGACGTATCCTCATACTCGTTCATGCCTTGTGTAATTGTTGCGTAAATGGGCATTCCGAGAACTTCTCGATACACAGCGGCCACCATGGGGAAGAGGCGTATCAGCGTCTCAGGTTCATATGAATAGCTGATCTCCGAGTCATATTGGCCAACGAACCAGTTGGCTTTGAGTAGCAGGCTGTCCGCAAAGCTCAAAAAAGCAACGCTCGGGGTTGCGTCTGCAATTTCATCGATTCTATCGCGTAGCGTAATGAGCTTGTGACCCGATAGTTGCCCTGCTGTAAGAGCACGCTTAACTCCGATTGCGTCAATGAGAGCGAAAGCGGAGTATGGCCTCAGATGCAGGGTTGTTAACCACTCGCCCTTAACAAAGATGTGAGGCTTCTCATCGTAGTCGTAAACGTCAACGCAGGCGGCGAAAGCTTCGCGCGGCAAGACGACGGTGACCTCATGAAAGCGGTCAAAGACGTTGGGATACCAGGAGAGCTCAAGGGCGTCTGCGGTCGCGCTACGAACCGCAGCGTAGCTGATGTAGCCGACGTTCCGAAATTCCTCGCCTTTGAAGAGGTCCAGATAGGCGTTTTCCCACTGAGGAATCCATCGCTCGTCTATCAGATACACGTCTCGGTCGCGTGGAACGGCTTCGAACTCGAAATGCTCAAACTGCGGATGGGTGAAGTGGCGAGACACAGTGAAGCCTAAGGTAATTTAGACGGCGCGCCATTCAACTCTCCGCATTGGCACACGGCAAGGAACGCGCTATTTTATTTGATTCTCCGAGACTCTACTCCCCGCCCAGCCATACAAGCAAACCTGAAAATCGCGGATAAAAGCGCCCCCAACGCTTCATCTCCGCGATTTCACTCACCCAAACACCACCGCCGCCACATCCTGATAGCGCTTCGCGAAATGCACCGTCATCCCGGCGCGGATGTGGTCGGGCAGCTTGTCGAAGTCGCGGCGGTTGGCGTCGGGCAGGATGAGTTCGTGCAGGCCGATACGGCGCGCGGCGATGACCTTTTCGCGGATGCCGCCGACCGGCAGCACCTGGCCGGTGAGCGTGAGCTCGCCGGTCATGGCGAGCGGGCGCGGAATCTTTTTGTTCTTCGCCAGCGACAAGAGCGCGGTGGCCATGGTGACGCCGGCGCTGGGTCCGTCCTTGGGCGTGGCGCCTTCCGGAACATGGAGATGCACGAAGCTCTTGTCGAAGAAGGTCTCGTCCGCGCCGTAGGCCTTGAGGTGCGAGGCGACGTAGCTGTAGGCGATCTCGGCGGATTCCTTCATCACCTCGCCGAGCTTGCCGGTGAGCTTGAAACCACGATTCAGCGTGTGAATGCGCGACGCCTCGACCGGCAGTGTCGCGCCGCCCATTGCGGTCCAGGCCAGCCCAGTCACGACACCGACACCGGTCAGCGGCTTCTCCTTGGTGAACACGGGCTTGTCTAGATAGCTCTCGATTTCCTTGACGCCGATCTTGATCGGCGTGGCCGTGCCGCCGAGGATCTTCACCACGGCCTTGCGCGCGACCCGCCCCAGCTGCTTTTCCAGGTTGCGCACGCCGGCCTCGCGGGCGTATCCCTCGATCACGTGACGCAGCGCACCTTCGCTGATGACGAGCTGGTTCTTTTTCAGTCCCGCGCGCTCGAGCACACGCGGCCACAGGTGATGCCTGGCGATGGCGACCTTTTCCTCGGTGATGTAGCCCGACAGACGGATGACTTCCATGCGGTCGAGCAGCGCGGAGGGAATCGAGAAGTCGTTGGCGGTGCAGATGAACAGCGCCTTGGACAGATCGAAGCGCACGTCGAGATAATGGTCGAGGAAATCGGCGTTCTGCTCGGGGTCGAGCACTTCCAGCAGCGCGCTCGCCGGGTCGCCCTGGTAGCTGGCGCCGATCTTGTCGATCTCGTCAAGCATGATGACCGGGTTGGCTGAGCCGACCTCCTTCAGCGCCTGCACGAACTTGCCCGGCATGGCGCCGATGTAGGTGCGGCGATGGCCCTTGATCTCGGCCTCGTCGCGCATGCCGCCGACCGAGAAGCGGTAGAACTTGCGCCCCAGCGCCTCGGCGACGGACTTGCCGATCGAGGTCTTGCCGACGCCGGGCGGACCGATCAGCAGCAGGATCGAGCCGGCCATCTCGCCGCGCATGGCGCCGACGGCGAGGAATTCGATGATGCGGTCCTTGACGTCCTCCAGTCCGTCGTGGTCGCGGTCGAGGATGCGGCGCGCGCGCTCGAGGTCGATCTTGTCCTGGGTATGGATGCCCCACGGCAGCACGGTGAGCCAGTCGAGATAGTTGCGGGTGACGGTGTATTCGGCCGACCCCGTCTCCAGCAGCGACAGCTTGTGCATTTCCTCGTCGATACGCTTTTGCGCCTGTTCGGGCAGCGTCAGCTTGGCGATGCGCTCGCGGAAGGTATCGAGCTCGGCGGTCTTGTCGTCCTTGGCGATGCCTAGTTCCTTCTGGATCGCACGCAGCTGCTGGTGCAGGAAGAACTCGCGCTGCTGCTCGCTCATCTTCTCGTCGACGCGCTCGCGGATCTGCGATTGCAGGCGGGCGACGTCGAGTTCCTTTTTCAGCAGGACGAGCACCTTTTCCATGCGCTTCTTCAGGCCGAAGGCTTCCAGTACCTCCTGCAGCTCCTGCTTGGACGCGGTGGTCAGGCTGGCCGCGAAATCGGTCAGTTGCGACGGCTCGTTGGGGCCGAAACGGTTGAGGAAGAACTTCAATTCCTCCGAATACAGCGGGTTGAGCGGCAGCAACTCCTTGATCGTGTTGATGATGGCGATGGAATAGGCGCGGATCTCCTCCGATTCCGGCTTGCCGGGCTCGTTCGGGTAATCGACCCGGACCTTGTAGGGCGGGGTATCCGACAACCATTCGACGATGCGAAACCGCTTGGAACCCTCGGCAATGAACTGCATCTTGCCGTCGGAACGAACCGGGTGGTGGATGCGCACCACCGTACCCACGCTGTGGAAATCCGCCCGCTTGACGTCATCGGTGTTGTCGGGCTTGACCACCACCAGCCCCACCATGTGGTGCGCGGTTTCGCCGATGGCCTCCACCGTCGACAGCCAGGGGGCTTCGTTCATCAGCAACGGCAGGGTTTGCGCCGGAAAGAAAGGTTTTTCGGTCAGCGGCAGCAGGTACAGTTCGGCGGGCAGTGCCGGCGCGGTCGGCAACTGGCGTTCATCGGGGAGGATTTCGCCTTCTAGCGGGTCATTGGGCATGGTCTGATCTTCTCAATCCGTACGACGGAACTGGAAGTATCGGGCCTATCCCCTCGTTTTCAAGGCCGGGGTGGGTTGGGGCGTACGGGAATTTCCTCGACCGTGTCCGGCATGCTCGACAGGATCATCAGTTCGACCCGCCGGTTGCGGGCGCGTCCCTCCGCCGTATCGTTGGGCGCGATCGGCTGGCTGGCCTCGCGCCCGATGGCAGACAGGCGGGCCGGCGCGATGCCGCTGTCGGCCAGCAGGCGTACCACGCTGGTCGCACGAACCGCCGACAATTCCCAGTTGGAGGCAAACGCCGAATTACTGATCGGCACGTTGTCGGTATGGCCGGTGACCTCGAGGTTGAAGGGCTCGTTCTTCAATTTTTCCGCCACGGCCTGCAGCACCTTCAGCGATTGCGGCTCGAGTTCGGCGCGGCCGGGCGCAAACAGGACATTCGCATTGATTTCGATGCTGACGCCGCGACGGCTCTGCGTGACCCGCACCTGGCCTTCCTTCACCAGCGGGGCCATGACGTCGAGCAGGCTGCTCGCCACCTCGGTCATGTGCGCCTGCTCTTCGATCGCCTGCTGCTGTTTCAGGGTGCGCTGTTTGACTTCAGGGGGCAAGGTGACTGTCGGCAGTTGCGGCACCGGAACGTCGTTTGTTGCCGCCTTGCCGAAGGCGCTGCCGAGCGAACTGGCCAGGATGCGGTATTTGTTCTCATTGACGGCCGAAATGGCGTACATGACCACAAAAAAGGCGAACAGCAAGGTGATGAAGTCCGCATAGGAGATCAGCCAGCGATCGTGATTGTCGTGATCGGAGACGATGCGGCGACGGCGGCGGCGCATGATCCTAGGAACCGTGGTTGGACGCACCTGATGGTGCGTCTGGGCATGTGGCTGCCGCGAAATGAGGAGGCGGCAGGCTCGGGCCTGCAACGACGTATGACAAAGGCAGGCGCGTGGTCAGGCGTGCCAGCGGGTGCGCAGCGGGCTCACCTTTACTGTGATCGTGATCGAAGGCACAAGAATCAATATTCATGCGGTATGCCCATGAGCTTATAAGCGGTCAACCACGGTTCCTGGGATCATAGATAACCTTTCAGGCGTGCCTCGATGATGCGCGGGTTGTCGCCCTGCGCAATGCCCATGAGACCGTCGCAGACGATCTCGCGCTCGCTCACGCGGCGCGCGATGGTGAACTTGATCTTGTTGGCGATGGGCAGGAACACCAGGTTGGCCAGGCCCACGCCATAGATGGTGGCGACAAAGGCGACCGCGATGCCGGTGCCCAGCTTGCCGGGCTCGGTCAGGTTTTCCATCACATGGATCAGGCCCATGACCGCGCCGAGAATGCCGAGTGTCGGCGCATAGCCGCCCGCCGCCTCCCATACGCGTGCGGCCTGGCGTTCGTTCGTTTCGAAATTGACGATCTGGACGTCGAGCGTATCGCGCAGCTTGGTCGCATCGGCACCGTCGATCAATAGCTGCAGCCCGGTTTTCTGGAACGGGTCGTGCGTCATGTTGACGTGCCTTTCCAATGCCAGCAGGCCGTCCTGACGCGCGGTGTGGGACCATTGGACGACACGGCGAATGAGCGTGAGGGCCTCCGGATCGGGCGGGCGGAATACCCATCTCGCCATGCGCATGCCCTGCATGAAGACCGGCAGCGGGTAATGCAGCAGCACGGCAGCCAGGGTTCCGCCCATCACGATGAGGAAGGCCGCCGGCTGCACGAACAGGCCGATATGTCCGCCTTCCATCGCCTGGCCGCCCAGTACGGCGGCCGCCGCCAGCCCGAGCCCGATCAGGCTGCCACGATCCATGCGTCTTCCTTCAGTTTGGCGCGCAGTCGCGCGATGGCCTGGCCGTGCAGCTGGCAGATACGGGACTCGCTGACGCCGAAGACCTCGCTGATCTCGCGCAGGTTGAGCTCCTGCTCGTAATACAGCGACATCAACAGCTGCTCGCGCTCCGGCAGATTCTCGATGCCGGCGATGATGCAGGCGCGCAGGTTGGCATCGAGCAGTTGCGGCAGCGGCATGCTGGCCTCGTCCGCCGATTGCTTGTCGAGGAAGGAATCGTCCTCGTCCGACTCGCCGAAGTCCTCGAAATACAAAAGCTGGTGGCCGCGCGCGTCGCCGAGCATGGCCTGGTACTCGGCCAGCGGGATCTTCATGGATTCCGAAATCTCGGTTTCGCTGGGTTGCCGACCGAGCTTGTGCTGCAGTGTATTGATCGCCTGTTCGATCTTGCGCATCGACTGGCGCGCGCTGCGCGGCATCCAGTCGGACTGGCGTAGTTCGTCGATCATCGAGCCGCGGATGCGCTGAATGGCGTAGGCCTCGAACTGCGCACTCTGCGCTTCATCGTAGCGGCTGATCGCGTCGAGCAGGCCGATCATGCCGGCCTGCACCAGGTCGTCTTCTTCCACGCTGGGCGGCAGCCGTCCCATCATGTGATGCGCCAGGCGCTTCACCATGGGCATGTATTGCGCCAGCAGGTCGTTCTTCTCGCTTTTTTCGCTTTTACCGGTTGCGGTGTACATGCCCCCTACCCCCTTCTGCAGGCTTCCACCAGGCGTCCGCCCTGGATCACGCGCTGCATGAACCCGCCGACGCTGCCCAGGCTGGCGGGCTGCGGCCACCGCAACAGGCCGTCGGCCAGCTTGCGGAACTGCGAGGTCGACTGTGCGACAGGAAACGCATCCACCACCGAGGTGCGCAAATGGCCTGCACGCGTGAGCCGCTCGTCGAGCGGAATATAGCCCAGATAATCGACCGACACTCTCAGATACTGTTCGGCGGTATGGGCAAAATTGCGCGCGACGGCCTGCGCCTGCTCAGGCGACTCGATACGATTGAGCAGCAGGCGAAACTGGCGCTTACCGAAGTTTTGCGCCAGCCGCTTCACCAGCGTGTAGGCCTGGGTGATTGCCGTGTTGCCGGGCGGCAGCACCACCATGATCTCGGAGGCGGCCAGGCCCAGCGGCAAGGCGTCCGGATCGGTCGCCTCTTCCATGTCCACCAGCACCACGTCGACGCCGCACTGCAAGCGGTTGAAACTCTGCGCCAGCCATTCCTGATCGCGCTCGGACAGGCGGCCCAGGCGGTTGAAGCCGCCGCCCAGCGGCAGCACCTGCACATTGTCGGGGCCGGTGAGGATCAGGGAATCCAGCGTGCAATGTCCGGCCAGCACATCCGCCACGTCGTAGCGCGGCGTCAGCCCCAGCGCGGCGCAGGCACCGCGCCCATGCCGGTCCTGATCGACGATGAGGACATCGCGTCCGGAACGTGCCAGGGCGACGGCCAGATTGGCGGTCGCGGCAGTCTTGCCCGCCCCTTGCTGTCCCGACATCACGGTGATGACCTGAAATCCGGTCTGCCCCAGCAAACGGCGCAGCCCGGCGGCCTGGTCGCTGACGAATTTATCCAAGGGCCACCGCGCTTTCACGTTGTATGGATTGAATGCCGCTCATGGCGAAGGCCAGCTCGCTGTCGTCCAGCTGCCAGGGCGAGGACAGCGTGCGGGTCTTGAAGGCACGGTGAATCAGGTATTGGCGATTGGCCAGATGCAGGTCTTCGGGCACGCGCTGGCCGGTCGCCAGGTAGTGCACGTTGAGCTCGTGGCGGATTGCGCAGTCGAGTGCCGGGCCAAGGCTGGCCGCCTCGTCGACTTTCGACAGGATGCAGCCGTCCAGGCCACGTGTCTGATACGCCTGCACCACTTCGTTCAGGGTGTCGCCGTGGCTGGTCGCGTTCAGCAACAATAATCTTTTGATCTGCTTGCCGGCCTGGCACAGCATCTCGACCTGCTCGGCGACGGCCTGGTCGCGCTGGCTCATGCCGACGGTGTCGATCAGGACCGTGTGTTTGTTGCGCAGTTCGGACAACGCCAGCCTCAGATCGGCGGCGTCGCGCACCGCATGCACGGTCACGCCGAGGATCTTGCCGTAGATACGCAGCTGCTCGTGACCGCCGATCCGGTAGCTGTCGGTGGTCAGCAGCGCCAGCTTGTCGGCGCCGTGGCGCACCACGAAGCGGGCGGCCAGCTTGGCGGTGGTGGTGGTCTTGCCGGCGCCGGTCGGCCCCATCAGGGCGAACACGCCGCCGCCGTCGAGCATGTCGGTTTCGTTCTGCATCACGTTCAGGCGCTTCATCAGCGTGTTGCGCATCCAGGCCTGCGCCTGTTCGGCATCGCCCCTGGGCAGGGTTTCCAGCATCTCGCGTGCCAGTGTGGCGGAAAAGCCGGCTGCCAGCATGTCGCGCATGATCGACGCCCCGGCAGGATCGCGTCCCGGGAGGTCGCGCCAGGCCAGATCCGCCAGCTGGCTTTCCAGCCGGGCCTGCATCGACTTGATCTCGCTGATCACGCTTTGTGCCAGCTGGGCGCTGTCCTCAGTCGGCACGGCGACCCGTTCGATCAGGCGGCGCTTGATGGTGACTTCCGGCTCCGGCTCCGGCTCGGGCAACGTTTCCTGCATCCTCGCGCGATGAGATGGCGGCGCTACGCGTTCCTCCACCACAGGCGGCGCCATCGCGGCGATGTCTTCCGCCGGCAGGGCCAGCACTTCCACACCGCCGTCGACCGCACGATTGGAGAGAATGACCGCATCGGGTCCGAGCGCGTCGCGCAACTGGCGCATGGCCTCACGGGATGTTTTGGCGACGATACGTTTGACGTTCATGCTGCTCCTCCTACCAGGGAAGTCACTTTGATCTGCTTGCCTTCAGGCACTTCGGCGTGTGAAAGCACTTTGAGTTGCGGCACCGTGCGCCGCAGGAAACGTGCGAGTAGCGGACGCAGCACGGCCGGCGTCAGCAAAACGGGGGGGTGGCCGAGCGCTTCCTGGCGCTGCGTCGAGGCCTGGGTCCGCTCCAACAGCGTGTCGGCCAAGCCCGGCTCCATGCCGGCCGAATCGTGGCCGGCCTGCAGCGTCTGCAATAGCAGGCGTTCCAGGCCCTGGTCGAGGGCGATCACCGGCAACTCGCTCGACGAACCGTAAATCTGCTGCACGATCGAACGGCCCAGTGCCACCCGTACCAGCGAGGTGAGTTCATGCGGATCCTGCACCCGTGCGGCATGCTCCAGCAGGGTGTCGATGATGGTCCGCATGTCGCGAATGGCCACGCCTTCCGTCAACAGGTTCTGCAGCACTTTCTGCACGGTGGACAGCGGCAGCATCTTCGGCACCAGGTCTTCCACCAGCTTGGGCGCGCTCTTGCCCAGATGATCGAGCAGTGCCTGCGCTTCCTGGCGTCCCAGCAGCTCGGCTGCATGCAGCGTCACCAGATGATTCAGATGCGTGGCGACCACGGTGCCGGGATCGACCACGGTATAGCCCATGGCCTGCGCCTGTTCGCGCAGATCGGATTCGATCCACACGGCCGGCAGGCCGAAGGCCGGGTCCTGCGTGGCGACGCCCGGCAGTGCCGTGGCGACCGTGCCTGGATCGATGGCCAGGAAAGAGCCGGTGCGCACTTCGCCGCTGCCGATTTCCACGCCCTTGAGGGTGATGCGGTAGCTGTTCGGATTGATTTCGAGATTGTCGCGGATATGCACGGCCGGGGGCAGGAAGCCGATCTCGCGGGCGAATTTCTTGCGGATGCCCTTGATACGGCGCACCAGTTCGCCGTCGGCGGCATTGTCGACCAGCGGGATCAGGCGATAGCCGACTTCCAGCCCGAGGGTGTCGATAGGGGCAACATCTTCCCAGCTGGCTTCCTGGGATTCGATGGCCGCAACGGGCATCGTCTCCTCTGCGGGCGGCGCTTCTTCCTGCTTGTGGCTCCTTTTCCAGGCCAGCCAGACGATGCCGCCGGCCAGCAGCAGGAACGCCAGGTTCGGCATGCCCGGAATCATGCCCATCATGCCGAGGATCGCGGCCGTGATGTAAAGCGCCTGCGTCTTGTTGAACACGTTGGACAGCATCTGCCCGGCGATGTCCTCCTCGGTGCTGACGCGGCTGACGATGATGCCCGCGGCGATCGAGATGACCAGGGCCGGGATCTGCGCGACCAGGCCATCGCCGATTGCCAGCAGGGTGTAGTTCTGCGCGGCGTCCGCCAGCGACAGGCCATGCTGCATCAGGCCGATGACCAGGCCACCGATGATGTTGATCAGCAGGATCAGGATGCCGGCGATGGCGTCGCCGCGGACGAATTTCGAGGCACCGTCCATCGAGCCGTAAAAATCGGCTTCCTGGGAAATTTCGGCACGGCGGCGGCGCGCTTCGTTCTCGTCGATCAGGCCGGCATTGAGATCGGCGTCGATCGCCATCTGCTTGCCTGGCATCGCGTCGAGGGTGAAGCGCGCGCTGACCTCGGCGATCCGCCCTGCGCCCTTGGTGATGACGATGAAGTTGATCACCACCAGGATGACGAACACGATGATGCCGACTGCGTAATTGCCGCCGACCAGGAAATGGCCGAAGGCCTCGATGACCTTGCCGGCTGCGTCCGGGCCGGTGTGGCCATGCAGCAGCACGACACGGGTGGAGGCGACGTTGAGCGACAGGCGCAGCAGCGTCGAGAGCAGCAGCACGGTGGGAAAAGCGGCGAAATCGAGCGCCTTCTTGGTCGACAGCCCCACCAGCAGCACCATGATGGAGAGCGCGATGTTGAAGGTGAATAGCATGTCCAGCGCGAATGGCGGCAGCGGCAGCACCAGCATCGCCAGGATGAGGACGATGAACAGCGGTGCCGCCAGCGCGCGCGCATTGGTGCTGCTGAACAGATTGGACAGGCTCAAGGTACCGTTCATGCGTTAGCCCCCATGCCGGATTGCAGCGGATCGAGTTCAGGCGGGACCGGCAAGGCGGTCGGCGCTTCGGGATAGGCTCCGCCCAATTGTTGGAAGTGGCGCAGTTGGAACACGTAGGCCAGCACTTCGGCCACCGCTGCGTACAGGGTGGCCGGGATTTCGTCGCCAAGTTCGGTGTGGCGGAACAACGCACGCGCCAGCGGCGGTGCTTCCAGCAGCGGAATTTTGTGCTCGGCAGCCAGTTCGCGGATCTTCGCGGCCACCGCGTCGGCGCCTTTGGCCACCACGCGCGGTGCACCCATCTTGCCCTCGGTATATTTGAGCGCAACGGCATAGTGGGTCGGGTTGGTCACCACGACGTCGGCGGTGGGAATCTCGGCCATCATGCGGCGGCGGGCCATTTCGCGCTGCTGGGCGCGAATGCGTGCCTTGACGTGCGGATCGCCTTCCGATTCCTTGGCTTCCTGGCGCAGTTCCTCCTTGCTCATCTTGAGCTTGTTGAAATAGCTCCAGAGCTGGTACGGCAGGTCCAGCACGACGATGAAGATCATCGCGCCCGAGGCCAGCAGGAAGATCTTTCCGATGAGATCGCCCATGTGCTGGATGGCGTCGGTCGGCTCTTCCATGCTGAGCGAGAAAATCGCGTCGAGATTGGACCAGATCAGCCAGACCGCCACCACGCCCAGCAGACCGACCTTGGCCAGCGACTTGACCAGTTCGACCAGGCCCTGACTGGAGAACATGCGCTTGATGCCTGACAGCGGGTTCAGGCGCTTGAAATCCGGCATGAAGGCCTTGGCGCTGAAGAGCCAGCCGCGCAACAGCAGCGGCGAAGCCAACACGGCGATCACCACCAGTGCCAGGAAGGGGGCCAGTGCCAATGCGGCCTCCAGGACCTGGTCGGACATCTGGGTCATGACGTAGTTGCTGTCGCGCGCAACGGCCGGATCGAACTGCAGGCTGCCGCGCACGATCTGCGACATGGTCTTGCCCAGGCCGTTGGCCATCATCCACAAGGCCGCGCCACTGGTCATCAGCACGACGAACGTAGCCAGCTCGCGCGATTGCGGCACCTGGCCTTCTTCGCGCGCCTTTTCCAATCGCTGTGGCGATGGGGCTTCTGTCCGTTCCTGATCGCTTTCTTCAGCCATCCCTGATTCACCTGGTTAGAGGGAACCGTCTCTTGCGCGAGACGGGCTTTCTACAGGGTGAATTATTGGTCAGGCCCCGTACGGGCGATCAGGGGAATAAGGGTGGATTTGGCCTGCTATTTCGCCTCAAGCGGCGCCTGCGGAGGCATCGGCGTACTTGAAGCGGGAGAGGAATCTTGTTTCGGAACACCGGTCGGCGCCTTGGCCTGGCCAGGCTCGTCCTGCGCATCGGCGGCATCCGCGGTGCTCACGCCGCTGGCTTCCTTCGTAACGGCCTCCTCGGTGCGCTTGTTCATTACGATGATGCTGATGCGGCGGTTGACCGGGTCGTGGGGTGCCGCGTGGCCAAACGGGACGGACGATGCCAGGCCGACCACGCGCAGCATCTTCGATTCGTCCATGCCGCCGGCAATCAACGCCCGGCGCGAGGCGTTGGCGCGATCGGCCGACAGTTCCCAGTTGCTGTAACCGCGTGCGCCATTGGCGTAAGGCGCGGCATCCGTATGCCCAGACAAGCTGATCCGGTTCGGCACGTCGTTCAGCATCTTGCCGATTTCATGCAGGATGACCTTGGTATAGGGCTGCAGCTCGGCGCTCGCCAGGTTGAACATGGGACGGTTCTGTTCGTCGACAATCTGGATGCGCAGGCCTTCGCTGGTGATGTCGATCAGCAGTTGCCGCTTGAACTGCTTCAAGGTGGGATTGGCGTCGATCGCCATCTCCATGCGTTTCTTCAGTTGCTTGAGATTGGCCGCCTCGATGCGTTCGAGCTCGGCCTGGGCGGCTTTCAGGTTGTAGGATTTCTTTTCGGCCTTGGTCTCGCCTTTTTTCACCTGCCCGGCGCTGCGCGTCATGTCGAGACCGCCCCCCTTGATCACGCTGGAGCTGTCGCCGCTGCCCGAACCGCCCTGCATGGCCACCTTCAACGGGGTCTTGAAATATTCCGCAATGCCTTCCAGATCGCCCTTGGTGGTCGAGCCGAGCAGCCACATCAGCAGGAAGAACGCCATCATCGCCGTCACGAAGTCGGCATAGGCGATCTTCCATGCGCCGCCGTGGTGGCCCCCCGCCACTTTCTTGACACGCTTGATGACGATGGGGGCTTTTTGTTCGCTCATGGGTGCGTCATGGAGATCGGGACAGGCAACGCGTAATCAGCGCGACTTCGCGTTCTTGACGTGTTCTTCCAGTTCGCTGAAGGAAGGACGTTCGGTCGAGAACAGCACCTTGCGCCCGAACTCGACCGCAATCGCCGGCGCATAGCCGTTGATGCTGGCCAGCAGCGTCACCTTGATGCACTGGAACATCTTGGTCGATTCGTGCAGTTTCTGTTCGAGCAGCGTGGACAGCGGCCCGACAAAACCGTAGGCCAGTAGGATGCCGAGGAAGGTTCCGACCAGCGCATGCGCGATCAGGATGCCCAGTTCCGCAGGCGGCAGGCCGACCGATTCCATCGTGTGCACGACCCCCATCACCGCCGCCACGATACCGAATGCCGGCATGCCGTCGCCCAGTTTGGCGACGACGTGAACGGGCACCTCGCCTTCGTGATGATGGGTTTCGATTTCATTGTCCATCAGGTTCTCGATTTCGAAGGCGTTCATGCTGCCGCTCACCATCAGGCGCAGATAATCGGTCAGGAATTCGATGATGTGGTGATCGGCAAGGATGGTCGGATATTTCGTGAACAAGGGGCTGCTCTCGGGCGAATCGACATCGGCTTCGACCGACATCAGGCCTTCCTTGCGGATCTTGGTCAGCAATTCGTACAACAGCGCCATGATGTCCATGTACAGCGCGCGCGTGTATTTCGATCCCTTGAACACGGTGGGCAGCGCCTTCAACGTGGCTTTAACGGCCTTGCTGTTGTTGCCGACCAGAAACGCACCGCCCGCCGCCCCGCCAATCATCAGCAACTCTACCGGCTGGAACAGCGCTGCCAGGTGGCCGCCCGCCAGCGCAAAGCCGCCGAAAACACTCAACACCACAACGATATAACCAACGATGACTAGCACGGCCGTCTATCCCTTATTGATTGGTACACCAAGTGAGAGCGGCCTCGCTCCATCCCGGTCTGGCAGCATCCAAAAACTGGCGCTTTCAAGTGGAGGATTCGACAAAATCAAAAGAAACTTGATGGCACAGCGCGAGTATTTCCACTCGGCGGCGTCTTACATTTGCCAGGCATACAATGTGTGGCGCGGATCTGCATCCCCTGCCACCACGTGATCTGGCGGACGGCATTCCACCGGAAACGCCAGGCTGACGAACAGCGTGTCGTGACGCATCTGGGCCTGCGCCTGTTGCCACAGCGCCGGCATGGCTGCGGGCGAAAGAAAGGCAAACACGACATCGAAACGAGACAGATCGAGACTTGCGTAATCGTCCCGCATGAATTTCACCCGACTCCCCTTGAGCCTGGCGCGCACACGGCTGATAAGCCAGGGGGCCGGTGCAATTTCGGTTCCGTAAAAATGGCCGTGCGGAAATTTCGCTTCCAGATAGAACGGCACACCACCCAGGCCGCTGCCGAGATCGATGAAGCTGAATGGGGTTTGCGGCAACAGGGATGCCAGAGATTGCCATGCTGTATGGCCGGACAGATACAACGGCACCCGGGTGCGGAACGTGCTCCAGTAGAACAGGACCAGCAACACGAATATGGCCAGATAGATCCAGGCAGGCAGATCAGCCTGTCGGGCCAGAAGTACGGCAGGCAGGAAACCGAGATGCAGGGGAGGCCACCACGCGGGCTGCCGCCATGCGCGGCTCAGGAGCGCCGCGATTCCGCCCTGTGCGAACGCAAGTTGCCAGAGGGCGGCTTGATACGAGAATGAAATCTGCAGCAGATAGTTCAGGAAGACGGCCGCCAACAGGGCTGTGCACTGGATGACAAGCGACTGAAGGCTGACCGGCAGACGCGCCATCACCGGACTCCCGAAGAAGCCCGTCAGGCGGCGGCGGTCAGTTCGGTCTGGGCTTCCGCCTTGGCCTTGCGGGTTTTGCCTGCACGTGCCGGCATATTGCACAAGCCGCACACGTAGTGATTGTTCAGGTCGTCGGGATGAACCACGAAGTGGCCGCCGCAACCACTGCACACGGCCGTTTCGAGCATGCGGCTTTCGAAGAAGCGATTCAGCGTCCACGCACGGGTGAAGCTCAGCACGGCTTCGATCTGGTTGGTATGAAGGTATTCCTGATACAGGCGGTAGCTCTTGAGCACGGCCTCGATGCCGCTGCAATCGCTGTTCTTCGTGATGTAGCGGTGGATGTTGATGAACAATGAGGAATGGACGTTGGGCAGCCAGGTCAGGAACCAGTCGGTCGAGAACGGCAGCATGCCCTTGGGGGGTGACACGCCTTTGACTTCCTTGTACAGCTTGAGCAAGCGTTCGCGCGACAGCGTGGTTTCGGATTCAAGAACCTGCGGGCGGGCGCCGAGTTCGATCAGTTCGATCGCCAGCTGGGTGTCACGCATTTCAGTCAACAGACTTTTCTTGCTCATGAAGCCACTCCCCTTTTTTATTGTGAGACGTTTGCTGCAGGTACGACAGAATCAGGCAAAGGCTTCCACAGCTTGGCCGGCCATCAGGATGGCGGCGTGGGACTGGGCGATGGCGCGATCCTTGGTGTAGTTGGTCAGCATGTTGAGCACCACGCCATCGTCGAAGCGGAAGCGCGACACCATCATGCCGGACGCGGCAAGCTTGAGGACTTGTGCGGGCGTCAGCGCCTCGATCAGGTCGGCAACGTCCTGGCTGATGCCCAGACGAAAGACGGCAGTCGCCTTGTCGTGTTGGATCATGCTCTGCGCCAGCATCAGGTAGTTCAGATTGACGTCGCGCATTTCGTCCAGCATTTCGTCCATTTTCATTTTGCCTGTCCTTCTTCGTTGAATTTTTTTCAAACTCACACTTAAGTCAGCGTGGTGAATTCGTTTTCGGACGACACCCGGGAAAGTTAATGTGGACAAGCGCTGTATTGAAGGACGGAAACCAACAACCACCGATGTAGGTGTTTGTCCTACACGAGAGGCCGGGATTAAGCGCAAGCCAGCCGGGCCGGCTTGTCGGGAGGCCGAATAAATTCAATTGAAACAAAAGGATAAAGCCAGAAAGTATCAATGCGCTGCGGGCGGCGGGCCCGCACGCAGGATCACGCGCCCTTAACTGCGCTTGTAGATGTCTTCGAACCGGACGATGTCGTCCTCGCCGAGATAGGTACCAGACTGGACTTCGATCATGTGCAGGTCGATCTTGCCGGGGTTCTCCAGCCGGTGCGAGGTGCCGAGCGGAATGTAGGTGGACTGGTTCTCGGTCAACAGCATGACCTCGTCGCCGCAGGTGACGCTGGCCGTGCCGGAGACCACGATCCAGTGCTCGGCACGGTGATGGTGCATCTGCAGGCTGAGCTTTTCGCCCGGTTTGACCATGATGCGCTTGACCTGGAAACGTTCGCCTTCGTCGATACCTTCATACCATCCCCAGGGGCGATACACCTGCTTGTGGACCAGATGCTCGCAGCGTTTCTCGGCTTTCAGGCGATCGACCAGTTTCTTGACGTCCTGGACCTGATCCTTGTTGGCGACCAGGACCACGTCGGCCGTTTCGACCACTACCAGATCGGATACGCCCAACATCGCGACCATGCGGGTTTCGGCACGGACGAAGTTGTTGCGCGCGTTTTCCAGCATGACGTCGCCACGGATTGCATTGCCCTGCCCGTCCTTTTCAGCCACGTCCCACAGCGCCGACCAGGCGCCGATATCGTTCCAGGCCATGTCCGCAGGGACCACAGCGGCACGACGGGTATGTTCCATGACGGCGTAATCGATCGACTCCGACGGGCAAGCCTCGAATGCCGTTGGATCGAGCCGTACGAAATCGAGATCGAGCGTGGCGGCATCCAGTGCGGTGCGGCTGGCGTCCAGGATGTCGGGTCGCAAAGCCTGCAACTCCTGCAGGAAATCCGACGCGCGGAACAGGAACATGCCGCTGTTCCAGAAATACTCGCCCGATTCGACGTACTGCTGCGCGGTGGCAAGGTCAGGCTTTTCGACGAAGGCCGCGACCTGGTGCGCTCCGGCGGTATCGGCCAATTGCGCACCCTTGCGGATATAGCCGTAACCGGTTTCCGGCGTGGCGGCGACGATACCGAAAGTGGCAAGATGGCCGTTCTGTGCGGCTTGTGCCGCGGTGCGGATCGCGTCGTGGAACGCCGCAACGTCGCCGATGAGATGGTCGGCGGGCAGGATCAGCATCAGCGCGTCCGGATCGTCGCGCGACAGCATCAATGCGGCCACCGCAATCGCGGGGGCGGTATTGCGCCCGACCGGCTCCAGCACGATGGCGCGCGGTGCAGTATCGATCTGGCGCATCTGCTCGGCAATCATGAAGCGATGCTCCACGTTGCAAACCATCAAAGGTGCGGCCATTTCCGGCATGTTCGCCAATCGGCTGACAGTGTCCTGCAGCAGGCTCCGGTCGCTGGCAAGCGGCAGCAGCTGCTTGGGCAGCGCTGCACGGGACAAAGGCCACAGGCGGGTGCCGGAGCCCCCGGAGAGAATCACGGGATGAATGGTGGTCATGTCGAGTGCTCTTGAAATTGAAATTCCGTTCTAACGAGGCAAATTCCGTTCCTGACGCCGGGACACTTCAATCGTCCGCCCGTCCAGTCCCCGGCGATCTGGATCATGCTGGGGCTCAAGGCTTGCCGGACTGCGTGGCCGGCTCCGCGGGCGCGGGCGCAAAACCGCTGGCATATTCGATCTTGCCGCTGCCACGCAGCTTGTGGATTTCGGCTTCCAGCAGGGTTTTGCGCTTCCCGCCCAGAATCAGTTGAGCGATCGCGTCTCGGGCCTGCTCGAACGACACGGGCTGCGCCTGGCTGTCCAGCAATTGCAGCACACTGACTCTACCCGCGTCCATCGGCACCACGACCGCCTGGCCATCCTTCATCCTGGCGAGTTGCGCCAGCATGCTAGCCGGGATCTTTTCTGCCGGCCTAACCGCCTCGCCGGACTTGACGGCAATCCCTTGCGTGCCCAGCCAATCGGTGAACTCGGCCAGGCTATGGCTTTGCTTCAACTGTGCTTCCACTTCGGCGACCCGCCCTGCCGCCAGCTGCAGTTCGAGTTCGTGGACGCGGTATAGCTTGCGCTGCGCAAACAATTCGGGATGCCGGTTGTAGTAGTCCCGAATGGCAGCGTCCGAAGGTTGGGGCAGATCCTTGAACAGGCGTTCCATATAGGCTTCCACAAGCACCTGGCGTTGTGCCTGCTGCATGGCCAGCGCAACCTCCGGCGACTTGTCCAGCTTCGCGTTCCAGGCGGCATGGCTGACCAGATGCTGGTCGATCAGGGCTTCCAGCACCTTGCCCCGAGCCTCGGCGGCGTCTGCCGCACTCATGGGGCCCAGACGAGCCACCGCTCGATCCAGTTCAAATTCACTGATCGTATCGTCCCCTACTTTGGCTGCAACAGTATCCGGGGGCGGTGCTGCCGGCTGTTCACAGCCGGCCAGCAGCGTAGATACGGCCAGTATGGCTGCAAGGGTGACACGGGGGTTTTTCATCAACACTCCGGCATTCTTGAATGCCCGGTATGGTGCGGGATTCGACCGCATTGAGCAAGCCAAGGAAGCGGGCGTTCAAAATATGCTCAAGAAAGAAAGATTTACGCCGTAATTCAAAATCACTACGCCGGAGCGGATCAATATACCGATGGCACACGCCGCTTATTGACCTATATTCCGACATGTAGCATTCTCGGTAGGGGTTCTTCCCCAGGCGCTCCTCCTCCTGCCACACCGGGTTTTTCGCGGCGCCTCTGGCGCCGCTTTTTGTTTGCCCCTCCCCGCCCTCACCCGGCTGCCCGGCGCGGGATGCCAATGGGTTCCCGGATGGGCTTAAAACGCGCGCTCGCCCGCCGACATACGCGCTTTCTTGAGCGCCTCGGCCGCCCTGGCCTTGGCCGCGGCTTGAGCTGCCTGCTGGTCATCCCCGAACGCCCGTACGCCGACGGATTCACGCGCCGCCTTGAGCGCTGCGGCCGCTCTCGCCTTGGCTTCTTCCTGCTTGGCGGCTTCCAGTTGCTTCGCGCGCAACGCTTCCTGCCGTTGACGCTCTGCCTGTTCCACCCGTGCGGCCGCTTCCTTGCGTGCCCGTTCCTGTGCGGCCAATTGGGCTTCGCGCTGCTGCTTTTCCTTGAGCGCCTGCTGGCGTTCCAGTTCTTCCTGTCGTTTGCGCTCGGCTTCCTGATGCGCCTTTTCAGCCTCCTGGCGTGCCCTTTCGGCTTCCTGCTGCGCCTTTTGGGCTTCAAGGCGGGCGCGAGCCTTCTTCAGGTCCTCGCGCATCTGCGCACCGGTCTGACGGATGCGTTCGCTTGCCGCGGTCAAGTCCTCGCCGGACACGACAGGCGTGTCCGCCCCGGCATCGGCAGCATGGGCATAGACAGGCAGGGAGCATATCAGCGAAAGAACGGCGATATGCGGTGCGAAGTACAGCTTCATGGGAGCGCCCTCTCTAGATCAACTGGTGCACAGGCGCCTGATCGCCGCGGCCCCCACCTCATCGGAGGGGCCGCGATCAAACCATGACGCTCCTGTATCTAGAACGGCTTACGACCACCCATGCAAAATCTTTATGGGTAATTTCGCGAGGACAGACTTACACCGGCACCGCCTCTTCGAACTCCAGGGATACTTTCTCGCTGGCATCGATATCGATGGTCACCCGGCCGCCATGCGCCAGCTTGCCGAACAGCAGTTCGTCGGCCAACGCCTTGCGGATGGTGTCCTGGATCAGGCGCGCCATCGGGCGAGCCCCCATCAACGGATCGAAACCATGCTTGGCAAGATAGGCCTTGAGCGCGTCGGTAAAGACCGCCTCGACCTTCTTCTCGTGCAGCTGCTCCTCCAACTGCATCAGGAATTTGTCGACCACTTGCAGGATGACGGGCTCGGTCAACGGCGCGAAGGGGATGATGGCATCCAGCCGGTTGCGGAATTCCGGCGTGAACATGCGCTTGATCTCGCCCATCTCGTCGCCGCTTTCGCGCGCATTGGAGAAGCCGATGGTCGCCTTGTTGAGCATTTCCGCGCCGGCGTTGGTAGTCATGATCAACACCACGTTGCGGAAATCGGCCTTGCGCCCGTTGGTGTCGGTCAGCGTGCCGTGGTCCATCACCTGCAGCAACACGTTGAAGATGTCCGGATGGGCTTTTTCAACTTCATCAAGCAAAACAATGGCATAGGGGTGTTTCGTGACAGCTTCCGTCAACAGTCCACCCTGGTCGAAACCGACATAACCGGGCGGCGCGCCGATCAGCCGCGAGACGGCGTGGCGTTCCATGTATTCCGACATGTCGAAGCGGATCAGTTCGACGCCCAGCACGTAGGCCAACTGACGCGCGACTTCGGTCTTGCCGACGCCGGTCGGGCCGGAGAACAGGAAATTGCCGATCGGCTTCTGCGGATTGCCCAAACCGCTGCGCGACATCTTGATCGCGGTCGCCAGCGCGTCGATCGCCGCGTTCTGACCGTACACCACGGCCTTCAGGTCGCGGTCCAGCGTCTTCAGGGAATTCTTGTCGTCGGACGAGACGGTCTTGGGCGGAATCCGCGCGATCTTGGCGATGATGTCCTCGATCTCCCGAGGGGTGATCGTCCTTTTCTGCTTCGATTTCGGCAGGATGCGCTGGGCGGCGCCCGCCTCGTCGATGACGTCGATCGCCTTGTCGGGCAGATGGCGGTCATTGATATAGCGTGCTGCCAACTGCGCCGCCGTGGTCAGCGCGGCCGCGGTGTATCGGACGCCATGATGGTCTTCGAAGCGCGATTTCAGGCCGCGCAGGATTTCCACGGTTTCGTTGACCGAGGGTTCCGGCACGTCGACCTTCTGGAAACGCCTCGACAAGGCATGATCTTTCTCGAAAATGCCGCGATATTCGGTGTACGTGGTCGCGCCGATGCAGCGCAGATTGCCGGACGACAGCGCCGGCTTCAGCAGGTTGGAGGCATCCAGCGTACCGCCGGACGCCGCGCCGGCGCCGATCAGGGTGTGGATCTCGTCAATGAACAGGATCGCCTTGGGATTGTCGGCCAGCTGCTTCAGCACGCCTTTCAGGCGCTGCTCGAAATCGCCGCGGTATTTGGTCCCGGCCAGCAAGGCGCCCATGTCGAGCGCATACACCGTGCTCTGCGCCAGGATGTCCGGCACCGAACTTTCGACGATGCGGCGCGCCAAGCCTTCCGCAATCGCGGTCTTGCCAACGCCGGCTTCGCCCACCAGCAGGGGATTGTTCTTGCGGCGGCGGCACAACGTCTGGATCACCCGTTCGAGTTCCTGGTCGCGCCCGATCAGGGGATCGATCTTGCCGGCCAGCGCCTGGGCATTCAGATTCTGCGCAAAGCTGTCGAGCGGCGAACTGGTCGGCGCCTCGGCGTTGACTTCCGAGGCCTCGTCCGGCCGCGCCGGTTCGCTCTGCGGGGTCTTGGTAATGCCGTGGGAGATGAAATTGACGATATCGAGCCGCGTCACGCCCTGCTGGGTGAGGAAATACACGGCATGCGAGTCCTTTTCACCGAATACCGCCACCAGGACGTTGGCGCCGGTCACTTCCTTCTTGCCGGAGGACTGGACATGCAGAATGGCGCGCTGGATCACGCGCTGGAAACCCAGTGTCGGCTGGGTGTCGACCTCGCCCTCGCCCGCCACTTTGGGCGTGTGCTCCTCGATGAACTTGCCGAGCTGGTCGCGCATCGCATCGATATTGGCGCCGCAGGCACGCAACACCTCGGCTGCCGACGGGTTGTCCAGCATCGCCATCAGCAGATGCTCCACCGAAATGAATTCATGACGCTTCTGCCGCGCGTCCATGAAGGCCATATGCAGCGTGACTTCGAGTTCCTGGGCAATCATCTAACTTTCCTCCATCGTACATTGCAGCGGATGCTGATGCTGCCGCGCGAAATCCACAACCTGCTCGACCTTGGTGTGAGCGATATCCCTTGGGTACACCCCACACACACCCACACCCTCAGTATGCACTTTGAGCATGATTTGTGTCGCCCGTTCTTGGTCGATGCCGAAAAACTTCTTGAGGACCAGCACCACGAATTCCATTGGGGTGTAGTCGTCGTTCAGCAGCAGAACCTTGTACAAGGGCGGCGGCTTTACCTTCGCCGCAGACGGTTCCAGTAGGGTAGTGCCTTCTCGCTTGGTTGCCATAGCCGGAATAAGCCTGGATTACTGGCTTTATTTTGATGTGATGGAAGGATTTTTCAAGCCCGCTGGAAGTAGGGCCAAACCATAAGTGGGGTGCGAGGGAGGGAAAAGTGAGGAAAACCGGCCTCTCCCCCTTATTCACTGCACGCCATAGCGGATTTGTGCGCTTCCAGGCAGGTGTCGAGTGTAACCCTTTTTATGGCCGTGATCCTTGCGAGCCGCCAGACCACGGCGGGACCCGACTGGGCAGCGAGAACGAAAGTCGCGTCGGGCATCCAGGGCGGCCATGGGGCAGCCTAAAATGATCGTGGCCCGAAATGACCGTTCCGGCGTCCGATTTTGCGCAAAGGGATCATGTACGCGTCATTTCATTGTCACGGCGGCTTGTTAGATTTTGTGCGTTCCCGGTCGCCGGCCTGACGGCGACCGGTTTCGTCAAATCCATACCGGAGATCCGTCAATGTCAGAACCTGTTTCCCATTCCCGCCGCCGCGCACTCCAACTGCTGTCTGGCGTACCGATGTTGCCGCTGGCCTCGTCGCTGGCCGGTTTGCCCCTTTTGGCCGAGGCCCGGCCTATGATGGGCGCGGCTGTTCGCTACCAGTTCAACGCGATGCCGGCCCCGTCGCTGGCCAACCCTTCGCAAATGGCTGAGACCTATGTCGCCTCGACCCTGACGAAAAGCATCGGCCGCCATTCCGAGACCTACGCGCTGGGCTACGAGACCTTTTTCCTGACCGGCGACACCGTGCCGAGCGCGGAAGGCGGCTCCATCCTGGCCGGTGGCTACTTCGACATCAACAACGCGCCCATCGTCGACACGACGTCGCCCGACCAGCGCCAGTTCTTTTCCGACTGCCCGGATGGCATGTCGCTGATCGCGCTGGGGCACGGACACGCGCGCTCGCGCCGCCGCGATTGCGAGCGTGTCTTCGCGGTGGTGCAGTTCGAATACGTGACACGGAACGTCGCCGGCGATTCGATGTACGGCATGCTGCCCTCGCCGATTGCGGTTCTGGCCCTGGACCAGGACAAGCGCACCGGCAAGCTGACGCTGGAAAGTTATTCGAACGTGGACACCAGCGGCGTGCATGGCCTGTGGATCACCTGCGGCGCCAGCCGTTCGCCCTGGAACACGCACCTGTCGAGCGAGGAATACGAGCCCGACGCGGTCACCATCGCCGGTAACGCACAGTTCAAGGCGTTCAGCCAGAACCTCTACGGCAACCCGGATGCCGCCAACCCCTACCACTACGGCCACCTGCCGGAAGTGACCGTGAACCCCAACGGCACGGGCAGCATCAAGAAGCATTACTGCATGGGTCGCATCTCGCACGAACTGGTACAGGTCATGCCCGACGAGCGCACCGTGCTGATGGGTGACGACACCACCAACGGCGGCCTGTTCATGTTCGTGGCAGACCGCAAGCGCGACCTCTCGGCCGGCACCCTGTACGTGGGCAAATGGACGCAGACCTCCGGCGTGGGCGCCGGCGCCGGCGACATTTCCTGGATCAAGCTGGGACATGCCACCAGCGACGAGATCAAGGCCCTGGCCGACACCCTGACCGCCGCCGACATCGTCGACGTGAAGACCAGCAACCCGAACGACGCCAGCTACACGAAGATCGCGTACAACGGCAAGGCCCAGTGGGTGAAGTTCATGCCCGGCATGGAAAAGGCCGCCGCCTTCCTGGAAACCCACCGCTATGCAGCCTACAAGGGCGCTTCAATGGCCTTCACCAAGATGGAAGGCACCACGGTCAACGCGGCTGACAAGCGCGCCTATTCCGCCATGTCCTACATCTACAAGTCGATGGTCGACGGCAGTACCGACATCAAGGTGCAGGGCCCGGTGGCCGGCGCCGTGTACGAGCACGTGCTGACCGGCGGCCAGAAGGACAGCGACGGCGACCGCATTCACAGCGAATGGGTTTCCGTCTCCATGTCAGCCCCCACCGCCCTGGTAGGCGAGGACCTGGCGGTGCGCGACGCCCTCGGCAACAGCGCCAACGCCGACAAGATCGCCAACCCGGACAACCTCAAGTACTCCGAGGCGATGCGCACCCTGTTCATCGGCGAGGACAGCGGCAACCACGTGAACAACTTCCTGTGGGCCTACAACGTTGACACCAAGGAACTGAGCCGCATCCTGTCCTGCCCCGCCGGCGCCGAGTCCACAGGCCTGCACGCGGTCGACGACGTCAACGGCTTCAGTTACATCATGAGCAACTTCCAGCACCCCGGTGACTGGGAATCGCCATTGCACGACAAGGTGAAGTCCATCCTGGATCCGCTGGTGAAGGCCAATTACAACGGCCGGTTCAGCGCGGCCGTCGGCTATCTCACGATTGAAGGATGTACCCGGCACGACGACTGACGTCCTGCAAGCCCGCCTGGACATCCAGGCGGGCCTCACAGTATCGTCCGGAACATCTCTCAAGCTGTTCCGGACGGTCGCTCCGTATCATGTGAACATACTTGAACTGAACGGCACCGAGCACCTGAGAAGGCTCGGTTACGGCTGTTTGCAGGTCATGGCCTGCGAGCCGCTCAACCGCCAGGTGGCCTGATCAGCTTCTGCTCATCCAGTTTGTCGCGATATTCTTCCAGCAGGTTTTCCGTCTCCACCTTCTTGAGGCCGGAAAACGGTTCCTTTTCTGCCAGTATCTCGCCGCACGTCTTGTGCTCGAAACGATCCATCAGCGACCGCCCCACCTCGTAGAGCGCTACATTCTTGCGCTCGCACGAAGCGATGTCGCGCTCATGGCGTGCCTTGAGTGCTTCCAGGTCGCGTTTTTCCGCCCGCGTCTGCTGCAGGGCCTGGGTGGTGTCGGCCAGGGTCTTTTGAGTGTCGGTGAGCTGCTGCGATGTAGTGGCCAGTTCTTCCTTGGCTTGCGTCAGCTCACGGGTTGCCGCCACGAGTTGCTGCTTGCTGGTACCAAGCCCGTGCCGCAGGCTCGCCACTTGTCCTTCCGCGGTCTTTGACGATGCCTGGGCCTGCTCCAGATCCGCCGCCAACCGGGCCTTTTCCTGTTCCACGGCATCGAGTTGACCCTGCACCTGGGACAACTGCTGCTGTACCCGCCGCAGGGCCTCGCGCTCCCGGCTGGCCTTCTTGTCGGACGCCTCGGCGTGCGGCGCCAGGCTGGCCATGCACACCATGAGCGCCAGCGACAATGCGCCCAGCCGTGCCGGGCGTACATACCCTGATAGTCGATGTATCTGTTTCATGGATTGATTCCCTGAACAAGAAAAGACAGGTCGTGGTCTATGTGCTTCAAAACGAGGTCCCCCCACGCGCCACCAGCATGGTGGCGATGTCCTGACGGTCGCCCGCCCAGAACAGCGGTCGGTTGCCATTGCGATCCATGAGATTGGGATCCACGCCGGCTGCCAGCATCATCGTCACGATATCCGTGTCGCCCTGCTCGACTGCGATGCCCAGGCTCACCCGGCCCTCCCGGTTCCAGATCGTCATGTCGGGGTGATAGGCCAGCAGTTCCCGCACCACGTCGGTCCGGTGCATGAGCGTGGCCGCGATGATGGGCGTGTTGCCGTCATTGCTTTTCCTGTCGACGTCCGCGCCGGCCTTCAGCAGCAGGCGGACGATCCGGACGTGCCCTTGCAGGGCGGACATGCCGAGCGGGGTGAAGCCCCGCCCTTTCAAATCCGGATCGGCGCCCGCCTCCAGCAGGATGCGCACCATCTCCACATTGCCGTTGGCGACGGCACGGGGAAGCGCCCGGTCACCCCAACGGTCGGCGCTGAGGTTGGGGTTAACACCTTTGGCCAGCAATAGCGACACGGCTTTGAAATCATTCTCACCGGCGGCGGCAATCAACTTGGCCTGATCGTCCTTGGCGTACTCCGGCTCCTGATCATTGCCGTCGGCCTTGATCCGTGCAAACTCCAAGGGGTCCTGGCGCAAAGTGTTAGCTGCGGCGTTATCTTCCGGCAACAGCCAGGTGTCACGCTCCATATCGAAGGCGTGGGCCGACAATGCCGTCAGCGCGGGCAGGATCAACAGCCAACGCAGCGCCTTAGAACTTGGCATTGAAGTCCACTTGAAGAACATCCACGCCAAAGGACAACGGACCGTCGATCGAGTCGGCGGACAGCCACTTCACCCCCAGCCAGGAATTGCGATCGATCCCGTACAGGCCGCCAAGATAAAAGCCCTTGCTATTGGTCCCGCCCAGGTTGAAATCCGAGTCGGTAAAGGCATCCAGCGTGGCATCCCGCTGAAGATTGCGGTAGCCCAGGAAGGCCTGCCAATCCCCTTCCTTATCGACCTTCGGCATGCCCACCGTGAGCTTGGTGTTCCAGCCCAGGGTTCGGGCCTGGTACCCTACCCCCATGCGCTGTTGTACTTCGGCGTTGTCATAGCCTATGTTCTTGACCACATCGCCTGTCAAGATCACATGCACCGGTTCGAACTGGGCCAGATCGACCATCGCCGTCAGGTTGGCCAATTGATAATCGGCAGCCAGCGCCCAGGTTCCCGTCCCTCCCAGGCTGATGTCAAACAGGGAATTTCCCTTCTGGCGATAGCCGGGTGTGGTCGCATCATACAAATGGGGTCGGAAGGGATCCGTGTTGGGGATGCCCTTGATATTGCGATAGTCGTAATAGGCCAGACCGAAGCGCCAGCGGGTATCCGGACCTGCACGCCAGTTCACCCCCAGTTGCGCCGCATAGAGCCATTTGTTTTTGGCCAGATTGGTCGGCGACGTCTCTACTGACTGCAGCGGGAAGGCGCCGATGGTCGCGAAAGGCTTCCAATCCCAGTTTTCTCTCGACCAGGGCGTAAAGCTGGCGGCAGCGCCTTCGAAGTTCACGTCGTCGTCCCAAACCAGGTCCGTACTGAAAAATGGATTGGGAATGCGGCCACCGCTCACGCTCAACCATTCCCACGGTGCCACCTTGGCGTAGGCCCGGTCCAGCACCAGGGAATATTTGTTGAAGGTCGTACCCATGGTCTGATTGGTGGACACGGGGTCCGAGGTGTCGCCCGTCGTGATCCTGAATCCTGCCGAGACGTTATCCGTGATCTTGGCCAGCAGGCCCAGACGCGCACGCAGGCGGAGACGCTCCCGGGTCTCCGAGGTATTGTTGAGGTTGATGCCGTAACCCGCGAAGCTGTTGGGAATGTCATTGCTTTTGGCGTACAGGTCATCCTGAAAACGCAGACGGATATCGCCTTCCCACTTCAGGCGTTCCACCCATTCCGGTACCGCGTTTACGTCGCCCCAGTGCTCGGTCTTGGCCTGCGCCACCACTTCCTGCCGGATCTGCTCGCTGATTTCGCGCTTCACCACTTCGGGGATGTAAGGCACGCGTACTACGCCGGACGCGGCTTCGGATTTGGCGCTTACGTCGGCCTGCTCTTGGCCTTTCTTCTCTGCCTGCTTGATAAGCTCCTGCGCCACCTCGGCGCTCAGCACGCCCTGTTTCACCAGAGCATCCACGAGAGCCAGCGTCGTTGCGCGCAGCGTCTCCAGTTCCTGGCGTTCGCTGGCGGCCTGGACAGGCATGGCAAAAACCAGGCTGAGCGCCATGGCCAGGGGCTTGATGTAATGAGTTTTCATTGGTTTAGTGGATCGTGTTCATGAATCGGAAACTCAGCGCGACACCACACGCAGCCGCACCGGTTGCGGGATGTCGTCCGGCAAGGGGTCGCGCAGGCTTGCCTGCAGGATCTCTTGGCGCAGCGCCTCGTCGAGCGCGCTGTCGCCCGTGCCCTGGTCAAGCTGCACCCGGCTGACGCCCCCGGACGGGTTGAACCATATCTGCGCGACCACTCGGTAGTCCTTGCCCTGCAGGCGCTTGGCACGTCTCAGCTCGTCCTCCAGCTGGCGCGAGATCATGTTCGAATACCAGCTACGGCGTTCGTTGCCGATCCCGCCGCCGATGCCGATTCCGCTGCCTGCGGCCAGATCGGTCGCCATCCCGCCTGCCGGGCCATCCGGTATGCCGCCGGGCGGCGGGGGCGGCGCCTCGGGCTGGGGCGGCTGGGGCTGGTCGAGCTTGACCTCTTCCTTCGGCTTGTCGATCTTCTGCGGCTCGGGCGGCTTTTCTTCCGGCGGCTTGGGCGGCGGTGGCTTGATCAGGGAAATGGTCTGGATCTTCGGCCTTTCGGGCTTGCCGGAATCCTTGATGAACCCCATCACTCCCCAGATCACCCCCGCCGTGAACAGCGTCATGAACAACAGGCCGCCGATGAGCGGCAGCCGGCTGCGCAGGGATCGCTTGTCAGCAGGCATCGTTATTTCGGCTGCTTGGCCGTTACCAGGCCCAGCTGGGTGATGTCGAGTCGGCCGCACAAATCCATCACGTCGATCACTTTTTCATACGCAATCTTCGAGTCGCCCTTGATCACCACCGGCAGGTCGGGCGTGATCGCCTTGAAGCTCTTCAGGCGGCTCTCCAGTTCGGCCATGCTGACCGGATAGGTGTCCAGGTAGATCTGCCCGTTGGCATCGATGGTGACCGACTTGGTCTTGGGCTTGGCCAGGCTCGGCGTGTTGCTGGCCTTGGGCAGGTTGACCTTGATGCCCTGCACCGACGCCGTTGTCATGATGATGAAGATGACCAGCAGCACATACGCCAGGTCCAGCATCGGCGTGATGTTGATGTCGTCGAACGGTTCGTTGTCTTCGCGGATCTCGGCCATGTCCGTCCCCTATCGGCTGTAGGTTTCGGCGATGCGGGCGATGTACTCGTCGACGAACACGTGCATGTCGGCGCTGATCGCCTTGATGCGCGAGCCCAGGTAGTTGTAGCCGAACAGCGCCGGGATCGCGACTGCCAGGCCGGCCACCGTGGCGACCAGCGCGGCGGCGATGCCGGGCGCGATCGCCGCCACGTTGACGTCGCCGGTGGCGGCGATCGCAGCGAAGGTGATCATCACCCCGACCACGGTGCCGAGCAGGCCGAGGAACGGCCCGCCGGAAATCGCGATGGTCAGCAGCACCATCAGGCTGTTGAGTTTCTGGTTCTCGCGTACCACCGTGGCATCGAGGCTGGCCTTCACCACATCGAGCGCCTGCGGTGACAGTTCCACGCCGGCGCGCTTGCCCATGCGGTTCTTCACCTGCTGGATGCCGGCGTGATAGATGCGGTACAGGGTCGAGTTCTGGTGATGGTCGTGATGGCCGAACAGGATCTCCGCCATGCCGCTGCCTTTCAGGTCGGCATCCTCGGGATCGTCGTCGGCATCCAGCCTGGCCGTATCCTGCGCCTTCAAATCATGGAAGGCCTCCAGGAATTCCTTGTTCGCCCGGGTGATCTTGCTCACCAGCAATGCCTTCGACGCCATCACCAGCACGCTGATGCCCAGCATCACCATCAGTACCGCGATCACCACCCAGCCATCCAGTGTCACGCTCTTCAGGATCACGCCGAAGTAGGAGGCATCGCCGCCGCTGTCCTCGCTTTCCTCCTCACCCGCTTGCACCACCTTGTCGCTGTCCAGGCCTTGCGTCATCGCGGCCAGGCGCAGCCAATCCGCGCTGCGTGCAATGTTGGACACTTCCAGTTCATCGACCTCGCCCTTGAAGCCCGAGCCAAGTTTCAGCTCCAGTGCCGCATCGGGTGCCGCCACTGCGGCCTCGGCTGCCATTGCGCCATTGAGATACACACGAAGCTTGTCGCCCAGGGTCGCCGACACCTGGCTCCAGCCTGTTGCGGGAACATCCGGCCCGGTTACCGTGACGCCGCCCGAACGGGCGACAAGCTTGCCATCTTCCAGTGCCAGTGTCAGCGTCTGCCCGGCATGCAGCAGTTCGGCCGTCTGGCCGGCCGTGTCCGGCTTGACCCAGAGTGAGACTGTCATGCCGGCCGCCGCGCCATAGACCAGTTTCGGTGCGGCAGGAATATCGAGCGTTTGCGTCCCATCGAACTTGACGGCTCCGCCGATCGCCCCGCCCGGGGTGCGCGTGGCGGTGAAGGCACCGGATGGAATCGCCGCCGCCGTGCTGTCCTGCGGTGCACCGCTGGTCTCCGCGTAATGCTGGACCAGCATGAAGCTGGGGTCGTAGACTGCTTTTCCGTCGCCAACCGCAGGCGCGCCCTCATTACCGTAATACAGCCAGACCTGCTGCTTGTCCTTGCCGCCTTCCACCTTGGGAACCTGTACCCAGATCAGGGCCTGCTCGGCGGTGCTGTCGAATTTCTCGATCTGGAAATTCAGCGGCGTCTTGTCGTCACCCGCCACGAAGCGCAGATCGGAGCCATTGGGGTTCGCGCTCAGAAAGTCGAAGTTGCCCGTGTGCAGGCGGATCAATACCGGCGCATTGGTCTGCGCCTCCTTCACGGCGGCGCCCGAATCGGCCGTATTGACCGTGATTGCCTTGCGTGCAGACCAGTCGCCGTTCCACCACGCATGGGCCGGGGCGGCCGCCAACATCAACAGCAGGGGGAACAGGAATCGGATCATGTCTCAATGTCTTCGGGATGTTTACAAAGTCATTGATTGTGTATGTCGCATGTTGCATGGCCATGAACATGCAGCGCTATGACATGAGCCGATCGGCACATGCCGGCGCCGCATCCAGGATGGTCTTCAGCTGCCCCCTTTCTTCTTGGCACATGCGGTATCGCCATCTGGACAGCGCCCAGCCCCCTCGCCAAAACCCAGTACCTCTACGCTGATAAGCGAAGGTTTGAAGTTGGCAAGGGCCTCCTGGACCTTTTGCATCTGTTCCGCCGAGTTCGCTGAACCATCCCGCATCGACCGGTTGGCCTCCTCAGCCGACTGGCCATTCGGAGACAAGTTGCCGAGGCCGCTCAAGCCGGCCCCCAGGCCGCTGCTCGACGCGGGCGCTCCGACGACATTGCCACCCACTTGGATATTCCCGCTATTCAGCACCTGCTGGGCTGCGATCAGCAGATTGCCGGAGGAACGGATGCCCGCATCGCCCGCATCCACCACGCCGGATGGTGCGGCCAGCACCACATTGCCGTCGGGAATATTGGGATTGGTCTTGAGCGTTCCGATCCCGCTGCCGCTCACCGTACCCTGCACATTCAGCGTCGGGTTACCGCTGGCATCGTAGGTGACCTGGGGCGGCGGGGCAGCGGTCGCCGTCTTCTTGCCCTTGCCCGCATCCACGTTGCCCAGGGTCGACCAGAGCAGGATGTCTCCCCCGGCCACGGTGAGTACCCTGGACTGGTTCACCTGGATATCGTCCCGGGCCATCGCCAGGATATTGCCCCCGGCAAAACTCATGATGCCCAGATCGGATGGCGCCTTGTTGTCAGCCAGGCTGGGCGGCGGGTTGGCCAGTCCCACGTTGAGGCTGCCGCCCGGCATAAGCAATTGGATATCACCGGTTTGCTGGGTGCTGATACGGCTGAATACCAAATTCACATCGCCTTGATAGGCCAGCGGAGCGCCCGCGGCATCCTGGCTTGGGAACAAAGTAGCAATGGCATCGTAGGCGCGATCGTAGCCCTTGCCTGCCTGCCCTTCGCTGGCGCCGATCAACAGCTCGTTATTGAAAACAAGCAGGGCCTGCTGAGCCTGAGACAAACTCGAGAAGTCCGCTGGCGCCTTGTAATCGGCCAGGGCCGCGCTACCTGGCGCCAGATAGCGTGCAGCGAATCCGGCATAGTCCGGATCCCGCACGTGACCGTCGCCATCCTGTCCCAGGCCTGCTGCGACCGAGAGCGTGGCGCCTCCGGTCGGTAAAGCTTGGTTCTTCAGATTGCCATAAGAGGAAATTCCAGCCGAGTTCCCCAGGTCGATGTTTCTCCCCGCGAAAAACTCGCCGTAGCCAGGGCCGCCGACCTGCAACTCGGCATTGTTGCTGGCCAGGCCGTTGGTGACGTTGCGTACCGAAGGCGACACGATGTCCCGCCCGGCCCGGAAACTGCTCAGGTTGTCGTCTGCATTGTTCTGCACATAGGCGATGGAACGGAAGACAATATCCCGGCCCGCATCGATGCTCGTCTGCCTGGTCGACACGAAATAGCCTGCCAGATCCACATCGCCCATGAGCGAATAGAGGTAGGCCGAACGGGTATCGGCACCATGCAGTAGCGGACTGGCATGCTTGGAAATGCTGGCGCTGAATTGCTGGTATTGGTCCAACCCGACGGTGCTAGTACCGGCATTCAGGGCACCGGGAATCAGGGCCGGATCGAAATCGCTCAGATACACTTCGCTACCCTGCTCCAGCGTGATCCCTTTTTGGGCCAGAAGCTGAAGATTGCCCTGTGCATCCGGAAACAGAACCATGTTATTGGCGATGGCGATACCGCCCGACAGGGCCGCGGCCTCCACTTGACCCGGATAGCCGGACAAGGCCGTAACGCCGCCTGCCGTAAAAGTGGGGAAGAAGGCATTCTTCAGTAACGTGAGGTTGCTGTTGTTGTTGTCGAACCTGACGTCACCAACCAGGGATTGCACACCGACCTTGCTGCCCGGTGCGTAATCGTAAAAATACGGCGTACCGCTGAAGCCAGTGCGGTAAAGCGCCGTCGGATCGAAGACCGAAGCAATCGTCACATTGCCGTGCGCCGACACGTCGTACCCGCCCTGCTCCAGCGCCAGATAGGGGTAGATCGGCACGCCACTGACCGTACGCCCTTCGCGGATCGCCCCGCCGGACTGAATCCGGCCCTGGCCGCTGCCCACCTGGAACACGCCGCCCCGGATGTCGCCACCGGCAACGACCGTCAGGTCCCCCCCGCCGCGAACATCCATTCCACCGGAGGTCGTGTTGGTCTTGCCGCTGACGGGAACGACCGCGCCCAGATTGACAATGTCGCCGCCAGCGGCAATCTGTACATTACCGCCGCCCAGGGCGCCGACCCCCTGTCTGAAGGCCGAGAAATCAGGCCACCAGAAGGTGGAGCCGGCATTCACCTTGCGTGCCAGCCAATCGGTGATCAGTTGCTGCTGATTCTTGTTGGATGTGCCGCTGACTTCAGCCGTGACATCGCCACCGACCTGGATGGCGAGATCGCCGCCGCGATCAGGGAAAACCGCCTTGGGCGTACCGGACGGAATGGCATATCCCGTCGTGTCTCCCGGCACGCCTGCCGTGTAAATCACCGCCACCTGGGTAGCTGAAGTCGACTTGAGCGTCAGATCGCCGCCGACGGCGATGTCGATATCGCCCGTACCGGTCCGTACCATCTTGCCCGCGGCCAGGGTGAAGTTGCCTTTCCCGGCCAGATCCGTTTTGTCGCGCACCGCCAGCGGATTACTGCTGCCGGCATCGGCCCCAGAGGCCAAACGATACGACCAGCTGTCGCCACTATTCTGGGTGGCGCTGGCGGCGGTCCCGTTGAATCCATCGCTGATGCTGCCGTTCAGGATGAGGTCGCCCGCGGCGCGCAAGGTCAACACACCCGACTCACCCGCAACATGCAGTGCCTGCAGTCCCAGGTCGCCATTCAGCGTCAGGTCGCCAGCGCTATCCATCTCCACGCCCGGCCGCACATGGAACGCCGGATCGCTGGTCTTGCCGAGGCGAGCAGCGATCGCTGCAGCATTGGCCATGAAGGCATTGGCATCGTTGTAGATGGCGCTATTCACCGCAATATCGCTGGCGCCCAAGCTGTTCTGAGCATAAGACTTGAAGCCTTCGGCCACGACTTCGTCCACGCCAACGATGGCGCCATCCAGATGGGCGATCGCCATATCCGTTCCGGCGCTGTTGCGCGGCGCCCGCAAGACCACACTGCCGCCTTCCGCGTAGCTGCCGTGAGCGGAAACGTCGAGGGCGCTGCCGGATTGGATGTCGATATGACCGCCCACAGTGCCTAGCGTCACCTTGCCGCCGTCGCCGCTGCTGCCGGCATACTGGGCCTCGGAACGCGTGGCGTAGGCGTTCAATTGCGCACCGGACAACAGGGCGACGTCGCCCGCTGCATAGGCCTGCACGTTTCCGCCTCGGGCACCGGTGCTGTCGATGACTCCCGCCAGGCGGATATCGCCCTGGTCGGAAACCAGCAAGACATCATGGGAAGTCAGCACATCACCAGCGGCCATGGCGATACTGCCCGCAGTGCCGCTCCCACGCAGTCGCACACTCACGGATTCGGAAAACTTGCCGGCACCCAGTTTGGACAGCAGGCCGGAAAAGTCACCCAGGCCCGCCAGATCCAGCGCGAACCGCCCACCCACGGCGCCATGGGCCGTATCCGCGCCACCATCCAGATCGCCATCCAGTTTTGCCGTTCCGTTGATGGCTCGAATGGTCAGACTACCGGCATCGCCTTCGCCTGCGCCCGCCACACTCACACGGGCACCGTTATCGAGCGCCACATTGCCGTGGGACGCGCGCAGTTCGATCTGCCCGCCGTCGGCGTAAGCCGTCTCGGTTCCAAAGGCTTTGGCATACCCCACGGCATTCACTTGCGCGCCATTCGCCAGT
Source organism: Thiobacillus denitrificans (assembly GCA_002343685.1). Taxonomy (GTDB): domain Bacteria; phylum Pseudomonadota; class Gammaproteobacteria; order Burkholderiales; family Thiobacillaceae; genus Thiobacillus; species Thiobacillus denitrificans_A. Next base: position 71,158 of record DDRS01000027.1, on the reverse strand, counting down.
ACCAGATTGTCGGCCCCGGCCGCCCCACCTGTCGCCTCGATATCGATATGGCCGGCCAATGCGTCGATTTGAGTGTCCACATAAACCGTGTCGCCCTTCAAACCCAAACGTCCCCCCAGCGTATCGGCTAGCGCGGCCGGATTCGGCGTGGCCGATCGGACCACATTCAGGGCGGCATTGCTCTGGATGTCATAAACCGTACCGGTGTCCGCGACCAGATGAGGCGTTTCCAGCGTCAGGGCGCCCGAGGCATCCATCTGCCCCTTCCCGCTCGTCATGATTTCGTCGCTGGCAGCCAGGGTATAGGCACGACCGCCCCACAAGGCAACCTGGCCGTCGCCCAGGGTGATACGCCCCGTCCCCTTTGCCACGGTGCCTGCCGCATCCACATAACGCTCGGCCCGCAAGCTCAGACTGCCCGACATCGGGGCCGCGCTGCCCGAATACGATCCGGACGTATTGCCCAGGACAAGACTATTGGCCTGGAACACCACATCCTCGCCCGTATGGACGACCAGCGCCGGCGCATCCAAGGTCAGGCCGGCCGGCGCCGTGGCGCCGTCGGTCAGGTCCACGCTGGCCCCATCATAGAAATCCATGGTGCTATAGGTACGCAGACGCAGATCCCTGGCTTGCCGAAGTTGGGCCAACAGGCCGGGCGTGACCTTCAAACCGTCCTGGCCGGCCGGCACGGCACCGAAACTGACCCGGCTGCTGGCCACACTGATCGCTGGACTGTTGAAGACAGCCGTACCGGCGATCAGGTTATCCCGGGTGGCATCCAGCAAAATGGAATCACCCGTCAGTTCCGCCTTTTCGTGCAGGGTGAGCGTTCCGGCCGAACCAGCCGTGGCGCCACGGGACAGGATAGGCAGGCTGCTCTGGGCAACGCGCAGGAACGCACCGTCGCCATTCAAGGTGATTTCATCCGGCGCGCCCGTCAACTCACCCTGGCTCTCGATATAGCCGCCACGGCCATCGCCCATCCCTGAGCCCAGGGTCAAGGCGTCACGGGAAGCGAGCATGACTTCGCCCGCCTTCAAGGCATGGTCTGCGCTGTTGAGCAGGCGCACGTCGGCCGCATTCACATCGATGTCGTAGCCGGATGCAGACACGGAACGGGTGCCGCCGATCAGCAGGCTTTCGACATTGAAGCTATTCAACATCTCAGCGGACAAGCCCAGATAACCGTTGGGAACACCTGAAACATCATCGACGATGGCAATGGCGCTGGATGCGATATCCAGCATGCCGCCTCGCCCGCCCGCGCCCACATCGAATCGGGGCGCGGCATTCATGGTCAGCTGGGTTGCCCTCAACGATAGCAGGCCCGCGTCTTCCGGCAGCCGCGGCCGGGTATCGCCGGTAGCCTGGGCAGCCTGGGTGAAGAAGGTATTGGCATGACTCTCGATGAAGCTGGAATACGTGCGCACCACGTCGCCGGACGCCACGAGATACCCCTGACTGCGGCCGGCGGCGATATCGGTCCCGTTCACCAAGGCACGGCCCGCCACCAGTGCGGCGCCATCCGCCAGCGCCCGGTTCTGGTGCGGCAACATATCCTGATATCCGGAAACGGCCTTGACCAGATAGGCACCCGGCATCAGCGCATAGTGGGCGGGAAGCAGGGTATACACTCCGGCATTCAATCCCCCGCCGCCGCTGAGATAGACGCTCGCGCCCGCTTGCAGCGTGCTATCCGAATTTTGTATGTCCCGTGGTGCATAGCCGGCGCCATAGCCGGGAATCACGGCATACACGCCCGGCTCGGCCAGGATATCGCGGGAACCGCCTGGCCCCGGCAGGAACTCGTAGGCATAGAGATCGCCGCCGCCGCTGAGATCGAGGCCAGCCGTGGCACGAACCTGGATGTCAGGCGCATCCAGGCGAATGGACTTTTCCGGTGGCGCATCCAGAATCAGCGTGTAGTTATCGAGCTGATACACCCATTCGCTGCCGTCGCTCGTGGTCTGCCCCAAGGGCAGCAAGGCGCCCGCCGCCGATACGGAAGTCAAACTGCCGTCGCCCAGCCGGATTGTGTTGCCGGCCGTCAGGTAAAGGCTCCCCAGCGGCGCGCGCAGCACGCCATTCTGGAAGATATTGGCTGCATTCACGCTCAGGCGTCCTCCCGCCGACAAGGGGAGCGGTGCAGCATGGCCGTTGCCGGTGAAGGTCACATCCGCTGGCGTGCTCACCCTGAATGTGGAAAGCGTCGTGGGGTAGGCTTGCGCACTCTTGAAGACCAGATTGCCGGCCGCACTCAGACTGCCGGTATAGGTTGGACTCCCGCTGACGGCCACTGCATTGAAGCGAATATCCTGGTCGGCCCCGAATGCGGCAGACTGGAAACCTTGCAGGGCGAAGTTCCCCTCCAGATCCAGCATCTTGGCCGCCACATCGAGATGTGCCGTTCCGCCCGAGGCAGTCGGGACATTCGTCTGGAACAGGGAATCCAGATTGCCCGCGCGTATGTAGGCCGCACTCAGACTCACATCCCCGGCGCCTCCCATCAGCACCGGCGCGTCCAGGACGATCTGCCGCTTCACGCCGAGATTGACCGGGCCGTTGAAGGCAATCTGGTTCTCGCTCTTGAAGGCGACGCTATCGAAGCCGCCGCTGACCAGCCCACCCACGGGGATATAGGCCTTGCCGCCATACACCGCATGATCGATGGAGGTTCCCGGCGTCAAACCGGCCGGTACATGATCACCGGTCTGCGACAGGATCATTTGGCGATCTCCATAAAGGGTCGGATAGCCCCTACCGGGCGTGCCGGCACTCCGGTCCTTCCAGATTGCGGCACTAAAGCGCCCGCCCGCCGCGCCGGCACCGCCTGACTTGCCTACCATGACTCCGTCATCGAGCAGGATGCCTTCCGTGGCCGTGATGACCACGCTGCCGGCGTCGCTCGCCACTTCCGTGGCCTTCACGGTCGCGGCATTGCCCGCCCCTGTGACCAGGTCCAGCGTCGCCTTGGCACCCGACACGTCCAAGGTCGCCTGGCCGTCCGTCCGCGCCTGGATCACCACATTACCCGCGCCCGTGTAATTCTTGCCATCCAGCGTTCCCGTACCCGCGGACAGGCTGATGGTGCCGCCCTGGAGCACCTCGCCTTCCCGCAGGCCCGTCGTGCTCGGAAGCTGCTTGGCGATACCCGATACATCCAGGCGAGCATGGCTTCCCACCCAGATGGCGCGATTGTCCCGATACCAGTCCCCTACCTGGGCAAGGGCCAGCGAGATGGACCCCGCTGCGGCAGTCAGACTGCCGTCGACCGTCAGCAGGTTGCCCGCGCTCAGATCGATACTTCCCTGCGGGCCGACGTCGATGACGGCCCCTGTACCCACGACAAGCTGACCGAACTGCACCCCGCCCGAGCTGGCAAAGTTATTGCCGCTCTTCAAGGCAAGTCTCATGGGTGCGCGCAACTGCCAGGGCAATACGACCTCATTGGCCAGATCCTTCATGTTGCTGCCAGAGGATTGGGCCAGCGCCGAATTCTTCAACTGCCATCCTGCGTAATCGGGCCGGATGATCGTGTTGGCGGCGACGGTCAGCGCGTCATATCCCTCGACGCTGTAATCCGTGAACCCACCCCGAGTAAAGATGCCGGAATCCAGGACCAGCGTTTCCCCTCCCCACCCGGCGGGCAACGGCGTCCCGCTGTTGCCGATCAACGCCTTGGCGGCGCGGATCTTCAAGGAACCGCCTTTGCCCATGGCATAACCGCGCAACTCGCTGCCCAGCGTGATCCGGTTGGATGCCGTCTGGGATGCGTCGAGGGATTTGACCGCCAGACTGATGCTGCCGGCATTTCCTTTTTCCACCGAACCATCCTGTTTCACCCAGGCACCGCCGCTGACGTCGAGCACGCTTCCCGTCGCCAGATCGAGATCGCCATAACCTTCGATGGAAATGGAGCCGGCATCTGCCTGAGACGCCGCAGACCGGTCGGCATCCGGCAGGGAGTCATTGGTCCAGGTCCCGGCTGCCGAAATCAGCGTATGGGCACCCAACGTGACATCCCCATCCAGACCGCTGAAAGGCTGGAAGGTCTTGAGCGTAATGGCTCCCCCTGGCGTGATGAGGTTACCCTGCACGTCGATGCGTTTGGTGCTGCCGAGATACAGGCTGCCGCCGGACTGCGTCGCCAGGGTCGTGCCGGCAGGCACGGTAATCGTGCCATTGCTGTAGACCGCCAGGCGATCGAAACCCGCGTCGAACAGATCCGTGGAAATCCAGACGTTCCCGTCCGTACCCGGCGTGCCGCCGGAATAGAAAGTAATGCCCGGCAGCTTGAAGTCGTATTCTTTCTGGCCGTCGAGCGCCACCTGATAGCTGGTATCGCCCAGAATCAGCTGACCGCCCCGGGGGCGGCTGGCGTCATCCCGCTGATAGGGGCCGGTCGTCGTGGCGCCATGCAGTACACCCGCCGGCAGGCTCAGGTCATGGGCCACGATCTGGACCGTCCCCGCATCCTTGCCCTCCACATAACCGGCTTCAAACTTGCCCATGGCCTTGATGCTTTGGTCGTCCAGCCACTTGTCGCCGCTGATCAGTTTTTCGTTGGCGAACCCCACGTAGACTTCGTCGACCGGTGCCTCGCTGATGTCGTACGTCTTACCGCTCTGGGTGACCAGCTGGCTGGTGTAGACATACCCGTCCCGGTAGCGAACGGAACCGCCGCTGACATCGATGCTGGCTCCGGCCCGGATGACGACGTCCCCTTCGGACTGAAGCTTGACGTTACCGCCGGCCGTGAGGCGCTCCTTCGCGGTGCGGGCGATCTGGTTTTTATAACCGGAGAGATCGGCCAGCGGAATCCGGCCGTTCTCATCCAGATCGCGAATGTCAACCGCCACAGTCTTGCCGCGCAGGAAACCATCCCGTTGCAAGGGCGCATCCTTCAACTCGTCACCGCGCAACTGGACCTGCAGTACGTTGCGCTCCATGGCCAGTTCCACATCGCTCATGCCGGACACGTCGATACGACTGCCCGCTTGCATCTCGATTCGGGTACCGGTCTTGGCGGCGGTGTTCGTGGGAGGATTTGGGTACGACTTGAGATTGTCGGGAAGCGCCGTGCTGGTGTAATCGCCAATGCCTGTGCTGGTGCCGTCCAGTCTGCGTGCCGAAAGCGTCACGTCGCCACCGGGCGCGCGGATCAGGGCGCCGGACGTGCCATCGCCCTCCATGACGATATTCTGTGCCAGTGCATTCACCTTCGAGACGTTCATGTTGGCGCTGTCGACGATGGTTTGCGTATCGTCGTCGTCCGGCAATACCTCGGTCACACTCTTTGCACCCAGCACCAGCGTGCCGCCTCGGGTGACAGGATAGGGATTGGACAACGAGGCATTGAACTGTGCCGTATCGCCCGCCATGAGATACACGGAACCGTTGGCGCTGACCGACGTCGTGGCGGTGATCCGTCCCTTCTGGTTCACCGCCAGGCCTGCCAGGGTGACGTTGCCCCGCTCGGCGATCAGCTGGCCCAGGTCCAGGTTGCTCGCCGTGCTCGTTCCTGGCGCCGCCGCGCCGGTACCCGGGTTGTCCACGGCCACCAGCAGACCGCGCAGATTGGCATCCCCCGAAGGAGCCAGGTAAACCTTCGAACCTGCCGCCAGCAGTATCTGGCCGTCTGGCGTATGGATCAAGCCGTTGTTTTCCACCGTGGGTGCGAACAGCATGACACTGCCGCCACTACCGGTGGTGAGCGTGGCGCCCGCTTCCACCCGTACGAAACCAGCGACGGTCGCCCCGCTAAAGGGCGCGAATTGGGGATTGCTGTTCAGGTTGGCGATGAGGCCGTTGAGATAGACATTGTCATTGATGTCCAGGCTGGATGCGACCAATGAACGCGTGTCCACCTGGGCGCCGGCCGCGAACAGAATACCGTTCTGGTTCAGCAGGAATATCTGGCCATTGGCGCTCAACTGTCCTTGTATCGTGGTGGGATTCGCATCCCAGATCCGGTTCAAAGAACTGGCTGCCGCATTCGGCTGGACGAACTGCACGCTGTTCCCAGCCCCGATGTTGAAGCCTGCCCAGTTGAAGATGGCCTTGCCGGTGTTCTGCTGGATGACCATATGGCTGCCGTCCGGCGTCACGGACAGGCTACCGCTGCCTTGACCAATCCAAGGCGTCGGGTTGGGATTGGTACCGCACGTCCCTCCGGCGCAAGGTACAGGTAGCGTCCCCGCCGCCTGTACCAGAGGGGGGACGATGCCGACCCACACCGACATTCCGTAGGCGGCGAAACGATGCAACGGCGTTCTCTGCTTAGAATTCATAACTGGCCTTCAGATGGAAGCGCCCATGGCGGGCCGAGGTGTAGGCGCCATCCTGGAAAGGCAGCGCGAAATCCGCATTGACATGCCAGTATTTCCAGGCGGCCAGGCGTAGACCGACCCCGACGCTCGACAGGTCGAAACGGTCGATCTGTCCAGGCAGGGGATCGATGATCCAGACCTTCCCGGCATCCACGAAAGCGAGCAGGAAGAGCTGGTCGACATCCTTCATATCCACCGCCAGGCGCGGGCTGCGCAACTCCAGCGTGGCGCGTACGCCGTTATCGCCCAGACGTTCGCCTTCCAGGTAGCCACGCACGTTCTGCGCGCCGCCGATGGTGAATTGTTCATTGCCGATAAGCGGCCCGCTGGCCAGCTGGAAATCCATCCGGCCATACAGGCTGAAATCGGCGCCCAGCTTCTGGGTCCGCATCGCGTCGCCGCGCCAGTAGAAATAATTGGAGCGGGCGTTGTAGCGCCGTTGCTGGAATTCGCTTTCGTTGTCGCGCAGGCCGCGTAATGAGAAATTCGCCCCCAGATCCACCTGGGTCACGCCGGATTCACCGGCGAATGTCCCGCTGTATTGTGCGACCACAGGCAGATACGTCACCGGCGTGCTGAAACGGTCGGTACTGCCGACGATGCTCTCCAGGGAATGCTTGTAGTCCATTCCCAGGGTCAAACTGTGAAACAGGCCGGGCTTGCCCGGCAGGGAATGGATCCAACGCGCACCCATGATGTCGCCGTTGCCCACCACGCCATAGTCGCCGAGCGTGCTCACATTGCTGCGGGACCGGATGGCATACAACGCATAGGTGTTGCCCGTTGACCCGGGCATGACATACGTGCCGGACCATGCGTTGCTCTGGTTGGGATTGGACGGCGTCGCCTGGTACTGGAGAGAAACGCTATGGCCCCGTTGCCACAGATTGTCAAAGCGCAACATGCCATTGACCCGGGCGTGTTCGGTATTGGCACTGTAGTAGTTGTTGGCTTCCAGGCTGCCATGCAGGGGCAGTTCATCCTCCACCTTCAGCTCCACTTCCACCTTGCCGGGCGTCCTGCCCGCTCGCAGCACCGGCGTCACCTTCCGGTCGCGTGCCGCGGCCAGGCTGGCCAGCTGCTTCTGCACATCGGGGAAATACGGCACGCTGCCCTCCGCCAGCGTAGGGACGTGCGCCTTGATCTCTCCCAACGAGTAATATTTCGCGCCGCTTACCCGCAAGCGCTCCACGCTGCCCTCGGTCACCCTGAGACGCACCGTGTTCCCATCCACTTTCTGTTCCGGAATATCCACGAACACCGTCGGGTACCCGCCATCCCGATAGGCCCGTTCCAGGCTTTCCCGGGCGGACTGCACATCGGCAATGGTTCGGTTCTCGCCAAGATAGGGGTACACCGCCTGTTCGATGGCGATAGTCGATAACAGGGTATTGCCTTCCACGGCGTACTCGAAAATATTGAAATGGTTTTCCTGCGCTGTAGCAGGCACAGCATCGGCTGGCGTCTTCCCTACGCCTTCCTCGGCGCTGGCGGTCAGTGCTGCCGACAGGCCCAGGAACACCATCAGGCAAACCCACGGCCACTTCATCCACATGCGGATCCAGTCGGCGATCCCCTTGGATTCATTCAGTTTCGTCACGTCTCTCGACCGTTCATTGCAGACATTCATGTGGTCACAGCCAATTCATCAACAGCCATTCGATTCCGGAAGCTCTTTTCAGGACTCGCATCCGCATCGACAACACCCAATAAAAATCAGACTCAAGCAAGCCAAAAAGCGTCCACCTTGCGGTGGACGCTTCCCGTGATCCGAGATGGGCATTGCGCCCACCTCGAAGCACTTTTCCAGGTCAGGACGTCAACCCGGATCAGTAGAACAGCTGCAGCGGCTGGCAGGTGTTCGGGCCGGATACCGCAGCACGCGTACCCTTCAGCGTGATGGCGGCATAGGCCGGGTCGTAGTTGAAGGGCGTGGCTGCCACGCCAGGGAGGATCGACAGAATGGCCGGATCGGAAGACACGGTACGGAAGGTATTCAGAACATCCCCCACGGCGGTGCCGTTGGTGCTGCTCCGCCACTGCATCGATTGCTCGACGAAGAACTGGTAGTCGCCGCTCACCGCATTGGCGATGGTGGGCGCCACGCCGTCGATGGCAACGAACTTCCAGTTGTCGCTGCCGCTCGGGGTGTTCTCCAGGGAGACCAGACCGAGACCCATCTGACCTTTGGCATACACGCTGTTCAGACCGGATTTGACGCCGCCGGTGCTGCCGTTTTCAACGACGGTGTAGGTGGAGAAGTTGACCGGATCACCTTGAGCACCAAAGGGCACCAGACCAGCAGTTGAGCAAGGGGCATTCAGGAAAAAGGCGTTGGCTGCGGACTTGGTACCGGATCCTGCCGCACGGGTCTCCAGGGTGATGGGGCCGGACAGGCTGGCATTCACCTGGCTCCAGTCGGTGTAGGTACCCGTCATGATGGACTGGACGGCTGCCTTGCTGATCGTGGCATAGGGATAGTTGTTGGTCACGGCGATGCCCATGACCACGCCGTTCTGGCTGGCCACATCCAGAACCGCCAGTTCGGCTGCGCTCAAGGCCGTTTCGCCGGCGGGCAGGTTGGGACCGCGGAACATGCCGGGCTCGACGTCGGACACACCGGCGTCGGACACCTGCAGTTCGGTACCGCCGCAATAGTAGGAGGGGCTGGGGAAAGTGTCGCCGGAGCTGGCACAGCTGCCATCAACCTTCATGGCATCGATGGCCTGGGCACGGGCAACCGGACCCACGCCATAGAAGGAGCCGCCTGCGGCGCGATCCAGAATCAGGACTTTCTTGCCGCCGATGGAAGCCGGGATGGTGGTATTCAGTACGCCGATGGCAGTGCCAGTGGGCTTCATTGTCCCGAACACGGCACGATGATCTTTGCCCGAGGCATCGTTGTAGAACACGTCGATGGTACCGGCGACCATCATGGTCTCGGCGATCTTCACCAGAGTGCCCTGCTGAGCGGAAGCGCCGGAGATGCGCACGACCAGGTCAGGCGTGGTGGTCGGGCTGTGGGCGAAAGCAACGGGGGCAGCTACCAACGCAGCCAGGGCCAGAGCGATTTTGTTCAGTTTCATGCGTCAATTCCTTTGGATTGCATCCCGCTCCAACGGAGCGGGATGACACGATTGGATGAGTAAGTCAGATGGAAATAATCAGGCAGCCAGGCGGCGACGGGCCATGAAGCCCACCAGACCCAGGCCGGCCAACATCAGAGCGTAGGTATCGGCTTCGGGCACGGGTGCGGCGGCACCGTAGTTCAGAACGCCAGCACTGCTCAGAGTCCAGACGTCGGTGGCAACGGCACCGAATTTGACCCCGTTGACATTACCCAAGCCGGAAGCACCGGTAATGGAGAAGAAGTTCAGGGCCGTGCCCACGGTAGCAGAGGCATCCGGCGTGAACTTGGTACCCCAGTTTCCCGTCATAGTGGGATCGCCGAAGTAACCTGAATCGCCTGCAAACTTGACCGTGGAAATATTGGCAGCGTAGTTAAGGCTGGCGATCTGGGCGTTGGTATAAATCGCACCATTGGCAGCCATGTTCGTCGGGCCTGCTTTGGGAATAGAAACAGTGGCTGCGTTATCGGTCGTAAAGACGCGGCAGCACTAGTACCAGTAGCACCTTCAGCCCCAACCATCCACAGCCAGTTGGCAGAGTTGGCGCCAGCAGCGAAGGTCGTCCAGTTGGCATCGCTGGCGAAGTTGTAGTTGTAGTTGACGCCTGTGCCGACGAAGTCGTTCATGTACACGCCGGTGTCGAAAGTGAAGGATTTCTGCGCCACGGTGTCGTACACGGCAAACCAGATTTCGCCGTTGCCGTTCAGGCCCGGGTCGATGGCAGCGTTGGCGGAACCGGCGGCGGCCAGCAGGGCGGCAGCGACCAGCGCATTGAGTTTGAAGTTCATCAGTAGTGCTCCTATTTAATAAACCAGAAAGTTGTGATGCTTTCCGCCCCCCTGTGGGGCAGGCCTGGCGGGCTACGCGTCAGACCAACCGGAAATGGAGCCCGCATGGCTGCGGACAGGGCTACTTTAGAGAGCACGGATGACACCCGATGGGGAAACCCGGGCCTGAAAATTGAGCCGGTTGGCTCATGTGCAAACAGGCTGGCAAATGGCCTGGCTATTGCATGTCGCCACGCACGCCATGGGCATGCAGCAGTCCCAGCGAAATGGCCTTGGCGACGGCCTGGCCGCGGGTGCGGACGACCAGTTTTTTCATGGCGTGGCGCAGATGATTTTTGACTGTGAGCATGGACAGGCCGAGGATGTCGGCGATTTCGTCGTTGGTCTTGCCGTCGCGTACCCAGGTCAGCACCTCGACCTCGCGCGCGGTGATGAGCCCGGCAGGCCGTCGGCTGAGCGTGCCGGTGCGCGATTCGTGGGACAACATGCGGGCCAAGGTGGCGAGCAGGTGCGGCAGCAGGATGTCGAGATACAGTTCGAGCCGGTCGTCGAACGGCATCCGCACGCGCGAGAAACTGGCGTAACCCTTGATCTGTCCATTGGTCCAGCCCATGCCGTGGAAGGCGACATTCTTCAGTTCGAGATCGGTCAGGCGGGCCGTCCAGTTGCCGCTGTCTTCGTGCTGCCCGGCGATCAGGCGCGGTTCGCCGCAGGCCTGCCATTCCTGTGCCAGCTGGTTGATCAGACCGTCTCCCGGATGGATGACGCGATGATAGTGGTCGTCCTTGAAGTAGCGGCAGGCGGTGAAGCGTTGGTGCAGCAGGTAGCCGCTCTCGTCCGCCACGCCGCACAGTAGGATTTCGTGCGGGATGAGCGACTGCACCGGGCCATGGATCCAGCTGAAAAAATGGTGGCGCAACGTGACCCGCCGCGAGGCGAGCAGGATGCGCGCCAGATGGCCGCACTCTTCGTCGGTCAGTTCGTTGGTATTGTGCATGGACTCCCCTGTTGCGAGCAGAGCATAGGCACGCGCCATGACAAGGGCATGAAGTTTTTTTGACGCCAGGAACCTTACTCTGCCTCGCGCAGTCTTGCGCCCCCATGACCACAGCCCCACCCTGCCCTGGCTTCACACGCCCGTAACGCAGGCCACCTATCGTCGAGGGCCGACTTCCCCCTTATATCCCCCTATGAGCCACGACGAATTACGCGTGCATCTGGTACACATCCTGGACAAGGCACGGCTGATGACGCTGCTGCAACCGGTGCTCGACCTCGCCAATGGACGCGTGATGGGATACGAAGCCCTGTCTCGGGGGCCGTCGAACAGCCCGCTGCACGCTCCCCAGGCGATGTTCCGCGTGGCCGAACAGCATGGCCTGCTGACCGCGCTGGACTGGGCCTGTGTCCGCACGTCCCTCAAGACGTTTGCGCAATTGAAGCTGCCGGGGCGGCTGTTCGTGAACCTGTCGCCCGGCAGCCTGCTGGATGCGAGCTTCGCGCCGGAAGCAGTGCTGGCGGCGTTGTCGGATGTCGGCCTGTCCAGCAGCCAGGTGGTGATCGAGATCACCGAGAATGCGACCGCGCTGGATTATGCCTTTCTGCGCAAGGCCGTCGCCGGCTTGCGCGCGATCGGCATCGAGGTGGCCATGGACGACCTCGGCGAAGGCTTTTCCAGCCTGCGGCTGTGGTCCGAACTGAAGCCTGCCTTCGTCAAGATCGACAAGCATTTCATCTCTGGGATCCACCAGGATCCCCACAAGATCCAGTTCGTGCGGTCGATCCGAATGCTGGCCGAAGGCGCGCATTCCTGCGTGATTGCCGAGGGCGTGGAAAGCCCGTCCGAACTGGCAGTGTTGAAGGATCTCGGCATCCGCTACGCCCAGGGCTACCTCATCGGACGCCCTTCGCCGGTACCGATCCGGCTGCTGTCACGCGAGGTGGAAGCCTGCCTGCAATCCGGCGTCGTCAGCGTCTTTCCCATGCTGCAGGCACGCGACGGCCTGCACGTGTCGGCCGATAGGCTCGTGGTGTCCGCTCCGTCCGTCCATCCAAGCACATCCAGTGAGGACGTGCTCGAGTTGATGATGCAGTACCCTGAGCTGCATGCGGTGGCCGTGGTGGACGAGGAGATACCCGTCGGCATCATTCACCGCCCCGCCCTGCTCGACCGCTTCATCGGGTTATACGGCCGCGAGCTCCATGGCCGCAAACCGTGTTGCGACATGATGGACACCGATCCGCTCATCGTCGACAAGGCCACGCGCATGACCGAACTGTCCGAACTGGTCGTCAAGAAAGGCAAGGCCGCCTTTACCCAGGGCTTCATCATCACGACCGAGGGACGCTACCTGGGACTGGGGTCCGGCTTCGACCTGATGCGCGAAGTCACCGAAATGCAGATCGTCGCCGCGCGTTATGCCAACCCGCTCTCCGGGTTGCCTGGCAATGTGCCGATCCAGGAGCATCTCGAGCGCCTGCTCGTCAACGAACAGACTTTCGTCACGGCCTATTTCGACCTCGACCAGTTCAAGCCCTACAACGACGTCTACGGGTTTCGTCGCGGCGATGACATCATCCAGCTGCTGGCGCGCATCCTGCGCGACAGCTGCAACCCGGAACTCGATTTTGTCGGTCATATCGGCGGCGACGATTTTGTCGTGCTGTTCCAGAGCCTCGACTGGGAGATCCGCTGCCATGGCATGCTGGCTCGCTTCGATCGCGAATGCCGGGCCCTGTTCAATCCCGAGCATGTGGAGGCAGGCGGCTACCGCAGCGAAGACCGGCGCGGCGTCATGGCTTTTCATGCCCTGGTGACGCTGTCCATCGGCGCCGTGCTGGTCGATCCGAGCAATTACCACCATTACCAGGAAGTGGCGCGTGCCGCTTCCGAAGCCAAGCGCATGGCCAAGCGCATTGACGGCAGCAGCCTGTTCATCGATCAGCGCCGCATGCCTTTCGGCCGGCGGCTGGCGACGGAAGCGCCTGCTTCCGGAACCAGCACGGCGTCGGAAGAGTTGACGTCCGCCTGACCCCGTAACAATGGTCACCATTCAAAAAAATGCGGGCCATCAGGCCCGCCAGGTACTACAGGAGAACATTGGGAACACCCGGCTGGAGGAAAGTAAAGTAAACAGGGGGTCTCCGGCCACGACGGCACGCTATCCTGGCCGATGCTTGGTGCGCTCCACCATCATGCCGATCAGACCAAGTCCCGCCAGCAGCGTCATCCATGCCTTGGGCTCCGGTACGGGCGCAGCGCTCAGGGCACCCGCATAGAAGCCCCCAGCAGTGCCGGCCGTGGTCCCGGTCACGACGAACTGATAGAAGCCGGGTGCCCCGATTGCGGAGGGCGACAGGATGGCACTGAGATCCAGCGCGCCGCTGGAATCGAACGTACTGTCGGTTCCATAAATCGTGCCGTTCGTGTCCTGCAGGGTGATCGCGAAATTGCTGATGTCGTAGACGGGCGTGCTGCCCGACCCGAATTGCAGCTGCACCTTCACGCTCGTGGCGATGGCCTCCGACGCGAAGGAACCGATATCGAAGCCGTATACATCGACGATGGGCGTGCCCAGCCCGGAGACGGTATGGGCGATCGAGACATTTTGTCCGACCAGATCGCCGAGATAGCCCGGGCCGACGGTCGATGCGGCGGCCGACCCCATCGAGCCCGCCAGCGCAAGCGCCAGTATGAATTGCATGCGTTTCATCAGAACTCCCCAATCGCGAAAATAATGCGGTCTTCCAACATGCATGCAGTTTCACGCATGAATGTTGCAGGCGCAGGCATCCGCGTTGCTTCCGGCATGGCACGTTCGGGCCAATGTGTCGGCCCCCGGATATTCGGGCCATCAAGCCCCCCTCCCGGCTGTCATCAAGGAATCATCTTGCCGGGCAAGGATGGGTATTCCGGACAACAAGGGGAGTGCCATGAACAAGCAAGACGAGAGACTGGACAGTCAGGCCGATCGGCTGGCCGAGGAAGCCCTGCACGAACTTGGCGATGTGCCGTTCGACGAAGCTGACGACTACGGCCGGCAATGCGATTACGCCGGATGCTATCCGTGGCTGCCGGATGTCATCCAAGCGCATCCCTACGACGGCACGATCCGTACCGCTTTACGCGGCCCGCATGCGGCGGACGAGGGATTCGAGTTTCCTGCCTGGTAGCGCACTGCTTGCTCGGCCAACAAAGAAGCTTCACCTGGTAGCGTACAGGTGAGGCAAGCGGCCTCGGTTGTTCCGGGAGTGAAGCGTTCAAACCAGCAGCCCGGCGCATCTGGCCAAAACAGGGCGGGATATGTCATCCTGTGCATGCCGTTTGTCTATCGCCTCGATCAAGCGCGGGAGTCGAACCATGTCCTATTCCCTTTTCCTTTCAATCGCCGCTGCAGCTGTTTGGCTGACTGCGTGCACGTCCACTTCGCGCCCACTCGCGACCGTACCGGCGGTTGATCTCGATCGCTATTACGGCAGATGGTATGAGATCGCACGGCTTCCGAACTGGTTTCAGGCAATGTGCATTTCGGATACCCAGGCTACCTACCGTGCGGACGGGTCGGCCGTCGCCGTTGTAAATCAGTGCCGCACTGCGACCGGCAGGATCGAGCAGGCCGACGGCATCACCAAGGTCGTGGCAGGCAGCCGGGGCGCCCGGCTGAAGGTGAGCTTCTTCCGCCCCTTCTATGGCGACTACTGGATTCTGGATCTCGATCCGGACTATCGGTGGGTGTTGGTGGGTGAACCAGGCCGTCAATACGCATGGATCCTGGCGCGCAAGCCAAAGCTCGACGCGGCGACGCAGATGGCCCTACTGGCGCGGGCTGCCGAACTCGGCTTCGACCGGCAGGCCTTCATCTTGACCCCGCACACCCCCGCGACGCGCTGACGCCAAGACCATGCCCGCCACCCTTCACATCATCCAGGCCGACATCACCACGCTCGCGCTGGATGCGATCGTCAACGCAGCCAATCCGTCGCTGCTCGGCGGCAGCGGCGTCGACGGGGCGATCCATCGTGCGGCCGGGCCGGAACTGCTGGCGGAATGCCGGTTGCTGGGTACCTGTCCGACCGGCGACGCCAAGCTCACAAAAGGCTATCGCCTGCCAGCCCGCTTCGTGATCCACACCGTCGGCCCGGTGTGGCACGGCGGCGACCAGGGTGAGCCCGATCTCCTGGCATCGTGCTACCGGCGCACCATCAAGGTCGCGGCGCAGCATGGCATCCGTACGCTCGCATTCCCCTGTATCAGCACAGGCGCCTATGGCTATCCGGTCGAACCTGCCGCGCGGATCGCCATTGCCACAGTTCGCGCGGCCACACACGTGTTCACCGACATGCGAGACATCGTCTTTTGCTGCCATTCCGATGCGAATCGAGACATCTATGCAAGGCTGCTCGGCTAGACGGCCGCCTAGCCCCCACCGGTATCCGATCGAAAGCGCCATCATCGGCTGGCTGGAGTCCGCTTTTTCACGTCCAGCCATGTCAAACCTGATACCACGCGAGAACGTATGGACCTGGTTCTGATTCATGGAATGGGGACGACACCGGTTTCCATGATGCTATTGCGCCGACGCTTGAGACAGGCCGGGCACAACCCGATTCTGTTTGGCTATTACCCGACTTTTGAAGGCCTGCAGCATGCCACTGCCCGTCTGGTGAAACTGGTCGACCGACAGGTCGACACCCGGCACTACGCACTGGTCGGCCACTCTCTCGGAACAGTCATCATCAGGACAGCGCTTGGCCATCTGGAAAACCGGGCGCCGTCCGCCTGCTTTTTCCTGGCACCGCCGATGGTTGCCTGCAAAGCTGCAAAATTCTTTTCCCGGATCTGGCTCTACAAGCTTCTGACGGGTGAAATGGGTCAATTGCTGGCCGTCGACGCATTCATGTCGAGCCTGCCCATGCCTCCGGTCCCCACCCGGATCTATGCCGGTATCGGCGGCCTGCGCCATTCATGGCTACCCTTTGGCATGGAAGCCAACGATTTCATTCTCAGCGTGTCTGAAGCCACGGGCCGCTTCGAAGCGGAAGCACTCAAAGTACCGTCCAGCCATACCTACATCATGAATTCGAAGCTGGTTTTCAACGATATGGCGAAGACTCTCGAAGCGCTTGCCGGAACGGGACCTCGGCATTGAACGCCTCTAAGATATATCTCAAGAGCATCTTAATTTAACCCATGCCAAGTGCTCTTGCAGGGCTTGAATTCCTCGCATGGCAAACGGTTTTATTTTCGCTTCGTGATGCAACGTGATGCAAAGTAGGCTATCTTTCGCGGCAATAGGGCGTGATTCAGGTGTAGCGGGCAATACCGCAGTGCTGCCTGCCGTCTGCATCGAGAAAAAAATTCCTCCCCCAAGGGTGCCCTAAGGAAAAATACAGACACGGTTTCATCAGTGCGGCGAATTTGATTGTTTGGCATAGCGGAAGGGAGACATCCCCTCCGCGCAGTTTCCTTTCTTTGGATAAAGGACTGAGCATTCAATGAAAGCCGTCGATGCCTCACCGGATAACCCCGTACATGCAGGGGGTATACCGTTTCCACGTCGATTCCTGGCCATCTGGTTGCCCGTCGTACTGGTGCTGGCGATCGTTATCTGGGCGTTTTATGCCGTCCAGGCAAAAAGTGCCCTGGCTTTGCAGAAAGCCGCCGAACGTGAAGCCATCCGACTTTCGATCCAGACGAACCTGGTCGAATTCGCGAACATCCGTTCCGACCTGCTCTATCTGGCGGACCAATACGCGCTCCTGAACGACGGAACGCACGCCACCCCCCCCGCATATGCGCCACTTGCCGCGCGCTATCTGGCGTTTGCCTCGCGCAAGGCGCTATACGACCAGATCCGGTTCCTGGATGAAAATGGACGGGAGATCGTCCGCGTCAACTGGAACAACGGCCATCCCGAAAACGTCGCGCCTGAGAACCTGCAGGACAAATCCAGTCGCTACTACGTACGCGAAACGCTCGCCCTGGCGCAAGGCGAAATCTATGTTTCACCCCTGGACCTCAATATCGAACACGGCGCTCTCGAGCAGCCTCTCAAACCCATGATGCGCTTTGGCACGCCGATTTTCGATCGGCAAGGACACAGGCGCGGCATCATCATCCTGAATTACCTGGGCGACAACTTCCTCGGCCACCTGCGGAAGATCTCGAGCGCGGAGCATGCCGCCAGCCAACTCTGGCTGCTGAACGCCGCCGGATACTGGATGCTGGGACCCGATGCCGAGGACGAATGGGGATTCATGCTGCCGGGCCGGGCCGACAAGCGTCTGGCCATACGTGACCCTCAAGCCTGGAAAATGATCAGCGGCACCGCCCGCGAGGGTCAGTTTCTCACCGACCAGGGCTTGTACACCTACGCGACGACCACCCCTCTCCCCGGTCCGGACGGCGTATCGGACACTCCCAAGCGCGAGCGCTGGATCCTCGTGGCCTACCAGCCTGCCGCCACGCTTGCCGCACAGAATGTCGCGTTGTCGAAACGCCTCTGGGTTGTTTTTGCCGCACTGCTGCTGATTTTCACTGTCTCGGCCTGGGCAATCGCCTTCTACAGCATGCGGCGACGCGCAGCCGAAGCCTCGGTCGGGGCAAGTGAAGCGCGGTTTCGCGCCTTGCTCGAATCGGCGCCGGACGCCATTGTGATCGTCAACCGTGAAGGACGCATCGTGCTGGTCAATGCGCAGGCGGAAAACTATTTCGGCTATGCGCGCGACGAGCTACTGCAGCAACCGATCGAGATTCTGGTTCCGGAATCCCTGCGCCACCGCCATGAAAGCCACCGTGCAAGCTTTGCATCCAATCCCTACACGCGTCCCATGGGCGAAGGCATGGAGCTGTTCGGTCGGCGCAAGGACGGCAGTGCATTTCCGCTGGAAATCAGCTTGAGCCCCCTGGACACGCCGCAGGGAAAGGTCGTGACGGCCATCATCCGCGATATCAGCGCGCGCAAGCAGGCCGAGCGTCAACGCCTCGAAGCGCAGGCACGCTATCAGGATCTGATGAACAACCTGCCGGTCGGGGTGTTCCGCAAGACCGCCGGACCGGAGAGACGTTTCCTCGAGGTGAACCCGGCCCTGGTCAACATGCTGGAGGCCGATTCCGCCGAGGCCTTGCTGGCGCATCCGGTTGCCATTTTCCAGACCGCCTCCGGCCAACCGCTGTTCAGTGAACGCGAAGGACAGTCGAATACGATCGTCGACGAGGAAATCGAACTACACACGCTCAAGGGACGGCCGTTCTATGGCGCCGTTACGGCCACCTTGAAGCGCGACGCCAACGGTCTGGCCTATTACGACGGCATCGTCGAGGACATCACCCGACGCAAGGAAATCGAGCAGCAACTGAAAAGCCGATCGATCGAGCTGGAGGCCATCAACCAGGAACTCGAAGCCTTCAGCTATTCAGTCTCCCACGATTTGCGCGCACCGCTCCGGGCAATCGACGGCTTCAGCCACATCCTGCTCAACGACTATGCCGACAAGCTCGACGAGACGGGACGCGACCGCCTCGGCCGGGTGCGCCGTGCCGCCCAGCACATGGGCACGCTGATCGACGACCTGCTCAAGCTGTCACGTGTCACCCGAACCGAACTCAAACGCGAGCAGGTGGATATGAGCGCCCTCGCCAACGAGATCGCTGCGGATTTGTGCAAACAAACACCGGATCGAACGGTGCAGTTCACCATCGCCCCCAATCTGCTGGCCCAGGGCGACAAGGGGCTGCTGCGCATCGTGCTCGACAACCTGCTCGGCAATGCCTGGAAATTCACCGGATCCCGAAGCGAAACCCGGATCGGCATGGCACGCGTGGCCGGTCCGGGCCATCCCACCTATGTCATCAGCGACAACGGAGTGGGATTCGACATGACCTATGCCAACAAGCTCTTTGGCGTGTTCCAGCGCCTGCACGATGCCAGCGAGTTTCCCGGGACTGGCATCGGGCTTGCCACCGTGCAGCGGATCATCCACAAGCATGGCGGCACGATATGGGCCGAAAGCACCGTCGGAGAAGGAACGCGTTTCTACTTTACCCTCGAACCGGAGATGACATCGTGAGCGACAAAAGCATACTGTTGGTGGAAGACAACCCGGACGACGCCGCCCTGACTGTCCATGCCCTGGAAACCAACAATATCGGCAACCGGCTGGTCATCGCGCGCGACGGCGTGGAAGCGCTCGACTACATGTTCTGTACCGGGCCTTACGCCGGGCGAGACCCGAATGACCATCCGTCCGTGGTGCTGCTGGATCTCAAGCTCCCCAAGATCGACGGGCTGGAGGTGCTGCGCCGTGTGCGCGCAGCCGAATCGACGCGCTTGCAGCCCGTGGTGATCCTGACTTCCTCGAACGAAGAGGAAGACCGGATCAAGGGGTATGCCCTGGGCGCCAACAGCTATGTGCGCAAGCCGGTCGATTTCGATGATTTTGTAAGAGCAGCTGGCCAATTGGGGCTTTATTGGCTATTGCTCAATCAGACACCGCCTCAAGGAAACTAGACCAATCAGCATGAAACAGCGAACGAAAACCCGGCCTGCGGAAAGCCATCATGAATGAAGCGAGCAGCGATGTCACGATACGCGCCCTGATCGTAGAGGATTCAGAGGACGATGCCCTGCTGTTGGTCGAATATCTGCGACGCGCGAACTTCTGCCTTGAATGGCAGCGCCTGGACACCGAGGCCGAACTGCTGAAGGCACTCGAGCAGAAATGGGACATCGTGTTCTCGGATTACTCGATGCCCTATTTCAGCGGCGCGCGCGCACTCGATGTCGTCAAGCGCCACGACCCCGATATTCCCTTCATTTTCGTTTCCGGCACCATCGGCGAAGACACTGCGGTCATCGGCATGCGGGCAGGTGCGCAAGACTACGTCATGAAGGGCAACCTGGCCCGCCTGGTGCCTGCGATATACCGGGAGTTGTCCGATGCCAGGGTCCGGCGCGAGCGGCGCATTGCCGAACAGGCGGTGCGCCGGCTTTCGCTGGTCGTGGAACAGGCCGCCGACAGCGTATTCATCACCGATCCGCAAGGAAAGATCCAGTACGTCAATCCGGCCTTCGAACGGCTCACGGGCTTCACTGCAGAAGAAGCAATTGGCACCTCGCCGTCCCTGATCAAGTCGGGTCACCATGACGAGACATTCTTCCGGAACCTGTGGGATACCATTCTTGCAGGTGGCGTATTCCAGGAAACGCTCGTCAATCGCCGCAAGGATGGCGCGCTCTTCTACGAAGAAAAGACCATTGCCCCCTTGTTCGACAACGACATGCAGATTTCGAGTTTCGTGTCGACGGGTCGGGATGTCACCGACAGGATACGATCGGAAGAGAAGCGGGCCCAACTACTGGAAATCCTGGAAGCCACGACGGATTTCGTCGCGATCATGGACGACGAGGGACGCCTGCGCTATCTGAACCGGGCCGGGCGGGCCATGCTGGGGCTGCCGGGTGACACGGATATCAGTGGGCGATACATTGCGGACTGCCATCCCGAATGGGCCACCCAGCGGATTATGATGGAAGCGTTTCCCACGGCACTGCGCGAGGGCGCTTGGCACGGAGAAAGTGTGGTCAAGGGCGCGGATGGTCGGGAGATCGCCGTTTCCCAGGTCGTGCTCGCCCACGGCGGTTCGAACGGTGCAGCGGGATTCTTCTCCACCATCGCGCGCGACATCAGCGAACGCAAGCATTTCGAACGTGAGCTGAAACGCCAGGCGACCCACGATGCCCTGACCGAGCTCCCCAACCGCCTGCTGCTCGAAGAGCATCTGTCGACCGAACTGGCGCGCGCCCAGCGCGGTCGCCTGCAGACTGCGGTGCTGTTTCTCGATATCGACAATTTCAAGCGCATCAACGACAGCCTGGGACATGCTGCCGGCGACACGTTGCTTCGCCATGTGGCGCAACGCCTCAGAAACTGCGTGCGGCCCAACGATATCGTGGCCCGTTACGGGGGCGACGAGTTCACCATCCTGATCAGCGACCTTCCCAGTTCAAACGGCATATTGACCATCCTGCATAAAGTGCGCGAGGCGTTCGAGACCGCGATCCTCATCACTGGACAGGATGTCTATGCTGCCTTCAGCATGGGGGTTTCCATCTATCCCCATGACGGCAATGACCCGGAAACGCTGCTGAAGAATGCCGATGCGGCGATGTATCGTGCAAAGGCAAACGGCCGAAACCAGTACCAGTTCTACGCGCCGGAAATGAATGCACGCGGAGAGGAGCTGCTGGCACTGGAAACGGACCTGAGGCGCGCGCTCGATCGCAAGGAGTTTGTGCTCTACTACCAGCCCCAGCTGGACCTGCGCACCGGAAAGATTGCCGGAGCGGAAGCGCTGTTGCGCTGGCAGCATCCCGAACACGGGCTCGTGTCGCCCGACGACTTCATTCCCTTGCTGGAAGAAACGGGACTGATCGTTCCCGTTGGCGAATGGGTGCTGCGCAATGCGTGCGAACAATACCGGAAATTCCACGAGGCCTCCCTCACGCCCATGCGGATATCGGTCAACGTCTCGGCCCGGCAATTCAGGGAACAGGCCCTGCTGGATCGGGTACGGCAGGCCATCCGCGACGAAGGCGTCCCCCCGCACCATCTTGAACTCGAGATCACCGAAAGCACCGCCATGCAGGACGTGCAGGCTACGAGCGAAATCCTGGCCGCCCTCGACGCATTGGGCGTGCGTCTCGCCATCGACGATTTTGGAACAGGCTATTCCTCGCTGGCCTATTTGAAACGTTTTCCGCTCGACGTCCTGAAAATCGACCGTACCTTCATTCCGGACTCCCTGGAAGACGACAACGTCTCGGCAATTGCCGAAGCCAGCATTTCGCTCGGCCACAAACTGGGGCTCGAGGTCATTGCGGAAGGCGTCGAAACCAATGAGCAGATCGGCTTTCTGCGATCGCACGAGTGCGACATCATTCAGGGATTTTGCTTCAGCCGTCCCATGTCGGTGGACAAGACGGCCGCATTCATCGCGGGCCATCACCCGCAGCAGTTGCCGGGAGACTAGCCCTGGGCGGACAATGCCTGTCCCCACACCCGGCACGGTTTCGTTCCACTTGTGCACCGGATGTGATGCATGACCGGCCGCCCACGACGTGCCACACGCCCCTTATTTGAAGAAGGCAAAGCCCATGAGCCAGTTCCCTCAATCCTTGCGTGCCTGGAACACCCCCGCGTTCCAGACTGTCCTCAAGCAGGAAATCGAACAGTTGGATGCCGGATATCTCCCGCTGCAGCAGGGCTTGTCGTCCAGCAGCTACGTAACGGACCGGCCCTTCCAGGCAATGATCATCAGCGTGAACGAGGAAGCCGGCTTGATCCGGGCCAAGGCGGGTATTTTCTACACGGGGATCATTGCCGGCTGCAGCTGCGCGGACGATCCGACGCCTATCGACGAGCAGGCCGAATACTGCGTGGTACGGCTCGACATCGACAGCACGACCGCCGAAGCCACAGTGACCTTGCTGGAAGAATAGCGCGCAGGCTTGGGCACTGTTCCCCGCCCGCTCAAGGCAGAAGCAGGCTGAAAACCGCACCGGAGTCATTGCCGAGCCGCAGTTCGCCCAGGCGCCCCCGGTTGTCGTGGCTGCGCGCGATCAGCCTGGCAAACTGCAGGCCCAGGCCGGTTCCTGTGGCGGCGTATGGCCTGCCATCGGCCACGCTCTCGAGAATATGTTCGGGATAGCCCGGCGAGTCATCGCGCACGCGCAGGGCCAAACAGCCTGCTTCCATTTCTGCCTCGATCCGGATGGTCGATCGCGCATGGGTCAGTGCATTGTGGATGGCATTGAGCAAGGCCATTTCGACCAGGTCGCGATCGAAGAACCAAAGTATGGGCGTATCCCCGGCGATCGACGTCTCGACATGCAGGCGGCCGTGCGCCAGGGCCTTTGCGCCGGCCGCGATTTCCTGAACCAGATCATGCGGCGAATAGGCATCAAGTACGGGATGGATCGGCTGATTGGCCGCCTTGTAGATCAACAGTGCCTGATGCAGCCGATCGACCACGTTCTGGCACAACAGCCGGGCCGAATCGACCGAGGCGTCGTGCTCCGCTTCACCCAGCAGCGGGATGCGCTCGAGCGTCATCGACAGCACGCCCAGATTGTTCTTCAGTTCATGGATCAGCGCCGCATAGAAGTCAGTGCCGTCGAATTTCATCGGACAGCCTTCCGCTGGATGCCGAAACGGGTTTCCACATCTTTCATCTGCAAGCGCAGCCCGGCCAGACGCGGGTGGCCGGGCGCTTGGCGCTCCGCCTCCCTGAGCTGAGTCCGTGCAGTCTCGATCATGGTCTCGTCCATCCCCACTTGATCAATGTACTTGAGGATCACCCACACGGCGTTCATGAGGATACGGGGGTTATAGGGCGCTTCGCTGCAGGCGGTCAGCAATTTTTCCACGGCGGTTTTGTAGTCGCCGCGCTGCGCCAGCACCACACCTTCGTTGTTGAGCTTGCGCACATCGCCCGTCGCCGAGGCCAGGACGCTGGCGCCGGCATCCGTCCGTCCGGCCTCATCGTAGAGACGCTTCGCCTTCGCCAGCAGCGCCTCGCTGTCGTGTGCGTTGCGCGCCACCTCGGCAACCACGGCATCCGCTTCCTCATGGCGGCCGTTGGCCATGCAGGCACCGGCCAGATCCAGCATCAGTTGGGCATCCCCGCGCGTACCGTCGGCCCGCAGGCCTGCCACCACATCCAGCGCCTTGGCGGCTTCCGACAGATTGCCGGTCCGGGTATGCGCGATGCTCTGCGTGACCGCCATCACGAGCTGCCCTTCCGGATTCGCCTGCAGCGTGCTTTTGTTCTTCTTGAGCGTATCGGCCACTGCCTCCAGATCGCCCTGCTCCAGTTGCACCCGACACAGATTGCCGAAGTCGGCAGGCGTCACGAAAATGGAATGGCGCCCCTTCTCCAGCACATTATCGAATGCGGTACGAGCGGTATCGAGATCGCCGTTGCCATAGGCGACTTCCCCGAGTTTCTGCTGCCTGCGGACCGTCTTGGCCGAGATGGCCACGCCCTTTTCCAGGGCTTCCTGCGCTGCGGCCACATCCTTCTTTTCCAGGCAGACATCGGAGAGCAGGTCATAGGCGGCGACCATTTCAGGCGCACGCTCAAGGACGTCACGCAGTTCTTCCTCGGCCGCTTCGTTTTTCTTCTGCAGATGCAGCGCCCGGGCAAGACCCAGGCGCGCCCAGGGAATCGCACGCATCGACACCACTTGCTGATACAAGGCTTCGGCTTCCTCGAAGCGTCCGAGCGCGACCAGCAGTTCGCCTTTGAAGCGCAAGGCATCCACGGCATATTTTGGCTTGTTGTGAATGAGCGCGTCGCAGGCCGTGATCGAGGCCTCCAGATCCTGCGCCTGGAAATGCCAGTAGACGTCACGGAATGCCCGCTTGCGCAACAGGATGCCCGTGAGCCGGCTGCACAGCAACTCTGCGCTGAAGGGCTTGATCATGTAGTCGTCCGGCGCCAGCTCGGCCGTGGCGACCACTTTTTCATAATAGGATTCCGCCGTGACCATCATGAAGACGGTCTCCAGCGCGATCAGGTTGCCATGACGCAATTCCTCCAGCAGTTGCTGGCCATCGCGTCCCACGCCCAGGTTGAAGTCGCACAGGATGAAATCATAGGAACGGTTCTTGATCTGGAAGATGGCCTCGGCGGCATTGGCCACCATCTGGATCTTGGTGATCCCGAAGTTGGACAGGGTCAGCCGCAGGGCATTGCGCATACCTGGCGAATCGTCCACCACCAGCGCGCGCAGGGCACCATAGTCGATGAAGGCATCATTGTCTTGTGCTGGCGGCTGGCTCATTCCCGGGCCTTTTCGCATAAATAATCGGCGTTTTCCACCTGTGATTCCATTGAATGGGTTTATTGAGTGGAATAACGACGATTTTCTGCCCAACTGAACCTCGGACAGTCCGGAAACGCGCTAGGAAACGGATTTCATCCCGGTCGGTTGAGCGGCAAGCGCCAGTTCCTCCCCATACGGCCTGCTCGGGTACTGGAAAGCCACCGGCCCGTCGGGTTCCGCATGGACGAATTGATGGACGAAAGGATCCATCGAGTCTTCCATTGCAGAAGCCTCCCCTTTGGCCACCACCACGCCGTGATGGATGAAATAGACATAGTCGGCCACTTTCAGCGATTCCGACACGTCGTAGGTCACCACGATCGAGGTCAGGCCCAGCGCATCGTTGAGCCGGCGGATCAGGTTGGCGATGGTATTGAGCGAAATCGGGTCGAGACCGGCGAAAGGCTCGTCGTACATGATCAGCCGGGGATCGAGTGCAATCGCCCGGGCGAGCGCCACCCGCCGTTCCATGCCGCCCGACAGTTCGCTGGTGCGCAGATCGTGGGCGCCACGCAGGCCGACGGCATGCAGCTTCATCAGCACCAGGTCGCGGATGACATCCTCCGGAAGGTCGGTGTGCTCGCGCATCGGATAGGCGATGTTGTCGAACACGGACAGATCGCTGAACAAGCCGCTGACCTGGAACATCATCCCCATCTTCCGCCGCATCGCATACAGGCCTGCGTTGTCGAGTTCGTGGACCACCTGGCCGTCGAACATCACACTGCCGCGCGACGGCCTGAGCTGGCCGCCGAGATGGCGCAGCAGCGTGGTCTTGCCGCAGCCGCTGACACCCAGGATGGCGACGACCTTGCCACGCGGGATCGCGAGATTGACCCCCTTCAGCACGGCATTGTTGTCGTACGAGAAATGCAGATCGCGCACCTCGACCAGCGCATGGGCCGGCAGAGCCGAAGCATCATGTTCAAAAGCAGCCACCATGTCATCCAATCCCGGAATTAAGCGTCAGACCGCCGGCAACAACGCATCGGGTGCTTCCAGTGCGGCTTTCACCGCCACCAGGAACTGCACGGCGTCGCGCCCGTCGATCAGCCGATGGTCGTAGGTCAGCGCCAGATACATCATGGGACGGATCACGACCTGGCCGTTTTCCGCGACGGGCCGCTCCTGGATCGTATGCATGCCCAGAATCGCCGACTGCGGCGGGTTGAGGATGGGGGTGGAGAGCAGCGAGCCGAACACCCCGCCGTTGGTGATGGAGAACGTACCGCCGCTGAGCTCCTCCAGGGTGAGCTTCGCCTCGCGCGCGCGGCGGGCAAAGTCGGCGATGGCCGCTTCGATTTCGGCGGACGACAGCGTCTGCGCGCGGCGCAGGATCGGCACCACCAGTCCGCGCGGACTGGAGATCGCGATGCCGATGTCGGCATCCCCTTGCCACACGATGTCGGTGCCGTCGATGGCGGCATTGACGACGGGAAACTGCTGCAGCGCCTGGCATACCGCCCGCACGAAGAACGACATGTAGCCGAGCTTGACGCCGTGCTTGACCTCGAAGTCGGCCTTGAAGCGCTGGCGCAGTTCGTTCACTGGCTGCATGTTCACTTCGTTGAAGGTGGTCAGCATGGCAGCGGTGTGCTGTGCCGCGACCAGTCGTTCTGCCACGCGGCTGCGCAGGCGCGACATGGGCTCGCGGCGGCTTGCGCCCGGTGTAGCCGGCCCTGCTGGCGGCGCAACGGGCAACGGCATGGCAGGCGCAGGCACCGCGGCGACCGTCGGCACGGCTACTGCAGGCGTGGCTGGCTGTACGGGTTTCTCGGCAGGCCCGGGCACCACGATGGCCTCGCCGGTTTCGATGACCGCCACCACCTCGTCGGCCTTGACCACGGCGCCCTCGGGCTGGCGTAGTTCGACCAGGGTGCCGGACGCCGGCGCGGGAATTTCCAGGATCACCTTGTCGGTTTCCAGGTCGACCAGGGTTTCGTCGCGGGCCACTGCCTCGCCCACCTGCTTGCGCCAAGGCAGCAGGGTGCCGCTGGCGACCGAGTCGGACAGGGTGGGGACACGCACCTCAAGCTTCATAGGGTGTCTCCAGCGCATCGTTCAGCAAGGCTTCCAGTTCCGCCCGGTGGCGGGATACATAGCCCGACGCCGGTGCGGCGGCCGGAGGCCGGCCGGCATAGTGGAAGCGCCGGCCGCCGGGCGCGCAATGATTAAGGTGATGCAAGGTCTGGTACCACGCGCCCTGGTTCATCGGTTCTTCCTGTGCCCAGACGAATGTTCCGGCCTGCGGATAGGCCTCGAGGACGGCACGGAAGGCGGTTTCCGGGAAAGGATAGAGCTGCTCCACCCGGACCAGCGCGATGTCGTCCAGCCCGCGTGCCGCACGCGCCGCCTCGAGATCGAACCACACGCGGCCGCTGCACGCCACCACGCGTTTGGCACCCCGAGGGGTGCGCGGGTCGTCGATGACCGGCAGAAACGAGCCGCTGCTCAGGTCCGCCAGCGACGAGGTGGCGGCGGGATGGCGCAGCAGGCTCTTGGGGCTCATGATCACCAGCGGCTTCCTGATCGGGCGCACGAGCTGCCGCCGCAGCAGGTGGAACATCTGCGCCGGCAGAGTCGGCACGCAGACCTGGATGTTCTCCTGCGCGCACAGCTGCAGGTAGCGTTCGAGGCGTGCCGAGGAATGCTCGGGTCCCTGCCCTTCCAAGCCATGCGGCAGCATCAGCGTCAGGCCGCACAGGCGTCCCCACTTGGCTTCGCCACTGGTGATGAACTGGTCAATCACCACCTGCGCCCCGTTGGCGAAATCACCGAACTGCGCCTCCCATACCACCAGCGTGTCGGGATCGGCCGTGGCATAGCCGTACTCGAATGCCAGCACGGCTTCTTCCGACAACAGCGAATCGATGATGGTGAAATCGCCCTGCCTGCCGTGGATGTGTTCGAGCGGCACATAGACGCCGCTCTGGCGGCGTTCGCGCTTCTGGTCGTGCCATACGGCATGACGATGGAAGAAGGTGCCGCGTGCCGAATCCTGGCCCGACACCCGAACGTTGTAACCGACGTCCAGCAGGCTGGCATAGGCCAGATTCTCGGCATAGCCCCAGTCCACCGGCAGCTCGCCTGCACGCATCCTGCGACGGTCATCCAGCACCTTCTGCACCCGCGAATGCAGTTCGATTTCATGCTGCAGCGTGGTGATGCGCTCGCCCAGGAAATCCAGCCGGCTGGCCGATATCGCAGTCGGCACCTCGCCAGGATCGCCATGCTTGAAACGGCCCCAGTCCATGCCATAGGTCGCCTTGAAATCGGACAGGATCGGCGAACTCAACGATTCGCCATGCTCCAGCCGCTCGCGACAGACGTCCACCAGATCGTCCACCTGCGACTGGGACAGCACGCTTTCGTCGACCAGCCGCTGGGCGTACAGGATACGCGTGCTGGGGTGGGCCTGGATGCGGCGGTACATGAGCGGCTGGGTGGCGAGCGGTTCGTCCTGTTCGTTGTGGCCGTGGCGACGGTAGCACACCAGGTCGATGAAACAGTTCTTGTGGAAGGTATAGCGGAAATCCACCGCCGTCTGCACGGCAAAGGCCACCGCCTCGGGATCGTCGCCGTTGACGTGCAGCACCGGCGCCTCGACCATCTTGGCGACGTCGGTACAGTACAGGGTCGAGCGTACATCGCGCGGGTCGGAGGTGGTGAAGCCGATCTGGTTGTTGATGACGATATGGATCGCGCCGCCGTTTCGGAAACCGCGCGTCTGAGACATGTTGAGGCTTTCCATCACCACGCCCTGCCCCGACAGCGCGGCGTCGCCGTGCAGGATCACCGGCACCACCTCGTAGCCAAGCACGTCGCCGCGCCGGTCCTGGCGCGCACGCACCGAGCCGCGTACGACCGGATGCACGATTTCGAGGTGCGAGGGATTGAACGCCAGCGCCAGGTGTACGGGACCATATGGCGTAGCGATATCGGAGGAGAATCCCTTGTGATATTTGACGTCGCCCGACAGCGGCGAATCCGGATAACCGTTGAGCGGCTCTTCGTACAGGCTTTCCAGCGAACATCCCATGATGTTGGCCAGCACGTTGATGCGCCCGCGGTGCGCCATGCCCATCACGATTTCCTTCGCCCCATGGCGCGCACAGCGTGCGATCACCTGGTCGAGCAGCGGGATCAGGCTCTCGCCACCCTCGAGCGAAAAGCGCTTCTGCCCGACATGGCGGGTGTGCAGGAATTTCTCCAGTGTCTCGGCGTCGGTCAGCCGCTTGAGCAGCTGCTTCTTCAGGTCGATCGATACCCCGAAGCGTCCCTGCGCCGATTCGATGCGCTCCTGCAGCCAGCGTTTGCGCGCCACGTCGGTGATGTGCATGTACTCGACGCCGACATGGCCGCAATAGGCATTGTTCAGGCGTTGCAGGATGTTACCCAGCGTGGTGCGCTCCACTCCGAACAGCGAGCCGGTCTCGAATTCGCGCGTCAGGTCGGCCTCAGTCAGGCCGTAGTGCGCAGGGTCGAGCTCGGGCGTCGGCGGAGGCTCGAAACGGCGCAGGGGATCGAGGTCGGCCTGCCGCACCCCTAGGTAGCGATAGGCATTGATCAGGCGCAGCACCGCAACCTGCGCGGCATCCGATGCGGCTGCCGTACCCGGCAACGGCTGGGTCAGCCAGGGCGCCAGCGCATCGTCGCCGAACTGTTCCAGATACGCTGCATTGCCGGCATACAGCGGCGAGGTCGGATGCCAGTCGGGCGCGTTCATGGCCGATCGATCCCGGGTATGCCGCTAGGCCTTGCGCTGTTCGACCGGAACGAATTCACGCCGGGCCGAGCCTATGTAAAGCTGGCGCGGCCGGCCGATCTTGTGCGCAGGATCAGACAGCATCTCATGCCATTGAGCGACCCAGCCCGCGGTGCGGGCCATGGCGAACAACGCGGTGAACATGCTGGTAGGGATGCCCATGGCGCGGAAGATGATGCCCGAGTAGAAATCGACGTTGGGGTAGAGCTTCTTGGCGATGAAATACTCGTCTTCCAGCGCAATGCGTTCGAGCTCGAGCGCGATCTTGAACTGCGGATCGTCGCGCAGGTCGAGTTCGTCCAGCACCTCGTAGCAGGTCTGGCGGATGATCGCCGCCCGCGGATCCATGTTCTTGTAGATGCGATGGCCGAAGCCCATCAGGCGGAACGGATCGGACTTGTCCTTGGCGCGCTTGATGAACTCCGGAATCTTGGAGACATCGTCCATCTCCTCCAGCATGCGCAGCACCGCCTCGTTGGCGCCGCCATGCAGTGGCCCCCACAGCGAGGCCATGCCGCTGGCGATGCAGGCATAGGGGTTGGCGCCGCTCGAACCGGCCAGCCGCACGGTTGAGGTCGAGGCATTCTGCTCGTGGTCGGCGTGCAGGATGAAGATGCGGTCGAGCGCACGCGCCAGAACCGGGTTCGGCACATACTCCTCGCACGGGCTGGAGAACATCATGTGCATGAAGTTCTCGGCATAGCTCAGGCGGTTCTGCGGATAGACGAAAGGCTGGCCTTCGTTGAACTTGTAGGCCCAGGCCGCGACAGTAGGCACCTTCGCAATCAGCCGGTGGGCAACGACCTCGCGATGCGCCGGATTGAAGTTGTCCAGCCCGCTGTGATAGAAGGCCGACATCGCCCCCGTCACGCCGATCATCACCGCCATGGGATGCGCGCTGCGACGAAAGCCGCGGAACACGTTTTCCATCTGGTCGTGCAGCAGGGTATGGTGGCGGATCGATTGCTCGAACGCCATTTTCTGCTCGGCGGTCGGCAGTTCGCCGTGAAGCAGCAGATAGCTGACTTCCATGTAGTCGGACTTGTAGGCCAGTTCCTCGATCGGGTAGCCGCGGTAGTACAGCAGGCCTTCGTCGCCGTCGATGTAGGTGATGGCCGACGTGCAGCTCGACGTGGCGGTGAAGCCGGGGTCGTGGGTGAAATAGCCGTGCGCGCCCAGCGCGCGGATGTCGATGACCGGCTTGCCGTAGGTGCCTTGCTCGATCGGCAATTCGATCGAAGGGCTGCCGTCGCTGAAGGTAAGGGTGACGGTTTTTTTCATCGTGATTCCAAAAGTGTTGCTGCCTGAAAATGTCGCAGGCGTTGTACAAGCGCTTCCAGTCCGGCATCGCCCGCAGGTGACCGGCCTTGCAGACGGTCGATTATCTCCATGTCCGGCAGATCCAGCAGCCGTTCCAGCGCGGTGGCCTCGCAAGGTTGAAGTGTAGCGCGGTGCGCCGCCAGAAAGCCACTCAGCCAGAGATCGAGTTCGAGCAACCCGCGTCTGCAACGCCAGGCCAGCCTGTCAGACACGGCGTTTCACCAAGAGCGATTTGATGCGCCCGATGGCCTCGGTCGGGTTCAGGCCTTTTGGGCAGGCATCGACGCAGTTCATGATGCCGTGGCAGCGATACAGACGATATGGATCCTCCACATTGTCGAGCCGCGCAGACGTCGCCTCGTCGCGCGAATCCGCGATGAAGCGATAGGCCTGCAGCAATCCCGCCGGGCCGACGAATTTATCGGGATTCCACCAGAACGACGGGCATGCCGTCGTGCAGCAGGCGCACAGGATGCACTCATAGGCGCCGTCGAGCA
The DNA here is from genome assembly GCA_002343685.1 of Thiobacillus denitrificans. Classification (GTDB taxonomy): domain Bacteria; phylum Pseudomonadota; class Gammaproteobacteria; order Burkholderiales; family Thiobacillaceae; genus Thiobacillus; species Thiobacillus denitrificans_A. Next base: position 39,440 of record DDRS01000027.1, on the reverse strand, counting down.
GCGCGCGGTCTTCGGGGCTTTGCAGGCGCTCCACCTCGGGTTCGGGCCCGTCGTTGATCAGCCAGGGTTTGATCGAGCGGTATTGCCTGTAGAACGGCTCCATGTCGACGATGAGGTCGCGGATCACCGGCAGTCCCGGCAGCGGCCTGACCTCGATCGGTTCCTTGAGCTCGCCCAGGGGCGTGATGCACGCCAGCCGGTTTTTCCCGTTCACGTTCACTGCGTCCGATCCGCATACGCCTTCGCGGCAGGAACGGCGCAGCGACAGTGTTTCGTCCTGCGCCTTGATCGCCAGCAGCGCGTCGAGCAGCATCTTGCCGACGGGATCGATGTCGAGTTCGACATCCTGCATGTGAGGCTTCTCGCCAGATTCGGGAGAGTAGCGGTAGAGGCGGAATTTCATCAATACACCCTCTCCTTAGGCCGTATCGACTCCACCGTCAGCGGCTTCAGCCGCACCGGCTTGGCGTCCACCTGGTCGCCAGCCCGCGAATACAGGGTGTGCTTTAGCCAGTGTTCGTCGTCGCGCGCGGGGAAGTCTTCGCGCGTATGCGCGCCGCGGCTTTCGGTCCGGCTGATGGCCGATACTAGCGTCGCCCGCGCCACGCCCATCAGGTTCTCCAGCTCCAGCGCCTCGATGCGTGCCGTGTTGAATACCCGGCTGGTGTCCTGCAGGCCGGCATGCGCCAGACGGCCTTCCAGTTCATTCAGTTTTTCCAGCCCCTCGCGCAACACCGCATCCGTCCGGAATACGCCCGCATGCGTCTGCATCAGGCGCCGCAGGTCATCGCTGATCGCCGCCACGCGCTCGCTCCCGGCCTGGTCCCAGCGCTGCAGGCGTGCCAGGCTGGCCTCGGCTGCATTCCCGGGCAAGGAACGCGGATAGGGATTGTCGCGCAGGTATTCCAGCATGTGCTTGCCGGCGGCGCGGCCGAAGACGATGAGATCGAGCAGCGAATTGCCGCCCAGACGGTTGGCGCCATGCACCGACACGCAGGCACACTCGCCAACGGCATACAGGCCCGGTACCGGTTCTTCCGGACCGAAGCGTGCCGGCGCGACGACCTGGCCATACAGGTTGGTGGGAATGCCGCCCATCATGTAGTGCGCAGTCGGTGCGACGGGGATGGGCTTCTCGGCCGGGTCGACGCCGGCAAAGCGGATCGCCAGATCGCGGATGCCGGGCAACTTCTCGGCAATGGTTTTTTCGCCCAGATGGTCGAGCTTGATGTCGACGTAATCGCCACGCGGCCCGCAACCGCGTCCCTCGGCAATTTCGATGGCGATCGCGCGCGCCACCACGTCGCGCCCAGCGAGGTCCTTCGCATGCGGCGCATAGCGTTCCATGAAACGCTCGCCATGCTTGTTCAGCAGGTAGCCGCCCTCGCCGCGCACGCCTTCGGTGATGAGACAGCCGACGCCGGCAATTCCGGTGGGGTGGAACTGCCAGAACTCCATGTCCTGCAGCGGCAGGCCGGCGCGCAGCACCATGCCAAGCCCGTCGCCGGTGTTGATCATGGCGTTGCTGCTGTTCCAGAACACCCGCCCTGCCCCGCCGGTGGCGAGCAGGGTCGTGCGCGCCTCGATCAGCAGCGGTTCGCCGGTCTCGATGCTCATCGCGGTGACACCGAGGCAGTAGCCGTCGGCGTCGCGCAGCAGGTCGAGCGCAAAGTACTCGTCGAAGAACTGCGTGCGGTGCTGGATGTTCTGCTGGTACAGCGTATGCAGCAGCGCATGGCCGGTGCGATCGGCGGCGGCGCAGGTGCGCGTGGCCTGATCGCCACCGAAGTGCTTGGACTGCCCGCCGAAGGGGCGCTGATAAATCTTGCCGTTGTCGAGGCGCGAGAATGGCAGGCCCATGTGTTCGAGTTCGTAGACAGCCGAGGCCGCCTCGCGGCACATGAACTCGATCGCATCCTGGTCGCCGAGCCAGTCGCCGCCCTTGACCGTGTCGTACATATGCCATTCCCAGCGGTCGTCATCGACGTTGGCGAGCGCGGCGGTGATGCCGCCTTGCGCCGACACGGTGTGCGAACGCGTCGGGAAAACCTTCGACACCACCGCGACCTTGTAGTCCGAGCGCGCCAGTTGCAGCGCCGCACGCAGGCCGGCGCCGCCGCCGCCGACGATGAGGGCGTCGAAGCGGCGCGTGTTCATGCCGACCCCCACAGGACGGCGGCCAGCCAGACGACGCTGCCCGCCAGGGTGACGATCACCGCCAGATACAGTGCCAGCCGCAGACCGGTGAAATGAATGTAGTCCATGAAAATGTCGCGTACGCCCACCCAGGCGTGCAGCGCCAGTGCCAGCGCCGTCAGCAACAGCAGCACGCGCACCCAAAGCGGTGCGAACAATCCCTGCCATCCGGAAAAATCGACAGGCAAAGCCAGGAGGAAATGGGCCATCAAGCCAGGCAAGGCCACGGCCAGTACCACCGCCGTGGCACGCTGCACCAGCCAGATGCCGGTGCCCGCATGCGCGCCGGTAGCCGGCTTCATGTGAATAGTCTCCAGGCGGCGAGCAGCGTCACCAGCCCTGTGGCCAACATCACCGCGAGGCTGCTTTGCCGCGCATGCGACAGGCCCGTCCCCCAATGGACATCGAGCGCCAGATGCCGCAAACCGGCAAACAGATGATGCGTGAACGCCCATACGCCAAGCAACAGCAGCAGTTTGCTCAGCGGATGCGTCACCCATCCGGCCATACGCAGGAAACCGGCCTCACTCGAGAGCGACAGCGACAGCGCCCACACGCCAGGCGGCAGTGCCAGAAACAGCAGCGCACCCGACACCCGATGCAGGATCGACACCCAACCGGCCAGCGGTAAATAAATGCGCAACAGGTCCAGGTAAACGGGGCGCGCGATCGGCTTCATCGATTCGGCTCTCGCCAGGTCAGCGACTCAGCGGCGCTTGCCCGGCGCCTTCTTCGCCGCCTTGGCCACGGCCTGGGGGACGCGCTGGGCAAGGCGCGGGTCGAATGGTTTCGGCAGGATGTAGTCCGGGCCGAATTTGAGCTTCTTCAGTTTATAGGCCTTCAACACCGATGCCGGCACCGGTTCGCGTGCCAGCTCGGCCAGCGCGTTCACCGCGGCGATCAGCATGGATTCGGTGATCTGCTTTGCCCGCGCATCGAGCGCACCGCGGAAAATGAACGGGAAACCCAGGACATTGTTCACCTGATTGGGGAAGTCGGAACGGCCGGTCGCCATGATGAGATCGCTGCGCGCCGCCTTGGCCTTTTCCGGCAGGATTTCCGGATTGGGGTTGGCCAGCGCGAACACCACAGGCTTGTCCGCCATGCTTTTGACCATGGCAGGGCTGACCAGGTTGGCACCCGACACGCCGACGAACACATCGGCGCCCACCATCGCTTCGTCCAACGTACGCAGCTTGGTCTGACGCGCGTAGGCTTTCTTGAAACTGTTGAGATCGGTTCGCCCTTTGTGCACCACGCCCTTGGAATCGACCAGCAGGATGTTGCGCTTCTGCGCGCCCATCGCGACCAGCAGGTTCAGCGAGGCGATGCCGGCCGCGCCGGCGCCGAGGCACACGATCTTGGCGGTTTCCAGCGTCTTGCCCTGCACATGCAGGGCGTTGATGAGGCCCGCGCAGATGATGGTGGCGGTGCCATGCTGGTCATCGTGGAATACCGGGATGTCGAGTTTCTTCTTCAGCGCCGCTTCGATTTCGAAACAATGCGGCGCTGCGATGTCTTCGAGGTTGATTCCGCCGAAGGTAGGGGCGATCGCCTCCACCACCTTGATGAAATCCTGCGGTGTCTTGGCGTTGACCTCGATGTCGTAGACGTCGATCCCGGCGAACTGCTTGAATAGCACAGCCTTGCCCTCCATCACCGGCTTCGCGGCGAGCGGGCCGCGATTACCCAGACCGAGAATCGCGGTGCCGTCGGTGATCACCGCGACCAGATTGCCCTTGTTCGTGTAATCGTAGGCTCTGGCGGGGGTTTTTGCGATCTCCAGCACCGGCTGGGCCACTCCCGGCGTATAGGCGAGCGACAGGTCCGCCTGCGTGGAGCAGGGTTTGGACGATTCGACGGAGAGCTTGCCGGGCTTGGGCAGGCGATGGTAATCGAGGGCTTTTTTCTTGAGGGCGGCTTGGCTCATGAGGCAAAGAATGCTGGCTGGATAAACAAGCCGTCATTATCGCGGATTTACCCGCGTTCCGTCCCCCGGAGTCAGTCTTTCCAGATCTTGAGCTGGGCGCGCAGACGCGCGACCGCCTGCGAATGCAGCTGGCACACGCGCGACTCGGACACGCCGAGCACGGCCCCGATTTCCTTCAGATTCATGTCCTGTTCGTAGTACATGCCCATCATGCTGCGCTCGCGCTCCGGCAGGTGGTGGATCGCGGCAATCAGGCTGTCGCGGAAACCCTCGTCCTCGAGCACCGCCAACGGGTCATTGCTGCCGTCGACCAGATAGCGCTCCAGAAAGCTGGCGCTGTCCTCATCCGAGAAGTCTTCGTAATAGAGCAACTGGGAACACTTCACGTCGCCCAGCATGGATTGATACTGATCGATCGGCATGCCCAGCTCGGCGGAGATTTCCTGCTCGGACGGCGACTTGCCGTTGCGCTGCTCCAGCCGGTGGATGGCGGCTTCGATCTGCCGGGATTTCTGCCGCACATGGCGAGGCAGCCAGTCCGCCTCGCGCAACTCGTCGAGCATGGCGCCGCGGATGCGCTGGGTGGCATAGGATTCGAATTGCGCGCCCTGGGTACCGTCGAAGCGCCCTACCGCATCCATCAGGCCGATCAGACCGACCTGGATGAGATCGTCGACTTCGACGCTGGCGGGCAGGCGCGCCATCATGTGATATGCAATGCGCTTGACCAGCGGCGCATACTTGGTGATCTGCTCGTCTTGCGACGATGGTTTACCTACCATGTTCAGGGTTTCCCTGTCTTTATAACTGCCAAGCCGTCAGGCTCGCTCCTCGTCCGCCATTCTAACGGCTAGCGCAGCAAATGCATCATTCTCGTTTGCCACGTTGAAAATAGCATGCACAAGCTCGTGCCCGAGAAAGTGGCAGCCTGCGGCCTGGATATGGTCGCAGGCTAACCGATCGCCCAGCAGGCCAATCCGGAATGTCACGCCCGAACGCGCCAGCGTTTTGAGTACAGCATAGGCTTTCCGCATCGATTCGTCGGTACGGCGTATCTCCATGACAACGGTATGCGCCACGTCCGGCAGTAAAGCAAGATCGGCACAATCCCATTCCGAATCGAATATCACATCGTCGTAACCGCCCACCATGCCGAGCAGGGCAGGCTCATCCGCCCGCATACCGGGCGCATACCAAGCTTCGCAATAGGCTTGCGGCAGAGCATGCAACTGCCTGCGCTCGAGTTGATGCCTCCAGTCGAACAGGCTGCGGGGGGAAGAAGAGGTAAACAGGTGACCTCGCGTGTCGATCAGGAGCGACATCCGGCCAAGTTGATACAACGCATGCGCCAAGCGAACGCCTGAGTTGGGCGAGTTTGAAATACTGTGGATATATCGCAGGGGCTGACGCATACCCTGTCCAGCAGGGCATACACGCCGTCGTAACCCGGCCGCCTGGTCAGCCGGCACTTGTGCCCTTTAGGGTGCTTGTGCCCTTTTGACTGCGCCGTTCCGCACGTTCGGCCTCGACGCCGGCAAACAGGGGCCAGTCCTCGGCCTCGAGCGCATACGGCGTGGCAAGCTGGCCACCTTTCAGTGCACGGTCGACGAGATAAGTGGCATTGGGTGCGTGAAGATCTTCCGGTACGCGCTGCCCGCCCGCGATATAGGCCAGCGGCAGGCGATGACGGATCACGCTGTCCAGCGCCGCACCCGGCTGCGGTGTTTCGTCGAGCTTGGTCAGAATGCAGGCGGCCGCCCCCTCGCCAAAACGCAGCATCGCCTGCTCGATCGCCGCCCCCTGCTGATTCGCGGCGACCACCGCAAGACGGCTTATTCCCAGTGCGCCGAGTGCCTGCCCTTCGCGGGTGCGCGGATCGGAAGGCGCAAAACCTGCGGTATCGATCAACAGCAGTTTCCTGGCGGCAAGCTGCGGCAGGAGCTGCGCCAGTCCGGCCTGGTCTTCGCATACATGCAGCGATACGCCCAGCAGATCGGCATACACTTTCAACTGCGCCGTTGCGCCGATACGGTAGGCATCCGCCGCCACCAATGCCACCTGATCGACCCCATGGGCATCGACGCCGCGTGCGGCAAGCTTGGCGAGTGTCGTGGTCTTGCCCGCCCCGGTCGAACCGACCAGCGCAAAGCGCCCGCCCGTCGTCATCAGATCGGCTTCACGGCCCTGCACCGGCAAATTGCGTATCAAGACCTGACGCAGCCAGCGCTGGGCGGCTTCGGTATCGAGTCCGCGCGGCAGGCGCGCCGCCAGGGTACGGGCAAGCGAACTGCCGAATCCGGCCGCAAACAGGGCCTGCATCACGGCCACTCGCGCCGGATCGCGCCGTCGTGCCGCGCCCCAGGCAAATCCGGCCAACTGATTTTGCAACAGGCCGCGCAGCCGCGAAAGTTCCGCCAGAATGCGCGAACTGCCGGCCGTGTCGGCGGCCTCGCTGACCGCCGGAACCGTCAGGTCGCCGTAGGCGCTGGCCAGCAGTTCGATACCCTGCGGATGCGGCCGGGTGGACAGCACCACGGCGTCCTCGCCCAGTTCCTTCCGTACGCGCGCCAGACCTTCGCGCGCATTCGCTGCGACAAATACCCGTACGCTCATTCATGCGCTCCAATCGCCAGTTCAGTGCTCACCTGGACCATTTTATCGGCCGGCACCTCCGCATAGGCAATCACCGCAAGTCGCGGCAGGTTGCGCCGCAGCAAACGCGAAAGGATCGCGCGCAGGCCGGGCGAGGTCAGCAGCACGGGCGGATAGCCTTCGCGTTCCTGTTCGGCCAAGGCGCGTTCCGCTGCCTCGTTCAATGCATCCAGCGTGGAAGGAGACAACAGCGCTTCGCCTTCGTCGCCCATCTCGTTCAGCAGGCGGGTTTCTGTCGATGCAGCCAGACCGATCACGTGCAGCGTGTCGCTGCCTTCGAACAGACGGTCGACGATGCTGCGTCCCAGCGCGGCACGCACGGTTTCCACCAGTTCGTCGATGGTCTGGTTTTTTGGCGCGCGTGCCGCCAGCGTTTCGAACAGGGTGCGTGTATCGCGGATCGAGACGTTTTCCGCGATCAACTGCTGCAGCACGGCCTGCACGCTGGTCAGCGGCAGATGGCGCGGCGTCACGTCCTCGACCAGCCCCGGGTGGCTGCGCGCCAGCGTGTCAAGCAGCTGCTGCACCTCGGTGCGCCCCAGCAGTTCCGGGGCATGCTGACGGAATACGGCCTCGACCTGGCGCGCGATCAACTCGGCAGGTTCCAGCACGACGAAACCGCGCAATTCGGCCTCCTCGACCCGGCTGGCATCCAGCCATACCCCGGCCAGCCCGGTCAACGGATCCCATCCGGGCGCGCCATCGATGCGTCCGAGCACGTCACCCATGTCGACCGCCAGCACTTGGCCTGCGGACATTTCGCCGTGCGCCACGTCGACGCCCTTGAGCGTGATGCGATAGGTATTCGGCTTGAGATCGAGGTTGTCGCGCACGCGGATGAGCGGCACCACCAGTCCCATGTCGGTGGCAAAACGGCGCCGCGCATCGGTGATCCGGTTCAGCGCCGCGCCGCCCTGGTTGCGGTCGACCAGGGGAATCAGCCGGTAGCCGACTTCAAGCGCCAGCACGTCGACCGGCGGGATGTCGTCCCAGGTGACGTCGGCAGGCGCGGTTTCCGTTTCAATCGGTTCGAGCGGCTCGACGTCGAAGGCAGCCGTGCGCTGACGGCGCATCAGCCAGAACCCCAGTCCGCCCAGCATGGCGGCGATGGTCAGAAAAGCCAGGTGCGGCGTACCCGGAATCACGCCCAGTGCACCCAGCACGGCTGCGGCCACATACAAGGTCTGCGGGCGGCCGAAAATCTGCGTGGAAAACTCGCGCGACAGGTCCTGCTCGCTCGACGCACGGCTCACCACGATGCCTGCCGCGGTCGAGATGATCAGCGCAGGAATCTGCGTCACCAGGCCGTCGCCCACGGTCAGCAGCGCATAACGCCCAAGCGCCTCGCCCACGCCCAGATTGTGCTGCAGCAGACCCACCGCGATGCCGCCGATGAGATTGACCACGAGGATGATCATGCCGGCGATGGCGTCGCCGCGCACGAACTTGGAGGCACCGTCCATCGCGCCGTAGAAGTCCGCTTCGCGGCCGATCTCGCCGCGGCGCGTGCGTGCCTCGGACTCGTTAATGAAGCCAGCGTTGAGGTCGGCGTCGACGGCCAGTTGCTTGCCCGGCATCGAATCCAGTGTGAAGCGGGCCGCCACCTCGGCGATGCGGCCGGCTCCCTTGGTGATGACGACGAAGTTGATGATGACCAGGATGATGAACACCACGAAGCCGACCGCGATGTTGCCGCCCACCAGGAAATTGCCGAACGACTCGATCACCTTGCCCGCCGCCTCCGGCCCGGTATGGCCCTGCATCAGGATGATGCGGGTGGACGCCACGTTGAGCGACAGGCGCAGCAGCGTGGTCAGCAGCAGCACTGTAGGAAACACCGAGAAATCCAGCGGGCGCCGCGCGTTCAGGCTCACCAACAGCACGATCATCGCCAGCGCAATATTGAGCGTGAACAGCACGTCGAGCATGAAGGTGGGCAAGGGCAGCACCATCATCGCCAGAATCAGCAATACCAGCCCAGGCACCGCCAGCCGGTTCGCCGGCAGGCCCATCACCAGCACGCCCTGCGCGCTCACCCGATCACCTCGTCAACACGCTGGCCAGCCTGCTGCTGACGGCCTCGCAATTGTGCCCGCACCTCGGGATGCACCTCGGATTCGCGCGCCTCGGCCAGCGCTTCCTGCCAGGTCATCGCGTGACGGCGCAGATAGCGCCACCAGCGCCAGCCGGCATCCGCCGCCGCCGCCAGTGTCAGCGCCGCCGCCAACATCAGTACCCCGCGGCCCACCCAGGCGGCCGTCGCGTCGAGGGCGACGCTCATTGCGCTACGGGTCAGGCTGTGCAACCCCGACCAGCCGCTCGTCAGCACCCAGCCCACCGCTGCAGCGGCGAGTGCCAGCTTCAACAACACCAACGATCCATCGAATAGGGACTCGACGGAAAACAGACGAGCGAACGGTTTGAAAGGATTGGCGCGTGTGAGATCGGCCTGGGCGGCCTGCGGGGCGAACACCCAGCCCGAAAGCAGGATGGGGGCCACCAAGGCAGCGGCAAAGATGACGCCCAGTACCGGCAGTACGGCCCAGAGCGCCGCCCAGGCAGCCTGGATAAATACAGGAGAAAGTGGCTGTGCGGCATGAATGAATGCCACTTCGATCAATACCTGCAAGGCATTGAGGAGGCGCGGCGCCAACCAGCCTAGCATGCCCAGCGCCGACAACAATACGGCCCACGCCGTGAGTTCGGCTGAACGCGGCACATCGCCCGCGCTGCGTGCCAGTTGCAGGCGCCGCGGACTTGCTGGTTCGGTACGGGAAAGGTCTGTCTCCTCGGCCATGCTTGCCTCAACTTTTGGGGCAGTCTAGCACGAAGCGAAGAGGGTTTTTAGGCCGCGGGCCAGCGGCTTTTCGTAAGGGACACGCTCTCTCTCCCTATCGCTTCCTGTCCCTGCCAGGCGATGGCGCGCAAACGGGCAAGACGCATCCTTCTCAACTCGGATTGCATCATCGCCCTTCTCCCGTTTTCGGAATCACTTGCGCCGCCTATTCCTCAGGCCAATCAGGCTCGCGACAGGATGGCCATCGCACCCGGCAGGCCATCCACCACGCGAGTCTCATGGTAGGAAAGTAGGTTATATTTTGTAAGTTAGATAACTTACTATTTGAGCCATGAACCAGCAGACACGCACACATGACAAGCGTCAGCATCTGATCAAGACGGCCGCTGAACTGGTCTATCGCAACGGTTTCGTCAAAACCACGCTTGCGGACATCTCGGCCGAGGCCGGCATCCCGCTCGGCAGCATTTACTACTACTTTCAGGCACGCGAAGACATCGCGCGTGCCGTCGTGGAACGCCGTGTGGCCGAATTGAATGGCTTTCTGGAGAAACAGGCCGAGCAGTCAAACCCTCGGTTACGCCTTGAGGCGCTGGTGGGCGTCTGGGTCGACGAGCGGGAAAGCGATACGGAGTTCGGCTGCCCGGTGGGCAGCCTGTGCTACGAACTTGCCAAAGGACGCGGTCCCATGAGCGCGGAGGCGGCGCGGCCCTTCCAGCTCCTGCTCGCCTGGTGCGAAGCCCAATTCCGTCTGATGGGATGCAGTCGCGATGCCAAGACACTGGCGCTGCACCTGATTGCAGCCTTGCAGGGAATCAGTCTGATCGCCAACTCGCTCGGCGAATCGGAGCAGATTTTGCGTGAAGCCGCGTATCTGAAGCGGTGGCTGCGCGAAATGGAAAGCCGTACAAAACGGCCAAACGGAGCCAGGTAATTCACCCCTTGCCCCGGCTTGTTCAACTAACAATTCAAGGAGACACGAGTATGAAATTCACCCCCAAGATTGCGGCCTTAGCCTTGTTCCTCGCTTTACCCGCTGCCTATATGGCGCACGCGGAGGAATTCGCACCGTACGGCACCGCCAAAGTCGACATGCACACGATGCCGGTCACGGACGTGGTATTTGATGTGAACTATGAAGACCCGCAGAAGTTGAATATTCTTTACAACTTCATCAAGAATACGCAGAAGATCACCCAGGGCAAAGTCGTGGTGGTTACCCACGGACCTGAGTTACGCGCCTTCGCCAAGGAAAATTACCCGAAATACCAGGGGATCATGGACAAGATGGCGGAACTGGCAAAGGATGGTGTCGAATTCAAGATGTGTAACAACGCGATGAAGGCTGCAGGCTTCAGTGCAGAGGACATGCACGGATTCGTCACGGTGGTTCCGGCAGGGTTCCCGGAAATCGCCTATTACCAAGGCAAGGGATACAAATACATCAACCCCCTTCCGCTTTCGGTAAAGGATGTACGTTATCTGGATCAGCCACAGCTTAAAAAATAACGCGCACATGGCGCAGAGGTAAGGCCGTTCTGCCCCTGCGCCCGAACCGATGCAACCTGCCGGCATTGATCACGCTACCGGCAGGTCCTCTCCGGATCATGTTCCGCATGATCACGCCTGTTCCCGATGCGCTAGAAAAGCACGGCATCCGGCTATCCACACCCGCAATCCGCCATCAGGCTTCCTCCAAACGATCTGGCACGTAGACATCCACGCACCCCGTCCGCGCTTCCTGAACGGGAATGCCGCAATCAGGCTTCGCGTCCTACCGGTTTATGTGCCATGATATTTTGATGAAGGCCATCATGCGGGCATTTGCAATCATCCACGGACTCATGGCCGTCCTTTTTGCCTGCGCAGCCCTCATGCTCGTCGTGGTCGCAGCGCACATGGGGTGGGCCGCGTTCACCTCGGGACTGGATCAGGCGGCAGCCCAGGAAATCATTGAAGCAGTCGGCCTGCTTGCCGCCGCCGTGGTCGCCCTGCAAATCGCTCAGACCATTGCCGAAGAAGAAGTCATTCGCGCGGCCCATATCAGCGCCCCGACCCGCGTCAGGCGTTTCCTATCCCGATTCTTTGTCGTCGTCGTGGTCGCACTCGCTATCGAAGGACTGGTCGCAACATTCAAGGCCCTGCACGAGGATCCTGCACAGTTACCTTATGCAGCAAGCATCCTGTTTTCCGTCGGCGTCATTCTGGCTGGCTGGGGAGTCTTCATCCGGCTGAATCGTTCTGCCGAAGAACTGGAGCCCGAAGCCATGGCGGAAGCCAAACGGGAAGACCAAAAACTCCAGTAGTTATCCCGCACGTTTAAGTCAATTCCCGAATGCGCGCAGGGACCGAATTTTTCAAATGATTCATCCCTCTTCACTACGCTACCGACTACCTAAAATCAATAAAATCAATTAACCTTCCAGCGGCCTTGTCCAGCCCCATCGTTTCGGGCTTCATCGGATATGGTCTCGTCAAACATCACAATAAATTTATTTCTGGAGGAGTTACAAAATGCGCACAATGCGTTTCGCCGCTGCCATCGCCTCGGCCATGGCCCTTTCCAATCCTGCGTCCGCCGGCTTTTTCGATTTCACCCTGGCTCCCTATGTCGGTGCAAGCGCAGGACAATCCACTACGGATTCCTGCATCACGGGTACATGCGATAAATCAGACATCGGCTGGAAAGCATACGGTGGTCTGGAAGTGAATGAATACATTTCCATGGAAGTTGGCTATGTCGATTTGGGAACAGTCGACTACAGCGCGCCGACTGGCACACGGAAAACCCACGGCGTGACCATGCAACTGCTCGGAACGTATGCGTTGAACCCGAGCTTCACCCTGCTCGCCCGTGGCGGCATGAATTTTCTGAAGACCGATGTCAGTGGCGCTGTTGCCGGCGCCAGCGGCAATGCGGAAGACACTGACGTCGTTTGGTCCCTCGGGCTGGGTGCACAGTACAATTTCACCCAATCGGTAGGGCTCCGCATGGAATGGGAGCGCTACTTTGAAGCGGGGAGTCCGGCCTTTAATGGTGGCACAGGTGAAGCCGACGTTGACCTGATTTCCGCCGGGCTGGTCTTCAAGTTCTGATGTCTTTCCGAAACAATCCAGCGCAATGAAAAGGGGGCATCATGCCCCCTTTTCATTGCGCATTCCAGCTGGCCATCTTTGGACTTCCCTCAACTCACTTCGTCAATCCATGCCATTTGGATCGCTTCGAGGATCTTTTCGCCGGAATGATTGGGATCGTCGTCGAAATCCGGCAGTTCCATCACCCAGTTATGCAGGTCGGTAAAGCGGATGGTGCGCGGGTCGATTTCGGGGTGGGCCTCGGCGAGTTCGATGGCAATGTCGAGGGAGTCCGTCCACTTCATATCAATGTCCTTCCTTGACCATATTGATGGTGTATTTTGGAATTTCGATCACCAGGTCGCTGCCGCTCACGCGCGCCTGGCAGGATAGTCGGGACTGCGGTTCGAGTCCCCAGGCTTTATCGAGCAGATCATCCTCTTCTTCGGTGGAAGCCTCCAGCGAATTGAAGCCTTCGCGCACGATGACGTGGCAGGTGGTACAGGCGCAGGATTTTTCGCACGCATGTTCGATCTCGACACCGTTTGCAAGCAGCGTGTCGCAGATGGTGTCGCCGGGTTTGGCTTCGATCACGGCACCTTCGGGGCAGAGTTCGACGTGGGGCAATACGATGAGTTGGGGCATGGTGAGGTTCTGGGGCTCGGTCAGGCAGCTTTGGAGTGTTGGCTAGGCAGGGCGGCGAGCACGCCGTCCCAAAATTGCAGGCGTGCGGCGACAGCAGCTTCGGCGGCGGTTTCGGCCTCGCGCCATTTGTCGGCCTTACCGTCGCATAGGGCGGCAAGCAGGCGCAGCGACAGCGGTGCATGGAAATCCTCATCCAAATGGACGTGGCGGTTGAGGTAATAATGGAAGCTCGGCGCCTGCGTTTCGGTTACGGCCATCCGCGACAGGAATGCACGGAACATCGAAGGGATGACATGTTCGCGTCCCAGCGCCAGCGCGGCAGCGACGGCATGCGGTTTGCCGCTGTCGATGAAGTCGAAGGTGGTACGGGTGAATGCGGCGGATGGTGTAGGCGCAAGGCCGGAAGCGAGCGCGGCATCGATACCCTGCTCACCGGCCAGTTGCACGAACCGGCCGGGGGTCTCGGCGTTGGCACCGATTTCGCGCATGGCGGCGAGATACAGCATGAAGTGGCTGGTAAACCCATCCTGCCCCGGAAGCGCAATATCGGTTTCCTCTTCCAGAACCAGCTCGTTGATGAAGCGCTGCACCGATGCGTCGCCGCTCGGCGTCCATGGCCAGCGTGCAGGCGCAATCTGATGTTGCAGGTACTTGATCAGCGACATGAAGTCCCATACCGAATAGACGTGGTGCTGCATGAATGCACGCAGGTCGTCGATCGTCTGTACGGCCGCATAGATCGGATGCGCTTCGAGCCTCACCCGCAGGGAATCGATGAAATCTGCATTCAACATAGTCGTCTGGCGATCAGCCGAAGGTTTCCAGTTTTTGCCCGGCCATCGCCCGGCGCACGTTCTGGTCCATGCGGCGCTGGGCGAATTCTGTGGTCACCGCATTCAGCGCTTCGATGCCACGCTTAATAGCCTGATGGTCGGGACCCGCCATCAGTTTTTCAAGGGCGGTGATGCTGGTTTCTATTGCTGCAGTCTCGGTTTCATTCAACAGTGCGCCGTCTTCTGCCATGGCGGCGCGGGTGGCGGCGATCAGGCCCTGCGCATCGACGATCTGTTCGTTCAGCGCACGCGCGTACATATCATCCTTGGCGTGGGTGAATGCGTCCTTCAACATGCGGGTGATGTCCTCGTCGCCGAGGCCATACGACGGCTTGACCTGCACGCTGGCTTCCACTCCGCTGCTTTGCTCGCGCGCCGCCACCGACAGGAGGCCATCCGCGTCGACCTGAAAGGTGACGCGAATGCGCGCCGCACCCGCCACCATCGGTGGAATGCCGCGCAGTTCGAAGCGCGCCAGCGAGCGGCAGTCGGACGCCAGTTCGCGTTCGCCTTGCAGGACATGCACGCTCATCGCTGTCTGGCCATCCTTGAAGGTGGTGAAATCCTGTGCGCGGGCAGTCGGAATCGTGGTGTTGCGCGGAATGACCTTCTCGGTCAGCCCGCCCATGGTTTCGAGTCCCAGCGACAGCGGGATGACATCGAGCAGCAGCCAGTCGTCGCCGACGCGGTTGCCTGCCAGCACGTCTGCCTGCATGGCGGCGCCCAACGCGACGACCTTGTCGGGATCGAGATTGGTGAGCGGCGTCTGCTTGAAGAAATCGGCCACCGCCTGACGCACGCACGGCGTCCGCGTCGACCCGCCGACCATCACGACGCCCTTGACCTCGCTTGCCGTCAGCCCTGCGTCGCGTAGCGCCTTGCGGGTGGGCGTCAGCGTCTTGCTGACGAGGCTGGCCGTCATGGCATTGAACTCGGCCTGGGTCAGCGTCGCGTCCATCATCTCGCCAGTCGACAGCACCGCGGTGACGCGTACCTCGGTATGTTCTGTCAGTGCTTCCTTGGCGTCACGCGCCTTGGTCAGCAGCAACCGGGCATCACCTGCCGACAGCGGTGAAAAACGGCCCTGCTCGAGCATCCAGCAGAACACGCGCTGATCGAAATCGTCGCCGCCAAGCGCCGAGTCGCCATTGGTGGACAGCACCTCGAACACGCCCTTCGAGAGTTTCAGAATCGAGATATCGAACGTGCCGCCGCCAAGGTCGTATACCGCATAGACCCCCTCCGATGCATTGTCGAGACCATAGGCGATCGCGGCTGCCGTCGGCTCGTTCAACAAACGCAGGACATTGATTCCCGCCAGCTGCGCGGCATCCTTGGTGGCCTGGCGCTGGGCATCGTCAAAATACGCCGGCACGGTGATCACCGCACCCAAGAGCTCGCCGCCCAGGGCGGTTTCGGCACGCTGGCGCAACACCTTGAGGATTTCGGCCGACACTTCGACCGGGCTCTTCACGCCAGCGACTGTTCTCAGCTGCACCATGCCGGGCGCATCGACAAAGCGATACGGCAGGCTGGCGATGTCCTCGATGTCGGCGAGGCCGCGCCCCATGAAGCGCTTGACCGACACGACCGTATTGTGGGGATCGAGGTTCTGCGCGGACAAAGCAGCATATCCCACGTCCACCCTGCAGTCGGCGTGGTAGCGCACCACCGAAGGCAACAGCGAGTGTCCTGCTTCATCGTCGAGCACGACAGACAGCCCGGAACGCACCGTGGCCACCAGTGAATTGGTCGTGCCCAGATCGATACCGACCGCCAGCCGGTGCTGATGCGGGGCGGTGGACATGCCGGGTTCGGAAATCTGCAAGAGGGCCATGTCTTAACTTTCGAGTTCTTCGTACACGTCGCCGACTTCGGCGATGAGCTTGTCCATGAAACGCAGCTGACGCACGGCTTCGGAAGCGCCCGCGTAATCGTGCGCGGCGTCGATCAATTCGGCCAGTTGCGCTTCGATGCGGCGGTGTGCTGCATGCAGGTCGTCGGACAGGGCATCCAGCGCATCCATGCTTTTCCCGGCACGCGCATCGTCGATCGCTTCGCGCCATTCCATCTGCTGCATCAGGAAAGCCGGCGCCATTTTGGTGTTGTTGGCGTCGAGCGCATCGATTCCCTGCAATTTCAGCAGGTACACGCCGCGATTCACCGGGTGCCGGAGGGTCTGGTATGCCTCATTCACCTGCGTCGCCCACTGCATCGCCACCCGCTGTTCGGCTTCCGGCTGCGAGGCAAACCGGTCTGGGTGCACCGTGTTCTGCAGCTCGCGGTAAGCCGAGTCGAGCATGTCCCGATTCAGCGCATAGGATTGCGGCAGGCCGAAAAGTTCGAAATGGGTCTGGGTGAAATCCATGACAGGCGAGGCGTTAGGCGTGAGGGGGGAGACGCAGGGTTGACGTTCCATCTCACCCTTCACCCTTTACCCCTCACCTACACGTCAAACGTTAAACGATTCGCCGCAGCCGCACTCGTTCTTCACGTTCGGGTTGTTGAACTTGAAGCCTTCATTGAGGCCTTCACGGGCATAGTCAAGCTCGGTGCCGTCAATGTAGGCCAGGCTCTTGGGATCGACGAACACGGTCACCCCATGGCTGGAGAACACCTCGTCGCCCTCGGGCACCTCATCGGCGAACTCCAGCTTGTAGGCCATGCCGGAACAGCCGGTGGTGCGCACGCCGAGACGGATACCGACGCCCTTGCCGCGCTTGGCAAGATAGCTGGTGACGTGTTGCGCTGCGCGCTCGGACAAGGTCACCGCCATGGCTTACTCCAGACCTTTTTTCTGTTTGTAGTCGGCCACGGCGGCCTTGATCGCATCTTCGGCCAGGATCGAACAGTGAATCTTGACCGGCGGCAACGCAAGTTCCTCGGCGATCGCCGTGTTCTTGATTTCCATCGCCTGGTCGAGCGTCTTACCCTTGACCCATTCGGTCACCAGCGAGGACGAGGCGATCGCCGAGCCGCAGCCGTAGGTTTTGAACTTGGCATCCTCGATACGGCCATCGGCGCCGACCTTGATCTGCAGCTTCATCACGTCGCCGCAGGCGGGCGCGCCGACCATGCCGGTACCGACACCGTCGTCTTCCTTGTCGAAGGAACCGACATTGCGGGGATTTTCATAGTGATCGAGTACTTTATCGCTGTAGGACATGTAGTTCTCCTTTACTTCAAATCAATGTGCAGCCCAGTGCACGGAATTCAGATCGACGCCTTCCTTGAACATTTCCCACAGCGGGGAAAGTTCGCGCAGCTTGCCGATTTTTTCATGCAGAAGCTTGATGGCGTAGTCGACCTCTTCCTCGGTGGTGAAGCGGCCGATGGAGAAACGGATCGAACTGTGCGCCAGTTCGTCGCTGCGACCCAGTGCGCGCAGCACGTAGGACGGCTCCAGGCTGGCCGAGGTGCAGGCGGAACCGCTTGATACCGCCAGATCCTTGATTGCCATGATCAGCGATTCGCCTTCGACGAAGTTGAAGCTGACATTGAGGTTGTGCGGCACGCGCTGGTCCATGTCGCCGTTCAGATGTACTTCTTCGATGTCCTTGAGGCCGACGTAGAGGCGGTCGCGCAGCATGCGGATACGCTCGTTCTCGGTTGCCATTTCTTCACGGGCGATACGGAAGGCTTCGCCCATGCCGACGATCTGATGCGTGGCCAGCGTGCCCGAACGCATGCCGCGCTCGTGGCCGCCGCCATGCATCTGCGCTTCCAGGCGGATGCGCGGCTTGCGGCGTACGTACAGGGCGCCGATACCCTTGGGACCGTAGGTCTTGTGAGCCGAAAACGACATCAGGTCGACCGGCAGCTTGGTCAGATCGATCGGCATCTTGCCGGTCGCCTGCGCCGCGTCGACGTGGAAGATCACGCCTTTTTCGCGGCAGATCTTGCCGAGCGCCTCGATGTCCTGGATCACACCGATTTCGTTGTTGACCGCCATCACCGAGGCCAGCCCGGTATCCGGGCGGATCGCTGCACGGAATTCGTCGAGGTCGAGCAGGCCGTTTTCCTTGACGTTCAGATACGTGGCCTCGAAACCCTGACGCTCCATTTCACGCACGGTGTCGAGCACGGCCTTGTGCTCGGTACGCACGGTAATGATGTGCTTGCCCTTGGTCGCCGAGTAGAAGTGGCCGGCGCCCTTGATGGCAAGGTTGTTCGATTCGGTGGCGCCGGACGTGAACACGATTTCCTTGGGGTCGGCACCGACCAGGGCAGCCACCTGGCCACGCGCGTCTTCGACCGCCTTCTCTGCCTCCCAGCCAAACGGATGGGAGCGTGATGCCGGATTGCCGAAACGCTCGGTCAGATAAGGGATCATTTTTTCAGCCACACGAGGATCGACCGGGGTGGTGGCGGAGTAATCGAAATACAGTGTCTTCATCATTTTGCCCTGATTGAATCGTTCAAGCGGCCAGCGTCATCTTCGATGCGCGGCGGTCTTGCAAGACCTTGTCCTTGCATTCGTCCTGCTTGGCCACCAGCGTGGCCAGCGTCACGTTGTCCAGATAATCGTAGATATGGGCGTTGAGCCCGGTCCACAAGTCGTGCGTCAGACAGCGGTGCTCGTCGTGACAGTTTTCCTTGCCACCGCATTGGGTTGCGTCGATGGGTTCATCCACCGCGCGGATGATGTCGGCCACGCTGACGTCTTCAAGCGAGCGGGCAAGATAATAGCCGCCGCCGGGGCCACGTACGCTTTCGACCAGTTCGTGCCGGCGCAGACGGCTGAAAAGCTGTTCCAGATACGACAGGGATATGTCCTGGCGTTCGCTGATGCCGGCCAGCGTCACCGGATTCTTGCCGCCGCGCAAGGCCAGATCCAGCATGGCGGTGACGGCGAAACGGCCCTTGGTGGTCAATCTCATGACTCGTTCTCCTGAAATTTCGCCCGAACTATAAAATTCCCGAGCATTTCAGTCAACTATTCCTTACCTTAGCAATTTAGTCAACTATTTTATTCAAATAACTCGGGTCGAAATCGTCGGGCTTGTCCTGCTCTGCCGGCATCTCGGCGCCCAGCTTCTGCAACTGCGCCAGAATGAGCTCGAGCCGGTGATCGATATGAGCCGAATGGTCGATCAGACCATGGATCGCCTTCACCACCGGGTCGTTCATATCGGCGGAAATGGCATAGGCGGAAAACCCGAGTTTCTCGGCCTGCTGATTGCGTTGTTTCTCGGCTGCACTATCCAGAATACGCGCCGGGATACCCACCGCCGTGGCATTGTCCGGCACATCCTTCACCACCACGGCATTGGAACCGACCCGTGCGTTGGCACCGATGGTGATCGGGCCGAGAATCTTGGCCCCCGCCCCCACCACCACACCGGGCATCAAGGTGGGATGGCGCTTGCCTTTGTTCCAGGACGTCCCCCCAAGTGTCACCCCGTGATACAGCGTGCAGTCGTCACCGATTTCCGCCGTTTCGCCCACCACCACCCCCATGCCATGGTCGATGAAGACGCGACGGCCGATGGTGGCGCCGGGATGGATTTCGATGCCGGTCAGCCAGCGTCCGATATGCGAGGTAAAGCGCGCAAGCCATTTCCATTCCATGCGCCATAATTTGTTCGCCAGACGGTGGATCACCATGGCATGGAAGCCAGGATAAGTCGTGACGACTTCGAAGGTCGTGCGCGCCGCCGGGTCCCGGTCGAAGACGACGGCAATGTCTTCCTTGAATTGGCTGAACAGGTTCATGCGCTTGAGAATGCTTTATCCGAGTAATTTAGTCAACTATTCGGCACCGCGGTTCCGCGCGCCGTTTGTCCCCTGCTTGGCTTCCTGCGCCGCCGTCAGGATGCCGCGCAGGATGTTCACCTCCTCCTTCGCCAGCCGGGTCCGTGCAAACAGCCGCCGCAGTTTCAACATCAGCTTGCCGGGCGAACCGGGATTGAGGAACGCCAGTTCAGCCAATGCGGTTTCCAGATGCCCATAGAAGCGTTCCATTTCGTCGCCCGTCGCCGCATCCAACTCCGGCTGGGGCCAGCTCGCATGCGCCAGCCAGGCCTGGCGGATTTCATAACTCAGCACCTGGACCGCCGCCGCCAGGTTGAGCGAGCTGTATTCCGGGTTGGCCGCGATCGTGACCAGCCCTTGGCACAGGCTCAACTCCTCGTTCGACAGCCCGCTGGTTTCGTTGCCGAACACCAGTGCCACCGGGCCGATCTGCGCTTCGGTCAACAGGTGGATCGAGGCCTCGGGCGGGGTCAATACCTCGGACACGATGTCGCGACGGCGTGCCGACACACCCAGCGCCAGTGTGGTGTCGGCCAGCGCTTCGGCCAGCGTGGCGCATACCCTTGCCTGCGTCAGCAGGTCGGCCGCCCCCGACGCCATGGCATCGGCCTGGCTATTGGGGAAAACCGCAGGGTCGACCAGCACCAGCCGGGACAAGCCCATCGTCTTCATCGCCCGGGCCGCCGCACCGATATTGCCGGGATGGCTGGTACGCGTCAGCACGATACGAATATTGGCGAGAAGTTGAGGATCGGCTGTGGTCATCAAGTAAAATAAGCGGCTCGTTCTTTGAATCCCTAGCCAGACATCATGCATCCCATGCTCAATACGGCGGTGAAAGCCGCTCGCAAAGCCGGGGCGATCATCAATCGCGCCTCACTCGACCTCGACCAGCTCACCGTACGGAGCAAACAGGACCGCGATTACGTCAGCGAGGTCGACCAGATGGCCGAGCGCGCCATCATCGAAACGCTGCTCGACGCCTACCCAAATCATGGAATTTTAGCAGAGGAGTCCGGCGCCGCCGAAGCCAAGAATGGCGAGGACTACGAGTGGATCATCGATCCGCTGGACGGCACCACCAACTTCCTGCACGGCCTGCAGCAATATTCCGTCTCGATTGCCCTCAGACACAAAGGCCAGATCACCCAGGCCGTGGTCTACGATCCGGCACGCAACGAGCTCTTCACCGCCACCCGCGGTCGCGGCGCCATGCTCAACGACCGCCGCATTCGCGCCAGCAAGCGCAGCAAGCTCTCCGAATGCCTGATCGGTACCGGTTTCCCCTTCCGCGACTTCAGTTTCGCCGAAGCCTACATCAACATGTTTCGCGACATGATGCGTGCCACATCCGGCCTGCGCCGCCCCGGCTCCGCCGCGCTCGATCTGGCCTACGTGGCATGCGGCCGCTACGACGGCTTCTGGGAAATGCACCTGCAACCCTGGGACCTGGCCGCCGGCAGCCTGATCGCACAGGAAGCCGGCGCACTGGTCGGCAACTTCATGGGTAACGAAGGCTTTCTGGAATCCGGCAACATCGTCGCCGCCAGTCCGAAAGTCTTCGGCCAGATGCTGCAGGTCATAGCCCCGCACCTGCCGCCCGAACTCAAGGCCTGATCCACGCCCAGTCCGTCCATGTCCATCGCCAAGGAGCCTTCTGCCCACACGCCGATTGTGTTGGGACACCGATCCGAGCATTCATGACAGATCGTTTTTTCTGTTCAGTAACAACGACTTACTTAAAATCACGACTGAGGCAGCAAGAGGCCCAATTGGCATAGATGGGCATGGTTTGGCGCTCAAACTGCCCCAAATTTGCCCCACGAATTTGCCTCGGAAACTGAAGCATACGCTGGCGTATGTTGGCGTACTTTCGACCAGCTTTGCTCAGGTGCGACATCACTCGCTATACCCTGTCGAACCAGCAGCTCGTTATCAGTGGCAGAGGCGCGAGGCGGCTCAAACTGTCGCGTCAATCACTTCTTTCGCAGCATCAGTTGGATCATCGCGAACAGACGATGGAACAAGTAAACCTAATCTGCTGCGCATTGGCTCGAAGGGCATCACCGAACGGATTCGGCCGTTCCACACGGCCGAACTGAGGGAGAGATACCGACGTACGTTCAGAACGGCTATGTGCTGCGCTCCCGCATTCGGAAGGAGGCGCATCATGCTGATCCGGAAGCAGTTGGGAACAAACACCTCGTTACAGTTTCGCTGGCACGTGTTTGCTGCAAGGCCAATGTTATAACAATTTATATGTTATATTTTTCTATAACATACGGACAGCCCACTACATGGACCAACGGAACGACAGCCCGCAACAGCGCCTCACCCTTCTGGAACTACTTCTGGTTTGGGAAGGGCGCATTTTCCGTTCGCGGGTGTGCGAATTGTTCGGCATCGGTTTGCCGCGAGCCAGCCAATGGATCAAAGAAATCCGTGACTTGAACCCCACCTGGATGCAATGGGACAGCAAGTCCAGGAGCTATTTCGCTACGCCAGATTTTTACAGGCGGTACGCCAAGGCCTCCCAGGCTGACATTTCCGAATCACTTTCCCGCTACCTGTCCATGGTCGGGCTTCCCTACGCGTCGGCCATGGAAAATGGCGACTCGGTGGCCTGGTCGGCGACGCCGAGCATCACCGCCCCGAAGCCGAAGATATTCGCCAGCCTCGGCAACGCGATCAGGCAGGGAAAGTCGGTCGAAATCGAATACATGTCGATGAGCGAGCCAGCCCCGCATCGCCGCACGATCTTCCCACACAGCCTGGTTCTGGCCGGTCACAGGTGGCATGTGCGCGCGTTCAGCGAGACCCATCAGGAATTTCGGGATTACGCGCTGGGGCGAATCATCGAGGTGAAGCCTTTGGCGCGCCTCGCGGATCGCGCCCGTTTCGATGACCCCGACTGGAACACCAAGGTCAAGGTTCGCCTGGTCGCCCACCCTGAGCTTTCGCCAGCACAGGCCCGCGTGATCCAGGCCGAATATTTCAACGGGACGGCAAGCCGCGTGGAAACCTGCCGCGCGGCACTGGTCCCCTATTTCATCCAGGGCATCCATGCTGCGATGGACACGCAGACCCAGCATCCCCCCGAATATCTGATCGCCGTAGAAAACGCACGAGAGGTGTCCAAGTGGCTGTTCAACCGCTAGGAGTCGGCGGCGCAGCCTCCCTTCTGTTCAAGCGGCTGCCCGAGCGGCTGTTCTCACCGCTGGGTTCGCCCAACAAACAGACCTACTGGGGCATCCTGTGCGCGCTGTACGACAGGCGCTTCGGCCCGGATGCCCCCTTGCCGCCCAGCCACGGATTCACGACCCGAGACATCACGCAGGACATCGAGGACGAACTCGTCATCCACGATTCCTGGATTGACGAGGATGGCGCCACGCCCGAAACACCCCTCAACATCCGCGCCATCACCATCTTCAACAGGCTGCATGATTGGGGATGGCTGCGGCTGGACCGCCATGGCGTCGACAAGCGGGTATCCATGACCCCAGTAGTCAACCAGTTCCTGGGACAGCTCATCAATTTCGCGGAGACCGGGCCGATCTACGTGGCGGGCAAGGTCCGCTCCATCGAAGCCAACCTCAAGCTGGTGATGGAAGGTGCCGGAGGCGACTCGCTGTCGGAAGCAGCAGACCAGGCGCGAAACCTGATCGAACACATCCGTAATACCGGCACGAACGTGCGCGACCTGATGAGCGCGCTCGGGACCGAAGAAACCACCGCCCAGTACGTCCGCGGATTCTTCAGCGGCTTCATCGAGCAGGTGTTCATCGGTGACTACAAGGAACTCAGGACGCGCGAGCACCCGCTGTCGCGGCGCCCGCAGATCCTTCACTGGGCCGACGAACTGCATGGTAACGATCAAAATCGCGAGCGCCTGATTGCCTGGTACGAAGCCCGACGCTTCCAGGGCGACCGTGCCCGCGCCGAACGCATGTTCGAGCGTGACGTGCAGAAGCTGCGCGACCTCCAGCGGATAGACGACTATCTGGAGCGCCTGGACGACGAAATTCGTCGGGCAAACCGCCGCGCGCTGGCCTATCTGGATTACCGGCTGCGCTCCCTGCGTCCCATCGACGAGGCCGTCGACGCGGCAATCGCCCGTGTCATGGAAAGTGGAACTGACGATCACGACACGCCTTTCCCGCCTGGCGACCTGGTCAGCCCAGACAATCTTGCCGAACCACGCCGGCATGAGGCGCGGGAGAAAGCCACGCAGCTGCGGGAGACCATTCCGACCGACGAAGACCTCGCACGGGCGAGGCTCCGGGCACTCGCGCGCAATGTCCGCATGGTGAATGCCCCGAAGCTCGTCGAATTCGTGTCGCGTCAGCTGTCAGGCCGTCCTGCCGTCGCCAGCGAAGACCTTCAGATCAACAGCATCGCGGACGTGCGTGCCTATCAGACCCTGCTGGTGCTCGGCGCCGCCATGGAGAGCGGATCGCCTGATCTGCAGCGGGAGGCATTGGCCATGATGCGAGGCTTCCGGGTCCGCCGTACCAGCGACAAGGAAGTGGAAAACAAATGGATCACCGGTGTGCCGTTCCGGATCGAGAAAGCGAAACGGCCGGCAGCCGCAAAAGGAGGGATGACATGAGCCAGTATTGGGAAGGCATCGCTGCGAAGACCGACAGACAGTACGTGGCCGATGAATTCGAGTCGACCGCCAGCAGGCTGCTCGCGGAACAGGTTCTCTATTACGCGGACCGGCACAGCCGCATGGCTTATGGGATGGTTGAACGCTTCGAGCACGAATACAAGCACGTCCTCTCCCAGGTTGGCGTCGGCCTGACCGTGAACCGGCAGCTTCGCTATGCGTGCGCGATTCCGGATAGTGGCCGGGCGGGCACGGCCAATACTGCCCAGACGCTGCTCGCGCTCGTGTTGAGGAAGATCTACGACGAACAGGCCCGGACCGGGCAGCTGAACGATGACGGCGAAGTGATCTGCGATGCGGTCGAGCTCGAGGAAAAGTATCGCCTGTCCACGGCAGGCAAGCGAGAACTGCCCGGACGCGGCGAACTCGATGGCCTTGTCCGGACGCTCAAACGCTGGGGCATCGTACGCAAGGTGGAGGAACACGAATTGCCCGATTCGGCCGCCAGCGACATTCAGCCCTACGTGCTGGCCATCCGTCCCGCCATCGTGGATCTGCTGGGTGAGACAGCGATCACCCGGCTGGCCCAGTTCACACAGTCCTACGAGCCCGCATCGGACGCTCTCGAGGACGACGACGGTCAAGGACCGGCGCAGGCTGAGGAAGAAGAAGCATGAAATATCTGGAAAGCATCCACCTGGTGCAGTTCTTTCTGTATGAACGAGAGCACATCCGCGTTGCCGAGATCACCGGACTCTTCGGGGCAAACGGCAGCGGCAAGAGCTCATTTCTCGATGCCGTCCAGATCGCCATGTTCGGCGCCAACAGCCGTCTCATGGCCCTGAACGCCCAAGCGGACGAGAACAAGACCACACGATCGATTCGGAGCTATTGCCTGGGCCAGTATGGCGATACGCCCGATGACCGCGTACGGCCAAACTCGAACACCTACATCACGCTCGTCTGGCGTGACTCTGAGACCAACAAGCCCGTCTCCATGGGCGTGTGCATCTATGCCTCCAAGGATCGCGAGCAACACGACGTGCTGGGCCGCTATCTGCTTCCGGACGTCGAGTTGACGCTGGGAGATCACCTCGAAACGGTCGATGGCAAGGAAAAGCCACGAGAATGGGCCGCCTTCAAGCAGCAGCTGATGCAGCGGTCCAAAGTGTCCGGCGATGAATGCCTGTTTCAGGAGGCCGAACGCTACATCCGCGCCTGCCTGCTCGAATTGCGTGGATCCGGCGGTACGCCGTCCTACGACGCCTTTGTCCGCGCGTTCCGGTTTGCGCTGCGCATGCGTTTCGACAAGACCGTGGACCAAATCGTGCGTGACGACGTGCTCGAGTCCCGGCCAACAAACATCAAGAAATTCAAGGACGTCACCGATTCCTTCCGGCGCCTGGCCGAGATGGTGGCCCATGTCGAGAAGAAGATCGTCGACGGCACTGCGGTACACGATGCTTTCGACAACGCGGCCAAAGCGTCAAGAAAAGCCGTCACCTGGAATGCGCTTGGTCTGGACGCGGCGCGCGAACATGCCAATCAGGCCAAGGAGCAATGCGAGCACGCCCAGCAGGAAGCCCAAGAGGCATTCGAGGCTGCCGACAAGGTCTTTCGAGGCTTGAAGGTAAGTCAGGAAGCAGCGGAAGAGAAAGCGACGCACTACCGTGGGCTACGCGAACAGCATGGCTCGCATGCCGATTACGCGGGGCTGGAAAGCCAGATCATCGAACATCGCAACAGGGCTGCGCGCAATACGAAGGACATCTCCGACCAACTGTCTCAATTCAGCATGCTCCTGAAGAAAGCCGCGGACGCCGGCGTACTGAAGGAAGAGATCACGTGCCCCCTGCTCGATGAATCGCAGCGGCTGGCATCCTTGCTGGAACAGTTCGATCAAGCCGACTGGGCCGCGATCGAAGGGCACCTTGGAACCGCCGTCGAGGCCGCGCAGAATGCCCTGCGGGCACTGACCGACACCACCAGCACGCTGAAGTCGCAACTGGGCGTGGCCAATGGTGAACTCGATCTTGCCAAAGAGTCACTCTCCCGGGTCAGGCAAGGAAAGGCGCCGCTCAGCCCGAATGTCGAGACCCTGATGCGCGAACTGCGGGACGAAGGCATCAATCCGGTTGCGGTATGCGATGTCGTTCGGATCACGAAAAAGGAATGGCAGCCTGCAATCGAGGCCTATCTGGCCGGCAACCTGCAGGCGCTGCTGGTGCCGGAACACGAAGAGCGACGGGCCTTCGAGGTCTACCGCGGCCTCCCTGAAAAGCGCGCTGTCTACGGCGCCAAGATCGTCATGGAAAGCCGGCAGCAGGTCGGCCGGCATCCGGAGCCCGGCTCCGTCGCCGAACTGATCGAAGGCACTGATCCGGCGGCCGTGGCCTATCTGCGCGGACTCTTCGGCGACATGGTGTGCGCCACGACTACCGCTCAGGCCATGGAGCGCGGCAAACGCACCCTGACGCAGGACGGCATGCTGGTCGGCAAGGGGACCATCGAACGCCTGAAACCTGTCATGGAAGGCGATCTTCGCATCGGGCGCGACGGCGGCGGCCAGCATCTTCAAGCGGCCGAAGCACGGCTCGCCAAATGCTCTTCGGCCGTGACGGCTCTCACGGCGCAGGTACGGAAGCTCGAGGAGCTTTCCACGCTCTTGCGCAACATCCCGCAGGAAGATCAGGCCCGGATGTACCTGAAGCGCTTCTGGGACGAAGCGGTTTCCGCCGAATCCAATGTCTCCGCACTCCAAAGCAAGCTGCAGGGCTCAGCCGACAAGGAATACGTGGCGCTTGGCGAGCAGGAAAAGCAGTGGGCGGATGAAGCCAAGAAACTGGGTGAGGCAGTCACTGCCGCCAGCGGCAAGCGTGGCATTGCCGAAAACGCAGTGAGCGAGCGCCAAAAAAACGTTGAGGCAGCGGCTGCCAGGCTTGCGACTGCCAGCGAAGCCGCCGAGGAAGCCCGCCAGGATCCGGAGTACGACGCCGATTACGCATCGCCTCATTGGGACGTCGTTCTGGAGAAGCACGGCGATAACTACGAGGCCATGTCAGGCTACAGCAAAACGAAACAGGTCGAAGCACTTCGCGAGGTGACCCGCGAAGTCTCCAGGGGCAGCAAGCTGCTGGGCGACTTCGTATCGACCTACCGTGAACAGGCCAGCGAAGAAGTGGTGGAAGACTGGCGCAAGGGACAGGCCTGGATAGCCGACATCCTCAAGCGCCTGAATGACACCGAACTGCTCGACTACAAGGCGCAGATGGAGAACGCCTACAAGGTTTCGCAGGAAACCTTCAGGAATGACGTCGCCCTGGCGTTGAGCCAGAACATCGACGCGCTGGACATGACCATGGAGCAGCTCAACCGGGTGCTGAAGAACTGCCCCGCCTTCACCAACGGCGAGCGCTACCAGTTCAAACGTGTCGTCCGCCCCCACTTCAAGCAGCTGCTCGACTTCGTCAAGAACATCGCCTCGTTCGGTCCGCAGGAAGACTTGCTCGGCGGCGCCGGCGAGATCCCCGCTCAGTTCAAGGAACTGCTGGAGGACAAGATTGCGCCGGGAGCTGGCAGCGTCAAGAGCCCGCTCGATGATTACCGCGAGTTCTACGAATTCGACGTCGAGATCATTCGGGATGACCCGCTGACGGGCAAACCCAAGGTCGTTGGACACCTGAGCAAGCGCCTCGGTCCGGGTTCCGGCGGCGAGCACCGCGCGCCGCTGTATGTGATCGCCGGCGCCGCGCTGGCATCGGCCTATCGCCTCGACCGTGACAACCGCGATGGCGTCAGGCTGATCCTGCTGGACGAGGCCTTCAACAAGATGGATCCCACCAACATCTCCGCCACCATGCGCTATCTGCAGGATCTGGGTCTACAGGTGCTCATGGCCAGCCCCGGCGAGAACCTCGGCGTGCTCACCGCCTACCTGCACCGCTATTACGACATCGCGAAGGACGCCGTGCGCAACGTGATCCTGATCAACGGTCACGATGTCACGGAAGAGACGCGGGAAATGTTCATGTCGGACGACCTGGACGCCTTCCCCGATCTCATCGAGCAGGAAGTCAATCGCATGCGCGGGGCGGGTACGGCCGCCGCCCAGCCGGTTTGATTGTCACATGGACGCGAAGGCCCGTAACGCCCTCACGAAGCTGCTGGAGGCCGGCGATCGGATGACGGCCGGCGTCCGTTCGACGCCGCCGGCGCTGACCCGGTCGCAACTGGCCGACTACCAGGCCACACGCTCACTGGCCGACAAGGAGGCATTCGAGGCGGCAATGAAGGCGGCGCGAGCCGAAGGCGCCGTGGCCCTAACCTGGGAAAAGGGCCTGGGCGAAGAAGGATTCATTCAACGCGTCGAACTAATCGACCTCGATGCCCTGGCGAAACTACTCGGCGTGGAAACCGCCGCGAGCCGTCTTGAGAGGGCTACCGCACAGCTCGCCGATCTGCTGACGGCTTTCCCGGTCCTGAAGGACGTGCTGGCCCGGTGGGCCAGCCTGAAGAAGGTCCGCACCTACGGCCCAGAGGACGCCCAGGACTGGGCCGATGCTGCCCGCGTCATCCAGTTCATGACCTCGGCTCGTGAAAACAGAACGGTCGACGAACCCATCCGTGAAGTCAGCGCGGGGCTGTTCAAGGACAGCAAGCGCATCGAGAAACTGGCGGCGCCGGTCGATGTGCTGCTGACTAGCGATGTGGATCCGGAGCCTCGAGAAGCACACGACGTATGGCAGGAGATCGGCCTGTTCCGCGAAGAACAGCCAGTTCGCATGGCCGGCCGGGTAGTTGTTTCACGCACCCGCGTCACTGACCTGCTGGATGAGCCGTATGGAGCTTTCTCCGCGCCTTCCGTCATCGGGCTGGCCAGCCAGCCAAAGCTGCTCATGACCATCGAAAACCAGACTACCTTCCACAGCGAAGCGCGGCGCCGCTGCGACGAGGACATCCTGCTCATCTATACGGCCGGCATGCCGACGCCCGCATGGCGGGCACTGTACGTTCGCTTGCTCAAGGGCTTGCCGCCGGAGGTGCCGGTCTATCACTTCGGCGACATCGACGAGGGTGGATTCCGGATAGCGGCCATCCTGGCACTCGACGCGCAATCAGCCGGGCACATCCTGCAGCCATGGAAAATGCATCCTGACGACGTTCCGGAAGATCGCCGGGTTGAGGCCAGCAAGCACACGCTTGAACGAATCCGCCGGTTCGCGAGTGCGGCAGGTTGGGATGAGCTTGGAAGAGAAGTCGCTAAAGCCGGGTTCACGGTTGAGCAGGAAGCGTTAAGGTAGCTCCCGGCTTCGTACTTCAGGGCTGCAACGACCAGTTTGAAGCCCTGCTTTTTCAGACACTCCAACTTGTCGGCAGATTCCAGTGAATTACGCCACCAGTTCTGATTCAAACCCGCCACTGATTTCCAGTCCAAATCCGCCACATGAAACAACAGCTTCATCCAGCCGTCGAATGTCCCATTGCTGCAAGAGCGGAAGCTCATGTCGCTGACTACGACGGGCTCTTCCTCGGCCGAAGCGGTCTTTCAACGTTCCACACCTCGTCGGCAGCTTTCGACCGAGGCTGTGTCACACAGCCTCGACCCAAAGCGGTCAGCCAAAAACAGAAGCTGACCTTTTTATAATCTGCAGTATTTCATCAGGTACCTGAGAGTGTGGTCGATCAGGGTTGCAGAGGTACCGAGAAAATTTTTATGGTTGAATAGACTAACTGGCATCTTAACTAGCACGGATTGACCATGAGCCAGCGCTACCCTGACAGCCCGCAATATATATGCGAACAAATCCTTCGAGATGAGCGGCAGTACAACATTGCGCACCGCATTCTGAGCAGCGAGGTTGCTGTCGCAGATAGGCTGCTCGCACGCGGCCTGGAATTGATAGAAGCGTACGAAGAATTGCACAGCAAGCTTAATGTGCATACCGGTTCTTTGCAGGCTTTTCTTGGGCTCATCCTGAGCACTACCGCGTTTTGGAGCCCGGAAAAAATCCTAGCGGCTCGCACGGTACGTAACGATCTTGTTGCGATCAATCGGCAGATTTCGAGCAAGGCGTCAGAGCTAGTCAATCTATTGCAGCAGCGGTCTGAACTACACAACACATCTAGCTTTAGCAGTGACACTCACTACCACGTCTGCCACGTGATTGAAGAAGCCGCCAAGGGCAACGCATTATTCGGATGGTACGTTCAAAAACGTCTCAAAGCTCTGCACGCTCAGTTTGACTTGAAGTACTGGCCAACCCTTAGTGATTTCGTGCAAGAACTTGCATCCGATGCCGAGGCTGCAGGTCCAATAGCCTCCGATCCGTTGACGGCAGCCGCAACTACTGCTTTGCGCCCATCTTTGGCCGATTTCTTCAAGGCATTACTTGCCGCAATTGAAGAGAATAGAGTTCGTCGCTATGGCCTAATACCTCATGACTTCAAGGTCACAGACAACACCCTTGCGTCGCTGGCAAACTGTGCACTGGGTTTACCCCCTGATGAGCTAGTGGATGGCCCTTACGTAAAGCGGCTCCGTCAGCGCTTGCGCAGCCGCGGCAACTAGCTCGATTCATATGCGCTTCGGATAGCTGCTAGCGCATCGAACCGCATTGGTCACTTCGTAAGCAATTAACAGCGATTCAATACAGCACATGCATATCTCGAAAATTGTGATTCGCAACTTCAAGTGTTTCAGGAAAGACTTTGTGTTGGAACTCAACAAAGGGATGAACGTCCTTGTTGGCGACAATGATTCCGGGAAATCGACCATATTGGAGGCGATCAATCTGGCTCTCTCCGGTGTGTTCCACGGGCGTTTCCTGCGCAACGATCTCTCAGAGCACGTGTTCAATCGTGAAGCCGTCGAAGCGTACATTGAGAATCCGAAGATCGGCCCCCCCGAGCTTCTGATCGAACTCTATTTCGGTGGAGAGGGTGTAGATGAATATAAGGGTAACGGTAATTCGCTTAAGGACCAGGACGCTGCAGGAATCAAGTTTTCCGTTCGTCTCGATGAACAATATCGCGACGAGTACGTCGAGTTCGTTAAGGGCGATGTGACCAGCCTCCCGATTGAGTATTACGAAATCGTCGTCGAGTCTTTTGCGCGAAAGGCGCTCACGACGCGAGGCATTTCGTTGTCGGCGGCGTTCATAGACTCCTCCGGCGCGCGTTACCTTAACGGCTCCGACGCGTACGTATCACGTATTGTTCGCGACTTTCTCGAAGACAAGGAGCGCGTCACGCTCGCGAAGGTTCACCGTGAAATGGCGGACTCGTTCCGCCGGAATGAAGGGGTCGGCGCGGTTAATAAAAGGATCAACGAAGCAAACGACCTCCTCGACGGAAGAGAGATCTCCCTCGCTGTCGACTTGGCCTCGCGTAGCGCGTGGGAATCCAACCTCATTACGTGCATCGATCGGATACCGTTTCATTTCATCGGAAAGGGTGAGCAGTCGCTCGCGAAGATTGCAATCGCTCTCGCGCACAAAAGGGCGCAGAACGCCAACATATTGCTCATTGAGGAGCCGGAGAACCACCTGTCGCATTCACGCTTGAACCAGTTGATCGACATGATGTCCGCCGCGAACGAGGAGAAGCAGATCGTTATGACGACGCATAGCAGCTTCGTCGCAAATAAGGCAAACCTCATGCATCTGATCATGCTCCATGACGGGAAGACAACTCGATTAGGCGAACTTGACCCTGAGACGTCAACATTCTTTCAGAAGCTCGCCGGGTATGACACGCTTCGCCTTTTGTTATGCACAAGGGCGATACTCGTTGAAGGCGACTCCGACGAACTCGTGGTTCAGAAGGCGTACACGCTAAAGTATGGAAAGCTTCCGATCGAGCGTGGTGTAGACGTCATTTCCGTCGGCACGAGCTTTCTGCGTTTTCTGGAGATTGCTGAGAAGTTGAATAAGCCTGTCGCTGTCGTCACGGACAATGACGGAAACGTCGAGGGGCTCAAGAAGAAGTACGATAGTTACCTCGGTGCGAAAGCAAAAGACCATATCCGAATCTGCTTCGACGAAAATATTGACGCGCGGAAAGAGATCGCCGGCGAGAGCTTCAACTTCAACACTCTCGAACCGAGGATGCTTGCCGCGAACGGATGCGCAGCGATGAAGGAAATGCTCGGAACAATCTTCGACGAGGAAGAGGCGCTCTTGAAGCATATGCGGGCGAACAAGACAGATTGCGCCCTTAAGATTTTCAACTTCGAAAAGGACGTTAAATTCCCGGCCTATGTGACCGCCGCGATCGAAGAATGATATGCCGGAGGCGAAGAAGAACAGAATAATCGTCGCTGCAGCCGGGTCGGGGAAAACGACGCTCCTCGTAAACGAGGCGCTATCGAGGCCCGATTCGAGAATCCTCATTGCGACCTATACCGAGGCGAACGAAGCGGAGATCGAAAAGAAATTTCTTGAGAAAAACGGGTGTGTTCCGTCGAACGTGACGTTATCCGGGTGGTTCGCTTTTCTGCTTCAGCACGGCATTCGCCCGTATCAAGGCTGTGTTACGGAAACACGCATAGAGGGATTGCATTTCAATCAGGGCATCTCGGCGCAGTACAAGAAGGAGGCCGACCTCGATCACTATCTAAACGGGTGCAATCAAATTTATCGTGACAAGGTCTCGAAGTTCGCCTTGAAATGCGACGGGTTGTCTGAAGGGAGAGTGATCAAGCGCATCGCGGGCATCTTCGACGAGATTTTTATCGATGAAGTGCAGGATATCGCCGGGTACGATCTCGACCTCATTGAGCGACTCATGGATTCTTCCGTGAGCATCTTGCTGGTTGGAGACCCTCGCCAAGGAACATATTCGACAAGCGATTCACCGAAGTACGCGAAGTTCAAGAAGTCTGGGATCGTCCACTACTTCAGACAACTTGTCTCAGCAAGAGCCGACGCCTCGATTGACGAAAACTCTCTCTCAGTCAATCACCGTTGCAATATGGCGCTCTGCGAGCTATCCAACGAGCTCTTCCCGAATTTTCCACACTCGAAATCGTCGAACACACAAACAACAGGGCATGACGGAGTTTTTCTCGTGCGGAAGTGCCAAGTTGAAGCGTACCTTCACACCTTCGGGCCGATGCAGCTACGCTACTCGCGAAAAACATCCGTTTCCGATAACGCCGCCGTCATAAATTTCGGCGAGTCAAAGGGGCTTGAGTTCGAAAGGGTTTTGATTTACCCGACCAAGCACTTTGTGACGTGGCTCAAGAATCGGGCTACGGAACTGAGCCCAGAAAGTCGAGCCAAGTTCTACGTGGCCTGCACTCGTGCTCGGTTCAGCGCAGGAATTGTGATCGACGACAAGATCGACATTCCCGGGATAACGGTATGGACTCCGTGACCAAGCGTGGATGGACTCCCAGGATCCTGAAGTCCGGTCAGACACGGAAAGCAGACCTAGCTAGGCCTTGAGGGTTGCGGCCGCTTCGGCCGACGACCTGCCTGCCATGCCTGGATTGTCGACCGCCGCAACCTCTGTGGTCAGCGCGGGCCAGCCAAGGTGCCCGAACCCGTTCGCAATATCATTCTCGTACTCGACGCGTTCCTGGATGGTCCTGTCGGCGAAGAGATCCTTCAGGGCTCCCAGGGTGTGGCGGTTCTCGTACGGCGGAGGAGCGGCGGTGCTGGTCCGTCACTCCGCTCGCAACTGGTCAAGCCGTGCCTTGACCTCGCGCTTGCCCATCTTCCTGACGGCCGCGATGGTGGCAAGCTGCTCGTTCCTTGGGCGCGACGTGCCGGATTCCCAGTTGTAGATGGTTTGGGCGGAGACACCCACGAGCGCCCCCATCTCCGGCGCGGACAGTCCGAGCCGCGTCCGCTGCGCACGCACACCTTGCGGCTTGAATCTCAGTTTCGTTTCGGATTCCCCGTCGGCGATAGGCGCGGCCTTCTTCGGCACCATTTTTTCGAGGCGGGATATCTGCATTTCCAAGGCCTCGATGCGCCGCTTCAAAGCGGCGATATCGGCGCGATAGCGGCTCGATGCCTTCTTGAGGTTTTCGGTTTCGCCGCGTAACTGCCTGCGGACGAGTCGGGCGATTTCTTCCTTGAGAACGGATGCGATGTTCGACAATTGAGAGGCCTCAAAACGTACGGGTAAAGGTAAATGGTACAGGGATCGGCTTCGTCCAACTGCGTTGATCGACAGCTATCGCCAAATCGGTTACCGGCTCAACAGGCCGGGATATTTCTTTGCGCGCAGTTCTTCGAGCACTTTGTCGGTCAGTTTCCACGCATCGCCCTTGATGCGGACGATGAGTTCCTTCCAGACGCGCTCGAAAGCCTGCGTCGCATCGTCGTCGTTGAAGCGGACGCCGGCCGGTAGTAATGGCGCGATGTCCTCGATCAGGCTGCGCGTGAGCTTTTCCAACATACGCTGCTCGGCGACGGCACGCGTGATGGGTTTTCCTTCAAGCGCAAGGTAGTGTTCGAAACAGGCGATGAGCTTGCCCCGATTCATGGCGAGTTGGTCGAGTCCGTGGTGCAGGTCGAAGAGGTCGCGGTTCTTACGCCGCTGCAGTAATGCACGCAGCTTGGTGCCGAATAGTTCCTCGGGTTCGAAGGACGCGATCTTGGTCTCGCCCTGATACCAGTCGCTTTCCACCGCGAAGGGATACGACTTGATGCCGAGCAGATGTTCATGCTCACGGGTATTGATCTCAACCTTGAGCTTCAGCGTCGTCTGCGGGTCAGCTTCGGGCGTGAACTTGAACACCAGGTGCATCGAATGCCCCGCCTGCTCGCGATTGCACTTGCCGAGCCATGACAAGGCTTCGCGAATCGCATCGACCGTCGCGCCGATGGATTCAGCCTGCGTCTGCACCAGATCGATATCTTCCGAATAGCGCAATGGCTGCTTGAACAGCAGTTTGTTGATTGCAGTGCCACCACGGAAAGCGATCTTGTCTTTCAATGTCGGCGCGTTGAACAGGTCGCACAACGCGCGGCTGATGATCAGGTCCTGTTCGATCTGCCGCGCGTCGGGCCAAGGGGCTTTCGTGCTCCAGGCCTGGATGTAGGAACTCGGAATCAAAAGTCGATCTCCACGGGTTCATTGATTATGAGCTTCCACCGGGCTTCTTTCTCGTGAAGCCCGGATAGGGATTCAATGAGGGGCTTGACGGAAGGATCCAGCGGCACCGCCGTCTTGGCCTTCTTGACAAAGGGCGCCAGCGCGTTGGCTTGTCTCATGTGCCCTGCCCGTTCGAGCAGGTAGCCCAGTCGTCGCACGGACGAGTTTTCATAGGCAGCGGCCGCTTTGGCGAGCGCACGCGGCTCGGCCTTGGCTCCAATGTCCTTGGCGATCTGCGCAACCCCATTGATACCGGTGGCCTTGTGGAAGTAGCGTGCGCAATCCAGCAACGTCAGCTCGACGCCGGCTACTTGGGCAAAGCCGGCATCACTCTTCATCCGGTCGAGCCAATCGGGTTGATTGAGCTTTGCGAAGGCCTTGGGGGTCTGGTAGAGAAACTGGAGGCGGTGGCGTCCGATCTCGAAGTCCCGCAACTGCTTGGGCACAACTACCTGAAAGACCATGGCAGCCTGGTGCGACGAACCATGGAAGGCCGCAGCACGCAGCAGCGAGATGCGATAGTCGAGACCCTGGTACTTCATCAATGGATCGATCCAACGCACGGGATCGGGGGCGCCGGCCAGCTGGTCCTCGGGACGCAGGATCAAATAGAAGCCATGGCGAGGGTTGGCCAGCCGCTTTCTTTTCACCAGCCGGGTGATCGCGGCGGTCAGGCCATCAGGTTTCAGATCGACCGCAGCCAGCGCCTCTTCGCGGTTGAAGTGCGCACGACCATGGAGAAGCCGGTCATCAACGAATTGGTCAAGGGATGCCATTCCCGGATCATATGCAAAAACAGACACAATGACAAGGTTTTTGCGTATGAGTTGGGGTACTTGGAGATGCTGTATGCCGGGACGGCACAAATCGATACGCCAGATGGATGCTAACCGCACTTCGTTTGTCCGAAAAATGGGGTGTTACTTCGGACAAAACATCGAAGGCAAAAGGGCGTCCCGGCACATGGTGCCGTCGGGCTCGCGGGCGTTGCCCCGCGCCTCGTGCCGAATCGCGGCCATAGGCTTTGATCCCTGACGCCTCCGGCCCTTGAGGGCCTGCGCGCGCCGCTTGCCATTAAGGTAGAGGAGTGTGTGGAGGGGCGGTCTTGCTGTTTCCTTCAACGTACCACGCCGTTCTCGCCGTCAAGGGCTGCGCGCCCTGCCCTGCGGTTGGCCGCTTGCGTCCATGCGGCCGTCTACGACCCCTGACCGCTGCGCTGCGACGTGTTTCGCCGGTTCCAGGCAATTCCGCCTGATACGAACCGGAGCACGATCATGTCGCAACTTTTTCTTTCTCTCGATTCTTCCCTTCTCGTTCGCGATGTCGCGGGAGACTACCGTCCAGCCAATGCCGACGAGGTGTTGCAGGCTGCGCAGCGTGTGCTCGCCGAACAGATGCGTGGCTGCGAAGCCCTGACCTCGCCGCAGATGGTGCGCGACTTCCTGCGGGTCAAGCTGGGGATGCTGGAGCACGAGGTGTTCGGCGTCATCCACCTGGATGCGCAGAATCGTGTCATCGACTACGTCGAGATGTTTCGCGGCACGGTGAGCCAGACATCGGTGTATCCGCGCGAGGTAGTCAAGGAGGCTCTGGTCAGGAACAGCGCTGCACTGCTGCTGGTGCATAACCACCCGTCGGGCGTGGCGGAACCCTCGCGGGCCGACGAGATGCTGACGCAGACGCTGAAGTCGGCGCTGGCGCTGGTGGACGTGCGGGTGCTGGATCACCTGATCGTCGCCGGCAGCGCCATCCTGTCGTTTGCCGAACGCGGGCTGCTGTAGCCCGGGGGGGCTTTGCCCCCTTTTTTGCTGCGTCCTTGGTTTGGCGAAAAAGCTGCGCTGCGCTTGCCTCCAGGGGGCGGCTGACGCCCACCCCGCCGCGCAGGCTTGGCGCCCCGCAAGACCGCCGAACAGGCTGTGCCTGATCGGCCTGCGCACGATGCCGTTTTCGCGCTGCGCGCTTCGTTCACTTCCATCAAGGCGTGCCTATGGCACGCAGCAGCGCTCGCCGCGCGGCGTTGGTCCGTCGATCATCTGGCCGTAAGTCGGTCATCCGTCTTTCCTCTCATTCATCGCTGATCCCGCGACCGTAGCCAGCGGTGCCTGTCCGTCAAGGCGCGCAGGGCCGTGTCCTCGCTGCGCTGCGGGCCGCACCAACCCTGCGCTTCTTCCTTGACGGCCACGCGCTCGCCGGCCCGGTTGACGCGGGCGATGAACTCAGGAAAGACGGCGGCAACGGCGACCAGCCCAGGTCACTGCGCCGAACCAACCAAAGTCCACACCGGGCTCCGAATCTTGGAATCCGGTCAGCTTTGGAAACCACAGGAGGCCGCGCATGCAGACACCAACACCGTGAATCACCCAGCAAGTTTTCTTCTTCCATTTTTTCAATTTCCCGCGAGGGATAGGAGCGATCACCATGAACACCGTTACCCATCAAGAAACCCAAGCCATGCACGCAGTCGCCACCGTTGCCGTTGCGGCACACGAGCTGCTGTTGATTCCGCTGTCTCAGTTGCGGCCTTCGAGCCGCAACGTGCGCACGAGCGGCGGCGCGTCGATTCCCGAACTAGCGTCGAGCATCGCCCGCGTCGGTCTGCTGCAAAACCTCACCGTGACCGCAGCGAGCGACGGCGAACATTACGAAGTCGTCGCGGGCAAGCGGCGGCTGGCCGCGTTGAAGCTGCTGGCGAAGCGACGCAAGCTCGACAAGGCGCACGACGTGCCTTGCCTGCTGGTGCCGGATACGTCGGCACGCACCGTGAGCCTGACCGAGAACGTGCAGCGCGAGGCCATGCACCCCGCCGAGCAGTTCGAGGCGTTCGCCGCGTTGGTGGCCGAAGGCCGGCCAGTCGAAGACATCGCCGCCGACTTCGGCGTGACGCCCTTGGTGGTGCAGCGGCGCTTGAAGCTGGCAAACGTCTCGCCGCGCCTGCTGGCGGACTACCGCGCCGATGCCGTCACGCTCGATCAGTTGATGGCGCTGGCGATCACTGACGACCACACCGCGCAAGAGGCTGCGTTCTATGAGTCACCACAATGGCAGCGCAGCCCGCAGGCCTTGCGCGAGCACCTGACCGAACGCGAGATCGATGCCACACGCGATGCACTGGCGCGCTTCGTCGGCATCGAGGCCTATGAGGCCGCAGGCGGCGGCATGCGGCGCGACCTGTTCTCTGACGATACGCGGGGAGTGTTCCTGACCGATGCGTCTT
Organism: Thiobacillus denitrificans; assembly: GCA_002343685.1. Lineage (GTDB taxonomy): Bacteria > Pseudomonadota > Gammaproteobacteria > Burkholderiales > Thiobacillaceae > Thiobacillus > Thiobacillus denitrificans_A. The sequence continues at coordinate 626 of DDRS01000027.1, read as the reverse complement.
TGCTGGACAGCCTTGCGCGAGACAAGCTCGCCACCACTGCGGACAGCGTCCGGGCAGAAGGCTGGGCATGGATTGAAGCGGTGCCGCGCGTCACGTCGGCGGAACTGCACGGGTTCCAGCATGCCCGCCGTGACCGGCGCACGCCCAACAAGACCGAAGCCAAGCGCATCGCCAAGCTGCAAGCGCAGCAACAGGCCATCGACGACAGGCTGAATGCCGACGATGCCGATGACATCGCGGAAGAGGAAGCATCGGCGCTCTACGAGGAAAGCGACAAGCTCGGCGCGGTACTCGACACCATCGAGCGATCGCTGCTGGTGTTCGCACCCGAGACACTGGCGGTAGCCGGGGCCATCGTGACCGTCGATCATGCGGGCGAGGTCATCACCCATCGCGGCTTGCTGCGCGAAGCCGAGGCCAAGGCATTGCGGGCACAGGAACGGCAAGGCATGCAGGCTGGCGGCGATGACGAAGGCGAGGCACAGCAGCCGACTACACCCGGTATTTCCGAGAAGCTGGCGCGGCGCTTGAGTGCGCATCGCACGGCGGCGCTGCAAGCCGAACTTGCCCGTCATCCGCAGGTGGCGCTGGTCGCGGTGGTTCATCGCCTCGCGCTGCGCGTGGTG
>DDRS01000020.1 GCA_002343685.1 Thiobacillus denitrificans | reverse complement strand
GGAGTTAAGCAGAGGTTTCACATTACTTGCATGTCTGTTTCTTGCAGTCATTCTATCGGCTATCACAGTGCACTCTGTCCGGCAGCGTCTTGGCGCGCTTGCCCTGCAAGCCCGCACTCTTTGCAGTGGCAATCTAGTACCAGTCAACGCACCCCCTGCTGTCCGAGATGAACTTGATGAACTGACAGATTGTGTCGCCAATATGACTCAGCGCCTCCTCAACGTCGTCGCGGTGGAGAAATTCCTGCAGGGGGTAGAAAACGAACGTAAGCGAATCGCTATGGACCTTCATGACCAAGCACTTGCCGACCTGACGGCGGTTTCCCGCGCACTGGAAGCCGCTGAAAAACTGCCCGTTACCGAACAAGCTGACCAATTGGCTCCACTTAGAGGAGAGGTGAAAAACATTTCCGCAAGCATACGGAACATTATCGATGACCTTCATCCACAAACGCTTGACATCCTCGGGCTGGAAGCTGCAACACGCTCTTTTCTTGAACGCAACGTCGCGAGGGTACCGCACTGGATTCTCAGATTTGAGCAGGAAACCGAGCGAACCCTGACAGAATTCCAGCGCGTTAACTTGTTTCGCATCATCAGCGAATCCGTCTCCAATGTCTTGCGGCATGCGCATGCCACGCTATGCGAAATTACGCTGCACACAGTGGATGGCCATATTGTATTGACCATCGATGATGACGGCATAGGTATTACGACCCTCACAACTTCTAGCACCGACAGGCACGGACTTTCCAACCTCCGTCAGCGTGCCCGCGCAATGGGTGCGACATTCAATCACGGACACTCTCGGTTTGACACCGGTACACGGTTGGATTTTCGCTGGCCGCTCATCCAGAGTGAAAGGGCCAGCAAATGAACCCTGATCACGCCCTGATTATTGCGGACGACAATTCGAGAGATCGCAATTTCATTATCGAGGCGCTCGCCCCTCGCCAATTGATACCGGCAGAGAACGGCGCGGAGGCACTATCCCTATGCGCCGACTTGGAACAACCATGGGTTATTACCGATATCCAGATGCCCCGGGTAAATGGTATTGAGCTGGCACGCCGCGTATGGGAAACAAAGCCAAGCGCACGTTTCTTGTTCTGGTCGCAATATGACGACGAAATGTACGTACGCGCCCTCGCCAAGAGCGTCCCGGCAGAAACCGTGTACGGCTATGTCATGAAAAATAATTCGGCAAAGATTATTGAAAAGGCGGTGAACGCGGTTTTCGATGAATGTCAATGCTGGATTGATCCTCAAGTGCGCCCGGTGCAGGTTCGGGCGCACAAACATACCTCGTCGATTTCAGACCTCGAATTCGAGGTCTTGATGGATCTCGCTCTAGGACTGACCGACAATGCGATTGCCGAGCGACACTATCTTTCCCGACGTGGTGTCCAAAACCGACTTCAGTCGCTTTACATAAAGCTTGGCGCCAATACGGAAAGCCATACTTTGAGCGACAGTGAACTCATCAACGTGCGTATGCGTGCAGTAGCCCTGTCCTTGCAGCGCGGATTAATCAACGCATTTGAACTCCAAAAAGAGGAAGAGAAGCTTGCTGCCTGGATTAAGGCTCGAACAATCAATCAAGGATGATGGCTGGCCATAACCGGAATTGGCGTCGCTCGTTGTACTGTATGGAAACTTGGTCTATAGGAAACGCACCATGCGATGGAAGTGGCTCGCCGTAGTCATCATGGGGATGTTGGCGTTTAATGTCGCCGCTTCGGGCACCACCTCGCCGTATGGAACGGCTAGCACCAAAACGCGCTCAATGCCCGTACTCAATACAGTGTTCGATGTCAGTTATGACGACCCAAAAAAACTCGAACTCCTCTACGATTTCGTCCGAAATACTCGGCGGGTTACGCGCGGAAAAGTCGTGATCGTGACCCACGGCCCGGAACTCAAAGCTTTTGCCAAGGAAAACTATAAGGAATTCCGGGGCATTGTTGACAAGATGGCCGATCTGGCAAATACAGGTGTGAAGTTTTATATGTGCAGAAATGCCATGAAAATGGCTGGCTACAGGCCAGAGGACATGCATGGCTTCATTACCGTTGTGCCATTTGGCTTTGCGGAAATTGCATACCTTGAATACCAAGGTTACCAGTACATCAACCCAACACCCTTATCCACGAAGGATATCGGAAAAACCAAATAGCCCGACGAATCGATCACTTGCGCGTCAGTCGACCTGAGCGCAAGCAATCCCTTGAAACAAGTATCCGTTAAGCCTTCTCGAAGCTGAACACCCCGCCCTGTGCATCCACCCGGATGGTGTCCTTGGGACCGAAATGCCCGGCCAGGATTTCCTTCGCCAGCGCGTTCTCGAGTTCGCTCTGGATCGCACGTTTGAGCGGCCGCGCGCCGTAGACCGGATCGAAACCGGCCTTGGCGATTTCGGCCAATGCCGCTTCGCTGACGTCGAGCTTCATCTCCATCTGTGCCAGGCGCTGCTCCAGGCCTTGCAGCTGGATGCGCGCGATGCTGGCGATGTTCGACTCGGACAACGCATGGAAGACGACAACCTCGTCGATGCGGTTGATGAACTCGGGACGGAAGTAGGACTTCACTTCGCCCAGCACCGCGAGCTTCACCACTTGGTAATCGTCGCCCGCCATCTGCTGGATCATCTGGCTGCCGAGGTTGGACGTCATCACGATCACGGTGTTGCGGAAGTCCACGGTGCGGCCCTGGCCGTCGGTCAGGCGACCGTCGTCGAGCACCTGCAACAGCACGTTGAACACGTCCGGGTGCGCCTTCTCGACCTCGTCCATCAGGATGACGGAATAAGGCTTGCGGCGCACCGCCTCGGTCAGGTAACCGCCCTCCTCGTAGCCGACGTAGCCGGGCGGCGCGCCGATCAGGCGCGCGACCGAGTGCTTCTCCATGAACTCGCTCATGTCGATACGGATCATGTGGTCGGCGGAATCGAACAGATACTCGGCGAGCGTCTTGCACAGTTCGGTCTTGCCGACGCCCGTCGGGCCAAGGAACAGGAAGGAACCAAGCGGTCGGTTGGGATCGGACAGGCCCGCGCGCGAACGGCGGATGGCGTCGGAGACGACGCGCACGGCTTCGTCCTGCCCCACCACGCGGCTGTGCAGCTTGTCTTCCATGTGCAGCAGCTTGTCGCGCTCGCCCTGCAGCATCTTCGATACCGGAATGCCGGTGGCACGCGACACGACCTCGGCGATTTCCTCGGCGCCCACTTCGGTACGCAACAGCTTGAACGCGGGCTTGCCCGCACCCGCCGTTTCGGCCTGCTTCAGTTGCGCCTCCAGTTGCGGCAGCTTGCCGTACTGGATCTCGGCGACCTTGTCGAGCTTGCCCTGGCGCTGCAGTTCGAGCATCTCGCCGCGCAGCTTGTCGATCTCTTCCTTGATATGGGCGCTGCCCTGCACCTGCGCCTTCTCGGATTTCCACACTTCCTCGAGGTCGGCGTACTCGCGGCCGAGCTTGTCGATCTCGGCTTCCAGCAGGCCGAGGCGCTTCTTCGAGGCCTCGTCGGTTTCCCGCTTCACCGCCTCGCGCTCGATCTTGAGCTGGATGATGCGGCGGTCGAGCTTGTCCATCACCTCGGGCTTGGAGTCGATCTCCATCTTGATGCGCGCGGCCGCCTCGTCGATCAGGTCGATCGCCTTGTCGGGCAGGAAGCGGTCGGTGATGTAGCGATGGCTCAGCTCGGCCGCGGCGACAATCGCCGGGTCGGTGATGTCGACGCCGTGGTGCAGTTCATAGCGTTCCTGCAGGCCGCGCAGGATGGCGATGGTCGATTCGACGCTGGGCTCGTCGACCAGCACCTTCTGGAAGCGGCGCTCGAGCGCGGCGTCCTTCTCGATGTACTTGCGGTATTCGTCGAGCGTGGTGGCGCCGATCAGGTGCAACTCGCCACGCGCCAGCGCCGGCTTCAGCATGTTGCCGGCGTCGATCGCGCCTTCCGCCTTGCCGGCGCCGACCAGGGTGTGGATTTCGTCGAGGAAGACGATATAGCGGCCGGCGTCCATCGCCAGCTCCTTCAGCACCGCCTTCAGCCGCTCCTCGAATTCGCCGCGGTACTTGGCGCCGGCCAGCAGCGCGGCTAGGTCGAGCACCAGCACCTTCTTGCCCTTGAGCGTCTCGGGCACCTCGTCGTTGACAATCCGCTGCGCCAAACCTTCCACAATGGCCGTTTTGCCGACGCCGGGTTCGCCGATCAGCACCGGGTTGTTCTTGGTGCGGCGCTGCAGGATCTGGATCGAACGGCGGATTTCGTCGTCACGCCCGATCACCGGGTCGAGCTTGCCGTCGCGGGCACGTTGGGTGAGGTCGAGCGTGTACTTGGCGAGCGCCTCGCGCTGGCCTTCGGCCTCCTGCGACTGCACGTTCTCGCCGCCGCGCACGGCCTGGATGGCCTGTTCCAGCGCGGCCTTCTGGGCCCCGTGCTGCTTCAGCAGGCGCCCGGTCTCGCCCTTGTCGTCGAGCGCCGCCAGCAGGAACAGCTCGGAGGCGATGAAGGCGTCGTTGCGCTTCATCGCCTCCTTGTCGGTCAGGTTCAAGAGATTATTAAGCTCGCGCGAGATGCTCACCTCGCCGCCCTGGCCTTCGACCTTGTGCAGGCGATCCAGCGCCTGGGTCAGCGAGGCCTTCAATGCCGGCACCTGGACGCCGGCACGCGACAGGATCGAAGCGGCGCCGCCGCCTTCCTGGTTCAGCAGTGCCAGCAGCAGGTGCTGCGGCTCGATATAGGCATGGTCGCCGCCGACGGCCAGGCTTTGCGCGTCGGAAAACGCCTGTTGGAACTGGGTGGTGAGCTTGTCGAAACGCATAAGTAACCTCGTGCTAGGTTATATTCAATGGCAACCAAATAGAGGCGTTTCCGCCCATTTCAACCCGTCATGTCTTAATTAAAGACCAGTCATGTCCGATTTGCTTGCTTCCGTCGTCGAAACCGATGTGAACCGCGCACTGGCCGAGGATGTCGGCAGTGGCGACCTCACCGCCCTGCTCATCCCGGCGACGCAGACCGCCCGCGCCCGCGTCATCACCCGCGAACCCGCCGTGATCGCCGGCCGGCCCTGGTTCGACGCCTGCTTCCGGGCGCTCGACCTCGGCTGTGCCATCGACTGGCGGGTCAACGAAGGCGCCCCGGTCGCGGCCGGCGGCGTGCTGGTCGAACTCAGCGGTAACGCGCGCGCGCTGCTCACCGCCGAACGCCCCGCGCTGAACTTCCTGCAGACCCTGTCGGCGGTGGCCACCGCAACTCGGCCCTACGTCGAGGCCGTGCGCGGCACCCATGCCGCCATCCTCGACACCCGCAAGACCCTGCCCGGCCTGCGCATGGCCGAGAAATACGCGGTGCGGGTGGGCGGCGGGCAGAACCAGCGCGTGGGTCTGTACGACGGCATCCTGATCAAGGAAAACCACATCGCGGCGGCGGGCGGCATCGCGCAGGTACTCGATGCCGCATTCGAGCTGGCCGCAGGTAAGGTCAGCGTCCAGATCGAAGTGGAAAGCCTGGACGAACTCGACCAGGCGCTGGCGGCCGGCGCATCGCTGATCCTGCTCGACAATTTCAGCCTTGACGACATGCGCCGTGCGGTTGGGCTCGCCCATGGCCGCGCCCTGCTCGAAGCCTCCGGCAACATCACGCTGGACACCGTGCGCGCCGTGGCCGAGACCGGTGTCGACCGCATTTCCGTCGGCAGCCTCACCAAGCACATCCGTGCGGTCGACCTGTCGATGCGCATCGAGACCCAGTGATCCAGCCATGATCGAGCTTGCCCGCGTGCGCTACGACGACCCGGCCCACGCCGCCGCGCTGGTCGACCTGCTGGATGCCTATGCGCGCGATCCCGCGGGCGGCGGCGAGGCGCTCAGCGACTTCGCCCGCGCCAATCTGGTCGCCGGACTCGCCGCGCGACCCTTCATCTTCAGCGTGCTGGCGTTCGACGGTGCGCTCCCGGTGGGTCTCGTCAACGCCATCGAAGGGTTTTCCACCTTCGCCTGCCGCCCGCTGGTCAACGTGCACGATGTCGTCGTGCTGCCCAGCCACCGCGGCCGTGGCATCGCCGCACGGCTGTTCGCCGAGGTCGAAGCCATCGCGCGCGAACGCGGCGCCTGCAAGCTGACGCTGGAAGTGCTCTCCGGCAACCACGCCGCGCGCCGACTCTACGAACGGCTGGGCTTCGACGACTACCGGCTCGATCCGGCCATGGGCCATGCGCAGTTCATGCAGAAGTGGCTGGACTGAGCCGCATCCTGTCCACGCTGTGGCTGGCGCTATGGCTGCCGGTCTCGACCCCGGCCTGGAGCGATCCCGCTCCGGCGATGCTGCTGGCCGAGGTCTATGCCGCCGACGTCGATGTCACGCAATACTGGGTAAGCGAGAAATACGACGGCGTGCGCGCCCAGTGGGACGGCAAGGCGCTGCGCTTTCGCGGCGGCGGCCGCGTGCCGGCGCCGGCGTGGTTCACGGCCGGCTTCCCGGCGACGCCGCTGGATGGCGAACTCTGGACCGGCCGCGGGCGCTTCGACGCGCTGTCGGGCATCGTGCGCAGGATCGAGCCGGCGGACGCCGAATGGCGGCGGGTGCGCTATCTGGTTTTCGAATTGCCCGGCGCGGCCGGCGACTTCAGCGCGCGTGTCCAGCAGATACGGACGCTCGTCGCGCAGGCCGGCGTACCCTGGCTGCAGGCCGTCGAGCAGACACGCGTGGCCGACCGCGCCGCGCTGATGAAACAACTCGATGCCGTGGTACGGACAGGCGGCGAAGGCCTCATGCTGCATCGCGCCGACGCGCCCTATCTCACCGGCCGCAACGACGCACTGCTGAAGTTGAAGCCCTGGCTGGACGCCGAAGCGATTGTCGTCGGCCACATTCCCGGCCAGGGAAAATACCAGGGCATGACCGGCGCGCTGCTGATGGAAATGTCGGACGGCACACGCTTCCGCCTCGGCAGCGGACTCTCCGATTCATTGCGCCGCCAGCCGCCGCCGCTCGGCACGCGCATCACCTATCGCTATCAGCACCTGACAAAACGCGGCGTGCCGCGCTTTCCGCGCTACCTGCGCGTGCGCGAGGATTTCCCGGGGATGCCCGAGGAGGAAAATAATATGAACCGGGACGCCGGCCAGGATGGCGCAATGCGGTTCAGTATTGCGCGATGAACGTACCGACCACGGCGCCCATGCCCTGTCGCCAGCGCGCCATCAATTCCGGCGTGGCCTCGGGGTCCATTTCGCTGACGGCCTGGACCAGACTGTCCACCCAATAACGATAAAGCTCGGGCGGCACCGGCGCATGGCCTGCTCGGGAATGCGTGGTGGCCATTTGATCGATCGTGCGCTTGGTCAGCGAACTGCCTGCCGCATGCGAGATCGCCGCGCTGATGCCCCGGCGCAGGGCCATACGCTGCTTCTGGAAGTCGGTCGCGGCAAACATCGGCGCGATGTCCGGGTGGCTGGCCAGAAAGATCTCGTAGAAACGCTCGATGAAATTCTTTCCGCGCAGGCAACGTCCGTAGCTCTGCTGCAAATCGTCGTAGGGGTCTGCCATGACTCAAATTCGATCTATTAAGATTTTTAAGTATTTTATTACAAATCGATCGAAGAAACGGTGCCCGGCTGCATGGCCGGGCAAGCTTGGCGTTTCAGGATTCCCCTCGATGCAGCGCCCGTTCGATACGAGGATCGGGCACCAGCCAGAGGATTGCGACGAATACATAAATCGCCTGGGCAATCCAGGGGGCCCAGAAGGTGGCGGCGATGGCGGTACCGTAGAGAACGGGCGACAACTTGCCCTTCCAGTCCCGCCCGACGGCCCGCTTGAGTACCGAACCGGGGCCCTCGGACGCGATGATCGCCTGCTCCAGCACCCAATAGGCAATCGCCGCCATCAGCAGCACCAGCCCATACAATGCCGAAGGCACGGCAGCAAAGTGGTTCTCGCCCATCCAGCCCGTGACAAACGGAAACAGCGACAGCCAGAACAACAAATGCAGGTTCGCCCACAGCATGGGGCCGCTGACCTTGGTCGCGGCATGCAGCATGTGGTGGTGGTTGTTCCAGTAGATGCCGATGTAGACGAAACTCAGCACATAGCTGAGAAAGGCCGGCACCAGCGGCAGCAGGACATCCAGTTGCTCGCCATGCGGTACCTTCAACTCCAGCACCATGATGGTGATGATGATGGCCAGTACGCCGTCGCTGAAGGCTTCTAATCTATTTTTCCCCATAAGCTCCCCTAGCCGGGCATTTTTTCATCGTAGCGCAGGACGGCCCTCCCTAGCCAGGGCGGCCGCGCTCAGCTCCGCCAGATCAGCGAGGCCATGCGCCCGGTCACGCCGTCACGACGATAGGAATAAAAGCAGTCCGCTTCGCCGAAGGTGCAGCGCCCTCCCCCATAGACATCCTGCACGCCAGCGTGCTGGAGTCGGATGCGCGCCAGCCGGTAGATGTCGGCCAGCCATTTGCCCGGCGCATGCGGCGCGAAGGCGGCGGCGGTTTCGGGGTGCGACGCCACGAAGATCTCGCGCACGTCATCGCCCACCTCAAATGCGTGCGGACCGATGGCGGGCCCCATCCAGGCCAGGATGTCTCCCGGTGCTGCCCGCATCGCTGCGACCGTGGATTCCAGCACGCCACCGGCCAGGCCTCGCCAGCCGGCATGGGCGGCAGCCACGACGCTGCCGCTGCGGTCGCAGAACAGCACCGGCAGGCAGTCCGCAGTCAGCACCGCGCAGACCCGCTCGGGTTCGCGCGTGAACGCCGCATCGGCTTCGGGATTCGTCTCGTGCCCGATCTCGACCACCCGGGCGCTGTGTACCTGCCTGAGCCAACCCGGCTCCGCGGGCAGCTGCTGGCGAAGGTGCGCACGGTTGGCGGCGACGTGATCCGGATCGTCGCCGACATGGTCGCCGAGATTGTAGCTGGCCCAGGGAGCCCGGCTCACGCCGCCGACACGGGTGGTCATCAGACTCTTGACCCGCGCGGGCGCGGGCCAGTCGGGGACAATCAGGTTCACTTGACCCAGTCGGTGTTTGCCCGCAGCGCCGCCAGGAGCGAGGCGAAGTCGGGCGGCAGCGGGCATTCCCACTGCATGAATTCCTGGGTGACCGGATGGATCAGGCCCAGCCTTTCCGCATGCAGCGCCTGGCGCGGGAAGGGAATCTTGAGATGGCTGCGGCGGCTGGCGCTGTAGACCGATTCGCCCACCAGCGGATGGCCGATATGCTGCATGTGTACGCGGATCTGGTGGGTGCGCCCGGTTTCGAGCTTGCAGCGCAGCAGGGTGATCCCGGGGAAGCGCTCGACCACGTCATAGTGCGTGACCGCCTCCTTGCCCATGGTGTGCACGGTGCGCTTGGTGCGGTTGTGGGGATCGCGCGCCAGCGGGGCGTCGACCGTGCCCGCGTGGTCGACCTCGCCGTAGACCAGGGCCAGGTATTCGCGCTTGACGGTGCGCGCCTGTAACTGGCGCACCAGGTCGGTATGGGCCCTGAGCGTTTTGGCGACAACCAGCAGGCCCGAGGTGTCCTTGTCGAGCCGGTGCACGATGCCGGCGCGCGGCAGTTCGGCCACCTGCGGCACGCGATGCAGGAGCGCATTGAGCAGCGTGCCATGACGGTTGCCGCTGCCGGGATGGACCACCAGGCCGACCGGCTTGTTGATCACCATCAGCATGGTGTCCTCGAACACCACGTCGAGCGGGATTGCCTCGGGCGCATCGGGCGTGGCGTTCGGATCCGGTTCGACCTCGACCCGCACCGATTCGCCGCCGCTGACTTTCATCTTGGTCGTGGCCCAGGCGTCGTCCACCGCGATCTTGCGGGCACGGATCCAGTTCTGGATGCGGTTGCGCGAAAACTCCGGCAGCAGGGTCGACAGGGCCTGATCCAGGCGCTGGCCCCCCTGCTCGTCGGGGATTACCAGCTCGCGGACGCCGTCCCCGGTATTTCCCTTATAATCGTCCGACAAATTTTCTGTGTCTTTTCCCATGCTTAAGCAATGTTCATCCGGTTCCACCGCATTCAATCGGGTTTTGGGTTGTGTGCTGCTCGCTGCCGCGCTCACCCTGGGCGGCTGCGGTCTGTTGCCCGCGGTCAAGGACGAAACCTCGGGTTGGTCGGCGCAAAAACTCTACTCCGAAGCCAAGGATAATCTCAACAGCGGCAACTACGAACGCGCGGTCAAACTGTTCGAGACGCTGGAAGCGCGCTATCCATTCGGACGCTATGCACAGCAGGCGCAACTGGAAGTGGGTTACGCCTACTACAAAGACAACGAACCGATTTCGGCCATTGCCGCATGCGACCGTTTCATCAAGCTGCACCCCAATCACCCTAACGTCGATTACGCCTACTATCTTAAGGGCCTGGCGAATTTTAATGACGATCTGGGACTGCTCGGCAACCTGGTCGACCAGGACATGAGCGAACGCGATCCCAAGGCTGCGCGCGATGCGTTCCTGGCATTCAAGGAACTGGTCACCCGCTTCCCCGACAGCAAATATGCCGAGGACTCGACCGCCCGCATGAAATACCTGGTCAACGCGCTGGCTAGCAACGAGGTCCATGTCGCCCGGTATTACCTGAAACGCAAAGCCTGGGTGGCTGCCGCCAACCGTGCCAAGGTCGTGCTGACTGACTACCCTCAGGCTCCCGCGCTGGAAGAGGCGCTGGGCATCATGGTCGTGGCCTACGACAACCTGCACCTCACGGGGCCGCGCGACGATGCGCTGCGCGTGCTGAAGCTCAACTTCCCCCACAGCAAGTATCTCAAGGGCGTGAACGTCAAGGAAAAAGCCTGGTACCGCTTCTGGTGAGCCGGAATCCGGATTGAGTCCGGCTGATCCCGGTCCGTGTTCGGATCGGGATCAGACCGCCGCCTCGCCCGATTCGCCGGTGCGGATGCGCACCACCTGCTCAACCGCCGTCACGAAAATCTTGCCGTCTCCGATCTTGCCGGTGCGCGCGGCAGTGGTGATCGCTTCCATCGCGCGTTCCAGCAGGCTGTCTGCAACGACCACTTCCACCTTCACCTTGGGCAGGAAATCCACCACGTATTCGGCGCCGCGATATAGTTCGGTGTGACCTTTCTGGCGGCCGAAACCCTTGACTTCGGTCACGGTCAGCCCGGTCACGCCGATATCGGACAGCGCTTCGCGCACTTCGTCCAGCTTGAACGGCTTGATGATGGCTTCGATTTTTTTCATGGCAGGTCTCCTTCGGGTCGGTATTTCGAGGTAATCGGGTAGCGCCGGTCTTTTCCAAAGTTCCGCGGCGTGATGCGCGGACCGGGCGGGGCCTGGCGGCGTTTGTATTCGGCGAGATCGACCATGCGGATCACCTTGCGCACGACGGCGGCATCGTATCCCGATGCGACGATGTCGCGTGCCGGCAGGTCGCGTTCGACATAAGCCGCAAGGATGGCGTCGAGCACGTCGTAGGGCGGCAGGCTGTCCTGGTCGGTCTGGTCGGGACGCAGTTCGGCCGACGGCGGACGGTCGATGATCCGCTGCGGAATCACGGCAGACAGGCGGTTGCGATAATTCGCCAGTCGGTAGACCCGCGTTTTCGCCACATCCTTCAGCACCGCGAAGCCGCCCGCCATATCGCCGTACAAGGTGGCATAGCCGACCGCCATTTCGCTCTTGTTGCCGGTGGTCAGCACCAGCGTGCCGAACTTGTTGGACAGCGCCATCAGCAGCGTGCCGCGCGCGCGCGCCTGCAGGTTCTCTTCCGTCGTGTCGGCGGCCCGCCCGGCGAACTCGCCGGCCAGCTGCGACACGAACGCCTCGTATATCGGCTTGATGGCGATTTCGGAATAGCGCACGCCCAGCCGTTTCACCATGTCGCGCGAGTCTTCGACGCTGATACCGGCCGTGTAATCCGACGGCATCATCACCGCATGTACCCGGTCGGGGCCGATCGCATCGACCGCAATCGCCAGCGTCAATGCCGAATCGATCCCGCCCGACAAGCCCAGATGCACACCCTTGAAGCCGTTCTTGCCGAAGTAATCACGTACCGCCATCACCAGCGCGTCGTAGACAGCGGCCTCCTCGTCCGGCAAAGCCTGCTGCGGCCCGCTGCAGCGGCTACCCGCGATATCGATATAGAACAGGCCTTCCTGCCAGGCCGGGCACTGTGCCGCGACCTTGCCATCGGCGTCCAGCACAAAGGACGCGCCATCGAACACCAGTTCGTCCTGTCCCCCCACCATGTTCGCGTACACGATCGGCAGGCCGGCCTCAAGCTGGCGCGAGCGCGCGACGGCAAGCCGTTCGCGCTCCTTGTTGAGATGATAGGGCGAGGCGTTCGGAACCAGCAGCCACTCGGCGCCGGCTTCCATTGCACGCGTCGCCGGCCCCGGCTCCCAGATGTCGCCGCAGATGTTGAGGCCGAACGTCACGCCACCACAGCTGAACACGCACGCGGCGGCGCCGCTGTCGAATACGCGCCGTTCGTCGAATACGGAATGATTCGGGAGATGGTGCTTGCGATATACCCGCTCGACACGGCCACCGCGCAACAATGCCGCGGCATTGAACAATCCGTCGTCGCTACGCTCGGGGTAGCCCACGATCAGAGCGAGGTCGGGCGGCGCATCGGCAGCCAGTTGCTGTACGGCAGCCGCGCACGCCGCAGTGAAATCGTGGCGCAACACCAGGTCTTCGGCCGGATAGCCGCAGACCGACATTTCGGGGGTGAGCAGCAGATCGGCACCGGCGGCATGCGCGTCCTTCGCTGCGGCCAGCAGCCGTGCCGCGTTGCCGGCGATGTCGCCGACCGTGAGGTTGAGTTGGGCAATGCCGAGCTTCATCGGGTAGGTTTCATCGCGCCGCGAGTGCCTGCTGTACCGCTTCGCCCAGCGCGGCAGGGCTGAGCGCAACGACGACGCCCGCCGTTTCCAGCGCGCGGATCTTCGCGTCGGCCGTGCCGGCGCTGCCGGCGATGATCGCACCCGCATGGCCCATGCGCTTGCCTTTGGGCGCCGTGCGCCCAGCGATGTAGGCGGCGACGGGCTTCTTCATGTTCGAGCGGATGTACTCGGCCGCCTCTTCCTCACGGCTGCCGCCGATCTCGCCGACCAGGATCACCGCCTCGGTCTGCGGGTCGGCCTCGAACAGTTCGAGGCAGTCGATGAAATCCAGCCCCTTGATCGGATCGCCGCCGATGCCGACGCAGGTCGATTGCCCCAGCCCCAGTTGGGTGGTCTGGTGCACCGCCTCGTAGGTCAGCGTGCCGGAGCGCGAAACGATGCCCACCTTGCCCTTCTGGTGGATCACGCCGGGCATGATGCCAATCTTGCATTCGCCCGAGGTGATGATGCCCGGGCAGTTGGGGCCGATGAGTTTGGCGCCGTTGGCACGCAGCGCGGCCTTGACATTCAGCATGTCGAGCACCGGGATGCCCTCGGTGATGCAGACGATGACCTCGATGCCGGCATCGGCCGCCTCCAGGATCGAATCGGCCGCGAACGCGGCCGGCACATAGATCATCGTGGCCTGCGCGCCGGTCTGGCGCACGGCGTCGCGCACCGTGTTGAAGACCGGCAGGCCAAGATGCGTCTGCCCGCCCTTGCCCGGCGTCACGCCGCCGACCATGCGGGTGCCGTAGGCGATCGCCTGTTCGGAATGGAAGCTGCCCTGCTTGCCAGTGAAGCCCTGGCAGATGACCTTGGTGTCCTTGTTGACGAGGATGCTCATTGGGCGTCGCCTCTGAAAAGTTCATACAGAGCCATACGGCTGCGCGTCGGCGACTGGCGGCATTCGCGGCCGGTCGCGTCCCGCAAGCGGGAACCCTGCTCCCTGCTCATGCCGCCTCCTCCACTGCCAGTTTCGCCGCATGCGTCAGGCTCTCCGCCGCGAGGATCGCCAGCCCCGATTCGGCCAGCAGCTTCCGGCCCAGTTCGGCATTGGTGCCTTCCAGCCGCACCACCACCGGCACCTTGACGCCGACCTCCTTCACCGCCTGGATGATGCCCTCGGCGATGACGTCGCAGCGCACGATGCCGCCGAAGATGTTGATCAGCACGGCCTTGACGTTGGGGTCGAGCAGGATGATCTTGAAGCCCTGCGCCACCGTCTCCGGCGTAGCACCGCCGCCGACGTCGAGGAAATTGGCGGGCGTGCCGCCCTCCAGCTGGATCAGGTCCATCGTCGCCATCGCCAGGCCGGCGCCGTTGACCATGCAGCCGATGTTGCCGGTGAGCGCGACGTAGTTGACGTTGGCCGCGTTGGCCGCCGCCTCCTTGGCGTCGATCTGGCTGTCGTCGCGCAGCTCGGCCAGCGCCTTGCGGCGGTACAGGGCGTTGTCGTCGACGCTCATCTTGCAGTCGAGCGGCAGCACGCGGTTGTCGGTCGTCACCACCAGCGGATTGATCTCGAGCAGGGAAAGGTCGTTGGCGAGGAACACGCGATACAGCTGCGGCAACAGGCGGCAGAAATCCTTGTAGGCCTCACCCGTCAGTTCCAGCGCGAAGGCCAGGGCACGACACTGGAAGTCCTGCACGCCCAGCAAGGGATCGCAGGCCTCGGTCAGGACCTTTTCCGGGGTGGCGTGGGCGACTTCCTCGATGTCCATGCCGCCGGCGGCGGATGCGACGATGGCGACGCGCTCGGTTTCACGGTCGACCAGCAGCGACAGATACAGCTCACGCGCGATCGGCAGCGTCTCTTCCACCAGCACCTGGTTCACGGGCTGGCCGTCGGGCGCGTTCTGGTTGGTCACCAGTGGCTTGCCGAGCAGAGACTCAGCCACGACACGAACATCGTCGAGCGACTTCACCACCTTGACCCCACCCGCCTTGCCGCGCCCGCCGGCATGGATCTGCGCCTTCACTACCCAGGCGTCGCCGCCCAGTTCGTTCGCGGCGCCAACCGCGGCCTCGGCACTCGCTGCTGCAAGGCCGCGCGGCGTGTTAATGTTGCCTGACCGCAGGATTTGTTTGGCCTGATATTCATGCAGGTTCATTTGTTTTTCGATGGAAGCTCGCCAAAACGTGCATTTTGAAGCAAACCCCTCCGATGCGGAAGCTGTCATCCGCGTCGTTCCGCGCATTGCGGAACTGTCCGCCGACGCCTGGAATGCCCTGGCCGGCGATTCGCCTTTCCTGCAGCATGCCTTTTTGCACGCACTGGAGGCCACCGGCTGCGTCGGGCCCGACATCGGCTGGGAGCCGGTGCACCTGGCGCTGTTCCGCAACGGCCATCTCGATGCCGCGATGCCGCTTTACGTCAAGCACCACTCCTGGGGCGAGTTCGTGTTCGACTGGGCGTGGGCCGACGCCTACCGCCGGCATGGCTTGAGTTATTACCCCAAGCTGGTGTGCTGCGTCCCTTTCTCGCCGGTGCCCGGGCCGCGCCTGCTGGCAGGCAACGATGCGGACCGCACGACGCTGATCCAGGCAGCCTTGAAGCTCACCCGTGATCTGGGATTTTCATCCTTTCACATCCTCTTCCCGACCGCGCCGGACCACGCCGCGCTCGAAGCGACGCCGCTCATGCACCGCAGCGGCTTCCAGTTCCACTGGAATAACGCGGGCTATGCCGATTTCGACGCGTTTCTCGCCGCGATGACACACGACAAGCGCAAGAAAATCCGTCAGGAAAGAAAGAAGCTCGCCAACCTCGGCGTAACGTTCCGCTGGGTCGATGGCGCGGAGAGCACGGATGCCGATTGGGACCATTTCTATCGCTGCTATGCCGACACCTACGCTCGCCACCGCAGCGAACCACATCTCAATCGGGCTTTCTTTGCCGGACTGCGCGCGACGATACCCGACAATCTGGTGCTCATCATTGCCGACAAGGATGGCGAGCCCGTCGCCTGCTCGTTCTGCATGAAAGATAGCCAGCGCCTGTACGGCCGCCACTGGGGCACGCTGGAATACCTGCCCGGACTGCATTTCGAGACCTGTTACCAGCAGGGCATCGAATATGCCATCGCGCATGGGCTTTCGGTATTCGAAGGCGGCGCGCAGGGCGAGCACAAGCTCGCGCGCGGCCTGGTCCCCACCGCCACGCATTCCTGGCACTGGCTGGAGAATGCCGAATTCCGCGAGGCGGTCGACCGGTTCCTCGAACGCGAGACCGATGCCATCGGCCATTACATGGACGAACTCGAGACCCCGTTCCGCCGCGAGCCGCCGGCTGCCGCCGCGCCGAAAGACACATCATCGGGCCGCTGAATCGCTGGTTGTCCCTGCGCACTTGTTTTACACTCGCGGAAAACGATAAGCGGATGTGTATCAACCGATCCACCCGAGGGGGGAACATGCTTGCAAGAACCTTGGCCAGCCTGAGCCTGCTGGCCGCCGCGCAACCCGCGCTGGCGAATATCGATATCCAGTTCGACTTCAGCTACGACACGTCCAATTTCTTTTCGTCCAACCCCGACAGCGTCGCCGCACTGAATGCCGCCGCGTCCGTATTCGAGACGCGTTTTGCGGACAACCTGACCGCGATCACGTCGTCCGGGCCCAACCATTTCAGTACGGTATTCTTCAATCCGTCCACGCCCGGGGCCGATGTCACGCTGAGCAACCAAAGCGTGGCCACCGACGTCATCCGCATCTATGCCGGCGCCGCCAACCTGGGCGGCTCGACCCTGGGAATCGGCGGTCCGGGCGGATACAACTGCTCCGGCTTCAGCAGTTTCTGCAACACCGACACGCAACGCGGGCAGGGCGAAACGCAGAACCTGTACGACAGCAACGGCGCCTTGCTGTCCCGCAACGCCGTCGATGTCGCACCGTGGGGCGGCTCGATCAGCTTCGATAACGCGTCGACCAACTGGTACTTCGGCCTGACCACGGCCGGCCTCAATTCATCCGAATACGATTTCTACTCGGTTGCCGTGCACGAACTGGCCCACGTCCTCGGATTCGGCACCTCCGATTCCTTCGAAGCCCTGACGTTCGGCAGCGACTTCATTGGCGCAAGCACAGGCTCGGTCGCGCTGTCCGCCGATCTCGGCCACTGGGCGGACGGCACGCTCAGCACCGTCAATGGCATCAGCCAGGAAACCGCGATGAGCCCCGCCATCTACAACGGCCAGCGCAAATACTTCACTGCCCTCGACTTCGCCGCCATGCAGGACATCGGCTGGCAGGTCGCCGCTGTGCCCGAAGCCGATACCTGGGCGATGCTGCTGGCCGGATTGGGTCTGGTCGGGTTCGCCGCACGCCGGCGGACGGCCTGAGCGTCGGTTGCAGCCAATAAGAAACGGCGGGGAATCCCGCCGTTTCTTATTGCACGCGCCGATTTTTCAGGCCAGCACCGCCGTCAGATAGGTGACATACAGCGCGCCGTTGACAAACAGGTGCCACACGCGCAAGCCGCCGTTCAGGGCAGCCCAGCGCAACCAGAAGGCCGCGACCAGCGTGACCACCACGCCCAGCAGGACTTCCTTTTGCGGCATCCAGGGGGTCAGCGAAATCCCGATGGCGGGCAGCAGCGTGCCCTGGAACACCATGGCGCCGGTGATGTTGCCGAACGCCAGCGTGTCCTTGCGCTTGCGTATCCACAGGATCGAATTCACCTTCTCCGGCAACTCGGTCGCGATCGGGATGATCATCAGCGACAATAGCAGCGCGGAGATACCCAGGATGGGCGCCGCCAGCTCGACGCCGTGGATAAAGCCCTTGGCTCCGGCAATCAGCAATGCCAGGCCCAGCGCCAGCTGCACAAGGATAAAAAACAGATTCTGCGGCAGGCCCAGACGTGTGAGCAGCATGGGCGACCCCGCCTCGGTCGCATGTCCGTCCTCGACCAGTTTGGCCGATGCGCGCAGGGTCAGCATCACGTAGACGAAATAGATCATCACCATGACGAAGGCGAGTGCGGCGCGCACCAAGCCGTCGCCGTGCGGCACGAACATGGCGACAAACGCCAGCAGAAAAGCCATCAGGAAGAAATCCAGATCGCGCTTGAGCCCGGTCTTCTCGGGCGTGAGGTGGCCCTGGATACCACGGCGTTTCAGCACGGCCACGCTCATCAGCGACAGCGACAGCGTCGACAGCATCAGCGGCGCCCCCAGGATGGCGCCGACGCCAATTTCTTCGTTGGTGACGGTGTTGCCGGTGCCGGCGAAGATCGCCAGCAGCGGCACCAGGGTTTCGGGCATGGCAGTACCGATCGCGGCGAACAGCGAACCGGTCACGCCTTCCGAGATATGCAGTTTCTCGCCCAGGTGTTCGAGCGCGTTGACAAAGACTTCCGCCGCCACGAGGATGAGCAGCAGATAACCGAAGAGTTCGAGAAACAGCATGAGACGCAGCCGCGAGGAAAACCGCGATTCTACCAGTCGGGACCGGCTTGCCCCGGCTGGGTTTTCACGCCTGGCCGAAGGCAGTTACCACGCTCGTCTCGCCGGCTCTTCCGGCGTCGGAGTCGTGTTGTTCACCGCGCCGCACTGCGGTGCATGCCGGGCATGGAAACAGGTGTTGCCGCAGGCGCTCGCCGGCCTGGCCGACGAATTCCACGAAGTCGACGTCAGCGAGGCCACCGGGGTGGCGCGCTACTTCGGCATCTTCCATCTGCCCACGATCTATCTCTATCGCGATGGCCGATTTCACGCCGAACTGCAGTGCGAGGCACGGCTCGAGACCATACGGGAGGTTGCGCAACAACTGCTCGCAGCGTCGCCGCAGGACGAGCCCTAGAAGCCACGCACGTGCCAAAGTACGCGTGGAATCGTATATCTAGTTCAACATCAGCGCCCGCCCGACAAACACGACTGCAATCGTCAGCAACCCGATGGCGAGATTGATGCCGATCAGTTTACGGATCTGTGCCAATGCCGCACCGCCCGCTTTCCAGTCCTGTGCACCCACCGCACGCTTGAGTTTCTTGTAGGGCGCGAAGAACACATGGGCGAAAATCAGCATCATCACCACGCCCAATACCAGCATGGTCAGCGCATAGTGCGGCGCTGCAGCACCGCCGAGCTTCATCAGCATGTGCAAGCCGCTCAGCAGGATCAGAACGACCGAAACCCACACCCACGGAAAGAACTTGCCGAACACGCCGGCCCACAGCGTCAGGCGTTGCGGCGGCTCCAGCACGCTGGCCGCCACCGGACGCAGCGCCATGTAGGCGAAGAACATGCCGCCCACCCAGACGACGATGCCTAGAACATGCAACAACAAGGTCAGATTCACGCGATTTCCTTTCAGAACAGGTTCAAAACAAAGTTACCTGGTCGAGCACGAGCTTGACCGGGGCGAAGCTCCTGCGGTGTTGCGGGCAGGCGCCGTGTGCCTTCAATGCATCGAGATGGGCGGCGGTACCGTAGCCCATGTGCTGGGCAAAGCCGTAGACGGGATATTCGTCATGCAGGTTGCGCATGAATTGGTCGCGCGCAGTCTTGGCGAGAATCGAAGCTGCAGCGATCGCCGCCACTTTGTCGTCGCCCTTGACCACGGCTTGCGAACGCCACGGCCACTCGGGACAGCGGTTGCCATCGACAAGCACCTCATCCGGCGTGCGGCCCAGCCCGGACACGGCACGTTGCATCGCCAGCATGGTGGCATGCAGGATGTTGAGCCTGTCGATTTCGGCGACACTGGCTTCGGCCACGCACCAGGCAATGGCCCGTTTGCGAATCTCGGCGGCCAGGCGGTCGCGCGCGGCGGCCGACAGTTTCTTGGAATCGCGCAGGCCCGCTATGGGGTCGCCAGGATCGAGCATGACGGCGGCGGCCATCACGGGACCTGCCAGCGGCCCGCGGCCCGCCTCATCGACGCCGCACAAGCCGAGCGGGCCGACATGCAGAACGATGGATGAACGCGGTTTCATGTCCGCGTTGCCAGATAAGGCGCAACCGCCTCGGCGATGCGCGCGCTGGCATCCTGCTTCAGGCTCAAGTGGATATCGCGGAACGTCTCGACGACGGCACGCCGACGCGGCGCATCGTCGAGCCACGCCAGGGTGTCGTTTGCCAGGTTCTCGGGCGTCGCGTCTTCCTGTACCCGTTCCGGCACCACGAAACCGCGCGCGAGGATGTTCGGCAGGCCGATCCAGGGCAGCAGTGCCTTTTTCCGCATCAGGTGCGCGGTCAGCGCGGGCACGCGGTAGGTGATGACCATCGGTTTCTTGAACAATGCGGCTTCGAGCGTGGCCGTGCCCGACGCCACCAGCGCCACGTCGCAGGCTGCCAGCGCGGTATGAGACTGCCCGGCCAGAACATGCAGCGGCACGTCCAATCCCTGCCCGGCCTGTCGGATCAGCCGACTGGCGGCTTCGCTTGCGGCAGGCAGCACGAACTGCGCGTCAGGGTGATGGCGCAGGATGCGCACGGCGGCCTCCAGCATCAGCCGTGCATGACGCGTCACCTCGGACAGCCGGCTGCCCGGCAGCAGCGCGACGACCGGTCCCGCCTGCAGGCCCAGCGCCGCACGTGCACCGGCGGTATCGGGTTCCAGTGGAATGACGTCGGCCAACGGATGGCCCACATAGCTGACCGGTATGCCCGCACCCCGATAGATTTCCTCCTCGAACGGAAATACCACCAGCATGTGCGACACCGCCTGCTTGATGCGATGAATCCGCTCGGGTCGCCACGCCCAGATCGACGGGCTGACGAAATGCACGGTGGGGATGCCGGCCTGCTTGAGCTTCGCTTCCAGCGTGAAATTGAAGTCCGGCGCGTCGATGCCGACGAACACGCGCGGCCGTTCGTTCAGGAAATAACGCGTGATGCGCGAACGGATCCACAGCAATTCCGGCAGATGGCGCAGTACCTCGACATAGCCGTTGACCGCCAGTTTCTCGCTCGGGTAGATCGCCTTGACGCCGGTCTCGATCATGCGCGGGCCGGCGATGCCGGCAGCCTGCAAATCGGGGCGGCTTTGTTGCAGCGCGGCAATGAAATGCGCCCCCAGGAGATCGCCGGACGCTTCACCGGCGACCACGCCGAGCTTGGGGACATCATGAATTCGCACGATGATCGCGCAGGATTTGGGTTGATAGGGACATTTTGAGAAGGAGAGGCGTAGCCGACCCTACGTCCGACTGAACAAAATCGTTCATATCAGCCAAAAGACAAGCGAGGGCGTGTGAATTCATGATGTCGCCAAGCGGACATCACCGAATGATGCCGCGCTCGGCGCGTGCGAGGAAATCGAGCAGCTGCTGCACTTCGGCATGCTTCACGCCTTCTGGCGCGAGCTTGGCCTGCGCTTCGGCCAGGGTGTTGCCTTCTCGGTAGAGCGTCTTGTAGGCACGCTTGAGAGCGGTCAGCGCTTCGGCGGAAAACCCGCGCCGCTTGAGACCTTCGCTGTTGAGTCCGTGCGGCGCGGCCGGCTGGCCCGACGCCATGACGAAGGGTGGAATGTCCTTGAACACCACGCTGGAGATGCCGGTCATCACATGCGCGCCGATCTTGCAGAACTGGTGCACGCCGGTGAAGCCGCCGAGGATCGCCCAGTCGCCGACTTCGGCATGGCCCGCCAGCGAGGCGTTGTTGGCGAAGATGGTGCGGTCGCCCACCACGCAGTCATGCGCGATGTGGACGTAGGCCATGATCCAGTTGTGGCTGCCGATGGTGGTGACGCCGCGATCCTGCACGGTACCGGTGTTGAAGGTACAGAACTCGCGGATGACGTTGTCGTCGCCGATTTCCAGGCGGGTCGGTTCGCCGGCGTATTTCTTGTCCTGCGGCGCCTCGCCGAGCGAGACGAAATGGAAGATCGTGTTGCGTGCGCCGATCCGGGTATGGCCGGTGATGACGGCATGGGCGCCGACCGTGGTGCCGGCGCCGATCTCGACGTGCTCGCCGATGATCGTGTAGGGACCGATGGCGACGTCGTCGGCAAGCCGTGCGCCCGGCGCGACCAGCGCGGTGGGGTGTATCGTCGCCATGTCAGGGCTTGTCGCGCAACGTGGCCATCAGCTCGGCCTCGGCGACCAGCGCGCCATCCACTTCGGCCCGGCCGGTGTACTTCCAGATGCCACGCATCTCGCGCACGATCTCCGCCTTGAGGACTAGCTGGTCGCCCGGTTTGACCGGTTTCTTGAAGCGCGCATTGTCGATGCCCGCAAAGTAGATGATGCCGATCTGGTCCGGCGTGTAATTCTTGGTCTTGAACGACAGGATCCCCGCAGCCTGCGCCATCGCCTCCAGGATCAGTACGCCCGGCATCACCGGCGCTCCCGGGAAGTGGCCCGGGAAAAAAGGCTCGTTGATGGTGACATTCTTGATCGCGGTGATGCTTTTACCGAGTTCGAGTTCGATGACCTTGTCGATCAGGAGGAAGGGGTAGCGGTGCGGCAGGTACTGCATGACCTGCTCGATGTCCATGATCATGATTTGCTTTCCAGTTCGGTTAGGCGTTTTTCGAGCTGCTTGATGCGGTTCACCAGCTTGTCGAGGTTGCGCATGTGTACGGCATTCTTCTGCCACACGTCGTGTTCCGAGAAGGGCAGCGCCGACGTGTAGGTGCCCGCTTTCGGCAGGGATTTGGTGATCAGCGTATTGGTCGAGATGCGGGTGCCGTCGGCGATCTCGATGTGGCCGAAGATCATTGCCGCGCCGCCGATAGTGCAATGGCGACCGATCTTCGCGCTGCCGGCGATGCCGGTGCAGGCGGCGATCGCCGTATGCGCACCGATCGTCACGTTGTGCGCCACCTGGATCAGATTGTCGAGCTTGACGCCCTCCTCGATCACCGTGTCTTCCAGGGCGCCGCGGTCGATGGTGGTACAGGCGCCGACTTCGACGTCGTCGCCGATCAGCACGCGGCCGATCTGCGGGATTTTTTCCCAGCGGCCGTCGTTCGGCGCAAAACCGAAGCCGTCCGCGCCGATCACGCAGCCCGCATGCAGGATGGCGCGATCACCCACTTCGCAGCGGTGATACAGCGTGACGTTGGCGTGCAGCAGACAGTCGTCGCCGATGCGGGCATGGTCGCCGACGACGCAGTTGGGGCCGACCACCGTGCGTGCGCCAACCACGGCGCCGGCGCCGATCACCGCGCCGGGACCAATGCTGGCGTCGGCGGCAATCCTGGCGTCACCGACAACCGTCGCCGCAGGATGGATGCCCGCGGGCGGGCGCGGCGGCGGGTTCAGCAGGGCCGAGACGCGCGCGAAATACAGGTAAGGGTTGGGCGTAAGGATGCGCGGCAGCGTCGTCGCGTCGCGCGCCTCCAGCGGCAGGATCACGGCGGCGGCATGCGTGCCGGCCAGTTGAGCCAAGTACTTGGCTTGCGAGACAAAGCCGATCTCGTCCGCCTGCGCCTGGTCCAGCGGCGCAACCTGGCGAATCGTGACGCTGCCATCGCCCAGCAACTCCCCGCCAAAACGCGCAACCAGTTCGGTCAGCGTAGAGGCCATTGGCTGCTTAGCTTCCGCGGCCGAGTTTATTTTCCACGACCACGTTTATTTCCCGCCCAGGGCCTTCATCACGCGATCGGTGATGTCGTTCTTGGGATCGACGTAGACGGCCTGTTCGACAATCAGGTCGAATTTCTCCGTCTTGGCGATGTCCTGGATCGCCTTGCGCGCACGTTCCTGGATCTGGCCCAATTCTTCGTTGCGGCGCAGGTTGAGGTCTTCGCGGAATTCGCGCCCCTTGCGCTGCAGTTCGAGATTGAGATTGTTGAGATCGCGTTCCTTCGACTTGCGGTCGCTGTCCGACATGGTCACGCCATCCTTGTCGAGCTGCGCCTGCAGATCACGGGCCTGCTTGGCCAGTTTCTGCAGTTCCTGGTCGCGTCCGGCAAACTCGCGTTCCAGCTTTTTCTGCGCGGCAATCGACAGAGGCGCCTCGCGCAGCAGCCTCTCGGTGTTGACGAAGCCGATCTTGGTGTCGGCCAGGACGGGCGCGGCCGCGAACGCAGACGCAAGGATCAGGGAAACTGCCAGTTGCTTGAACTTCATCATGAATACTCCAGTAACGGCCTACCCTCAGAACACATTGCCAAGGGTGAATTGAAACATTTCAGCTTTGTCGCCCGTCTTCTTGACGATCGGTTGCGCCAGGCTGAATTTGAGCGGGCCGAGCGGCGAAACCCAGAGGACGGCAATGCCCGCCGAATAGCGCAAGTCGCCGAATGCGAACGTTTTGTACAGGTTGTCCTTGTCGTCGGGCCCGAAGGTGGCGCCCGCATCGACAAACGCCGACATGCGTAGCGACTGGTCATCCTTGAGACCCGGCAGGGGGAAGAAGACCTCCGCATTGCCGACCACGCGCTTGTCGCCGCCCAGCGCGTCTCCGTTCGCGTCCTTGGGTCCCAGGGTGCCCGTCTTGAAGCCACGCACCGAGCTGTTGCCGCCCGCATAGAAGTTCTTGAAGAACGGCAGGGGCTTGCCGGACAGGCCGTCGCCTATCCCCACCTCGCCATTCAGCATCAGGGTGAAGCTCTTGCTCAGCGGGATATATTGTTGGTGCTGGAACGACAGCTTGTAGTACTGCAGGCTGCCGCCCGGCGTGCCCACCTCGGCCGCCACCCGCTGCATCAAGCCTTTGGTCGGGAACAGGTAGCTGTCGCGGGTATCGCGTGACCAGGATGTATCCAGACGCACGGTATCGTTGTCCTTGCCGAACTCGTTGACGAATCGCGTGTACTGCACCGGGCTGTCCGAATAGGTGGTGAGCGAAGTCTGTTCGTAGGTCAGGCCGAACGAGAGGAAATCGCGCTCGTTGACCGGCAGGCCGAATCGCACGCCGGCGCCATAGGTCGAGGTCTTGTAGGCGCCGACGTTGGAAAGCGAGGTGGCATCGACGTCGCGGCGATACAGGTCATAGCCCAGGCTGACGCCATCGATGGTGTAGTAGGGATTGGTGAACGACAGCGCATACACGGTGTTGACGCTGCCCGAGTTGATCTGCGCCGACAGCCGGTTGCCGGTGCCGAACACGTTGCTCTGCGAGACCGAGCCCGACAGAACGATTCCCTCGGACGACGAGAAGCCTGCGCCCAGCATGATGCTGCCGGTGGATTTCTCGGCCACGCTCACGTTGACGTCGACCTGGTCGGTGGTGCCCTGCACCGCCGGGGTCTCGATGTTCACTTCGTTGAAGTAGCCCAGGCGATTGAGGCGGTCGCGCGACAGGTTGATCTTCTCGGCGTCGTAATACGCGCCTTCCATCTGGCGTACTTCGCGGCGCACCACTTCATCGCGGGTCTTGGTGTTGCCCGAGACGTTGACGCGATTCACGTATACGCGGCGGCCCGGATCAACGAACAGCGTGAACGCGACCGTGCGCTTCTCCTTGTCGAGGTCGGGCACCGCGTTGACGTTGGCGAACGCATAGCCGTCGTTGCCGAGACGGTCGCCAATGGCCTTGGTCGTCTCGGTCAGACGGTCGCGCGCGAACACCTCGCCCGGCTTGATGGTGATGAGCTTTTTCAGTTCGGCTTCCGGTACCAGCATCTGTCCGGCCAGCTTGACGTCGGACACCTTGTACTGGGGCCCTTCGGTCACGTTGACGGTGATGTAGATGCCCTGCTTGTCCGGCGAGATCGATACCTGTGTTGAATCGACGTTGAACTCAAGGTAGCCGCGATTGAGGTAGAACGAGCGCAGGGTTTCGATGTCACCAGCCAGGCGCGTCTTGGAATACTGGTCGTTCTTGGTATACCAGGTCAGCCAGCCCGGTGTGGTCGAGGTGAACTGCTTCAGCAGTTCCTTTTCCTTGAACGCCTGGTTGCCGACGATGTTGATCTGCTGGATCTTTGCGCTATTGCCTTCCACCACGTCGAACTGCACGGCGACCCGGTTGCGCTCCAGCGGCGTCAGGGTGGACTTGATCTCGACGGCATACTTGCCGCGGTTGAAGTATTGCCGCTGCAGTTCCTGCTCGGCCTTGTCCAGAAGGGAGCGGTCGAGCACGCGGCCCTCGGCCAGCCCTGTTTCCTTGAGGCCCTTCTTCAGGTCATCCTCGGAAAACTCCTTGATGCCGGTCAGGGTGATCTTGGCGATCGAGGGACGCTCCTCGACGGTGACGATCACCACGCCGTCGCGCGCTTCCAGTCGCACATCCTTGAAGAAGCCGGTGGCATACAACGCCTTGATCGCCGCGGCGGTCTTCTCGTCGGTCATCGTGTCGCCAACCTTGACCGGCAGGTAGCTGAACACCGTGCCTGCCTCGGTACGCTGGATCCCTTCGACCCGGATGTCCTTGACGACAAAGGGTTCTGCTGCGAACACGGGCTGCGCGGCGAATACGACGGCAAGGGCAAGCGTCAAACGGTTCAGGATCATGGTTGTTATCATCCGCCTATCAGGCGTTGCAAATCGTTGAACAGGGCAAACGACATCAGCAGAAGCAGGAGCATCATGCCGATCCGGCTCCCTATTTCCATGGTGCGCTCGGACACCGGGCGACCGGTCAAAACTTCGGCAACATAATACATGAGGTGCCCCCCATCCAACAGCGGGACAGGCAGCAGATTCAGCACCCCCAGGCTCACGCTCACCAGCGCCAGAAAGCCGACGAAACTGATCCACCCGAGCGTGGCACTCTGGCCGGCATAGTCGGCAATGGTCAGCGGGCCCGACAGGTTTTTCCAGGACACCTGCCCCAGCACCATGCGCCCCATCATCTCGAGCGTGAACAGGCTCATGTCCCAGGTTTTTTCTGCGCCGCGTCCCAGCGCCTCGATCGGGCCGTAACGTACCTCGGTCATCAGGTCGTCCATCAACGAGGGATCGACCTTGGGACCGGCGCCGATCTTGCCGATACGCTGGCCATTTTCATCCACCGTATCGGGCACGACCGTCAATATGTGCATCTGCCCCTCGCGTTCGTATTCGATGCGCAAGGATTGCGACGGATGCTGGCGGATCAGTTTCACCCAGTCCTGCCAGGTCGTCACAGCTTTCCCGTTGGCGGCGACCAGCCGGTCTCCGCTCTGGAAGCCTGCACGCGCCGCCGCGCCCCCGGGCAGCACCTCGCCGATGACCGGATCGATCTCGGGATCGTAGCGCACGATCCCGAGCGGACGCAGGGTGTCCCGTTCCAGATTCTCGGTATCCATGGGTGGTGCGTCGAGACGTACGCTACGGCCATCGGCCAATTCCAGCACAAGCGGGTCACCCGCCACACCGGCGCGTAGCAATTCCAGTCTCAGGTCCTGGAATGACGGGGTGTCGGCGCCATTGACGCGGCGGATTTCATCCCCTGACACCAGTCCCGCCTGCGCGGCCGGCGTGCCGGCTGGCGGCTCGCCGATCAGCGGCTTCATCGCAGGCATGCCGTGCAGGAACAGCGCCCAGTAGAACACGATGGCCAGCAGGAAATTGGCGATCGGACCCGCCGCGACGATGCCGATGCGGCGCCAGACGCTCGCCCGATTGAAGCTGCGATGCGCCTCTGCGGCCGGGACCTCGCCTTCGCGTTCGTCGAGCATCTTCACATAGCCGCCAAAGGGCAGTGCGGCCAACACCCATTCGGTCTGGTCGCCGCCGAAACGGCGACTGAACAAGGGTTTTCCGAATCCGAGCGAAAAACGCAGCACCTTGACGCCGGCCAACCGGGCCGCCAGGTAGTGGCCGAATTCGTGCACCACCACCAGGATGGCGATGGCGACCAGGAACCAGACGACGGTATGCAGCACGCTCATCCGCAGGTCTCCAGGTAGGCGCCCGCCACGCGGCGCGCCTGGCGGTCCGCTTCGAGCAGGTCATCCAGCGTGTCGGCCGGGCCGCCCGCCAGCGCATCCAAAGCATGGGCAATGCTGGCGGCAATGGCGGGGAACGGAACGGCTTCGTCGAGAAAACGCGCGACCGCGACTTCGTTGGCGGCGTTCAGCACGGCTGCGGCATTACCCCCCGCATGCAGGGCATCGAACGCCAGCTGCAGGCAGGGGAAGCGTGCGGTATCGGGGGCTTCGAACGTCAGCTGCTTGCCCATCAATTCCAGCGCCGACACGCCCGCATCGATGCGTTCCGGAAAGCCCAGCGCGTAGGCGATCGGCGTCCGCATGTCGGGTGTGCCCATCTGCGCGATCACCGAGCCGTCGGCGTACTCGACCATGGAATGCACGATGCTCTGCGGATGCACCACCACCTTGATCTGCTCGGGGCGCGCGTTGAAGAGCCAGCGCGCCTCGATCACCTCGAGTCCCTTGTTCATCAGGCTTGCCGAATCGACCGAAATCTTCTTGCCCATCACCCAGTTGGGGTGCGCCACCGCCTGTGCCGGCGTGGCGGCGGCGATCGCCTCGGCCGACAGGGTGCGGAACGGCCCGCCCGACGCGGTCAGCCACAGCGCCTTCACCCCGGCACGCTGGAAGTCGCCGTCGAAGTCGCGCGGCAGCGCCTGGAAAATGGCGTTGTGCTCGGAATCGATCGGCAGCAATTCGGCGCCACTGGCGGCAATGGCATCCATGAACAGCTGGCCGGACACCACCAGGGTCTCCTTGTTGGCCAGCAGGATCCGCTTGCCGGCCTGGGCGGCCGCCAGCGTCGCCGGCAGACCCGCCGCGCCCACGATCGCCGCCATCACGGTATCGACTTCAGACGCCGTCGACACCTCGGTGAGCGCGGCCGCCCCCTCGAGCACCTCGACCGCCAGGCCTTCGGCCGCCACCCGATCGCGCAGGGCAGCGGCGGCGGCAGGGTCGCTCATCACCGCGAAGCGCGGGCGGTGCGTACGGATCTGCCCCACCATGCGCTCGACCTGGGTGGCACCGCTGAGGGCGAACACCTTGAAACGATCGGGGTGGCGCGCCACGACATCAAGCGTGTTGACGCCGATGGTGCCGGTTGCGCCCAGGATGGTGAGGACACGCGGTTTCATGTCGCTTTCATTCATGGGGAATGCTCCAGCCACATCCACATGCCCGTGGCGATCGGCAGGGTGGAAGTCAGTGCATCGATCCGGTCGAGCACGCCGCCGTGCCCCGGCAACGTGTCGCCGCTGTCCTTCATGCCCGACACGCGCTTGATCCACGACTCGAACAGATCACCCAGTACCGACAGGTAGAGCAGCCCGCACACCATGAAAAACAACGGTCGCACAGGCAGAGCGCTCCACAGACTTAAGGCGACGGTATACACGGCCAGTGCCACGAACGCGCCCGCCACGCCTTCCCAGGTCTTGCCGGGACTGATGGCGGGTGCGAGCTTGTGGCGCCCGAACAGGCGCCCAGAGAAATAGGCAGCGGTATCGGCAATCCAGACGACCGCCATCACGCCCAGCAGCACGGCAGGCCCGCGCGCATGCAGATAGAGCAACGCCGCCCAGGTCGGCAGCAGGAGCACGATCCCGATCGCGGCACGTACGAACACGCGGGATGCTTCCCAGCGTCCCAACAGCCACAGGGGGGCAACCAGCAACCAGAAGACGATGGCCAGAACAATCAGGACGCGCTGGAAAATCGGCCAGTCACCGGCCAGCCCATACGGCAGCAGCAGCGCGCACAGCGTCAGCACGATGGCGTAGACGCGCGCAGATAGTAGCGAAAAATGGCTCAGGCGCGCCCATTCGTAAGCCGCCATGCCCACCACGCCCGCCATCAGAATCCCCCACAACCATGCAGGCGCCCACAATGCGGCCGGTACGAACACGGCCAACAGCAATACGGCGGTGCCTATCCTGCTGAGAAGCGGCGTCATGGATGGCGTCTCCGGAATGCCGTCACGACGCGGATCGCACCTGCTCGCTGGTGCGGCCAAAACGGCGTTCACGGGTTCGATAGGAGGCGATCGCTTCGTCCAGCGCCGCCGGATCGAAGTCAGGCCACAGCGCATCGGTGAAATAAAGCTCAGTGTAGGCCAGCTGCCACAGCAGAAAATTGCTGATGCGCTGCTCGCCGCCGGTGCGGATGAACAGGTCCGGCTCGGGCATGTCGGCGATACTGAGTTTCTGCGCCAGCGCCGCTTCATCCACTTCGTCCGGCGACACGCCGGCCGCCATCAATTTCTTCATCGCCTGTACGATGTCCCAGCGTCCGCCGTAATTGGCCGCGACGGTGAAGGTGAGGCGGGTATTGCCGCGCGTCAGCGCTTCCGCATCGCGGATCAGGGTCTGGATACGCTCGGAAAAGCCCGTCAGGTCGCCGATGACACGGAAACGGATGCCGTTTTCGTGCAGGCGCGCGACCTCATTTTCCAGTGCACGCATGAACAGCTCCATCAGCAGCGTGACTTCTTCCTGCGGACGTCGCCAGTTCTCTGAACTGAAGGCGAATACGGTGAGATGCGACACGCCGCGCTCGGCGCAGGCGCGGATCACGCCGCGCAGCGCCTCGACGCCCTTGCGATGCCCGGCAACACGCGGCATCAGCCGGCGCTTCGCCCAGCGACCGTTGCCATCCATGATGATGGCGATGTGCCGCGGCACGTCAGTGCCGGCAGGCGTCGCTTGCTTCTTGCGGGTAGACACGCCGGATATGCTCGCCTGACTGCTCAGACCGCGAGCAGGTCCTTCTCTTTTTCGGCCAGCATCTTGTCGATCTCGCCGATGAACTTGTCCGTCAGTTTCTGCACGTCGTCCTGGGTACGGCGCTCTTCGTCCTCGGTCGCGGTCTTGGCCTTGACCATGTCCTTCAACGTGCCATTGGCGTCACGACGGATGTTGCGTACCGCGACGCGCGCGTTTTCCGCCTCGCCGCGCACGACCTTGATCAGATCCTTGCGGCGCTCCTCGGTCAGCGAAGGCATCGGCACGCGGATGATGTCGCCGTGTGTCGCCGGATTCAGGCCCAGATCGCCATCGCGAATCGCCTTCTCGACCTTGCCGACCATGTTTTTCTCGTACGGTTGCACGCCCAGCGTGCGCGAATCGATCAGCGATACGTTGGCCACCTGCGGCACCGGCGTCGGGTTGCCGTAGTAGTCGACCATGACGTGGTCGAGAATACCGGCGTGCGCGCGTCCGGTACGCACTTTGGCCAGATCGTTCTTCAGCGCTTCCAGCGACTTGCCCATTTTCTGTTCGGCAGACTGCTTGATGTCAGCAATGGTGGTTTCAGCCATTTCAGCTCCTCAATGGTTGCTTACCCGCGTACCCTCGTCCTCGCCCATCACCACGCGCTTCAGCGCGCCGGGTTTGAAGACGTTGAACACGACGAGCGACAGTTTCTGTTCGCGACACAAGGCAAAGGCAGCGGTGTCGAGCACGCCGAGATTGTTGGCGATCGCCTCGTCGAAACTCAGGGTCTCGTAACGGCGGGCATCCGCATCCTTCTTGGGATCGGCGGTATAGACGCCGTCGACCTTGGTTGCCTTCAGCAGCAGGTCGGCACCGATCTCGGCTGCACGCAGGGCAGCGGCGGTATCCGTGGTGAAAAACGGATTGCCGGTTCCCCCGCCGAAAATCACCACCCGCCCGGCTTCCAGTTCGCGCACCGCCGCGTCACGCTCGAAATCTTCGCCCAGGTGGGCGATGTGCACGGCCGTCTGCACGCGCGCCTCGACCCCGGCCTGCTGCAGCGCATCCTTCAGCGCCAGCGCATTCATCACCGTCGCCAGCATGCCCATCGAATCGGCGGTGGCGCGGTTCATTCCGGACAGCGCGCCGGTGGCGCCACGGAACAGGTTGCCGCCGCCGACCACGATGCCGACCTGTACACCCAGCGCCACGACTTCACGAATCTGTCCGACGAAGCCGGCCATCGTCCCGGCGTGATAGCCAAAACTGTCCGGCCCCATCAGGGCCTCGCCGGACAGCTTCAGCAGGATGCGTCGCACCGGCGCCATGCCCGGTCAGACCTTGGAGGCTGCCGCGACTTCAGCGGCGAAGTCGGACACCTTCTTCTCGATGCCCTCGCCCACCACGTACATCACGAAGCCGTGGCACTGCGAGTTCTTCGACTTCAGCACCTGCTCGACGGTCTGCTTGTCGTCCTTGACGAAAGGCTGCGACAGCAGCGTGACTTCCTTGAGGAACTTCTGCACCGTACCTTCGGCAATTTTTTCCAGCATGGCTTCCGGCTTGCCGGCTTCCTTGGCCTTCTCGATCGCGACGCGACGTTCCGTGTCGATCAGCTCCTGCGAGACGCCCGAGGCATCCAGCGACTTCGGTTTGGACGCTGCGATATGCATCGCGATGTCGCGCGCCAGCGCTTCGTCGCCGGTCACGTCGACCAGCACGCCGATCTTGCCGCCATGGATGTAGCTGGCGAACTTGCCCTGGCCGTTCAGGCGAACGAAGCGGCGCACCGACATGTTTTCGCCGATCTTGCCGACCAGCTCGGTGCGGAAGGCTTCCACCGTGGCGCCCTTGTAGGGCAGCGCGGACAGCGCGGCGACGTCGGCCGGATTCTGTTCCAGCACCATGCCGGCGAGCGCGTTGGAGAGCGCCATGAAGTCGTCGTTCTTCGCCACGAAGTCGGTTTCGCAGTTGACTTCGACCATGGCGGCGGACTTGCCGTCGGCGCTGATGGCAATGGTCACGATCCCTTCGGCAGCCACGCGGCCGGCGCTCTTGGCGGCCTTGTTGCCGAAGCGCACGCGCAGGATTTCCTCCGCCTTCTGCATGTCGCCGCCGGCTTCCGACAGCGCCTTCTTGCAGTCCATCATCGGCGCATCGGTTTTCTCGCGCAGATCCTTGACCATGCTTGCAGTGATTTCAGCCATTTCGAACTCCTATCCCAAATTACTCGATTAAATTCAGCCAATACAGAAAGAGGGGCCAACGCCCCTCCTCGAATACGTTCGCCGGGGATGTCTCCCGGCGATATTGAGCACGTCGCGTTTATTCGGCGGCGATGCCACCCTCTTCTTCCACCTCGACGAACTCCTCGCCACCGACGATCTCGCTGATGACCTGGGCACGGCCTTCCAGCGCCGCATCGGCCATGCCGCGGGCGTACAGGCGAATCGCGCGCGCCGAGTCATCGTTGCCGGGGACGATGTAGTCCACGCCTTCCGGGCTGTTGTTGGTGTCGACCACGCCGATCACCGGAATGCCCAGCTTCTTGGCCTCGACCACGGCGCCCTTCTGGTAACCGACGTCGATGATGAACAGCGCGTCGGGCAGGCCGCCCATTTCACGGATGCCGCCCAGGCTGCGGTTCAGCTTGTCGACTTCGCGCTGTACCGTGAGGATTTCCTTCTTCGACAGACGGCCCGGTTCGGCCAGCGAGGCTTCCAGTTCGTTCAGGCGTTTGATGGACTGCTTGACCGTCTTGAAGTTCGTCAGCATGCCGCCGAGCCAGCGGTTGTCGACGTAAGGCATGCCGGCGCGCTGCGCTTCTTCGCGCACGATGTCGCGTGCGGCGCGCTTGGTGCCGACGAACAGCACGTTGCCCTTGTTGGCGGCCAGCTGACGCACGAATTTCTGCGCCTCCTGGAACATCGGCAGCGATTTTTCCAGGTTGACGATATGGATCTTGTTGCGATGGCCGAAAATGAACGGGGCCATCTTGGGGTTCCAGAAGCGGGTCTGGTGGCCGAAATGGACACCGGCCTCCAGCATTTGGCGCATGGTGACAGACATGAAAATCTCCTAAAGGGTTGAGCCTCCACCCGTCAGCAGCCGCGTGTGTACGTTTGAACACGCCGCCACCCTTTAATGACAGGTGTGCGAATTTGTCCGAACCATTCCGGACAGCCCGCGATTCTAATTCGAATGGGTACTTATTTCAAGGCGCCGGCGGCAGGGCGATCTGCAGCCATACTGCCAGTCCGCCCCCGGGCCGCGCGTCGAGGCTGACGTCCCATCCCTGCGCCGCCGCCAGCTGGCGCACGATCGCCAGGCCCAGCCCCGAGCCGCCGGTGCCGACGTTGCGCGAGGCTTCGAGCCGGTAGAACGGCCGGAACACGGCCTCCTGTTCCGTCGCAGGAATCCCGGGGCCGCGATCGAGCACGCCGATGCGGCATAGCCCGTCCCCTGTCTCGGCCTGCAGGGTCACGGGCTGGCCGCCGCCATAACGCAGGGCATTTTCCAGCAGATTGGCCAGAATGCGGCGCAAGGCGCCGGCAGGCACGTCGAGCGTGATATCCGCCGCCTCGATCTGCACGTGCTCAGCCGCGCCGGGCGTGGACCGTACCAGATCGGCCAGCAGATCGGCCAGTGCCACCCGCCGGGCAGCCTCATGACCGAAGCCGCGTGCCAGCGTCAGTACATCGCCGATCAGACGGTCCATCGCCTCGATGTCGCCCTCCACCTGCGCCGCCAGTTCCGCGCTCGGCTTCTTCACCAGCATTTCCACCGCCAGCCGCAGCCGTGCCAGCGGCGTACGCAGGTCATGCGACACACCAGCCAGCAGCACCGTGCGGGCAGCCAGCAGCTCTTCCACCTGTTTCGTCATCTCGTTGAAGCGGCGGCTCAGGGCTGCGATTTCACGCGGCCCGGTCTCGGGCAGGCGCTCCGGCGTCTGCCCACGACCCAGCGAAGTGACCGCCTGCTGCAGCCGTTGCAGCGGCCGGGTGGTCCGACGGGCCAGCCACCAGGCCGCAAGCAGGGTCAGCAACGTGCCGCCGGCCAACGAGGCCAGCACGGCATGGATCGGGCGCGGGCCGATGCGGCTGTGGGGAAATCCTACCGACAGACGCCCATCGCCGGCAGGTAGTGACGCCCAGAACCATTCCTGCCCCCGGATTTCCTCGCGCGAGGTCGCGACGGGTCCACCCACTCGCACGCTCAGGGACGCCACCAGGAAGCGCAGATAGGGCTCTCGCCATGACGGTGGCTCGGCGTTGTGCGGCGGTTCGGCGCGCAGCGCCAGCGCATGCGAGCGTGCCAACTCGATCTCGAAAGCAGGACGGGTGACCGGCGGCAGTTCGCTCCAGGTTTGTGCCGACAACGTCATCAAACCCGCCAGGTCGGCCGCCGAACGGCGCGCCATCGGCACCATCAAAAAGTAGGTGATGGCCGATACCACCAGCAACTCGAAGAGGATGAAGAACGCCAGCAGCAGCAAGGCGTTCTGCTGCGTCAGGCTTAGGCGCGACGACAGTCTCACGCCTCGTTGCCGCGCGGATTGAACAGGTAGCCCTCGCCACGCACGGTGCGGATATAGACGGGCTCCGTGGAATCGGGCTCGATCTTGCGGCGCAAGCGGGTGACGCGGGTATCGACGCTGCGGTCGAACGGATCGCGCTCGTAGCCTTTCAGCATGTCGATCAGGGTATCGCGCGACAGCACCCGCAGCGGGTGCTCGACGAAGATGCGCAACAGGGCGAATTCGGCGGTGGACAGTTTCACCTCGACGCCGTCGCGGGTAAGCCGGTGGCTGGCCGCATCCAGCCGGTACGGCCCGAAGCTGGGCAGCGCCGGCTGAGAGACAGGCTCACCCTGGCCCTGGCTGCGCCGCAACAGCGCACGCAGACGGGCCAGCAACTCGCGTGGACTGAAGGGCTTGGCCAGGTAATCGTCGGCGCCCATTTCCAGGCCTACCACGCGGTCGATTTCCTCGCCGCGCGCCGACAGCATGAGGATCGGCACGTTCGACTGGCTGCGCAGGCGGCGCGCCAGCGACAACCCATCCTCGCCGGGCATCATCAGGTCGAGCACGATGGCATCCGGCATGCCGTGCTCCAGCGCCTGCCACATCGCCGGTCCATCCATCGCCGTCTCCACCGCGAATCCGCTGTCGCCCAGATACGCCTCCAGCAGGGTGCGCAACCCCGGGTCGTCGTCCACCACCAGGATGCGTGCCGCGGCGGGCGCCGTCACGACACACTCCGGGCAGGGTTGGGCACAACAGGCTTGAACGATTGCATCACACGGCGTCCGGATTGGGTGGCGGGTTACGGTTTTCGGGCCTTGCGTCCGATAGTTTTATCCTACCCCACAATAGGGCCTTTCCGGCCCGCCTGTCACAAACGGACACACACTGGCACGCAGTGCCATCCAGCCGACATCGCCCAGCGACATAATCGGCCCACACTGCATTCCACCGCAATCCCGCGGCCTCAACGAACCCCGAACCGTACATGACCCTGCCCCGCCTGAGCCTGCTCCTTGTCCCGTCCGTCCTGGCCCTTGCCATGCCCGCACTGGCCGAGGCACGCCAGGGCAACGCGAACAGCGCGCAGCCTCGCCCCCTCAACCTGTCGTTGCCGCGCGATCTCCCGCATCCCCCCGGCACAAGTCAGGTCGACGAGGCGGTGCAGCGCAATCTGCGCGCGCCCGCGCCAACCCAGGACAGTCAGCAGGCTCCGCCCCCCCTGCCTTATGGCACAGGCTACGAGCATCGCCATCAGGACATGGCGGCGCCAGGCGTCAGTCCCGGTGCCGTTCCTGGCGCCGGCGCCGGGCGACGGGGTCGTTAATTCCACCAACTTTAGGAGTGCACCATGAAATCGACCAAAATTCTTTCCGTCATCCTGCTTGCCGCCGGCCTGGCCAGCGGCGCAGTCCACGCCAAGGGCGGCCACGCCGGGATGGGGGGCGGCATGGGAATGGGCAATACCGGAATGTCCTACCCTGATTCGGCACAACGCAAGGAAACGCGCACCCAAAACCGCGATGAGAAGCGCATCCAGACGCGCGACCAGATCCGCACCGAAACCCGCGAGCAGGTCCGTAGCGGTGGAAGGTCTGCCGCGGGGCAGTAAGGACGACGCAGCTAGCCGGTGTGTTTTCCGGCAAGCACGCAACCAGGGACATGCTGCCGCATCCCTGGTTGCGCCCACCATGTCATAAGCATGGTTTTTCCAGCGCCTGCCGGGCGCGCTAGAATGCTGCTTTAAGCCCCGCAACTAGCCCAAACATGACTGTCACCATCAAAACCGGCGCCGAAATCGAAGGCATGCGCGTCGCCGGACGACTTGCCTCGGAAGTGCTCGACTACATCACGCCTTTCGTCAAACCTGGCGTCACCACGGGCGAGCTCGATCGGCTGTGTCACGACTACATGGTCAACGTGCAGGATACGATCCCGGCGCCGCTGAACTACGCGCCGTCGGGGCACGCACCTTACCCCAAGTCGATCTGCACCTCGGTCAACAACCAGGTCTGCCACGGCGTTCCGGGAGAGAAGATCCTGAAGAACGGCGACATCGTGAACCTCGACATCACGGTCATCAAGGATGGCTGGCACGGCGATACCAGCCGCATGTTCGTGGCGGGCGAGGGATCGATCCAGGCCAAACGCCTGATCCAGATCACCTACGAAGCGATGTGGGTCGGCATCGACCACGTCAAGCCGGGCGTGCGCCTGGGCGACATCGGTCACGCCATCCAGCGCTTCGCCGAAAACCACGGCTACAGCGTGGTGCGCGAATTCTGCGGCCACGGCATCGGCCGCAATTTCCATGAGGACCCGCAGGTGCTGCACTACGGCAAGCCCGGCACCGGCCTCGTGCTGGAACCGGGCATGACCTTCACCATCGAGCCGATGATCAATGCCGGCCGCCGCGACATCCGCCAGATGCCCGACGGCTGGACCATCGTCACCAAGGACCGCAGCCTGTCGGCGCAGTGGGAACACACGATCCTGGTGACCGACAGCGGCTACGAAGTCCTGACCGTCTCGGCCGGCACCCCGGCCGTTCCCGACCGCATCCGTCACGCTGCGTGAGCAAACCGCCGTTCGCCGATCTTCGCGAGCGGCTCAAATCGGGCCGCGCCGATCTGGCTGCGGCCTTTCTGCGCAAATCCACCACCCACTACCTGAGCCGCCACGCTGCGCTGGTCGACAGCGTGCTGATCGAACTCTCGGCACGGCTCGCCCTGCCCCCCACGTTCTGCCTCGCGGCCGTCGGCGGCTACGGACGCGGCGAACTGTTCCCCGGGTCCGACGTGGACGTGCTGATGGTACTGCCCCATGATCCCACCCCCGACCAGCAGGCCACGCTGGAAAACTGGGTGCAGGCCTGCTGGGACGTCGGGCTGGAGATCGGCCATAGCGTGCGCACGGTCGACGCCTGCCTGGCCGAGGCCGCGGACATCACGGTGGAAACCAACCTGCTGGAGGCACGCTTCGTGTACGGCGCGGCAAGCCTGTTCGACGAATTCGGCCGCCGCTTCCAGGCACGTTTCGACGCCCAACACTTTTTCGACGGCAAGCTCGCGGAGCAGCAGGCCCGCCACGCACGTTTCGACGACAGCGCCTACAAGCTCGAACCCAACCTGAAGGACAGCCCCGGCGGCCTGCGCGACCTGCACACCATTCATTGGCTGGCGCAGGCCTGCGGCATCCAGGGCAGCTGGAGCGGCATCGCACGCGCCGGCCTGCTCACCCCTGCCGAGGCGCGCCGCATTGCGCGCGAGGAATATTCGCTGTCGGCTTTGCGCATCCACCTGCATCTCCTGTCCGGACGGCGCGAAGACCGGCTCGCCTTCGATTACCAGACCGAGCTCGCCGCCCGCCTGGGACTCGCCGCCACAGCGCACAAGCGCGCAGGCGAACGCCTGATGCAGGGGTATTACCGGGCCGCCAAACTGATCCAGCGCGTCAACGACATCCTGATCCAGTCGCTGCGCGTACGTCTGTTCCCGGTGACCGCGCCGCCCGAGCCGATCGATGCCGATTTCCAGTTGCGTGCCAATCTGCTCGAAGCGCGTGCAGCCGACCTGTTCGAGCGCAAACCGGATGCCCTGCTGCGCGCCTTCATCGTCTATGCCCAGCACCCGACACTCGCCGGTTTCGAGCCTGCGACGTTGCGCGCACTGTGGCGCGGCAGTACGCGCATCGATGCCGCATTTCGCGCCGATCCGCAGCATCGCGCCCTGTTCATGACGCTGCTGCGCCAGCCGCTGGGCATCACCCGGGCGCTGCGCGCGATGCATCGCTATGGCCTGCTCGGTCGCTACATCCCGGCATTCGGCCGCGTCGTCGGTCAGATGCAGCATGACCTCTTTCACGTCTACACGGTCGACGAGCACATCCTCACCGTGCTCCGCAACATGCGGCGCTTCACCGTGCCGGGCCTTGCGCACGAGTTCCCGCTTGCCAGCCGGCTGATTACCGCGTTCGACAAGCCTGAGCTGCTGTACCTGGCCGCCCTGTTCCACGACATCGCCAAAGGGCGCGGCGGCGACCATTCCGAACTCGGCGCCGTCGATGCGCGACGGTTCTGCCGCCAGCACCAGCTCGACAAGGCGGACAGCGAGCTGGTCGCATGGCTCGTGGACATGCATCTGGTGATGTCGCGCACTTCGCAGAAAGAGGACATCAGCGACCCCGCAGTCATCGCCGCCTTCGCCGCCCGGGTCGGCGACACGCGCCGGCTGGCCGCCCTGTACCTGCTGACCGTGGCCGATATCCGCGGCACCAGCCCGAAGGTCTGGAACGCCTGGAAAGGCAAGCTACTGGAAGACTTGTATCACGCTACCCACGCCCGGCTGGCGGATAGCGACGCCGCGGTGGCAGACATTGCCGCCCGGCAGAACGAAGCACGCGTCAACCTCGCCCTGTATGGTCTGCCGGCCGACGCCGCCGACGCGCTGTGGCAGCATCTCGACGAGCGCTATTTCGTCCGCTTCGACGCCCGCGACATGGCCTGGCAGGCGCGCATGCTGTGGCGCCGCACCGACAGTGCCGACGCCGTCGTGCGGGCGCGGCTGTCGCCGGCCGGCGAGGGCATTCAGGTGCTGGTCTACACGCCTGACCGGGCCGACATCTTCGCGCGCATCTGCGGCTTTTTCGCCCGTATCCAGTACACCATTCTCGAAGCCAAGATCCACACCACACGCAATGGGTATGCCCTGGACAGTTTCCAGGTGATGGACCTGGCCAATCGCGGCATCCATTACCGCGATTTCCTGAATTTCGTGGAATACGAACTGGCGCGCGACCTCGACCCGACGCGACCGATGCAGCTTGTACCGCGCGGCCGCCTGTCACGCCATCAGCGCCACCACCCTTACCCCACCACGGTACGGCTGGAAGCCGACGCACAGGGCCACGGCCATATGCTGTCGATCACCTGCGCGGATCGCGGGGGCTTGCTGTTCGCAGTGGCGGAAGTGCTGATGCGGCATGACGTGAACGTCTATGCCGCCAAGATCGACACCCTGGGCGAGCGGGTGGAGGATACGTTTCTGATCCGGGGTGCCGCCTTGCAGACGCCCGCGGGCCGCGAGGCCTTGGAAGCCGAGACGATCGAAGCGTTGAAGTAACCTGCGTCGGGCTCTAGACGGCCGGGCGCGCGTATTCGTCGACGTAGCGGCCGCGCGACGGCGTTTTGCGGGCAGGCGGTGATTTCTTGCGTACGCCGTCGGCCGGCTTCTTGACCTTTTCATCCACGTCGGTCTTGACGCGATTGCGCCCGCGCCCAGGGCGAACCGATGTACTGACCCCCGCCACATCGGCGAGACTCAGACCGGAATACCGTTCGTAATCTTGAAACAGGCTCATGCCGCCTCCCGCCATTCCTTGAGGCTGCCGGCCAGCGTGCGCGTCAAGGCGATGAGACTGCCCAGCGTATCGACATCTGGCGTGGCCTCGCACAAACCGATCTTGCTGTCGGCATACACCGACAGGATCAGCAGGTTGTGCTGCACGTCCAGCGGCAGCGCCAACGTGCCTTCGGCCAGTCCGGTCTGGATCGCGTGCCAGACGCTGCGGCTGGCTTCCAGTGCTGTCATGAGACGCAGCGGGCGACTGGGATCGGTCCAGTGCCGCTGCACGGCCATCAACTGGGCGGCAATGTCGTCGAGCTGGGCGGCTTCGTCCATCATCACGTCGGCGTGGTGGATATGACGCTGCGCCTGCTGGATCTGATGTTCCGGGATCATGGGGGTCCTTGCTGCTTGTGCCGGGGCACGTCGCCCACGGTTACGCTACAAGTTAGCGGCGAGGACAGTCGCAACTTTAGGCAAGCTAAATGCATGCCCGGAAGCGTCGAAAACCCGTCAATCGTCCTGCAGGGTTTGTCCCGGGAACAGGGTCTCGGTGAAGCCGAAATCGCGCAGGTCGCGAATCCGCATCGGATAGAGAATGCCGCGCAGATGGTCGAC
This sequence comes from Thiobacillus denitrificans, assembly GCA_002343685.1. GTDB lineage: Bacteria > Pseudomonadota > Gammaproteobacteria > Burkholderiales > Thiobacillaceae > Thiobacillus > Thiobacillus denitrificans_A. The sequence goes on along the minus strand of DDRS01000020.1, from coordinate 103,368 downwards.
TTCGTGCTGCACCACCCGGGCATGGAAATCGCTCACGCGGCGGTCGATCGGCTGGCCCGCTGCATCGAAGCCCTGATAGCGCAGGGATACGTGGCGCGGCACCAGCCCGCGCATGCCCGGTACCGACAGACACCCTTCCCAACCGTCTTCCATGACGTCGGACAAGGGGGTCAGCACGGGGTTGATCAGCACCGTGAACGGTACGTTCTCGGCATCGGGATAACGCGGATTGGCGGCAACTTCGAAAATCACCACCTGCAGGCCGACACCGATTTGCGGCGCCGCCAGGCCCGCTCCGTTCAACGAACGCATGGTGTCCTGCATATCGACGATCAATTGCGTCAGTTCGGGCGAGGAAAAGTCTTCTACCGGAAGCGCCTGCACGAGCAGGCGCGGATCGCCCATTTTCAGGACCTCGCGGATGGCCATGGCTGCTCCAGCTGTTGCAGGTCGGCAGGCTCCAGCCAGCGCCAACCGCCAGGCGGCAGGTCTGCGGGCAAGGCATGACTGCCGATGGTTTCGCGATGCAGCGTCTCGACCCGGTTACCCGTCGCCGCGATCATACGTTTGACCTGATGGTATTTGCCTTCGGCGAGCGTCAGGCGCAGCGTGCGCGCATCGAGCCTGTCGCAGGCCAGCGCGGCAATCGGCGCCGGTTCGTCATTCAATGCCACGCCTTGACGCAAGGCATCCAGCATGGCGTCGGTCACGGGCTCGGCACAGGTGGCACGGTAGATTTTGGCAATGCCCTTTCTGGGCGAGATCATGCGGTGGATGAACTGCCCGTCGTCGGAAAACAGCAGCAGGCCGGTGGTGTCCTGATCGAGCCGTCCCACGCATTGCACCCCGCGCTGCAGCAGCGGCGCCGGCAACAAGGAAAACACGCTGAGGTGATGACTGGGATGATGCGAACACTCGTAGCCGGACGGCTTGTGCATCAGCACGTAGGCTTTCTCGCGAAACGCCCAGGCCACGCCGTCGAGGGTCAGTTCCAGCCCCGCTGGGTCGACTTCGGTCTCCGGATCGTCGCAGACCATGCCGTTGACCGCGACTGCGCCCGCACGCACCTGTGCCACACAGCCCTTGCGCGAGCCGAACCCCTGCGACTGCAGGGCGCGATAAAGTTTCATGCAGTAGCCATTCCCTGCTCAATACGTGCACAAGCCGGCCGCGTCGTCGGTCACCAGTTGTTCCAGCAGATGCCGTACCTGCAGCATCACTTCGCCCAATACGGCCTGGATTTCGCCCATCTGGATGCCATCGGCCGACAATCCGCGACCAGCCGCATAATTGACCACTGCGCCCACAGTCGCGTAGCAGAGCGCCAATTCGCGCGCCAGATAGGCTTCCGGCATACCGGTCATGCCCACCATGTCGGCGCCGTCGCGCTCCATGCGATTGATTTCAGCCGCCGTTTCCAGGCGCGGCCCCTGCACCGCGCCGTAGACGCCGCCGTCGCGCAGGCTGATGCCGGCTCGGGTGGCGGCTTGCAGCAGCGCCGTACGCATGGCGTCGCAATAGGGAGCGGTGAAATCGAGATGGGTCACCGGCTTGTCGCTGCCCGCGAAATACGTGGCGGCGCGGCTGTGCGTGTAGTCGATGATCTGGTCGGGGATGGCCAGCGTACCGGGGATCAGTTCGGGGTGGATGCCGCCGACCGTGGCCACCGACACCACGCGGTCGACGCCATGCTCCTTCAGCGCCCACAGGTTGGCACGATAGTTCACCTCGTGCGGCGGAATGGTATGGCCGTAGCCGTGACGCGCCAGGAAGATCACCTCCTGCCCGCAGATGCGGCCGAAGGTCAATGCGCCCGAGGGTTCGCCGTAGGGCGTACGCGCCACCTGGCGGTGGGTGATTTCCAGGTTGGCCAGTTGCGTCAGACCGGTACCGCCGATGATGCCCAGCATGTTATTTGTCCTTTAAAGCGTAAATGGCCGGCAGATTGCGCCACAATCCATATGCATCCATGCCGCAGCCGAACACGTAGCGATTGGGCACGTTCAGCCCCACAAAATCGGCCTGGATCGGTTTGGCCAAACCGTTGTCCTTGTTGGTCAGCACCGCCGACCAGACATGCGCCGCGCCCATTCCGACGAGTTTGTCGCGAATCGCGGCCAGGGTTTCGCCTTCGTCCAGGATATCGTCCAGCACCAGCACGTTGCGGCCGACCACGTTCTGTCCCGGCAGCACCCGCCATTCCACCTCGCCACCCTCGGTCTTGCCGCGATAGCGGGTGACATGCAGGTAATCGAACTCCAGCGGAAAGCGCAGCCGCGGCAGCAACTGGCCGGCGAATACCACCGCCCCGCCCATGACGGCCAGCACCAGCGGAAACGTATCCCGCAGCCCCAGTGCAATCTCGCCGGCCAGGCGGTCGAGCACGGACTGCACTTCGTCCTCCGATGCGATGCACTCGGCGTGGTCCAGCAGTTGTTGCGCGTCCAAGCTTGTCATGTCGCACCCGGGATTCCTGGAAAGTCGGCAGTCTAAGGGGTGTCAGCCGATGTTTCCAGACTTTGCGCGGGTCGAGTAAGCTTGCGCCATGTCGATTTCCGCTCCGCTTCCCTACAAACTGGACGCTTCCGGCTGGCTCATCGGCGCGCGCCACCTGCCTTCGCCCAATTGCGATGCACGCCCGGCAGGCACGGCCATCGAGCTCGTCGTCCTCCACAACATTTCGCTGCCGCCGGGCCAGTTCGACGGCAATGCGGTGATCGAACTCTTCACCAATCGGCTCGACTGGGATGCCCACCCTTACTACCAGGGTATTCGAGGTCTCGAGGTGTCGGCACACTTTTTCATCCGCCGCGACGGCAGCCTGATCCAATTCGTGCCGTGCGCACTGCGCGCCTGGCACGCGGGCGCATCGAACTGGCAAGGACGCGAACGCTGCAACGACTTCTCCATCGGCATCGAACTGGAAGGCAGCGACGACCTGCCTTTTGCCGAGGCCCAGTACGCGGCCCTGATCCCGCTGCTGGCCACACTGAAAACGGCTTACCCGATCCAGGCAGTCGTGGGCCACAGCGACATCGCACCGGGCCGCAAGACCGACCCCGGCCCCCATTTCGCCTGGCAACGGCTGGATGCGCATACGGCCTGATCCGTTCGTCTTCGTCGGCCTGCTTGCGCTGCTGCTTGCCGGCTGTGCGCCCACACTCAATCTCGACGCCCGACGCCTTCCCACGCAGGCGCTATCCAGCCATGCCGACAGCCCGCTGAAAACCCAGCTGGCAGCCTGGATTCCGTCCGGCGAATCGGGCTTTCATCTACTGAAGAGCGGCCAGGCGGCACTGGCGGCCCGCCTGGCGCTGGCACAACGCGCCACCCGTACGCTGGACGTGCAGTACTACCTGTTCCACAACGACACCACGGGCAAAATGGTCGCCGCTTCGCTGCTGGCTGCAGCCGACCGCGGCGTGCGCGTGCGTCTGCTGATCGACGACATCGACACCGCCGACAAGGAACTGGGGCTCGCCACGCTGAATGCCCACCCCAATATCCAGGTACGGCTGTTCAATCCCTTCCACACCCGCAGTACCAGTCTGCTGGTCAGGGGCTGGCAGGCATTGCGCGAAAGCGTCCGTCTCAACCGCCGCATGCACAACAAGGTCTTCATCGCCGACAGCCAGGTCGGCATCACCGGCGGGCGCAACATCGGCGACGAATATTTCGGTGCCGACCACGATCTCGCCTTCATCGACCTCGACGTCGCCGCGGCCGGTGCCATCGTCAATGCGCTGGCGCAGTCGTTCGACACCTACTGGAACAGCGAGGCCGCCGTACCCGCCTCCGCCCTGCCGATCACGCCCAGCGACAAGCGGCTGCAGCGCACCACCCGGCGTTTGTATGAATTCCGCGCCCGGCAGCTCGACAGTGCGTATGGCCGCGCCCTGACCGCGGCTGACCCCATTCCCGGACTGTTGAAAGGCGACACGCCCTGGCGCATTGCGCCCGTCGATCTCATCGTCGACCCGCCGGAAAAAGTACTCAAGCGCAGCAAATCGCCTTCCAGTCTGCTGGTCGGCCAGCTCGCCGGACTCTGGGTCAACCCCACCCGGCACGTCCTCATCGTATCGCCCTATTTCGTGCCCGGCGCCGCGGGCATGGCCTATTTCGAATACTGGCGCAGCCAGGGCATACAGGTCGACGTCCTGACCAATGCCTACGCCGCCAGCGACGTGCCGATCGTGCACGCCGGCTATGCCAACTACCGCATCCCGTTGCTGGAGGCCGGCGTCAATCTCTACGAGCTGAAACCGGTGGCCGAGCCCATCGGCGGCCGCCTGCGCGATCTCCCCGGCGGCTCCTCGCGCGCCAGCCTGCATGCCAAGACCTTCGTAGTCGACGACGAGCACGTGTTCATCGGCAGCTTCAACTTCGATCCGCGCTCGGCCCTGCTCAATACCGAAATGGGCTTGGTGATCCATTCGCCCGAACTCGCCCGCGAGGTCACCGACATGGCCGAGAACGCGATGCGGCCCGAACGCAGTTTCCGGCCGCGACTTGCCGTCGAAACCGTCAACAGAAAGATCGAGCGACGCCTGCAATGGACCGACGTGCACCAAGGCAGCCCGCGCACGTTCGATCGCGAACCCGACACCACCCCGATCCAGCGCGGCCTGCTGCGCATATTGCAGGCGTTGCCGATCGAGGAATACCTGTAAGCCACGGTAAAATCGGCTTTTCTGTTTTTGCTGGATTGACCTATGCGACTCGGCACCCCGCTTTCCCCTTCCGCCACCCGTGTCATGCTCCTGGGCGCAGGCGAGCTCGGCAAGGAAGTCATCATCGCGCTGCAGCGCCTTGGCGTCGAAGTCATCGCTGTTGACCGCTACGTCAATGCGCCCGGCCATCAGGTCGCACATCGGGCCTACGTGACAGACATGAGCGACCGCTCGGCGCTGCGCGCGCTGATCGAGGCCGAGAAACCGCAGCTGGTCGTGCCCGAAATCGAGGCCATCGCCACCGAGACGCTGCTGGAAATCGAGGCGGCCGGCCTGGCCGAGATCATTCCCACGGCACGTGCCGCCAACCTCACCATGAACCGCGAGGGCATCCGCCGGCTCGCCGCCGAAACGCTGAACCTGCCGACCTCGCCCTACGTGTTCGCCGACAGCCTGGCCGAGATGGCGGCCGCAGCGGAGAAACTGGGCTATCCGGTGATCGTCAAGCCGGTGATGTCGTCGTCCGGCAAGGGCCAGTCGCGGGTGGACGACGCCAGCCAGTTGCAAACGGCGTGGGACTATGCCGCCAGCGGCGGGCGGGTGGACAAGGGCCGCGTCATCGTCGAGGGCGTGATCGACTTCGATTATGAAATCACGCTGCTGACCGTGCGTGCACGCGGGCCTTCGAGCGAGATCGAGACCCATTTCTGCGCCCCCATCGGCCATGTGCAGGTAAAAGGCGACTATGTCGAATCGTGGCAGCCGCAGGCGATGTCCGCCGCCGCACTGCAGCGCGCCCAGGAAATCGCCGCCGCCGTCACCGGCAACCTCGGCGGGCGCGGGCTTTTCGGCGTGGAACTGTTCGTCAAGGGCGACATGGTGTGGTTCTCCGAAGTCAGCCCGCGCCCGCATGACACCGGCATGGTGACGATGGCGACGCAGCGGCAGAACGAATTCGAACTGCACGCACGCGCCATCCTCGGCCTGCCGGTTGATGTCTCGCTGCGCGAACCCGGCGCCTCGGCGGTGATTTACGGCGGCATGGACGCGACAGGTATTGTGTTCGATGGCGTTGCCGATGCGCTCGCCATGCCCGGTGTCGATATTCGGCTGTTCGGCAAGCCGCAGGCTTTCGTCCGCCGCCGCATGGGGGTGGCGCTTGCCACGGCCAAGACCACCGATAATGCCCGCGACCGCGCCAAGGCGGCCGCCGCCGCGGTCAAACCCGCGAAAGGCTGAACGATGCAAACGCATTACGAACGTCTTGGCGGCAGCGAGACCATTCGCCGCCTGGTCGATCGATTTTACGACCTGATGGACGAAGACCCGGATTACTACGGCATCCGCAAGCTGCATCCGGCCGATCTCACCGAATCGCGCAACAAACTGTTCTGGTTCCTGTCCGGCTGGACCGGCGGTCCGCCGGAATATATCGACCGCTTCGGCCATCCTTTCCTGCGCCGCCGCCATATGCCCTTTGCCATCGGCGAGGCCGAACGCGACCAGTGGATGGGCTGCATGGTCCGCGCCATGCAGGACGTCGGCGTGGATGCGGCCATGCAGCAGGAGTTGACCGCAGCCTTCTTCAAGACCGCCGACTTCATGCGCAACCAGCCTGGATAATCATGAAACGGCTGATCGGCTGGGGAGGACTGTTCGTTGTGCTGGCCGCACTTACCCTGCTGCCCTGGCTGGCGCTGGATGACGCACCCGCCATCGAGCCGCCGGCGCAATTCCGCCGCACCGACCTCGCCTGGATCAAATCGCTGTTCGAGAAGCACGACCCGCGCGGGCAGACGCCCGATGTCGTCCAGAGCATCCAGCTCGACGAGGCCGAGCTCAACCGGCTGCTCAACTATGCCGTCGAACTGCGCCGCGTCAGCGGCATTGCCGCCGAGCTTACGCCGGGACTGGCCACCCTTACCGCCACGCTGACCGTCCCGTCGAACCCGTTTGGACGCTACCTCAACATCACCGCCGAAGTGGCCGATGTGCCCGGCGGCATCCGCATCCGGAGCCTGCAGCTCGGCAGCCTGCCGCTGCCAGGTACGCTGGCCGACTGGACGGCGCGTCTGGCGCATCGCTGGCTGCGGCGCGACAAAACCTATGCGGCACTGGCCGATGCGTTCACGCAGGTGAGTTTCGATGAAAACCAGGCCACGCTGGATTACCGCTGGCGTCCCGAGCTGCTGACGCGGATCGAGCGAAAAAGCGCCGAACTGTTGCTTGCACCGGAAGACCAGGCCCGCATGCTGGCCTATGCAGAACGGCTGGATACGCTGCTGAAGCCCCACCCGCGCGGCAGCACGGTGCCGCTGGTGAGCATCGTGGGCCCACTGTTTACCTACGCCCTGCAAAACGGCAACGACGCGCGCGAGGAAAACCGCGCCGCCCTCACTGCACTGGCGGCGTACCTGGGAGGGATCAGCCTGCCCAAGTTGCTGGAGGGCGACAGCCATTCGATCCGCCGGGCGCCACGCGTACTGCTATCGATCCACGGGCGGCGCGACTTTGCCGAGCATTTCGTGATTTCCGCCGCCCTATCGGCCAACGGCGGCAGTCGCCTGGCCAATGCCATCGGCCTGATGAAGGAAGAAGAGGACGCCGACCGGGGCTCGGGCTTCAGTTTCACCGACCTGGCCAACGATCGTGCCGGCGTGAAGCTCGGCACCCATGCGACCGGCGATGCCGCAGCTCGGGTGCGACAACTGCTGGCCGTCTCCCACAGCGATACCGATCTGCTGCCCGATTTCCGCAACCTGCCGGAATTCATGCCGCAGACCGAATTCGACCGCCGTTTCGGGCCCATCGGCAGCGCCCGCTACCAGCGGGTGATCCAGGGCATCGACGCCCGGCTGGCCGCGCATCCCCTAGCCCAATAAACGGGCTCCGTCACAAAACCCTGTTATAATGCCGGGTTTCCCCGAATCCCGGCCCCCATCATGTCCCGCAAGCTCCGCAACATCGCCATCATCGCGCACGTCGACCATGGCAAAACCACGCTGGTCGACCAGCTTCTCAAGCAGTCCGGCACCTTCCGCGACAACCAGGCGGTTGACGAGCGCGTCATGGACTCCAACGACCTGGAAAAGGAACGCGGCATCACCATCCTGGCGAAAAACACCGCGATCACCTACGGTGACTACCACATCAACATCGTCGACACCCCCGGCCACGCCGACTTCGGCGGCGAAGTCGAGCGCGTGCTCGGCATGGTCGACGGCGTGGTGCTGCTGGTCGACGCCGTCGAAGGCCCGATGCCGCAGACGCGCTTCGTCACCAAGAAGGCGCTGGCGCTGGGCCTGCGCCCCATCGTCGTGATCAACAAGGTGGACCGCCCCGGTTCGCGCCCCGACTGGGTCGTCGACCAGACCTTCGATCTGTTCGACAAGCTCGGCGCCACCGACGAGCAGCTCGACTTCCCGATCATCTATGCGTCCGGCCTCAACGGCTGGGCCTGCCTCGATCTCAAGGACGCGCCTTCGCAGGGCGGCAGCGCGGCCGACATGAAGCCGCTGTTCGACACCGTGCTCACTCACGTTCCCACCCCGCCCGGCTCGGCTGATGCGCCCTTGCAACTGCAGATCGCCGCGCTCGACTACTCGACCTACACCGGCCGCCTCGGCGTCGGCCGCGTACTCAATGGCCGCATCAAACCCGGCATGTCGGTCGTCGTGATGAACCACGAAGACCAGGTTGCCACCGGCCGCATCAACCAGGTGCTCGGCTTCAAAGGCCTCGACCGCATACCGGTGGACGAAGCCGAAGCCGGCGACATCATCATCATCTCGGGTCTCGACGACATCGGCATCGGCGTCACCATCTGCGACAAGGAAAACCCGGTCGGCCTGCCCGTACTCGGGGTCGACGAACCCACGCTCACCATGGATTTCATGGTGAACACCTCGCCGCTCGCCGGCACCGAAGGCAAGTTCGTCACCAGTCGCCAGATCCGCGACCGCCTCAACAAGGAACTGCTGACCAACGTGGCGCTGCGCGTGGACGACACCGGAGACGCCGACGTGTTCCGCGTCTCCGGCCGCGGCGAGCTGCACCTGACGATTCTTCTCGAAAACATGCGCCGCGAAGGCTTCGAAATGGCCGTCGCCAAGCCGCGCGTCGTGTACAAGGAGATCAACGGCGAGAAGTGCGAACCGTATGAAAACCTCACCATCGACCTGGAAGACGAACACCAGGGCGGCGTGATGGAAGAGATCGGCCGCCGCCGCGGCGAACTGACCAACATGGAATCTGACGGCCGCGGCCGCACCCGCCTCGAATACCACATTCCGGCGCGCGGCCTGATCGGCTTCCAGTCCGACTTCATGACCATGACGCGCGGCACCGGCCTGATGAGCCACGTGTTCGACGACTATGGTCCGGTGAAAGCCGACCTGCCCGGCCGCCACAACGGCGTGCTGGTGTCGCAGGACAACGGCGAGGCCGTGGCCTACGCGCTGTGGAAACTCGAAGACCGCGGCCGCATGTTCGTCTCGCCCGGCGACAAGCTGTACGAAGGCATGGTCATCGGCATCCACAGCCGCGACAATGACCTCGTGGTCAACCCGATCAAGGGCAAGCAGCTCACCAACGTGCGTGCCTCCGGCACCGACGAGGCCGTACGCCTGACCACGCCGATCAAGCTGACGCTGGAGTCCGCGGTGGAGTTCATCGACGACGACGAATTGGTGGAAATCACGCCCAAGTCGATCCGCATCCGCAAGCGCCACCTGCAGGAACACGAGCGCAAGCGCGCCAACCGCGCGGCGGCGTAATCCCGTACCGGCGTGAGCCGGGACTGGTTTGACCCAACCCGGCTTCTTGCCGGGTTTTTTTATGGCGGCACAGGTAAAATCCGCGCATGCAACCTGTCGAAATCGGCCTCCTCGCCGGCCTTGCCGCCCTCATTCTCATGATCGCCATCCTGCTGCTTCGCCTGGGCGCGCTGCGGCGGGAGCAACTCGGATTGCCCGCGCTATTGGCTCAGGACATGGAAGCCCGTCACCGCGCGGTGCTGACCGACCTGCACACCGGATTGTCACAGCAATCCGACCGCATGCAGACCCAGCTCGCCGCCTTGCAGGTGGCGCAGAGCGAACGGCTGGCGGAAACGCGCGAAACCGTCACCGGCCAGTTCAGCCTGTTCCAGACCGCGATGCTCGAAAAGCTAATCGAACAGGGACGCGCCGAACAGAGCCTGTTGCAGGACACGCTCAAAGGCATGACCGCGCATTTCAACGAGCGCGTCCAGCAGTTGTCGCAGACGGTCGACGGACGGCTCAACGAAATCTCCGGCAAGGTCGCCGAGCGTCTCGACGAAGGCTTCAAGAAGACCAACGAGACCTTCACCTCGGTGATGACACGGCTGGCGGTAATCGACGAGGCGCAGAAAAAGATCGAGGGCCTCGCGTCCAACGTCGTCTCGCTTCAGGAGATACTGGGCGACAAACGCTCGCGCGGCGCCTTCGGCGAGGTGCAGCTGGAAGCGCTGGTCAGGAACAGCCTGCCGCCGGACGCCTACGCTTTCCAGTACACGCTGAAAAGCGGCGCCCGCGCCGACTGCATCCTGATCCTGCCCGCCCCGACCGGCATGGTCTGCGTCGATTCCAAGTTCCCGCTCGAAAACTACAGCCGCATGTTCGACGACAGCCTGCCGCCTGCCGAGCGCGACGCCTCACGACGACAGTTCAAGGCCGACGTCAAAAAACACGTCGACGACATTGCCGCCAAGTACATTGTCGAAGGCGAAACATCCGACGGCGCCGTGATGTTCCTGCCGGCCGAAGCGGTGTTCGCCGAGATCCACGCCTACCATCCCGACCTGGTCGAGCACGCACAGAAGAAGCGCGTCTGGCTCACCTCGCCGACCACGCTGATGGCCGTGCTCAACACCGCACGCGCGGTGATTCGCGATTCGGAGACGCGGCGCATGGCCCACGTCATCAAGGACGAACTGGGCAAGCTGGCGAAGGATTTTTCCCGCTTCGACGAGCGCATGAAAAAACTCGCCTCCCACATCGAGCAGGCCAACAAGGATGTGAGCGAGGTGCGCATTTCCAGCGACAAGATCAGCCGCCGCTTTCAGCAGATCGAGCGGGTCGAGCTCGAGCACCCGGACGCCGCCAACGCGCGCCTGCTCGATGACGACGAATGAGTTGGTTCGGCCGCTGGCGCCGTGCCCGCATCCTTGAGCGGCACGCCATCCCGCCAAGGGATTTCGACGCCGCACTCGCCCGCCTGCCGATCCTGCACCGGCTGGATGCCTCGGAACGGGCGCGCCTGCACGAGGCCGTCAGCCTGTTCACCCACGACAAGACGTTTTCCGCGGCGGGCGGCGCCGAGGTCGATTCGGCCATCCGGCTCGCCATTGCCCTGCAGGCCTGCCTGCTGACGCTCAACCTCGGCGAGGACAGCTACCGCGGCTGGAGCGAAATCATTCTCTATCCCGATGAGTTCCTGCGCGCCCGCGAGGAGGTGGATGAGATCGGGGTGGTTCACCATACGCGCGACATCCTGGCGGGCGAATCCTGGCACGGCGGCCCGCTGATCCTGTCGCTCGCCGACGTCGAGACCAGCGGCCAGGCCGACGGTGTCAACGTCGTGCTGCACGAGTTCGCCCACAAGCTCGACATGCTGAACGGCGACGCCAACGGGTTTCCGCCGCTACATCGCGGCATGGATTCGAGCGCTTGGGCACGCGACTTCAGCACGGCCTACGCGGATCTGTGCAGCCGCATCGACGCCGGCGAGGATACGGCCATCGATCCCTATGCCACGGCCGACCCCGCCGAGTTCTTTGCGGTGCTCACCGAGGTGTTTTTTGAAACGCCGGCGCTGCTCGATGCGGAGTACCCGGCCGTCTACCGGCAGTTGCGGCAGTTCTATCGCCAGCATCCGCTGCATCCCCGGGGGGAAGAAGCATGAATTCGAAACCACCGAGAACGGCCGCGCGCATCGACGACATCGCGCCGTTCCACGTCATGGATCTCCTGGCGCGGGCGCAAGCCTTGGAGGCAGCCGGCCGCGATATCGTCCATCTCGAAATCGGCGAACCCGATTTCGCCACGCCACCGCCCATCGTCGAGGCCGGCATTGCCGCGTTGCGTGCCGGCCATACGCACTACACCGGCGCCCTGGGCCTGCCTGAGCTGCGCGCGGCCATCGCCGGATTTTATGCCTCGCGCTGGCAGGCCCCGGTCGAACCCGGGTGCATCGTCGTCACCCCCGGCGCATCCGGCGCGCTGCTGCTGGCGCTGGGATTGCTGGCCGGGCCCGGCGACGCCGTATTGATGGCCGACCCCGGCTATCCCTGCAATCGCCACTTCGCCCGCTTTTGCGAAGCACACGCGATCAACGTGCCGGTCGATGCCGACAGCGGCTTCCAGCTCACGCTCGAACTGATCGAGCGTCACGCCACCGCAGCCACCCGTGCGGTGCTGATCGCCAGCCCGTCCAACCCCACCGGCACTGCCATGGCAGCGGATGAGCTCGAACGCATCCACGACTGGTGCGCTGTGCATGGCATCGCCCTGATCGTCGACGAGATCTATCTGGCGCTGACCTACGACGGCCTCGAACACAGCGCCGCCCACTGGGACGACGTGTTTGTCGTCAACAGTTTCTCGAAGTTCTTCCTGATGACCGGCTGGCGGCTCGGCTGGCTGGCGGCCCCCGCCTGGGCCATGCCGGCACTGGAACGGCTCGCACAGAATCTGTTTCTGGCCGCCCCCACCCCGGCGCAGCATGCCGCGCTTGCAGCATTCGCTCCCGCAACCCTGGGCATGCTCGAAGCCTGCAAGGCCGAGCTGCGCGTTCGTCGCGATTACCTGCTACCGGCCTTGCGCGAGCGCGGCTTCGTCATCCCGGCCACCCCACAGGGCGCGTTTTACCTGTATGCCGATTGCAGTCGCCTGACCCAAGACAGCCATGTATTGGCCAATCGTTTGCTCGAGGAAGCAGGCATCGCCGCGACGCCCGGGATCGATTTCGGCAGCTACCATTCAGCACGCCATATCCGCTTCGCCTACACGCAACCGCTGCCACGGCTGGCCGAAGCCATGGCGCGGCTCGATCGTTTCTTGCAGGCATAAAAAAACCGGCCCGAAGGCCGGTTTTCGTTCCTGAGCCAGAAATTACTTGGCAGGAGCTTCAGCAGGCGCAGCAGCGGGAGCGGCAGCGTCAGCAGCAGGTGCAGCAGTGTCAGCAGCGGGAGCGGCAGCTTCCGGAGCAGCAGCAGGAGCAGCTTCCATCGGAGCAGCAGCTTCCGGAGCCGGAGCAGCAGCAGCAGCAGCGGGAGCTTCAGCAGGAGCAGCGGCTTCTTCTTTTTTGCCACAAGCAGTCATGGAAACAGCCAGCAGAGCAGCCAGGAGAACGGAATATTTCATTTGATTTCCCTTTATTACGAATATAAAAACCCACACCAGAGATCGGTCCGGGACTTGAGATCCAGCCGACGCGCGGAATTCTAACAAATCGGCAAAAGAAAACCACAATCTATTAATTTTCTTCCATTGCGAAAAATTTGCGTTGTGTAATTACCACACGCCTATGCGCCGCGCCATGGCGGCGTTCGCGCAACCCCTGTGATTTCAAGGGATTCACCGTGCCAGCCGATTGCTAGTCGGCAAGTTTGGCACGGACGAATTCTTCGAGCGTATCCGGCAAATTGCCTGCCATGCGCGCGCGCCGGTAGGCGGACCGCGCTTCGTCGTTTTTTCCCTGGGCGGCCAGAGCGAGTCCCAAGCCCACCCACCAGGTTCCCGGGCCCGGTTGCATCTTAAGCGCCTGCTCGTATTGCCGTACGGCATCGGGATATTGCTTGAGCTGCACCAGCAGCGCCGCCAGCGTCGCATGGTAATCGGCATCGACCCCGTGCCCGCCCATCCCGCTCTGCAAGCTTGCGACGGCGCCTTCCGTATCCCCACGCGCTGCCTGCAAGCGGGCGAGACTGAGCGCAAACCACGCATGCTCAGGACTCACTGCACGCCCAATGCGCAAGACCTTTTCGGCCTCCTGGTCGCGACCGGCATTGCTCAACAACGCGGCCAACGTCTCGCGCGCAGCGACATGCTCCGGCGACAATGCAAGCGCCTCTTCCAGCAGCGCCCGGGCCCGATCCGCCTGCCCTGCCCGGATGAGCGTCAATGCCTTGCGATAGCGCTCGTCGGCGGCTTCCCGGGGAGTGGATTGGCTGGCTTCCTTACGGATGACCGGCTGCTGCGCCACGGCGTGATCCGACACGTCCACCGTCGCGACCGCCACGGCGGGTCCGGGCAGTTTGGGCGGGGGGTCCGATCCAGGCCGTCGCTTGTCTTTTTTCTCATCCACAGGCCCGGCTTGGTGCTCGGCGACAACGGGGGTGGCGGATGTCTTGACCGAAATTTGTGTGGGGGGCACGGCAGGCGACGCATGCGGCATAGGCGCTGACACGGCCACAGACTGCATCGCGACATGCCGCTCACTTTCCACGGGTGGCGGCTGGCGACGTTCAGCGGCCAACCAGATTGCCAGTCCGGCAAGTGACGATAACAGGGCAACGCTGGCCCACAGCCGCGTCCGGGGCCGCTTCGCCCAGACGGGTGGAGGCGGCGGCGTCCGGCGGGACGCGCGATCGGTCTGGCGCGCGTCCAGCGCACGCAACGTCTGGTTGATGATACTCATACGTTCAATCGAAATCCGGCATGGAACGGTCTACGCAATCAGGTACAACCAGCCTGCGGCTGCAGCGCCCGCCCCCAGCGTCGCCAGAACGAACAGCACCCATCGTGCAGTGTGATTGACCGCCTTGGCCGCCAGGGTGTCGCGTGCAGCCTCCCGCATCTCGCGCCTGCCGACGCGATGCAGGCCTTTTCCATATGCCAGCATGAGCGCCTTGTGGGCAATGATATTGACGACGCGCGGAACGCCGGCGCTGGCTTCGTACAAAAACCCGACGGCACGCGGGCTGAGCGGCAAGGCAGTAGGCTCGAAACCCGCGCGCGCCAGGCGATGGGACAGATAGGCAACGAGTTCCTCGCGTTGCAGGGGACGCAGACGATCATGGAAACTGATCCGGGTCTTGAGCTGCGGAATGGCCTGCAGCCGCGCATCCAGTTCTGGCTGGCCGAACAGCACGATCGTCAGCAATTTCCGCTTCTCGGTTTCCAGGTTGGACAGCAGCCGGATCGTTTCCAGGCTCTCCAGCGAGATCGCCTGGGCCTCGTCGAGAATCAGCACCACGCGGGTGCCACGCCTGGCCAGCGCGATCAACCGCGACTGGATCGCCTTGTGGACGCGGTAATAGCTTTCCTGTCCCGTCAGTTTGATGCCCAGTTCTTCGGCGACGGCACACAGGATACCGACCGGATCGAGCGCGGGATTGGGAAGATAGAGTGCGCGGCAGCGCCTGGGCAACTCGGCCAGCAGGGTCCGGCACAGCAGGGTTTTCCCGGTTCCGACCGCGCCGACGATCTTGATGAAGCCCTCGCCGCTTTCCAGCGCGTAGAGGAGCGTGTCCAGCGCCTCCTGATGCGGTGGCGAGGCAAAAAAGAAATCGGTATCGGGGGTCAGTCTGAAAGGCGCTTCGGCAAGCCCGAAATGGGCAAGATAGGAGAGGGAGTGGCGGCCGCCGGTCGAAGGGATCGACTTTCCGCCATCCGATAATCCGCTCGCTGCGCCCGGCGAATGATCGGCGTTGGAGAAAGCCACTGCCGTCATGGCGTCGCCGGTTGTCGCTCGAGTTTGTCGAGGCGAGCCTGGGTCGCTTCCGCATCCGCCTGCCAGTCCGCCTGGCTGTCGATGACAGTCGGCTTGATGAGGATCACCAGTTCACTCTTCTTCGAGCTCTGATTGGTATTGCCGAAGAAGTACCCCAACAGCGGCACCTGACCCAGCCCGGGCACACGGTTGGCGCTGCCGTCGAAAGACTGCTTCATCATTCCGCCGATGGCGACGATACGGCCATCCTCCACCTGCACCACGCTGTCCGTTTCCGAGACCGCGCTGGACGCGAGCGGCAGCGTCAGTTTTCCGGCCTGGCCGGCGTCGATGTTCTTGATCTTCTCCGTCACCACGCTCACCGAGGGACGGATATGCAGCGTGATGCGGCCTTTCTCGTCGATCTGCGGCGTGACATCGAGCGCGATGCCCGAGAAGAAGGGCTGCAGCGTCACGCTGGGCGTGGTCGTGGTGCCGGCCCCACCGGTATTGCTGGTGGTCGAGACGTCGGTGACGAAGAAATCGTCGGTGCCGACCTTGAGCACGGCCTGCTGGTTGTTCAGCGCGGCAATGCGTGGGCTCGACAACACGTGCACCGATCCCTGGGTTTCCAGGAAATTGATCAGCGCGGCGAAGCTCTTGGTCTGGAATGCGAGGCCGAAGATGCCGGACGAGGTGCCCGACGCCGCAGGCAGCCCGTTGCCGAGCACATCCGCCAGCGAGCCGCTGGCGGCACCGGTCAGCAGATCGAAATTGCCGGCGTTGGCACCCGAGGAGTATTTATGCTGGCCGTTGTGCAGCACCGACCAGTTGATGCCGGTCTGGTAGCCGTCGTTCAACTGCACCTCGAGTATTTTCGCCTCCAGCATGACCTGGCGTTCGACTGCCAGCGCGGTGGCCTTGAGGAAGTGCTCGACATCCCGCATCGTGCGCGGCGTGGTCCTGACCACCACGATGCCCGACTGCGGGCTGAGGATCACCTTGCCGGACTCGCCGACGATGGTTTCCAGCGCCGCCTTCAATTCGCCCCAGAAATCCGAATTGAGCTTCGTGTCGATCCGGCTGGTTTCCAGCGACTGTTGCGTCGGACCCGCGCCGATTACACCGCTTGCGCCGCCGGTGCCTGCGGAACTGACGGAACCGGAAATCACGCGCATGTCCGACGAACCGGTGCGGGTCCCTGCAAGATAGTTCACCTTGAAGATGCGGGTCTGTGGGGTCAATGGCCGCACCACGATGCGATGCCCTTCCATCGTGTAGTCGTAGCCGTACAGTTCGCGTATGGCGGACATCGCCTCGGGCACGGTGACGTTCTTGAGGTTGGCGGAAATCGTGCCCGCCACCTCGGGATGCACCAGCATGCTGTAGCGCGTGCCGGAGACGATCGCCATGAACACGTCCTGCGCAGGCGCACCGTTGACGACCAGGTCGAACCGCGGCTCGGCCGGCTCGGCCGCATTCTTGGGCAGTTCCAGCTTGAGCGGGGGCAGCAGCGCAGCCTGGGCCTGTGCGTCTGTCACCGCATGCGGCGCGGGCTGCGCCTGGGCCGCCTGGGCAATTTCCTGCCGGATCGCCTGCTGCGTATCGCGCGGCGTCAGGGGGCCTGCGCATCCCAGCAGAACCAGCGGACCGACAACGATCATGGTGTAGCGCTTCATCATCCGCAATTTCTCCCTTTTTTATTTGCCACGCAGTCGTTTCTCGACGTGCGGATACAGTTCGAGCACCGTGACGTCCGCGCCCCGGCGCAGCACCACCTCGCTTTCGGTGATGCGCACCACGCGGGCACCCTGGTAGCGCCCGCCCACCGCCACCTCCTGGCCATCGATGACGGCAAGTCTCTGCTTGCCGCGCCGCTTGATGGCCGTGAGCGAAATGCCCGGACTGGCCCCGCCCTCGGCGGCAGGTGCAACTGGCAGCGCCGTGGGATCCGGCAGGTCTGCCCAGACGCCGGGGGAGGTCAGCAACGCAATCGCGGCACACAGCATCATACGCGCAGCCATGCTTCCTCCAGGCTCAGGGTGTGGACGACGAGGGTCAGTTTCAGGTCGGGACGGGCAGACGTGTCGAGCGTCGCCTCGACCCAGCTGAAACGCCAGGGCAGGGCTTCCAGGCGCTCGAGATAGGCGACCAGGTCGGAATAGGATCCGCTGACCGTGATCTCGAAACCGTGCCGATAAAACCCCGGCGGGCTTCCTTCGGCTGCATCCGGCAGCGACACGGGACGCGGGCTGAGCGTCTTGAATCCGACGATCCGGATACCGGCCTGACTGCGCACCACATCCTTCAACACCTGGGCCATCCGCTCGGGCGGAATCAGCACGCGCTCGCGGGTTGCAAGCTCCGCATTCAATGCGGACAGGCGTGCTTCCTGTGCGGCGAGCGCCTCCCGCATCGCGCGGTCGGGATCCCTTCCTCCCTGGCGGGCCAGCAGCGTCTGCTGCTGACCGATCTGCACCAGTGCCGCACGTGCGCCTTGCAGACGATCGTCGGCATTCTGCACGCGCCGTTGCGCCGCATCGATCAGCAGGGTCTGCACCAGCGCCCCCGCCACCACCACCGCTGCGGCAAAGACAAACAGGCGCTCCCGCAAACTCATCGCGCCAAGGCGCACGCCGATCTCGCGCCATTTTTCAGCGTTCATCGGATTCTCCCTTGTCCGCCAGGTTCTTCCGGCTGCCCGCATACAAGGCGAAGTCGATGTGCTCGGGGATGTCGGAGCGAACCTGGCTATCCCCTGCGGCCTGCGCAAGCTCGGCATTCATGCCGGTGAACTTCATACCGGAAAAAGCTGCCTGCTTGCCGAGCCGATCCATGTAGGCCGTCACCAGGCCGGCATTCAGCGCCGAGCCCTGGAGTGCCACGTAATCCGGCGAGAGCGTGAAGCCGTTCAGCCAGACACCTTCGGTACTGCTTTGCGCGAGCGCGCGCAGGCGCGAAGAAAATCCCGTTGACGTGCTTTCGATGGTGCGGCTCATCGACGCCAGCAGCGCCTCGCGCTGTGCCACCTGGGCCTGTACTGCCTTGACGCGCCCGGACAGGAGCGCACTCGCCGGCCGGGTCGCGGCAGCCCCCAATTGATCCAGTTCCTGCTGCGCGATTGCTTGCTGGCTTTCCAGCTGCGTCGCCTCTTTTTCCAGCGTGTTTGCCCGGTAGGTCAGATACCCGGACCAGGCCAGCGCGGCCGCCAGGACCACCCCCAGCCCCAACCCCATTTCACGCAGGCCGAACGCATAGCGCTGATTGAGCAGCAAGGGGCTGATCAGATTGATCTGCTGGCTCATGGCTTGGTCTCTTCCATCCGCAAGGCAGCGCCGATGGCATGGAAGCAGTGCGGCGGCAAGGCGTTCGCCTCCGGCAAGGCGGCGATATCCAACACTTCCGCCAGGTCGAGCGGCTTGACCGGCAAGGCAAGATTGCCGGCCAGGCCGTTACACAGGCCTTCGACATTCTCCATCGGCGCCAACAGCAGGCGGTCGACGGGAATCCCGCCGAACTGACGGTCGAAATGATCGAGGCTACGCTGAATTTCCAGCGTCAGACGTTCGAGCACGCTCTCCGGGCCTTCGATGTCGAGCACCGTCTGATTCACGCCCAGCGTGCGCGCCATGCACAATTCGCCATCCAGCGTGAGCGTCAGCAGGCCACCGGTTTCGATGAACGATGCGAAAATCTGCTTTGCATGGCTCACATGCTCGGGATGCGGCACTTCCAGCACGTCCACCGTGCCGTCGTCGGCGTGGAAATCGAGCATGTCCTGGATCTGCCAGCGCACCGCGGACTTGAGTTCATCGGCGGGTACGTTCGGCGCGTCGAGCAAACGCAGCCTGTAATCGGCCGGTTTCAACACGAGACTGACCGGCCCTTTTCCATGCAGTTGGGCCAGCGCCTCGCCCCAGTTGTCGCCCTTGACTGCCGCCACGCCGGCAGCGAGCAGCCTGGGAACGGCCACCCTGCGGTCGACGCGTGCATACGCAATGCGTCCGGGAAGACGCAAATATGCAGTTAAGCCCTGTTCGCTCGATCGACGGAAAAGCTGCATGGGTCGGACCTGAAAATTTTTCTGAACTTAAATAAATAAGCCGTTGTTGTCAAAGGATTTAATCTGGCTCAATACATCTCACGCAGATAGATCAGCGGTTTGCTGCCGCGATTCAGGCCAAAACTGGCGCGCGCCGCGGGATCCTGGTCGTATGTCACGCCTGCACCGCTCCAGTGGCCTTGCAGCCAGCTTTGCGAGGCCGCCACGGCGGGCGTCACGGCGCCCGCCACGCACGTACTGCCGCTGGCCACGGCACCCAGCTGCACGGTGAGATCGACGCTGCCGGTGTTGTTCACGCCTGGCGCGGAAAACCGCAGGCTGCCAAGGCCTGCATTGAAACGGCCGGACAGTGACACCGAGGTCTCGCAGGGATTGAGATAGCGTCGCCAGTTGGTGAGTGACACATTGGAAGCAGAAAGCTGAGTGCAGAAGTCCTTCGTGTTGAGCGCAAACCCGCTGCCATTCCAGTAGCGCGTCTCGATCGGCACCGGCAGGCCGAGCAGTTCCGAACCGAGGGCATTGCTCAGGACCAGCTGGCCGAAGCGGATTTCGTTGCCGGCGTCGAAGGCAATGCCCGAAAACAGCGCGGGCGCGAGGGTGTCGACGGTGCCGTTGCCGGACACGCCGGATTCGGCAATGTCCTGGATGGCCATCGACAGGCTGATGTTCGCCGTGAAGGGAGCGACCGGGGTGGTGCGCACCAATGCAATCGCGTCGTTCGCATTGGCCACCAAAGTTCCCGCCCCGCCGCCGCTTGCGGCGACGGTCGGCGCCAACAGCAAGCCAATATCCAGGTTGCCGGTGACGGCTGTATAGGTTTGCACGGCGCCGGCGGGCACGAGCTTCCACAGCGTGCCCGCATAGTTGACCGTGGTAGCGCCGGCGGCATTTTTCGCCGTGATCGTGGCTTGCGGCAGCGTGAGATAACCAAAGGGCTGGCCGGCATAGGTGAACGAACGCTTGGTTGGGGCGGGGCAATTCGCATCCACTTCATTGAAGGTCTTGAAGACCGGCGTGCCGGCCTTCACCAGATCGAAATGGTCGGGCACGAAACGACCGACGTTGGAGGCCGCCGATTCGATCGTGCGTTCGACCGCGGTGGAACCGTCCGCGGCATCCACCGCCGCGAAGCTGGCGTCCGAGAGCTTCATGGCGAAGGCGCCGACCTCGGAATAGCGGGCACCGGTGGTCGTCACCGTACCGGCGGCGGCCGACCAGATGCCGGTCGCGAGCGTACCCAGGGTGCAGCCCGTGGCGGGCAGCACGCAGGCCGTCAGGCTGGCCGCGGGATTGCCACTGTAGTTCGTGGTGGGGGCGCCGGCCGCGTTGACGGCCGTCGCCACGATCTGGAATGGTTGCCCGGCCTTGTGGACGTTGCCGCCGGACACCGCAGTATTGGCAAGCGTGCGCGAGACGCCCGCGTTGACGCTGTCGGCATCGCTCACCGCCACGTTGCCGAAGCCGGCCGGACGGATGGCGAAGTTGTCGGTCGAGCAGGCGACGATCGTTGGCACGCCGCTCGCCGGATACGTCATGCGGATGCGCGCGTTGGGCCAGGCATTGGGTTCGACGATACCGGCCAATGTCTTGCGTCCCGCATCGCCCGCGGCGAACGTCAGCGTGCCCAGGCTGCGGATCAGGCCATAGGCCCCGCAACTGGCGCCCGCCGACGCGTCGACGAGTTCCAGCTTCACATTGCCAGTGAAGGCGGTTTCGACGGCCGCGCCGCCGCTCTTGAGCGCGACCACGGCCAGGTTGAACGCGCCGGCGGACACCTTGGTATGGATCACGCCGCTTGCGCTGCCCGCCGGCGTGCCGGTCTCGAATGCGTTGAATCCGGCGGGCGCGATCACCGTGACGATGCTGCACGGCCGTTTCTGGCTCATCACCTGGCTCAGTTGCGCCGCGTTCATTGCGCCCTTGTACACGCCAACCTCATCCAGATTGCCGCTGAACCTGAAGCTCGATCCGTTTTCCGTGGAGGCATTGTTCTCGCCACCGATCGACGCGGCGCCGGCATCGGCGCCCCAGGTGCCGGTGTAGGTTTGGGTGACGTAGGCAAGCTGCGCGCCGGCCTGATTGTAGACATAGAGGCTCTTGGTCTTGGCCCCGAGATCCGCCACCGCCGCGACGAAATACCAGGTGTTGTTCTGGATGACGTTGGGCGTATCCAGAATGATCGGATTGACCGCCCGCGTGTAGAAACGCAGCCTGCCGGCACCGCCGTCGCCCAGGCTGAAGCCGAAGCCGCCGGTATTGTTCTGGTCGTCGATGAAAATGCGCTGGCCACTCTTGGCGTTGTTGGTGGTGCGTATCCACGCGGTCAGGGTGAAGTCCGTGGCGAGGTTGGGAAAGCTTGCGGGGATCGCGACATAGTCGTTGTTGCCGTCGAACACGCCGTAGCCGCAGGTGCCTGGCGTGCCCGCAATCGCCGGTGCTGCGCTGCTGGTGGCCGCACCGTTGGCCGCCGTCGCGTCGTAGCCGTGGCCGGCGCTGTCCAGCACCTCGCCTGCCGCACCCGACCAGATCGGCTCGTCCATGTGGAATTCGGCGATCGGTCCCGGCACGTAGAACCGCACCGCCGAATTGGTGGGCGGCACGACGGGCGTAGACCATACCGCATAATCCGTCGGGCTCAACTGCCAGCCGATCTGCGCGGAGCCGCCGGTGGGATGGCTGCTCGGGCCGAACTGGTAGACGAACTCGTTGGTCGTTTCCTCAAGAATGATCTGCAGATTGAAGCTCCCGGTACGCGTCGTGGCGCCCCACTCCGGGACGTTCACCCAGGTCACGACGAAACGGCGGTTGGGTGCTGTGCCTTCCGTGGCGTAGCTCACATAGCAGGTCGCGGTGGGACACACCCCCGACGTCCCGCTCGGCGTGGCATCCAGGTCCACGCCATAGATGCGCATGGTCCTGGACACGCTGGCGGTGGGATACGGATAGGTATAGGTCGGCGGCGGCCCTACCGTCTGGGTACCATAGCCGCAGTATCCGTTGTTGAATTGCAGGCGGCCGTTGCTCATGATCTGCACCTGCGTGTAGTTCACGCCGCCGAAATTGAACGTGAACCCCAGCGGAAGCTGCGCCGTGATGTCGTCGTCGACGGGAGCGCCCGCGTAGCCCGAACTGCAGGATGCACCGTGCGTCCAGGTGACGTGCGTATGCGCGGAAGGATTGACCCAGTTCGACGTCGTGGCCATGCTGGAATAGGTCGCCGCATCGGCTTGGCCACTCGCCAGTGCCATCCAGAGCGGGCTGCCGCCGAACAGCAGAACGATCACCCTGACCCATGCGAAGCGGCGGAGCATTTGACGCACAACGGACATGAGATGCGTTTCCATCTTGTTCATTTCGAAAAACTCGCCTGAATCTGCCGCTCGACATAATCCACCTGACCGGGAGCGCCCGAAGTCGCGGTCGACGTAATCAGATAGACACCGACCGTATCGGCGCCATCGGTGTAAGAACCGGACTGGACGCAGCTCACATTCACTTTAAACGCGGCGAGCGTCCCCGCAAGCGCCAGCGGAGGGGATGCGGCCGCGCACGACGGCGTGGGGTTTTGCAGCAACTGCCACGCCCCCCATTCGATGCCGGCGCGCGCCGCCAGATAGGCGCGCGTCCCCTGGACGTCGAGCGCGCTGCTGATGTGGCTGGTGCGCGACAGCGACACCATGTAGGTCGCCAGCGCGGCCAGCACGACCAGCAGGAAGATCGCGGTCGGCAGGACGAATCCGGTCTCGGTGCGCGGCAGGCGGCTCATGGCTGGTTGCTCACCTGGGTCGTGGCATACAGGCGCACGGTTTCGCCCGCCTGGCTCAGGTTCAGCATCATGCTGACCAGCCCGCCGCGTTCGGTGGCGCCGGGCTGGTACGTAAAACTGCATGCGCTGACGTTGGTCGCCAGCAGTGCGCTCGAGGCAGGAGCGGGCGGCGTGGGCTGAGCCGCGGCGATGGCATACCCCCAGTAGCGTGTGAGCGTACCCAGCGCGGGATTCGCCGGGTTTGGCGCGCACGCATAGGTCACCGGCCCCTCGACGACCTGGAAGCGGTTGCCGGGCGAAGCCAGCGGAAACTGCTTGGAAGTAATGGCGATATGAGTCACGTTGCCGGGCGCACCCGCATAAGCCGCGAGCGTGTTGCCCGCCCAGGCGTCGGCCCCGGTGATGCCGAGGTTGTACACGGCGATCAGGTCGCCGGCCTTCATATCGATACCGGGACCGAGCACGTCGAAACCATTGTCGGGCACGGTGAAATCGAGGATGTCGCCGCCGCCCTGCGCGCGGTAGCGACCGCCGCTGCGGGTGCCGAGGAACTCCAGGTACACCACGCCGGCCGCATCCGTGGTGACGCGCACGCTGTTGGGCAGCGCCAGCCGGATGTCCCGCCCCATGCGCCGCAGCGCAGTGTCGGCCGCGTCGGCGAGGCGGGCGCGGCGGTCCTGGGCCACGTAGCTTTCCAGCGGCGCGCGCAGGAACACCGCCACCATCGAACCGACGATGGCGGTGATCGCGATGACGATGATCATCTCGATCAGGGTGAAGCCGGCGTGGTCAGAGGTTGGGCGCATAGCGCGTGCGGTAGCCGGACAAGGTGACGCTGTGGTTGCCGGGGCCGTTGACGGTCACGGTGACGAGCAGGGTTTCGCCGGCGGGGATATTCGTTAGGGGAACGGGCGGCGTCTGCACCTGGACCAAGGCTGAATAGCCGTTCAGATCCGGAACCGCATTGCCGCTGGGGTCGACGATTCCGTTCAGCATCTGGAAATTGTTGTAATCGTTGACGTTGTCGAACGGCGTTAGGTTGGCATTGCGCGACTCACCCTGGGCGACCTCAGGCCCCATGCCTTCCGGAGTCGTGGCGCAATCCAATGGACCCACCAATGCATTTTGTGCCGTCTCCACATTGGCATCGTCGGGATCGCAATAGGTGTAGGGCTTGGCCAGCACTTCCTCGAGCAGCGAGTCGGCGATGGCGAGCGCCTGTTTCTGCACCACCGGATCGGCGCTGGTCCGCGCGTTCAGACTGAAGACCGACAGCACGCCGGTCACCGCGATGCCCACCACCACGATGAACACCAGCAACTCGATCAGGCTGAGGCCGCGTTCGTCAGTGGACATAGCCGGTCTCCTGCTCGACGAACACGTGGTGCGTCCCGCTGCCGTTGACCTGGATGTCGAGCCGGGCAGCAAGGTTCACAGGGCGCCCGCCGGCATCGAAGTCGAGCGTTGGGACCGGGCTAGCAATCGCCACCCCGGTTGGCGCGCTGACGGTGTAGGGCTTTTCGCCGCCCGGCCCCGGCGCCGGGGTGGCGCAGGCGGCGTCATAGCACAGCGTGGCATCGCTGGCGGTCAGGCGAACATGGACATCGGTGTGCTGGGCGACGGCCAGTTTCTGTGCAAAGCGCACCGTGGCGGCCAGCTGGTCGGCAAAACCGCGGGTATCGAAGCCGGTCCGGCCCAGCATGCGCGGGACGGCCACCGCCGCGAGGATGCCGGCTATGACCATTACCAGGATTAATTCCACCATGGTAAAACCGCGGCTTGAGCCGCGGTTTGACTTCAGCATGGTCCTGGCTCGAATCAGCAACCCCTGGTATCAATCGCGCCGATTGTCGGCGCGCCCCCCGCCGCCGCAGCCGTATAAGTAAAGGCGCATTGCGCTACGTTAACGCCGCCGTTAACCCTGAAAATCATGCCAGTAGCTCCTGACTGGGCAACACTGTAGCCTTCGGGCTGTAATGTCGTATTGGCCGTTGCGACGGCGGTCCCGGTGGGGAAGAACGTCGTGGTCAGGCCCGTGGCATTCACAATTCCGAGTACGGTCGCAGCAGGGTATCCGTTTGCAATTTGCACCCGCCCGTTTTCCGTACACACAGCCGTCGTGTTGTTTGCCGGGTTCGCGCCAAAACCAACGTTCACGCAGTTGACCGTATCTGGTACCCCACCCCGGGCCAGCGCTGCACCATGGATCATTGCCGACGCCGCCTGTACCGCGCCCCGCGCCGCATTCAGCTTGGCAATCCGGGCATCGCGCTGGATGTTGGTGAAACGCGGCAGCGCCACCGCGGCGAGGATGCCGAGGATGACGATGACGACGATGAGTTCGATCATGGTGAAGCCGCGCTGCCTGGTTTTCATGTCCTTCAGGGTGTGCATAGTGTTCTCCCGCTTATTCGAATAGGTTGGTCTCAAGCGCCGGCCGCCTGCGGCAGCCACAGGACCTATTTCGGCGCACTCGGCCGAGACTTGAACAAAAACATGAAATTACGATCAGGACGTCACTTGATGGCGACGCTAGCGAGGTCCCACATCGGCAGGAACACGCCGAGCGCCAGCACCAGCACAACGCCGCCCAGGGCGACGATGATCAGCGGTTCGATGCGGGCGGCCAGGGTCTTGATTTCATAGTCCACCTCGCGTTCGTACATCCCGGAGACTTCCTGCATGAGTTCGTCGATGCTGCCGGTTTCCTCGCCGACGGCGATCATCTGCAGCACCACCGGGTTGAACACGGCCGCGTTCTGCGCGGTGCGCAGGACCGATTCGCCGCGCTCGATGCCGTTGCGCATCTGCTCGACGCGCGAAGCGATCCAGGCATTGTCGGTGACCTCCGCCACCACCGACAGCGCCTGCGCCGCGGGAATGCCGCTCCGCAGGGACAGGGCCAGCGTGCGCGCGAAACGGGCCAGCGTGCTGCGCAGCATGATCGAGCCGGTGAGCGGCAGCTTGAGCTTGAAGCGATCCCACAGCAGGCGTCCGCCTGGGGTGGCGCGCCACAGGCGGAATCCCATGACGGCCAGCACCAGCCCGGCCAGCATGAGCCAGCCATAGGCGATGGTCAGGCGCGAGGTTTCGATGAGAATGCGCGTCATCAGCGGTAATTCCGCCCCGAGGCCGGCATAGACCTTGGCAAAAGCCGGGATGACGAACACATTGATGACGGCAATCGCGACCACCATGGCGATGAGGACGAAAATCGGGTAACGCAGCGCTTCACGGATGCGGGCGCGGGTCTCGCGTTCGAATTCGAGGTGCTCGAACATGCGCAGGAAAATTTCGTCCAGGCGCCCGGTCGCCTCCCCTACCCGCACCATCGCAACATAGAACGGCGAAAAGACCGCGGGATGCTGGCGCATCGCCATCGACAGGTCGCGTCCCGCTTCAAGCGATTCCTTCAGCGAGGTAATCACTCGGGCAAAGGCCACATTGGTGGTCGACTCGAGGAGACCCGACAGCGAGCGCAGGATGGGCACGCCGGCGCGCATCAGGGTGTAGAGCTGGCGGGAAAACAGCTGCACGTCGATGGGCTGGACGGCAGGCTCGAAGAGATTGAGGCTTTTCGGCTTCTTCGCCCCGCGCCGCTCGGATTGCCCGGTTTCCTGGATGGTGACCGGCGAAATACCGTTTTTCAGCAGATTGCTGGCGCATGCGGCGGCATTGTCCGCCTCCAGGATGCCCTGGGTCTTCTCGCCGCTTCGGGTACGGCCGGTATACGCAAAGCGCAGCATCAGCTTGTTTCGTCCTGGGCGCTGGCGCGCATCGCTTCGGCCAGCGAGGTCACGCCGGCCCGTGCCAGCGCGATGGCCTGGTCGCGCAGGGTATGGCCGGCCATGGACGCACGGGCGGCAGCCACGAATTCAGCCGGATTCTTGCGCGCCAGGCTTTCCGCCAGCGTCGTATTGATTTCGAGCAGCTCGTGGACGGCACGGCGTCCGGAATAGCCGGTGCCATGGCAGCGGTCGCAGCCCGTGCCCGCGACATAGCCGTCGTCGGCCTGGTCGGCTTGGGCCCGCCCCAGCCAGACGCGCTCCTGCGGCGTCGGCACATGCGGGGCCTTGCAATGGCCGCACACCTTGCGCAGCAGCCGTTGGGCAAGCACGCCCTGTACCGACGTCGCCACCATGAAGGCCGGAACGCCCATATCGAGCAGCCGGACCGGCGTGGAGGCCGCATCGTTGGTGTGCAGGGTGGACAGCACCAGGTGGCCCGTCATGGCCGCCCGGAGCGCGACCTGCGCGGTTTCCGCATCGCGCATCTCGCCGACCAGGATCACGTCCGGATCCTGGCGCAGGATGGCACGCAGCACCCGGGCAAAACTGAGGTCGATCTTGTCGTTGGCCTGCACCTGGTTGATGCCGGCAAGCCGGTATTCCACCGGGTCTTCGACCGTGATGATCTTGGTGCCCGGGTCGTTGAGCTCCCCCAGCGCGGCATAAAGAGTGGTGGTCTTGCCGCTGCCGGTGGGGCCGGTCACCAGCACCAGACCATTGGGGCGGTGCAGGATGGCGCGAAAGCGTTCCTGCATGTCGGTCGGCATGCCCAGGCTGTCGACGGCAAGCAGGTTGTCGCCCTGGCTCAACAGCCGCATCACCACGGATTCTCCGTATTGCGTCGGCATGGTGGACAGGCGCACGTCGACGGTACGGCCGCGCACCTTGACCGCAAAGCGGCCGTCCTGCGGCAGGCGTTTTTCCGAAATATCCAGCCCGGACACGATCTTGAGCCGCAAAGCCAGCGCCGGCGCAATCTTGAGATCGGCCTGGGTCTGCGGATGCAGTACGCCGTCGATGCGGAAGCGGATGGCCAGCTGTTTTTCCTGCGGTTCGATATGCAGGTCGGACGCGTTGACCTGCAGCGCATCCTCGAACAGGGTCTGCAACAGGCGCACCACCGGCGCATCGGCTTGACCTTCACCCAGCGCTTCCAGACCGATGATGCTGGCCTCGCTCTCGCCCATGTCGCGCGCGAGCTCCTCGGTCAGGCCGTGGATATCGTCGGTTCGCCGGTAGATCCGGTCGATGGCCGCCAGCAGGTCGCCTTCCGCCACCACGGCAAGCTGGATATCGTCCGGGATCAGCCTGGCGATTTCATCGTAGGCAAACAGATCGGTCGGATCGGCCATGCCAACGAAAATACTGTTATCCCGCCGCGCCAGCGGCATGGCCCGGAAACGCCTCGCCTGCGTTTCCGGCAGCAGCTGCAGGATGGAGGCATCCGGATTGAATTTCCTGAGATCGATGAAGGGAAGATTCAATTGCCGCGCCAGCGCCTGGGCAATGTCGTTTTCGCCTGCCAGCCCGCTTTCGACGATGATGCGGCCCAGGCGGCGCCCGCTTTTCTTCTGCGCCGCCAGTGCGATGTCCAGGTCGGCGCTGGAGATGACCTTCTGCTCGACGAGCAGGTCACCCAGGCGGATTTTCTGGCGTCCGGCCTGAGGGGAAGCGGGTTGGATGGCTGACTCGGTCTGCATTTTTTCTCGGATGGGTGCGCAAGTATGAGCACATATCGGCCCGGACAGGCTTCGCCTTAAGCCATAGGCCGACTGCCGCCCCACCCAAGACCGGGCGCCAGGCGAGGTCGCGCGTTCACTTGGCCTGTTGTTCGATGAATTCGCCCGCCTGGTTGCCGGGGCGCAGCCTGCCCTGATAGATGAAGCCCGTGCCATAACGGCGGTGGCCATCCGGCGCGGTAATGAGTTCGTTCTCGCTCCAGATCCACACATGGCCGTCGCGGGTATCGAGAATGAGCGCCCGCCCGCCACCCTTGCCGCCCTCGGCCCCGGCCAGCGGCAAAGCCTGGTAGCGTCCGTCCTCCGCCTGTGCCCCGTTCGCGAAAATCAGCAGCCCTGCCAGTATCCATCCTGTCCGCATCGCCCCTCCTTTCATTCAAACAAGGCCGCCACCGCGGCCGCATCCAGCACGTACTCGTGGTTGCAGATGTCGTCGTGCACCCGTATTTCGCCCTGCTCGGCAAGGATGTCTTCGCATTCTGCACGCCCGACGCTGCGCAGCATGGAATAGATCTTGTCCGGATCATACGGGCAGTGATAACTGATCGGGCGCGGGTCATACACGCGCACGTCCTCTTCCGGGAACAGGCGCTCGATCAGCTTGATTGCGCCGAGGCCGAGCAATTCGTCCGCCCGCACCGTGTCGGCCAGGATCTGCACCCGATTCCAGCCATCGGCATCGCGCATGGCTGCGCCCGGCAACGCCTGCAAAAACAGGCCCGCCGCGGTCTCGTGATTGGCTGCCAGCCACAACCGGGTCGGCGCCTGCTCGGACTGCGCGAGGTAATGCTCGAATACGGCGGCGAGCGTATCGCCCTGCAAGGGGACATGGCTCTGGTAGGGCTGGCGCATGTCGGCGGTATCGAGGGTCAGGGTCAGCGCACCGTCGCCCAGCAGGGCCGGCAAACTGCCCGCGGACAGATGCGGCGGCGTGCGCGCCATGCCGCGCAGGCGCAACTGCTCGTCGCAGTCCATCACCAGTAGCGACACTTCGCCGTCGCCGCGCAGCTGGAAAGTCAGTCGCCCCGCCTGCTTGAGGTTGGCGGCGATCAGCGTGGTCACCCCCGCCAACTGGCCCAGCAATTCGAGGGCGGGCTCGGGGTAATCGCGCCCCGCCGCCATCTCGCGCCAGGCGCCGCCCAGCTGTACCCAGGCGCCCCGGATGTCGAGCTGCTCGAACAGGAAGCTGCGGACGCGGTCGGGCGGCGCGCTCAATTCAGCTGCACCCGTTCGCCCCAGGGCACCACGCCCTTACCCTTGACCAGCCAGATCACCGGGTAATTCGGCGGGACTTTGGGGAAATCGCCTTCGGCATCGGTGAAATACACCAGCATGTTGGGGCTGCGGTTTTCGTGCTCAACCCAGTCGAATACCGGGCGGAAATCGGTACCGCCGCCGCCTGAGAGCTCGGTCGGCAGCTGCATGGTGTCCCAGGGCTCGAATTCCCACGGGGCCTGTTCCGCCACATGGTTGTCGCACGCCAGCAGGGTGACACGCGCGCGCACCTGGCCTTTCAAGGCATCGAGCTCGGTGACGAACTCGCGCAATTCCTCGTCGCTGATCGAGCCGCTGGTGTCGATCGCCGCCACTACGTCGATGCCCTCGCTCGACAGGCGCGGCAGCAGCGCGTCGCCCTCGCGCCGCGACGGCCGGCGCCACGAATAGTCGTCGCGCTGGTTGACTGCGAAGAAACGCGCCAGCAGTGCGCGCCACGGCAGGCTGGGGGCGAGCAGATCGTCGACCCAGCGCATCATCGACTGCGACAGCTTGCCGGCCTGGCGCGCCGCCTGGGCTGCGGCGGCCAGGCGATTCTTCCACTGCTCGGCGAGTTCCTCGCGCTCGCTGGGCGACAACTCGTTCGGCTTCTGCGAGGCCTGGCTGCCGCTGCCCTCCTTTTCCTCGGCCTGGCTCTGGCCTTCCTTGCCCTGCCCCCCGGATTCGCCGGCATCGGGATTGTCCTGGCGCTGGTTCTCGTCGGGGCTGGCACCGGAGTCGTTGTCGTTGTCGAACATGTGCTGGTCGAAGGACTCTTCCGGCGTGTCCTCGGGGATCAGCGGATAGATTTCCTCCGCCGACAGCGTCATGTAATTCTGGTCGGCAAGGATGCCGTGCAGCGGCGGTTTCAGGCCTTCCTCGATCAGGATCAGGTTGACCGCATGATCGCAGGCCACGTCCCAACGCCGCTTGACGCGATGGTTGCGCCGGTGGGTGTGCCCCATCGCGCAGTGCATCGCCTCGTGCGCCAGCACGAACTGCGTCTGCGCAAGATTGAGGTTGTCGATGAATTTCGGGTTGAAATAGAAGGCCTGCGCGTCGGTGCCGGTGGTCGTGCATCCCTCGCCGCCAACCTTCAGCGGCAGATGCATCACCAGCGCGCCGAGAAACGGGCGCTCCATGATAAGTCGTGTGCGCGCCGCGGCGAGCTTGGTCAGGATCGGTTCGAGCGCAGCGTCGGGCTGGTCGGCCATGGATCAGTGCTCGTACAGGACGAGGTCGGTAATGCTGTTGGCCCATTCCGCGAAGGCTGGCACGGCGAACAGCGGACGCCCCACCGCGCGATGCAGGTCGCTCACCAGCATCACGCCCATCTCGCGTTGCGGGAAACGCTGCGCGTACTTGAGAATATTGCCGTACACCGCCGTGGCATTGCCGCTGTCGGCTGCCTTCAGCGCGCGCCGGACCAGTGCGGCCGCGACGCCGTACTGCAGGTCGATCCCTTCGGGGACGTCCGCCACCTCGCCGGCGATGATGGCATCGATGTCGGGCATCTGCGCCATGTTGTCGACGAAGGTCTTGAGCTCCAGGCCGGCCGACTGTCCGACGCAGGCCATCAGCGCATCGGCCAGCAGATCGGTCTTATCGAATTTCTGCAGCGCGCGATGCGCGTATTCCCACGAGCGCGGGCTGGGAAAGGCAATCGGCGTATGCGCCGGGTCGAAACTGAACAGCAGATCGGGGCGAAAGCGCAGGAAGGCGATCACGCGCGGGTCGATGTCCTCGCTGTGCGCCCAGTCCACCCAGTCGTCCAGGTTCACCTCGACCTCGTAATGCGTGAAGCGATTGGCCAGCGGCGCCGGCATCGCATAGGTCACGCCGCGGTCGCCCTGGCGATTGCCGGCGGCGAAGATCACCCAGCCGTCCGGCACTTTGTATTCGCCCAGGCGACGGTCGAGAATCAGCTGATAGGCCGCAGCCGACACGGACGGCGGGGCCGAGGTGATCTCGTCGAGAAACAGGATGCCCGACGGGCCGTGGCGCTCGGCATCCGGCAGCACCGAAGGGATCGACCATTCGACCAGCTGGCCACTGCGGAACGGGATGCCGCGCAGGTCGGTCGGTTCCATTTGCGACAGCCGGATGTCGATCAGCGACACGCCATGCTGCTGGGCGATCTTGGCGACGATCTGCGATTTTCCGACGCCCGGCGGGCCCCACAGCATCACCGGCGTGTGATGACCGTCGGCCGCGCTCTCGAATTCGCGGTTGAGGATGGTTTCGATATGGGAGGGACGCATGGCCAATTAGAACAACAGTAAGGCCTTGAATGATAATCGCTCGGGCGGCCGGCATCCAGTTTCACCCTTGATCGAGGTGGGGGGATTTTGATACCGTGCCTGCACACAGACCGAATTGGAAGCAGCATGAACTTTTGCAGTGAATGTGGCAGCGCCGTGGTGCTGCGCGTGCCAAGCGGCGACCACCTGCCGCGTCATGTCTGCCCCGAATGCGGCACCGTCCATTACCAGAACCCCAAGATGGTCGTCGGCTGCATCCCCGAATGGGAGGACAAGGTACTGCTGTGCCGGCGTGCCATCGAACCCAGATACGGCCTGTGGACCTTGCCTGCCGGCTTCATGGAGAACGGCGAAACCACGCTCGAAGGCGCGGCGCGCGAAACCTGGGAAGAAGCCGGCGCGCGCATCGAAGTAGGCGGCCTGTATACCTTGTACAACCTGCCGCATATCAATCAGGTGTACTTCATGTTCCGCGCCCGGCTGCTCGATCTCGACTTTCAGCCCGGCATCGAATCGCTCGAAACCCGGCTCTTCACCGAAGCCGAGATCCCTTGGGACGACATCGCTTTCCGCACGGTACGCGCAACGCTGGAACAGTATTTCAACGACCGCCGCACGGGTTCATTCGACTTTCATTTCGGCGACATCCGCACACGCTGATGCGCCGGACACATCAGGCAGCGGCGACGAACTGCTCCCGCCCGACCACGTCCATGCCGACGCGCAGCCAGCCTTCGTGGCCTTCCTGCACTTCGCCCAGCCGCAACCGATAGACGACGTCGCCATCGCGCAGCATCAACGGCGCGCCCAGCTGGTAATGCGTTTTCGGAAGCAGCAGATTGCTCACGCCCTGCTCGGTGTGGGTCATTGGCAGAAACACGGCCCAAGCCGGCTCGCGGGTCATGCCCGGCATCTCCGCGTCGAAATAGACTTCCACCCGCTTGGGATGGCGCGACAAGCGCTGGGTGCCCACCAGATGCTGACCGCCTTCCTCACGGTCCCAGCGTATCGCCAGCAATTGCCACACGTTCTCCGACGGATCCCAACTCACGGCCACCAGCCGGCCATGCGGCAACGCCGTCGACTCGGCCAGGGAAAATCCCATACCCTCGGTGCTCTCGTCGCGCAGCATCCACGGTTCGAGGTCAGGACTGCCCTTGGACGAATCGGGATGGGACAGCGCGCTCAGAATCTTCTCCATGCCGGCCGCCACCCACACGCGCCCGAAACGGTTCGTACGCTGGCGTCCGCGGCGGATGCCGCCGCGCTCGATCAGGCTCGCGACCTGGCGGGTCAGTCCACTGTCGACCTCCGTCGCAGCCTCGTCGAGCGATTTCAGGTAATCGACCAGCGGGCTCAACGCAAAGTAACGCAGGCGGCGGCCCTGCACCCACTCGCTTTCCAGCACGGCCGCCCCCTCGCTCAGCGAGAGATCCACCAGATGGGTATGCACATCGCGCAGCGGCACGGTGGCGGGCAACGGCAGGGGCTCGTAGCGTTCGAGAAGCCGGGCGATGGATTCGATTTCCTGCGCGCGGTAGCCGAGCGGATGCACCAGCCCCATCAGCACGACCAGCGTGTATTCGCGGGCGCAGTGCGTGGGCCGTCCATCGACCTGCACCGCCTGGGTGGCAAACCCGTCACGCTCGATCAGGCGATAGATCTTGTGCACGCGGCGCCACGCCGATGCGGCCGGATTGCGCGCCTGATGGTAGTCCCAGCGCATGACCCGCCCGGCATAGCGCACCGCACGGGTGGCCATTTCGGCGGCAAACGGTTTGAGTTCGGCGCTGGCCGGATTGCGGTATGCCTGCTTCAGCATGCAGAGCCAGGCTTCCGCCAGCAGCGACCAGAACACCCATGATTCGCGCCACAGCGCCTGGCGCGCCAGGCGGAAGGCGGCCTGGTTACGCACATATTGTTCGATGATGCGGGACTGCAGGGGCAACCCCGCCTCTTCCAGCTTCATCAGCGATTTCATCCGGCCGAGCGTGGCCGGTTCATTTTCTGCGTTGAACCGTTCGAAGCCTTCGACCAGCACATGGTGCGCATCGTAGTCCGAATCCGCATGCAGGTTTTTCAGCCATTTCTCGGTCGCCTTCACGGAGGCGAACGGCGATCCCGCCTCGGCTTTTCTGCGACGGGTGATCGTACTCAACATCTCAAATAAATCGCTCATGGCTGGCGTCGACTTGTTTCTGACGTCTGCAGACCAGCACCATTTATGCCAAACAAGCGGCTGCCCGGTGCCGTGGTCAACACCTTGGTTTTGCTCAGGTTTGAACGACCCGCGCCTCGTCCGCGCAGCATGCGCTAACGAAAATCCGACAACTCGTGTTGAAGCCACGTCAACCCGTTCCTGATGGTTCGTGTCGCGCACAAGGTCAGACGAACCCGCTACAATGCGCGCCGTGGAAGCGTGGCCGAGCGGTTTAAGGCACCGGTCTTGAAAACCGGCGATGGCGCAAGCCATCCGTGAGTTCGAATCTCACCGCTTCCGCCAGATTCCGGATTTACGGCTGGCACCGATTCCCTTCTTTTCCACCCCGGCCCCGCAGCGGACCGATTTCCAGCCGGGTGGATTCCAGCAACGCGGAAAAAGCTTCGCCCGCCAACGCCCGGTACTCCCGGTTCCGCGCGTCCTGCAAGCCATCCCCCCCCGGCCACGGCAGCGACGGGTGGCACATCAGTACGTCGCCGTCGCGTGCGCACGCGAGCCATGCTTTCATTTTCGTCAGGTAATCCGCTTCGGAAAGATCGAATCCGTATACGCCGACGAGATGATTGCTTTGCGGATACCTGTGTCGGTCGGCCAGCGCGCGCAAAGAGTTCGCACCCAGCCGGCCGATCAGCCATGCCTTGAATGCAGTGGACGGCGGGCAGCCGTCTGCCGGAAGCGTCGAGCGCACCCAGGGCCTGGCCGCCGCGCCATACCGTTGATCCATGACTGCAATGAGTTGGTCGCGTATCACGGGCAGCTGATGCACATGCTGGTGGCCATCGACGAAATCCGGCAGCTGTCCCATGGCCTGCTCAAAACGATCGAACTGCCGCTCAACCGCCGTGCGGATCCGGACGCGATCGAGTTGGCGGCCATAGGCACGCGCAATCAGACCGGCCAGCGCATGGCATCCCCCCTGGCCGAAATCCTCGGTGAAGTTGAGATGCAGGCCCACCTCCACGCTGTCCGTCCGCGCCTGCAACGCACGTGCGCCCGTAGGCCAGGTCGGTCCGTCGACAAGACAGCTGACCGCGGAAACACGACGCCGGTCCGCCAGTTCCAGCGCAGCCCGGTTGATGCCTTCGTGCTGGCCGAAGTCGTCCACGCACACGCTGATGACGCGTCGTGCGGATATCGGTTCAGGTTGTAGCGGCGGCGTCATCCCGTAGAATGCCGGGAATCTTCCCAGGCGAATTTTCCATGTTTCTGCTTCGTCACCGCCCGGTTGTCTTCATCCTGGTGGGCAGTACCGCCGCACTCGTCCATCTCCTCACCGTCATCCTGCTGGTGGAAAAGATTCACCTCGCGCCTCTGGTCGCCAACGTCGGCGGCTGGCTGTGTGCCTTCACCGTCTCGTACGGCGGCCACCAGCTGCTCACCTTTGCCGATCACGACGCACCGGTACTGCAATCGGCCAGCCGCTTCCTGCTGCTGTCCGCCGCGGGGTTCGCCATCAATGAATCGGCCTATGCCATCCTGCTGCACACCAGCCGGGTTCCCTATCATTTCCTGCTGGCGATCATCCTGCTGTGCGTAGCGGTGGTGACTTATCTGCTGAGTCGTCGCTGGGCGTTTGCCGGCATCCGCCCCTAGACGACACCTCGCTACGCGTCAGCCGCCAGACCACGGTCGATTTGTGCGTCGCCAGCGGTGCGATGTTCTGCAGGTAAGGGTATTCGCCCTCCGTCCCTTTCGGCGCAACCAGCCATGAAACCGGGTGGCTACAGATGTAATGCTCAAGGCGGGTATGGTCGATCAGCAACCGGTTCGCCCTTTCCGGGTCGAATTTTCCCGCGTCGGCCATGACCTTGCGCCAGTTGTCGTTTTTCGAGGTATTGGCCACACTCCAGTCGTCGAATATTTCGACCGGTTCTGTCAGCCCGAGGTAGAACGGCATGTCGAAATACTGTTCCCGCAGGAACATGATGGGCTCGCTTGCCTGGCGCTGCGCGGCGATCAGGCTGCTCAAGTGCCGATCCGTCTTGTGGTTGAACAGGTTGTTGGCCACGATCGCGGATAGGCACACCGTCCCGGCGACGAGCGCGAACCCCTTCAGGAAACGCGGGTTCGGCACATCCCCCCATTTGCGTACCAGCCCCTCGGCTATCAGATAGGCCAACGGCGGCAGCACGGGCAGCACGTAGCCCACCAGCTTGGAGGACGGAATGGAGAAGAAGCCCACGATCACGGCCGGCCAGATCCACATCAGGGAGCGGATCGTCGGCCTCGTCTCGGCCTCCAGCCGCGTACGCTTCAACGCGGCCGGCAGCCACCAGGACCAGGGCAGGATGAGGAGGAGGATGGCGGGCGGATAAAACCAGAACGGCAAGGGGTTGTTGAATCCACCCTCGGCAAATCGCTGGAACTGCTGATAGACGAAGAAGTAATTCAGGAAATCGGGGAACCGCGCCTGCATGGCGGCAAACCAGGGAACGGCAACCAGCAGGAAAACAGCCAGGCCGGGCAGCCAGACCAGCTTGCGCATCAGGACCAGGCGTCGATTCCACGCCAGCCAGACGACCAGCACCATTCCCGGCAGCACGGCGCCGATCAGCCCTTTGGCCAGAACGCCCAGCGCCGCGCCCAGATACGCGCCTGCCAACAGGCGCTTGTAGGGCAGATCCCTTTCCGCATTCAGTCCTGCTTCGGCCGCCAGCAGGATGGTCGAGGCGATCAGGCCGGCCACCAGCATGTCGAGATTGGCGAACTGGGCTGCGCCGAAGAAAAAAGGCTGGGTCACCAGGATCAACAAAGACCAGCGTGCGACCGTCGTGCCTTTTTGCCGCAAGGCGAAGCCATACAGGGTGAAGGCCGCGATTCCGGCCCCGAACAGCGGCGCTACGCGAGCGGCCCACTCGTGGAGACCGAACATGCCCAGGCTGCTCGCCGTGATCCAGTAAAACAGGGGCGGTTTGTGGAAGAAGGGCAAGCCGTTCAGGGTGGGGTACAGCCAGTTGCCCGAACTCAGCATTTCCCAGGCCACGCTGACGTAGCGCCCCTCGTCAGGCAAGGCCAGCGGCC
Organism: Thiobacillus denitrificans; assembly: GCA_002343685.1. Classification (GTDB taxonomy): domain Bacteria; phylum Pseudomonadota; class Gammaproteobacteria; order Burkholderiales; family Thiobacillaceae; genus Thiobacillus; species Thiobacillus denitrificans_A. Next base: position 65,911 of record DDRS01000020.1, on the reverse strand, counting down.
GGACCCCCAGCGTCAACGCAAGCCAGGCCAGCGCCAGCAGGAACAGTCCCGCTTCCTTCCTGTTCCATCCCGCGATCATGGCTGCGCATCCCGCAAGCCCCGTCCGGCGCGACGCCGGACCACGTACAAGGGGCGCCCCTTGACCTCCTCGAAGATGCGGCTGACATACTCGCCCAGCACGCCCAGACCGATGAGTTGTATCCCGGAAAACAACATCAGGCCCACCACGATCGTGGTCCAGCCCGGAACGGCGATCCCCCGCAGGAAGTAGTCGACGACCAGGTAGCCGCCATAGGCGAATGCCAGCAACGCCAGGATGAAGCCCAGCAGGCTGGCGATACGCAACGGCCAGGTGGTGAACGCCGTCAGGCCGTCGAGGGACAGCCGCAGCAGATGAAACGGGTTGAAGGTGCTGCGTCCGCTGCCGCGGGCATCCGGCACGTAGGCAATCTCAGATGTCTTGAATCCCACCCACGCATACAGCCCCTTCATGAAGCGGTTGCGCTCCGGCAGGGCGAGCAGTGCGTCGACCACTGCCCGGTCCATCAGACGGAAATCGCCGGCATCCGCAGGCACCTGGAAACGCGCGCCGGCATTCACCAGCCGGTAGAACCAGCGGGCGCCCAGACGCTTGAACATCCCTTCGTCACGGCGGTGTTCGCGCACGGCGTACACCACGTCGTAGCCCTGCTGCCATTGCGCCAGCATCGCGGGAATCAGCTCCGGCGAATGCTGCAGGTCGGCGTCCATCATCAGGCAGGTTTCGCAACGCGCCGATTCCAGGCCTGCCGTAAGCGCCGCCTCCTTGCCGAAATTGCGCGACAGCTGGATGACCTGGAACCCCGGCTGGGCCGACCAGAAGGCGAATACTTCGTGCGTGGCGTCGCGGCTGCCGTCGTCCACCAGGATGACCTCCCAGTCCGTCACCAGCGACTGCAGCACGCTTTGCAAACGGGGCAACAGGCGGTTCAGATTCTCCGCTTCGTTGTAGCACGGGATGACGATCGACAGTCCCGGAATCCAGTCGCGCGGCTGGACGGAAAAGTGCTGTCGATCGGCCATGTTCTTCTCGGCCGTCGACGGGAGGGTTTTCCATTCCGCAACGGGCAGAACGGAAAGATCGTGGGAATGAAGCTTGTATGGGCGCATCGGTTCCGGTTTCGCATCCAGTATGGGTTGATGCAGAATGCGCCTGACTGCCTTTCAAACTCCTTACACGATTCCCGACACGTCTCGATGCGCATCCTGCTGACCGAAGACGATCCTGCGCTGGCGGATCTGCTCCTGCGCGCATGCCGGCAGGAAGGCTACAGCGTCGACTGGGTCAGCGACGGCGTGGCGGCCGATCTCGCCCTCAGCAGCGAAACCTACGATGCCCTGGTGCTGGATCTGGGCCTTCCGCGCATGGACGGACTGGACGTGCTCAAGCGCCTGCGCAAACGCGGCAGCCACCTGCCCGTGATGATCCTCACTGCGCGCGAGGCAATCGCCGACCGGGTGGCGGGGCTGGATAGCGGCGCGGACGACTACCTGTCCAAGCCGTTCGCCCTCGCGGAATTGCAGGCCCGCCTACGCGCCCTCGTCAGGCGCCATCATGGCGGTGCGGCGTCGGCCAGCCTGGAGTTGGGCAAACTGCGCTACGACACTGTGAGCCGGCAGGTTTTTCTGGACGACGAAGAAATCGAACTGTCCAGCCGCGAGCGGGAAGTCCTGTCCAGCCTGCTGCACAAGGCGGGAAAGGTCATCTCCAAGCAAGCGCTGACCTCCGCCATTTCCAGCTGGGACGCGACCGTGGGGTCGAACGCAATTGAAGTCTATATCCATCGCCTGCGCAAGAAACTGGAACCCGCAGGCATCACCATCCGAACCGTGCGCGGGCTGGGCTATCTGATCGAGTCGTCCGATGGCCCCGCTGACTGAAATGCGCCGCACCGACCCCACCCTGACCCGCGCCCTGCTGGGATGGCTGCTGATCCCGCTGGTGGTCCTGCTGGCGGTCAGCGCCTATACCACCTACCGCAATGCTTCCCATCTTGCGGAAACGGAACGCGACCTCGTCCTGGAAGAGATCACGGACGATCTAGAGGAACTCGTTTCCACCAGCTATAAAGCCGACCGCAAGATCGACCCGGACTCCCTGTCATTCAGCGTGCTCATCCGCGATGCCCGGGACCAGCGCTATTTCGCTATTTACGACGCCAGCGGAACGCTGCTGGCAGGGGACCGCCGGCTGGTCCGCGTACCGGTCGGCAGCAGCGGCGACGAACGCGCGACATTCGACACCATTTCTCTGGACGGCAGGACATTGAGGCGCGCCGTATTGAAAGGCGAGCGGGACGAACTTCCGGACTTCGAAATCCAGGTGGCGGAAACCACGGTCAGGCGCGACCGGCTGACCCTCCACCTGCTCCGCGGCGTGCTCGTGCCGCAGGCATACGCCCTCATCTTCTCGCTCCCACTCGTCTGGTTCGGCATCAGCAGGGGGCTGCGCCCACTCGAGGAACTGCGCCGCCGCATCACCCACCGGTCAGCCCAGGACCTCGATGCGATCCCGGTCGACAACATCCCGCGGGAGCTGCGGCCCGTCGTCACCGCCCTCAACGATCTGCTGATGCGATTCAGGGCGGTACAGGAAGAGCAACGCCGCTTCACGGCCGATGCGGCACACCAGATCAAGACCCCGCTCGCCGTGCTGATGGCGGAAATCGAACTGGCCCGCTCGGATACGACCTGCCCGTGCGCGCAGCCCACCTACGACCGCCTGCAGAAAGCCGCCGCCCGGCTCACCCATCTGGTGCGCCAACTGCTGGCGTTGGCACACTCGGAAGTGCATGAAAGCGCGACCCATACGCTATTCGACCTGTCCGAACTGGCGCGCGAGGTGACGGCCGAGTTTGTCGCGGCAGCCGCGCGGCGGCGGATCGATCTCGGTTTCGAGGGCACGGAACAGGCAATCCCGGTGCGGGGCAACGCCGTCCTGATCCAGGAAGCCATGAAGAACCTGCTGGAGAATGCGCTCAAGTTCACCCCGGAAGGCGGGACGGTCACCGCATCCGTCCAGGCCTTCCCGCCGACCTTTTCCGTGGCCGACAGCGGGCCAGGCATCCCCGAAGCGGAATTGCCACTCATCTTCAAACGTTTCCATCGGGCGCCGGAAAGCAGCACCGCGGAAGGCAGCGGCCTCGGGCTGGCCATCGTTCAGGAAGTGGCGCGCAAGCACGGCGCGGTCGTCACCGCAGGAAAAAGCGCACTGGGCGGCGCGCTGTTCGAATTCCGGTTCGAAGACGATGCTGTAAGCCAATCGTAATCCGGGATCCGGATACTGCGCCCGACTCCCCGATCGCGCCGCCCGGCGTCCCCCTGTTGAACGTTCGCCCCAATTACACGTCAGCCCGTCGCACCCTGCTGTACATCCTGACCTTTTGTCTCGTCTGGTGGGGCATTTTCGCCGCGACCCGTCATTACCTGGACGGCGCCGACATGGTGGAAAACTACGCCTGGGGCATGGAATGGCAATGGGGCACCAACAAGCATCCGCCGCTATTCGGCTGGATCACGGCGGCCTGGTTCAGGCTGTTTCCGGTCGGCGACGGCGCCTACTACCTGCTCAACCAGGCCAATCTGGCCATCGCGCTGGGCCTGCTGGCACTGGCGATGAAACGCCTCCTCAGCTGGGATGCGGTGCTGGTCGCCGTGGTGCTCACCACGCTCGGCACCCATTTCGGCCCCGACAGCGGGTTCAAGTACAACGCCAACACCGCCCTTCTCCCCTTTATCGCCGGATTCGTCTGGAGCCTGCTGCATGCGGTCGAGCAAGGCCGCACCCGCTGGTTCGTTCTTGCGGGTGTGTTCGCCGCCGCCGCCCTGCTCACCAAATACTATGCACTCGTGCTGTTCGCGGCGATCGGACTGGCCATTCTGCTCACCCTGCGCCCGCCTCTTGCCATGCTGCTCAAGGGCACGGCCATCGCCAGCGCGACGGCCCTATTGCTGGTCACGCCGCATATTGCCTGGTCCATCCGGCACGGCTGGCCCAGTCTGCATTACATGCACGAAGCGCATGAAGTGCTCGGCGCAGCGGATGGCGCCAAAGCCTATGGTGTCGCCCTGGTGGGCGTGCTGGGGTTCAGCAGCGTCGCCTTGCTGGCCTGGGGCGCAAGCCTCGTTCGACTTCCCACCGTTCCGCTTGATCAAGCACCGCGACCGCCCCGGCTGGGCTTGAGCATCCTGTCTATAAGCGTCGCACTGACCATGCTGGCCGCGCTCGCCCAGGGGATCAGTCCTGTGTCGTCCTGGCTGATTCCAGCCCTGCTGTTTCTCGGCTGGGCCCTGGTCGATCTCACGCCCGCCCGTTTCGACAATGGATGGCTCGCACGACGAATCTATCGGGTCGGGCTGATCTATCTCCTGGTGACGCTTGTTGCGGCCGCGCTCTGGGACAGGCAGTACCGCGCCTATCCCGCGCAACCGGCCTACGCACTGCCGCAGCGCATTGCCGAGGACGCGACGCGCCTGTACCACGAAGCCTATGCCGAACCCATCGAATACGCAGCCGGGACGTTTCCCCTGCCCTACATCCTGAGCTTCTACTCGCCCGACCATCCGCATGGCCTGTATGGGTTTGATCTCGCCGGGCCCGACCTCACCCAATCTCCCTGGATCGACGCCCGCGCGCTGGAATCGGGCAACCGGATTGCCGTGTGCGGGACCCTGCGTTTCGGCGTGACCGACGCGCTCGCCTGCCCTGCCGCAGCCCGAACGCTGTTCGGCCCTCCCGACCAGACCCGGCAACTGGTCTACTCCGTATATGACCCGAAAACCCGGCAGCTGGGCCAGCAACGCTACGCCGTGCTGATGTGGAAACCCCACAGGCCGCATTGATTTGCAGATCTTCCCGTGCGGCGGATCGGCGCCCGGTTCGACATCGGCTCAAGTAGAATGGGCGTTCGCACATTCCCGCCCCGCAACGTGTCTGCCCAGCTCACCTCCACCAACCACGACCGCGACAGCGCGGGGATGACGTACGTCTATCCCGTCGTCTCGCGCCGCGCCGGCGGCGTGTCGGTCGGGATCAATCTCAACCCCAACAACGCATGCAACTGGGCCTGCGTCTATTGCCAGGTACCGAACCTGACGCGCGGTACCGCGCCGGATATCGATCTGGCGCAACTTGAAAACGAATTGCGCACGCTGCTCACCGATATTCTCCGCGGCGATTTCATGCGGACGCGCGTGCCCGAGGGCGCACGGCGCCTGAACGACATCGCGTTGTCGGGCAACGGCGAACCGACCAGCGCTCGAGAGTTTCCGCAGGTCATCGAATGCATCGGCCGGGTAATGGCGGACTTCGACCTGATCGAGAAAATCAAGCTGGTGCTGATCACCAACGGCAGCCTGGCCGACCGGCCGCGCGTCCAGGATGGCCTGCGGAAAATGGCCGCGCTGAACGGCGAAGTGTGGTTCAAGTTCGACAGCGCGACCGCCAGCGGCATGCGCGCCATCAACCAGACGCGCATCGCGCCGAACAAGCAGTTCGAACGCCTGGTCACGACCGCGCGCCTGTGTCCGACCTGGCTGCAGACCTGCGTATTCGCACGCGACGGCGCACCGCCATCCGCCGCCGAACAGGCGGCCTACCTGAACGCAATGGAACACATCCGCCTGCAGCGGATTCCCGTCCGGGGCGTGCTGCTCTATGGCCTCGCGCGCCCCTCGATGCAGCCGCAGGCCGACCGGCTGTCTGCCCTGCCCGCCGCATGGCTCGACACCTTCGCGGATGCCATCCGGGCTGCCGGCTTGCCGGTGAAGGTGTCGCCATGATCCACGGCATCGGTACCGACCTGCTCGACGCCGAGCGCATCCGCAATGGGCTGGCCCGCTTCGGCGAGCCCTATGCGGAGCGCATTCTCGCCCCGGCCGAGCACGCCGGCTATCGTGCCAGCCGCGACCCGGCACGCTTCCTGGCCAAGTGCTTCGCCACCAAGGAAGCCTTCGCCAAGGCAACGGGAACCGGCTTGCGTGCGCCGGTGACGCTGCGCAACATCGCCGTGCTGCGCGACACGCAGGGTAAGCCCTTCCTGCAATGCGCGCCCGAACTGGATGCGTGGCTGGCAGCACGCGGAATAAGCGCTCATCATGTGTCCTTGTCCGACGAAAGCGATCTCGTCCTGGCTTTTGTGATTCTGGAGACACCATGACACTGTTCCTATTGGAGTGGACATGACGCTGGGCCCCTTGATGCTCGACGTGGCAGGTACCGAACTGACCGACGACGACCGCCGCCGCCTGGGCCACCCGCTGGTCGGCGGGGTGATCCTGTTTTCCCGCAACTACCGCGACCCGGCCCAGCTGGCCGCACTGACCGCCGAGATCCACGCGCTCAAGCCCGCGCCGCTGCTGATCGGCGTCGACCACGAAGGGGGACGGGTGCAACGCTTCCGAGAAGGCTTCACCCGCCTGCCGCCGATGCGCACCTTCGGTGAAATCTGGAATACCCATCCGCAACAGGCGAAACACCTCGCACGCGAAACCGGTTTCGTGCTGGCGAGCGAACTGCGCGCACACGGCGTCGACTTCAGCTTCGCGCCCGTGCTTGACCTCGATTACGGTGCCTCGTCGGTCATCGGCGACCGCGCCTTTCATGCCGATCCGCATGCCGTGTTCCAGCTGGGCCAGGCCGTGATGCTGGGCATGAAGGATGCCGGCATGGCGGCCTGCGGCAAACATTTTCCGGGGCACGGCTTCGTGGTGGCGGATTCGCACGTCGACGTTCCGGTCGACAATCGCACCCTGGCCGATATTGCCGTCGCCGATCTGGTGCCGTTCCGCCTGATGATCGAGGCCGGACTGGCCGCGATCATGCCGGCGCACGTGATCTACCCGAATGTCGACGACAAGCCGGCCGGGTTTTCGCGCGTCTGGCTGCAGAAACTGCTGCGGCACCAGCTGGAATTCGACGGCGCCGTGTTCAGCGACGATCTCTGCATGGCGGGCGCCGTCGTGGCCGGCGGCGTGGTCGAGCGCGTGACGGCGGCGCTGGAAGCCGGCTGCGACATGGCGCTGGTCTGCAACCGGCCCGATCTGGCCGACGACGTGCTGGCCAATCTGAAGGTCGACTGGCCCGCTCCGTCCCGTGCACGCCTGGCCCGGATGCACGGCCACCCGCACCCGCAGACCCTGACCCAGCTGCGCGAGTCGGCGCGCTATGCCAATGCGCTGCACCACATCGCCGGGCTGGGGCTGGACAGCGCGACCCTCAACCTGCAGGTCGACCCGACGGATTACTGTGGCCGCTCATAATCACGCCCACAGCGCGCATGACCACAGTCATGGCCACGGCGCGCACCACGCCCATGCGCATACGTCCTATGAAGGAAGCAACGGCAAGCTGATCGTCGCCTTGCTGCTGACGCTGTCGTTCACCGGCGTCGAGGCCCTGGCCGGCTGGTGGTCAGGTTCGCTCGCGCTACTGTCCGATGCGGCGCACATGTTCACCGACTCGTCCGCGCTGGGCCTGGCCGCGGCGGCGGCCTGGCTGGCGCGGCGGCCGCCCAGCATCCGGCACTCGTACGGCCTGGTGCGGGCCGAGGTGCTGGCTGCGCTGTTCAACAGCCTGATGATGCTGGTCCTGCTCGGTTACATCGTGCACGAGGCCATCGACCGCTTCAGTTCCCCGCACGCGATCGCCGGCGGTACCGTCATCGGCGTCGCCGTCATCGGTCTCGGCATCAACCTGCTCGTCGCATGGATCCTGAGCCGCGGCGAACACACCCTCAACAGCCGCGCCGCGATGCTGCACGTGCTGGGCGACGCGCTCGGCTCGGTCGCCGCGATCAGCGCCGGCATCGTCATCGTCACCACCGGCTGGACGCCGATCGACCCGCTGCTGTCCCTGCTGGTGGCGGTGCTGATTCTGGTCTCGGCCTTGCGGCTGCTGCGCGAGGTGGTACACGTGTTGATGGAAGGCGTGCCCCTGCAGATCCAGCTCGAATCCGTCGGCCACGACCTCGCCGCCCTGCCTGGCGTACAGCGCGTGCACGACCTGCACGTGTGGACGCTGTCGTCAGGTACCGTCGCCCTGTCCGCGCACCTCGACATCCGCGATCTTGCCAACTGGCTGCACATTCTGGCCGCAGCCCGCGACATGCTTGCGAAGCAGCACGGCATCGCACACGTCACGCTGCAACCCGAGGTGTTGAACATCGCACCGCTGATGCGGGGCGAATGGGCGTCCCGCGTCGGCGTCGATGGCAAAACCGCGCCCTGATCCGCGCAGCTGCACCTGATTGATCAACCAGGCGCGCCGATCAGTATCTGGATAAGCCGTAGTAACGGCGCACCGTACAGTCCCCATCAAGCCCGCCTGCGCGGGCTTTTTTCATTTCTATGCGGGTTTCTTCCCGTGAGCGCTTGACATACAAATGAGAATCGTTATTATTCGTAACACACGAATTAGCGATTCCCCGAATGAACCCCAAACCCGACGCACAGGATCCTCACGCCATGCCGAATGCGCCCTCCTCCTCCATCCGTCTTCCGGTCGAGCCTGGAACGCGGACCTGTCCGCCCGGGATCATCCCGGCGGACTTTTTATTCCAGGGCAGCCAGGAAATCCTGATCAGCCACAAAGGCGAGCACTATCGCCTGCGCATCACCAAAAACGGCAAGCTGATCCTGACCAAATAAACCGTTCGCAGGCCCGGCCTGCCGGCCTCGAGGCCACCCCAATCCCGCCCGCCCGCGCATCCGCGCCAGCCAGCCCCACACATGCAAGGAGACTGGCAATGAACACATCGCAGCAGCACGACACCCACGAAATCGTCATCGCCGCCACGCTATGGCTGATGCATCGCTACCAGCAAACCGGCTGCCGAAAGCTCGCGCACATGATCGAACAACATCTCGCCTGGATGCACGATCGTGCAACCAGCCCCCGCCTGGCCGATGCCTGCCGGCGACTGTCGTTCGAATGGCGCGCGGTCTCGACCGCCACGCCCATGCGTCCCACGCCCCCCATCCTGCACTGATTGACAAGGAGCCCACATGATCTCGATTGGCAACACGATCCCCGCCGTCACCTGCGAAGCCTATCTGCCGGACGGCCGCATCGAACCCCTTGCGCTCGCGCACTATCGCGGCAAATGGCTGGTGCTGTTCTTCTGGCCGCTGGATTTCACTTTCGTCTGCCCGACGGAAATACGCGCCTATTCCGACCTCAGCCACGACTTCGACGTGTCCGGCGCAGTGCTGCTCGGCGCCAGCGTCGATTCCGCGCACACTCATCGCGCCTGGGTGCGGCACGGGCTCGGCACGGTGAAATTCCCCATGCTAGGCGACGTCTCGCGAAGCCTTGCGCAAGGCTTCGGCGTCCTCGCCGAGAGCGGCGTGGCGGTACGCGCCACCTTCATCATCAATCCCGAAGGCCGGGTCGTGAGCATCGCCGCCAACGACCTCAACGTCGGGCGCTCGGCACGCGAAACGCTGCGCCTGCTGCACGCCCTGCAAAGCGGCGAGCTCACTGCCTGCGAGTGGCAGCCCGGCCAGTCCTTCGTCGCAGCCGCCTGAGGAATTCGCCATGATCCCTTCGCCCGTTGCCTCCCTCCTCGTCGCCGCGCTGGTCGTACTGCGCCAACCCTGCGCGCGCAACAAGGCCACTGCCCGCCTGCTGCTCGAACGTGCCGCCGAGCACGACAGCCTTACCCCCATCGAGCGCGAAGCCTGCCGCACCCTCGCCGACGATCTCGACATCGAACGCACAGAACCCGCGCCTGTGCGTGCACCTATAAATGCAACGCAGCGCACGCATGCCGCGCCAAACCCCGAACGACGGATTACACAGTTTTCCAGACCGCTCCAGGCGCACGGCTTGAAGGGCGGCTGTCGGTGCGCCTCTCCATCGTCTTCGTCATTCCACAGGAAGGGGGTCTGATGCTCGCCATTGCCTATCATTTTCATGTGCTGCCGCGCCATCGCGATACGTTCCGCCATGCCTGGCAGGCTGCGCGCGATGCACTGACCCATACCGTCGGCTTGCGTGCCCATGATTTCGTGGAGCCGCGCGACCGGCGCGACGCCTTCACGCTGCGGCTGGCCTGGGATGACCAAACCAGCTTCGAGCGGTTCACCCGTACCTGGATCGGTGTCTGGATGGTAAACGGCATGGGCCTTGCGCGTGACGCGTTCGCCAGGCCGATTGAGACCCATATCGGCAGGACGGGGCCCGTCCTTCGAGCAGGCAAACGCCCCGCCTGACCTCCACGCGGCAAGAACCCGCTCAGGCCGTATGCTGGCGCCGAGCGCCACCCCCTGCCTGATTTCGCGCCTGGCGGTGGGAGAAAGAATATTTGGCCGCAACGAATCAATTGACTTATTTAATGCGAATTATTATCATTCTTTGCATTGTTACTACATCGCTGTAACTTGATTTGTCCAAGCGTGCTTCGGGCGGCTAACAACCACACGGCCCGTTATGACGATCGCTCGGCGAGACCATGAATGGAACTGGATTTGCCTGGGATGACGCCCTCGTTGACCACACCCTCCGCCGTGAAAGCCGATCTGCCAAACTCAGTCCGCTTCGCCGCCGCCCTGCCGTATTCGGCCCGGTTGTCGCGCGCGTCGCTTGCCGGTGTGGCACTCGCGCATGCCGGCCTGCTGGCAGCACTGCTGTTCGTCGCCAACACGCCCGAACCGATCACGCCGCCGCGGCCGATCACGGTCAGCCTGATCGAGCCCGAGGTGAAAGAGCCCGACCCGCAGCCCAAACCCGAACCCAGGCCGCAGCCGCCGAAGCCGCACGTCAAACCGCTGCCGCCGCCACCGGTGCTGATCGCCGAGAAGCCGCTTCCCGCGCCGCAACCCGTCGTCGAAGCGCCCAAACCCGATCCTGAACCCGTGCCCGAGGTCGTGCCGTCGCCCGCACCGGTTGTCGCGGAAGCGCCGAAACCCGCTCCCCCGCCGCCGCCGATACCGCCCCGGCCCGCAGACTATCTGAACAATCCCAAACCGCCCTATCCGGCGCTGTCGAAGCGACTCGGCGAAGAAGGCGTCGTACGGCTGAACATCCTGGTCAACCCGGACGGCAGTGTCGCGCAACTGGAAATCGTCAAGAGCAGCGGCTATGCGCGGCTCGACGAATCGGCCCGGAAAACCGTTCTGTCCAGCTGGAAATTCGAGCCGGCCCGCCAGGCCGGCAAACCGGTGGCCGCGTGGGTCATCGTGCCGATTCAGTTCACCCTCAGGAGCTAAACAATGGAAACCGTCACTCACCCCGCTCAACTGGGGTTCGCACACTTCATCGCCCAGGCCGACATGCTCGCGCATTTTCTGCTCGCCATCCTGCTGGCGATGTCGGTGATCACCTGGTACCTCATCGTCTCCAAGAGCATCGCCAACTGGCGCATGAAGAAAAACGCGCAGGCTTTCCTGGAACGCTTCTGGAATGCATCCGGGCTGGCGGCCGTGGGCGACTATCTGCAGAAGAACGGCATCAACGACCCGTTCTCGCATCTCACCCATCACGGCCTCAAGGCAGCCGAGCAGTTCCGCGGCAAGACCGGCGCCCGCCTGATCGAGTCGGGTTCGGAAGACGAATTCCTCACCCGAGCCCTGCGTCGCGCGATCAACCAGGACACCGCGCGCCTGGAATACGGCCACACCATGCTGGCCTCCATCGCCTCGTCCGCGCCCTTCGTCGGCCTGTTCGGCACGGTGTGGGGCATCTACCACGCGCTGGTCAACATCGGCATGAGCGGCTCGGGCAGCCTCGACCAGGTGGCCGGTCCGGTGGGCGAGGCGCTGATCATGACCGCGCTCGGCCTGGCGGTCGCCATCCCTGCCGTGCTCGCCTACAACTTCTTCAATCGCGCCAAGCGCCAGATGCTGTCCGAGGTGGACGGCTTCGCGCACGACCTGTTCGCCTTCATGTCCACCGGCGTGCGCAATAACACCCGCGTCGACAACGACGTACCGCGCGTCTACGTCGCCCCGGCCGTCAGGAGTGCATGATGGCCTTCGGCGGAATGCTCAACGACGCCGGCGACGGCGACAACGCGGAAATCAACATGATTCCGCTGATCGACGTGATGCTGGTGCTACTCGTCATCTTCATCATCACTGCGCCGCTGATGACGCATGCGGTCAAGATCAACCTGCCCGTGGCATCCAGCCAGCCCAACGAGGACAAACCGGAGACGGTCAACCTGTCGATCAAGGCCGACGGCTCGGTATTCTGGAACGCCGAACCCGTGGACGCGACCGCCTGGCAGGCGAAGATGGACCTCGCCGCACAACAGACCCCGCAGCCGGAAATCCACATCCGCGCCGACGGCGATCTCGCCTATCGCAACGTCGCCCAGATCATGTCCGACGCCGCGCGCGCAGGACTCAGCAAGCTCGGGTTCGTCACCGAACCGAAAACCGCGGCCCATTGAACCGCAGGGATCCATAGACATGTTCACCCTTGACCGTTCGGACGATTTCCAACTTTGCCGCATCGAGCGCATCCACACGCCCGAGCATGCGCCGGAATGGCACGACTGGCTGCAGGAGCTGGGGTTCATCCCCGGCGAGAAAGTGATGCTGATGGCACGCGCGCAGCCAGGCGGCGATCCGCTGGTAGTCCGCGTCGGCTCATCCACTTTCGCCCTGCGCTGCGCCGAGGCCGCCTGTATCGAAGTCACGCTGCTGGATAACGCGACGGGGGCCGCATGAGCGCCTGCCACGATTCGGTCCGCCGCGACCACGCCCCGTCCGCCGTCGTTCATGTGCATCGCGGCGGGCCCCTGGTCGCCCTGGTAGGCAACCCCAACTGCGGCAAGACCGCGTTGTTCAACGTCCTGACAGGCAGCCGGCAGAAGGTGGCGAACTACGCCGGTGTCACCGTCGAACGCAAGGAAGGCCGCTACCTCACGACGGCGGGCAAGGCGCTGCGCGTGCTCGACTTGCCGGGCACCTACGGTCTCAACCCGCGCTCGCCCGACGAGCAGGTGACAGTCGACGTGCTGATGGGCCGCGCGCGTGGCGAAAAACGCCCGGATCGTGTCGTCTGCGTGGTCGACGCCACCAACCTACGGCGCAATCTCCGGCTCGTCCTGGCCGTGAAACGCCTCGGCCTGCCCTGCGTGGTGGCGCTCAACATGACCGACCTGGCGGCGCGGCGCGGCATCCACGTGGATGTGGACAAACTGTCACTCGAGCTCGGCGTGCCCGTGGTCAAGACCGTCGCGGTCAGGAAGGACGGCGCAACCGCCCTGCGTACGCTGCTCGATGCGCCGGCCGAGGCCTGGCGCGGCGATGCAGCGCACTCGCCCGTACCGGAAACCGACGCCCCGGTCGTCACGGTGGAAGCCGACCACGACACGGTGCAGCGCATCCTTGTCAGCCTCGGCCTCGACATGCATGCGCCGCACACGTTGTCCGACCGGATCGACCGCGTGGTGCTGCATCCGGTCATCGGCATGGCGCTGCTCATGGTGGTGTTGTTCCTGATGTTCCAGGCCGTGTTCGCCTGGGCCGAGGCGCCGATGGGCTGGATCGAGGCGGCCACCGCATGGGTGGCCAATGGCGTCACCGCTGCATTGTCGGACGGCTGGCTGCGCAGTCTGCTCGTCGACGGGATCATCGCGGGTGCCGGCGGGGTGCTGGTGTTCCTGCCGCAGATCCTCATCCTGTTCTTCTTCATCCTGATCCTGGAGGAGTCGGGCTACCTGCCACGCGCCGCCTTCATGCTCGACCGCCTGATGGGCAGCGTGGGCCTGTCGGGCCGCTCGTTCATCCCGCTGCTGTCGAGCTTCGCCTGCGCGATCCCCGGCATCATGGCCGCGCGCACCATCGCCAGCCCGCGTGACCGCCTCGTCACGATCATGATCGCGCCGTTGATGACCTGCTCGGCACGATTGCCGGTGTATGCGCTGCTGATCGGCGCCTTCATCCCCAAGCGCGAGGTCGCGGGTATGTTCGAGTTGCAGGGCCTGGTGCTGTTCGGTCTCTACGTCGCCGGCGTGATCAGCGCGATGGGCATTGCCTGGCTGGCCAAGCGCCTCACCACCCGCGGCCTGCCGCGACCGCTGATGATGGAACTGCCGACCTACCACTGGCCGACGCCGCGCAACGTCGCCATCGGCCTGTGGCAGCGCGCGTCCATCTTCCTCAAGCGGGTCGGCGGCATCATCCTGGCGCTCACCGTCGTCATGTGGTTCCTCGCCAGCTTTCCCGCGCCACCCGCCGGCGCGACCGGCCCGGCGATCGAATACAGCCTCGCCGGCACGCTCGGTCGCGGCCTTGCCACGATATTCGAGCCCATCGGCTTCAACTGGCAGATCAGCGTAGCGCTGGTTCCCGGCATGGCCGCGCGCGAAGTCGCGGTCAGCGCGCTCGGCACCGTCTACGCGCTGTCGGCCAGCGGCGACGACACTGCGCAGGCCCTGACACCGCTGATCGCGCACAGCTGGAGCCTCGCCACTGCGCTGTCGCTGCTGACCTGGTTCGTCTTCGCGCCGCAGTGCCTGTCCACGCTCGCCACCGTCAAGCGCGAAACCGGCGGCTGGAAAATGCCGCTCGTCATGGCCGGCTATCTGTTCGGCCTGGCCTGGCTCGCGTGTTTCATCGTGTATCACCTCGCCGTCGCAGCGGGTTGGGGATGACCCATGCCTGCCGCCTTCCGTTTTTTTCAACCGCCAGCCAGCCAAGCGTTTGCTCCGCCAGCCAGTCGATCATTCAGACCAGGAGCAAACCATGTCCCACGTACGACCGCGCCCGCCCTCGGGCATCCTGCGCCAGCTGATGGCGCGCCTGCAACCCGCAGCCACCATGCCGGCTGCCGCTTCGCTCGCCTTCATGATGCTGGCCCCCGCCGCACTGGCGCAGACTGCGGATCCGGCGAATACCGCCCAAACCACGCTGCCGACCGTCAAGGTGGAAGACACGTCCGACCCCATGGAGGTCAATAACGGCTACCAGGGCACGCAGACCCGCGTCGGCAAGACCAAGCAGGACCCGCAGGACATCCCGCAGGCAATCACCGTCGTGACCCAGCAGCTGATGCAGGAGCAGCATGTCGGTTCGCTGCGCGATGCCTTGCGCAACGTGTCGGGGCTCACCTTCAACGCCGCCGAAGGCGGCCGCGCCGGCGACAACATGATGCTGCGCGGCTTCTACACCTTCGGCGACGTCTACCTCGACGGCATCCGCGACACCGCGCAATACAATCGCGAAACTTTCTTCCTCGAGCAGGTCGACGTGCTGCGCGGCTCCGCCTCGATGCTGTTCGGCCGCGGCCAGGCCGGCGGCGTCATCAACCTCGTCTCCAAGACGCCCAAGCTTGCCGATGTCTACAAACTGACCGGCAGCGTGGGCACCGACAACTACACCGAAGTCACCGCCGACCTCAACAAGCAGCTGGGCGAACACAGCGCGGTACGCGTAAATCTGATGAAACGCGACGAAGGCAGCTGGCGCGAAAACCCCGCCAGCGGCGCGGAGCCCGATGTCAATCGCGGCGGTGCGCAGGTCAGCCTCGCGCTCGGCATGAACACCGACGACGAATTCACCTTCTCGCACCTGTATATGCGCAACCGCGACACGCCGGACTACGGCTTCTCGTTCGACAACGCCACCCACCGCCCCAATACCACGTTCCCGGTCGATTATTTCTGGGGCATCGACCGCAACTTCGACAACAGCGACGTGAACGTCACCACGGGCACCTGGACGCACCGCTTCGCCGATGACAGCCAGTTGCGCACCACGGTCCGCTACGGCGACTATGAACGCAGCTACTGGGCACGCACGCCGAGCGCCACCGATGCGCCCGGCACGACCGGCCTCAACGGCGCCAGTCCTAACGCTGGGCCGACGCGCTCGACGGACTACGAAACGCTCACGCTCCAATCCGACTACAGCCGGAAATTCGAGGCGCTGGGCATGAAGCACGAATTCCTCACCGGAGTCGAGTATCTGCACGAGAACAGCCACCGCTCAGGTCTGCAGAATCTGGGCGGTACCACGGCCGGCAATCCGCCTGTCTTCCTTCCTTACGTCGAGTCCTATACAGGCGCACAGCTGAATAATTTCACCGGCAATTCCTACGCTCTCTATGCACAGGACACAGTCGAGTTCATCCCGGACTGGAAAGCCACGCTGGGCGTGCGCCGCGACGAACTTGATGCCGATTATTCCAGTGCCGCCTCGCCGCACCTGGAATACGGCGAGTGGAGCTATCGTGCCGCCTTGTCGTACCAACCCACCGAGGAAGCGCACTACTACGTGGGCTACAGCGATTCGTTCAGCCCGACGGCCGACCTCTACCAGCTGACCGCCACACCGCAGCCGCCCGAGACCAGTCAGGTCTACGAAGTCGGCGCGAAGTGGATGTTCTTCGACGGCGATCTCTCCTTCCGCACCGCGCTCTATCGTGCGATCAAGAACTGGGAACGCAACACCGACCTCGAATCGACCGCGTCCATCCTGACCAAGAAGCGCCGCACCGACGGCATCGAATTCGAAGCGGCCGGCCGCATCACGCCGAACTGGGAAGTCTTCGCCGGGCTGGCGCTGATGGACGCCACCATCCTCGAAGTCGCCGAGCAGTCCACCGGCACCGTCGGCGATCCGCGCTTCGTCGGCAAACGGCCGCGCAATACGCCGCCCTATACCTTCAACCTGTGGTCCACCTACAAGCTGGGCGGCGGCTGGAAAGTCGGCGGCGGCGCCGAGGCCAAAGGCGAACGCTACGGCTACAACCCGTCGTCGACCTCGGCCAATGCGCAGTTCACCACCAACGGCCAGCCCAGCGGCTTCAATCCCAATACCGCGCCGGCTTACGTGCGTTGGGATGCCATGGTGTCCTATGACCAGAAAACCTGGGGCGTCCGCCTGAACGTGCAGAACCTGTTCAACAAGACGTACTACGACTCGATCTACGACAACGGTCCGTTCACCGTGCCCGGTCAGAAGCGTCGCTTCATCCTCACCGGCGAGCTGAAGTTCTGAGCCTGCCTTCCCTGCCAACCATTGGCAGGGATAGGGCGTTGCCTGCGCAGCGCCCTATCCCTGACAGGAGACCCGACCATGCTGCTGCACATACCCAACGTTCTCGACGCCGCCACGCTCGCGCACTGCACTGCGCTGCTGAAACAGGCCGACTGGACCGACGGCCGCGTCACCGCCGGCAGTCAAGCCGCCACGGTGAAGAACAACCGGCAACTGCCCGAAACCAGCCCGGTAGCGCAGCAGTTGCGCGCCATCGTGCTGGAAGCCTTGTCGAAGAACCCCACCTTCTTCAGTGCCGCCCTGCCCAAGCGCATCTATCCGCCGCTGTTCAACCGCTACGGCGACGAAGCCAACGCCTTCGGCAATCACGTGGACAACGCCATCCGCACCCATCCGGCCACGGCGCAGCATGTGCGAACCGACATGTCGTTCACGCTCTTTCTCAACAACCCATCGGACTACGACGGCGGCGAGCTCATCATCGAGGACGGCATGGGCGGCCGCGCGGTCAAACTGCCGGCGGGCCATCTGATCCTGTATCCCTCGTACAGCGTGCATCGCGTCGAGCCGGTGACGCGCGGTGCGCGGCTGGCGTGCTTCACCTGGCTGGAAAGCATGGTGCGCGAACCGCAACGGCGCGAATTGCTGCACGAAATGGACTTAAGCATCGCCGCCCTGCGCGGTGAACACGGCGAAACCGATGCTGCCGTACGCTTGACCAGTTGCTACCACAACCTGATGCGGATGTGGGCGACGGTCTGAATCCCCCTGTTTCATTCACCTTAGAAAAGGAGTTCTCATCATGACTGGTCTGCGATTCACCCTTGCCGCCCTGGCGCTCGTTCCCGTTCTGGCGCACGCCGCAGCCGACTGCGAAGCCCATCCCAAAGACAAATGGATGAAGGAGGAAGACCTCAAGGCTGCACTGAAGGATGCCGGCTACACCATCAAGAAATTCAAGGTCGATGGCAATTGCTACGAGATGTACGGCCACAACGAGAAGGGTCAGCGCGTCGAAATCTACATGGACACCGTCTCCGGCCGGCCCGTGAAGGCCTATCTCGACTGATGCCTGGGCACGTCGTGGAACGCGCGTACGTCTGGGACCGCTTTGTCCGCCTGCACCACTGGAGCCTCGCCGTCCTGGTACTGCTCGACGCGTTCATTCTCGACGGCGGCGGCCCATGGCATCGCTGGGCGGGTTACGCGGCGCTGGGACTGGTGGGTGGGCGCCTCGTCTGGGGTGCGATCGGCTCGCGCTACGCCCGCTTTTCCGATTTTTTCCCCACGCCGGCGCGCATCCGGGCCTACCTCGTCCGGCCCGGCGTCGCCATGCGCGGACACAATCCGCTCGGCGCCACGATGGTGTTCGCGATGCTCGGCCTCGTCATCGCGCTGGGCGTCACAGGCTGGCTGATGGGAACCGACGCCTACTGGGGCGAGGAATGGCTGGAAGACCTGCACGAGACGCTCTCCGACGTTCTGCTCGCGTGCGTCGCGCTGCACGTGGCCGGCGTGGCGTGGGTCAGCCGGAAAACCCGCATCAACCTGCCGCGCGCCATGCTCACCGGCTACAAGATACGGGGCACGCATTCCGCGCCGTTCGCGCATCCGGAAACGACGCTGGGCGATTGACAGCGTCGATCAAGCACACGGGAATTATCCGTTTCACATTGAACCGTCCGATCCGTAAAGTACCGATTCATTAGCAATTGCTAATAAACATCCACTCACGAAAGGAAACCGTCATGTCAGAAATCGTCTCCATGCCCCGCATCAACGAACGCGCGCCCGAATTCGAGGCGCGCACCACCCACGGCGTCAAGAAGCTGTCCGACTACGAGGGCAAGTGGCTGGTGCTGTTCTCGCACCCCGCCGACTTCACCCCGGTCTGCACCACCGAGTTCACCGCTTTCGCCCGGCACTACCCCGAGTTCCAGAAGCTCAACTGCGACCTGCTTGGCCTGTCGATCGACAGCTACTACTCACACGTCGCCTGGGTACGCAACATCAAGGAAAAATTCGGGATCGAGATTCCCTTCCCGATCATCGAAGACCTGAAGATGGATGTCGCCAAGGCCTTCGGCATGATCCACCCGGGCGCCGGCGACACCTCCGCGGTACGCGCCACCTTCATCATCGACCCCAAGGGCGTGCTGCGCGCGATGGTCTACTACCCGATGACCAACGGCCGCTCGATCCCCGAGTTCCTCCGCCTGGTCGCGGCGCTGCAGACCTCGGACGCCAACAAGGTCGCCACGCCGGAAGGCTGGCAGCCTGGCGACAAGGTCATCGTCCCGCCGCCGCAGGACGTGAACGCCGCCGAGGCTCGCATGAACGAAGGCTACGAGTGCACCGACTGGTACTTCTGCACGAAGTCGCTGTAACCCGGTTCTGTTCGCCGTACACAGTGGCGAACAGGACATTCACGGATGGCGGGGGATTTCCCTCGCCGTTCTTTTGCACTGAGACTCCACTTCATCTTGTTATTGACAACCATTCTCATTATCTATAATATTCAGCTACCGAGTTCCAAACCAGAAGGTGCGTCATGTACGTCTGTCTTTGCAAAGGTGTCACCGACCACGAAATCCGCGGCATGGTCCACCATCGTGGCGTGACCACGATGCGCCAGCTTCGCGACGAACTCGGCGTGTCCACCCAATGTGGTCGTTGCGCCCGCTGCGCGAAAGACGTGCTCCAGGAAGCCCTCGCCGAATGCCAGGGATGCTCGGCGGACGCTTCATTCGCCGCAGCTGCCTGATTCCCGCTCTACCCGCGGCCGCTCCGCACGGACCGCGATCCATACTTGTCCCACACGGCTTTTCCCCTAGAATGACAGGCGTCCCATTCGCCTATTAGCCAGCATTCGCCCAGCCAACGGCTCTTTAAACGGGCTTGCCCACTCTCAGGAGAGAACCATGAAAGGCGACAAGAAAGTCATCCAGTACCTGAACAAGGCACTCACGGTCGAACTGACCGCCATCAACCAGTATTTCCTCCATGCCCGCATGTACAAGAACTGGGGGCTAATTGCGCTGGGCAAACACGAATACGAAGAGTCCATCGAGGAAATGCATCACGCCGATAAGCTGATCGAGCGCATTCTCTTTCTGGAAGGCCTGCCCAACCTGCAGGATCTGAACAAATTGCTGATCGGCGAAAACGTCGTCGAATGCCTGGAATGCGACCTCAAACTCGAACTGGTCGGCCGCGCGCTCTACGTCGAAGCCATCGCGCACTGCGAATCGGTCAAGGACTATGTTTCGCGAGAAATCCTGGTCGGCATCCAGTCCGACACCGAAGAGCACATCGATTATCTCGAGACCCAACTCGACCTGATCAAACGCATGGGCGAGCAGAACTACATGCAGACTGCAGCCGGCCCGATCGAAAGCTGAGAGCCTCCGCGCGTACAATGAACGCCCCGCCATGGGGCGTTTTTTATTGCTTCCGATGCACTTCGACCCTGACTGCCGCGCCTGCCCGCGCCTCGCCACGTTTCTCGACGAGGTGCGCGCCCGCCATCCCGATTACCATGCCCGCCCGGTGCCCGCCTTCGGCGATCCCGCGCCCGGTCTGCTCATTGTCGGCCTCGCCCCGGGCATGCACGGCGCCAACCGCAGCGGGCGGCCCTTCACCGGCGACTACGCCGGCGTGCTCTTGTACGAAACCCTGCACAAATTCGGCTACGCCAGCGCACCGCAATCGCTGTCCGCAGACGACGGGCTGACGCTCACCGGCTGTCGCATCACCAATGCGGTGAAATGCCTGCCGCCCGCCAACAAGCCGGAACCGGGCGAGATCCGCGAATGCAACCGCTATCTGGCCGCCGAGCTGGAGGCCCTACCCGGCCATGCCAGCATCCTGGCGCTGGGCCAGATCGCGCATCAGGCCGTGCTGCGCGCGAAAGGACTGAAGCTCAAGGACTACCCGTTTGCCCACGCCAGCGACTATCACCTGCCCGATGGCCGGCGGCTGGTCAGCAGCTACCACTGCTCCCGCTACAATACCCAGACGCGCCGCCTCACCCCCGAGATGTTCGAAGCCGTATTCACCCGGATTCAAGCGAAGGACTGACCATGCCTGTCGTCACCATCAAGCTCGCCGGCAGCCTCACCCGCGAGCAGAAGCAGAAAGTCGCCGAGGAAATCACCGCCACGCTGGAGCGCCACGCCGGCAAGCCCGCGTCGTATACCTATATCGCGTTCGAGGAATTGCCGGACGAGAACTGGGCAATCGCCGGCAAGCTGCTCGACGAGGATGAATAAGCGACTAACTCGACAGGAATCATGTCCCGCGTTGCGAGTCGTTCATTTGGAACGACCAAATTTCACGCCCCGCGCCTTGCCCTGCATCCCGCAGGCAACCGGCGCGGGGCATGATTCCTGCCGAATTAGGCTCTGACCTTGAGTGCCGTCACCAAGGAATTCCTCGCTTCGCTGCCCACCCTGCCCGGCGTCTACCGGATGATCGATGCGGCCGGCGCCGTGCTCTACGTCGGCAAGGCGAAGGACTTGAAGAAGCGCGTCTCCAGCTATTTCCAGAAAAGCGACCAGAGCCCCCGCATCAAGCTGATGCTGAAGAGCGTCGACCACATCGACACCACGATCACGCGCACCGAGGCCGAAGCGCTGTTGCTGGAGAACAACCTGATCAAGGGGCTGAAGCCGCGTTTCAACATCCTGTTCCGCGACGACAAGTCCTATCCCTACCTGCTGCTGACCGGGCACCGCTTTCCGCGCCTGGCCTATTTCCGCGGCACACCCAAAAAGCGCGACCAGGCGTATGGCCCCTACCCCAATGCCTACGCGGTACGCGAAAGCATCCAGTTGCTGCAGAAGGTATTTCAACTGCGTACTTGCGAGGACACGGTATTCGCCAACCGCTCTCGCCCGTGTCTGCTGTATCAGATCAAACGCTGTACCGCACCGTGCGTTGGACACATCACGCCCGACGCCTATGCGCGCGACGTCCATGAAGCAGCCCAGCTGCTGCACGGCGAGGCCAGCGCACTGACTGAACACATTACCGAGCAGATGAACGCCGCTGCGGCCGCGCTCGATTTCGAGACGGCCGCCTTCCTGCGCGACCGCTTGCGCATGCTCGCCGCCGTGCGCGAGAAGCAGTTCGTCGACTCCACCGGCAACGATGCGGACGCGGATGTGGTCGCGGTCGCCGGGGCCGGCGGCGTGATCGCGGTCAACCTGACGATGATCCGCGGCGGCCGGCATCTCGGCGACCGCAGCTTTTTCCCGCAGCACGGCGAAGGCGCGACGCCGGCCGAGGCGCTGGAAGCCTTCATCGTCCAGCACTACCTCGACCACCCCATCCCGGCGCGCATCCTGGTGAGCGAAGCCATCGAGACCGATGCACTGGAAACGCTGCTCACCGAACAGGCCGGCAAAAGAATCACCCTTCTGCATCGCGTCACCGGTGAACGCAAGGTCTGGATCGGCATGGCGCAGGCCAACGCACGCCTGTCGGCCGAGCGCCGCAGCGCCGATCGCGCCAACCAGTCGCAGCGGCTGGCGGCGTTGCGCGACACGCTCGACCTGCCGACGCTCAACCGCATCGAGTGTTTCGACATCTCGCACACCATGGGCGAAGCCACCGTGGCCTCCTGCGTCGTCTACGAGGGCGACGATCTGAAGAAATCCGACTACCGGCGCTACAACATCAGCGGCATCACGCCCGGCGACGACTACGCCGCGATGCATGCCGCGCTGATCAAGCGCTTCCACAAGAGCGTGGAAGAGAATGGCGTGCTGCCCGACCTGCTGCTGATCGACGGCGGCAAGGGGCAGATCGCGATGGCAGTCGAGGCCATGGCCGAACTGGGGTTGAACGACGTGCCGCTGCTCGGCGTGGCCAAAGGCGAGGCACGCAAGCCAGGATTGGAAACATTGATCTTCGCCGACGGCCGCGAACTCCATCTCGCCAAGGATCACCCCGGCTTCCACCTGATCCAGCAGGTGCGCGACGAAGCGCATCGCTTCGCCATCACCGGCCATCGTGCCAAACGCGGAAAAACGCGCGTGCAGTCGACCCTGGAAGACATCGCAGGCATCGGCCCCAAACGGCGCAAACAGTTGCTGGAACACTTCGGCGGCCTGCAGGGCGTACGCGACGCCGGCGTCGACGCGCTTGCCAGCGTGAACGGTATCAGCCGAGAATTGGCGGAAACCATTTATAACGCGCTCCACTGATGCCGCTCAATCTCCCCAATCTGCTCACCTGGCTGCGCATTCTGTTCATCCCTTTGATGGCGGGCGTGTTCTACCTGCCCGACGGCTGGGTGTCGCCGTCCGATGCCAACCTGCTGGCGGCAGCATTTTTCGGGGTGGCGGCGCTGACCGACTGGCTCGACGGCTGGCTGGCGCGCAAACTGGGGCAAACCTCGGCCTTCGGTGCCTTCCTCGATCCAGTGGCCGACAAGCTGATGGTGGCGGCCGCGCTGATCGTGCTGATCGACCTGGATCGCGTGGCGCCGCTGATCGGCCTCATCATCATTGGCCGTGAAATCACCATTTCCGCCCTGCGCGAATGGATGGCCAAGGCAGGCAAGTCGGCCAGCGTCGCGGTCTCTTTCGTCGGCAAACTGAAAACCGCGGCGCAGATGATCGCCATCGTGCTGCTGCTGTATTTCAAGCCCCTCGCCGGCCTGCCCATCCCCCAGATCGGCACGCTGCTGATCTGGGTGGCCGCCCTGCTTACCCTCGTATCGATGGCGTATTACCTCGTGATGGCCGCACGCGCCCTGCAAAAATCTTCGTCCTGAGGTGTTGACAGAAAAAACCGAAATCACCATAATGCGCAGCCTTCAACGCGGGAATAGCTCAGCTGGTAGAGCGCAACCTTGCCAAGGTTGAGGTCGCGAGTTCGAACCTCGTTTCCCGCTCCAGCATTCTGGGGAAAACAGATGGCACAGCCCGGACGTTTTCCCCTTTTCGTTTAAGCGTTTTACCGCGACGGCGCGATAGCAAAGCGGTTATGCACCGGATTGCAAATCCGTGTAGGTCGGTTCGACTCCGGCTCGCGCCTCCAGATTCAAGCTCAGCCGTCCGCTTTGCCCGGATGGTGAAATTGGTAGACACAAGGGACTTAAAATCCCTCGCCAGCGATGGCGTACCGGTTCGATTCCGGTTCCGGGCACCACCTTCCAGTTCACCGGCCCGAGTGGTATAATTTTTGCGCTTTATTATTAACACGATGGGCGGTTCGCCCATTTTTTATTTGTGCTGCGCCACGTCCTGACCGGGTCGTACAGCGGCACAACAATGGATTTGCGATGATGGATCTGCCCACCCGCCTGGAGCCTGTACTTGCCGGACTCGGTTACGAGCTGGTGATGCTGGAGCGCGCCGGGCGCGGGCTGATCCGTATTTTCATCGACAAGCCGGGCGGCATCACGATCGACGACTGCGTCGCGGTGAGCAATCACCTGACCCACCTGTTCACGGTCGAGAATATCGACTACGACAGGCTGGAGGTGTCCTCCCCCGGTCTTGACCGGCCACTGGTCAAGCCGCAGGACTATGCGCGCTTCGCCGGCGAGTCGGTGACGCTGAAATTGCGGGTGCCGATGGACAACCGGCGCCGCCTGAGCGGCCAGCTGGTCGGTCTGGATGGCGAACTGGTGAAATTGATCGTCGACGGCTCGGAAGTGTCGGTTGACTTGAGAAATGTGGATGCTGCCCGTCTGAAACCCATGGTTTAGGCAAGGCAGGCTGGAGGGAATATGAGCCGTGAAATGTTGATGCTGGCCGATGCGCTGGCACGCGAAAAGAACGTGGACAAAGAGGTGGTGTTCGAAGCACTGGAGCAGGCACTTGCCTCCGCCACCAAGAAACGCTTCAAGGAAGAATCCGACGTGCGCGTGTCGATCGACCGCGAAACCGGCGACTACGAATCCTTCCGCCGCTGGCAGGTCGTGTCCGAAGCCGACCTGGAGTCCGAGGGCTACCAGATCCTGCTGATCGACGCCCAGGACAAGATTCCCGACATCGAGATCGGCGACTACATCGAAGAGCCGCTGGAAAACGTCGAATTCGGCCGCATCGGCGCCCAGGCTGCCAAACAGGTCATCCTGCAGAAGATCCGCGATGCCGAGCGCGAGCAGATCATCAGCGACTTCCTGGCCCGCAAGGAACATCTCGTCAACGGCGTGGTGAAGCGCATCGACCGCGGCAACGCCATCATCGAGTCGGGCCGCGTCGAAGGCTTCCTGCATCGCGACCAGATGATCCCGCGCGAGAACCTGCGCGTCGGCGACCGCGTGCGCGCCTACCTGCTGCGCATCGACCGCGGCGCTCGCGGGCCGCAGGTGGTGCTGTCGCGCACCGCGCCCGAATTCATCATGAAGCTGTTCGAGCTGGAAGTGCCGGAGATCGAGGAAGGCCTGCTCGAGATCAAGGCGGCTGCCCGCGACCCCGGCCTGCGCGCCAAGATCGCCGTCGTCTCGCACGATCCGCGCATCGACCCGATCGGCACCTGCATCGGCCTGCGCGGTTCGCGCGTCACCTCGGTGACCAACGAACTGGCCGGCGAACGCGTCGACATCATCCACTGGTCGGCTGATCCCGCCCAGTACGTGATCAACGCTCTGGCCCCCGCTGAAGTCAGCTCCATCGTGGTCGACGAAGACAAGCACAGCATGGACGTGGTGGTGGACGAGGAGCAGTTGGCGATGGCGATCGGCCGCGGCGGCCAGAACGTGCGCCTGGCATCCGAACTGACCGGCTGGGAGCTCAACATCATGTCGCGTGAAGCGGCGGACGAAAAACAGTCGGCCGAAAGCGGCAAGACGCTCGCGCTCTTCATCGAGAAACTCGACGTGGACGAGGAAGTCGCCCAGATCCTGGTCGACGAAGGCTTCTCCACGCTGGAGGAAGTCGCCTACGTGCCGCTGAACGAAATGCTCGAGATCGAGGCCTTCGACGAAGACCTGGTCAACGAACTGCGCAACCGCGCCCGCAACGCATTGCTGACCGCGGCCATCGTCGGCGAGGAACAGGTCGAGGCTTCTGCAGGCGACCTGCTGTCGCTCGAAGGCATGGACGCCGAAACCGCACGCACGCTCGCCAGCAAGGGCGTCCACACCACCGAGGATCTGGCCGAACTGGCCGTCGATGAGCTGACCGAAATGGCCGCCATGGATGCCGAACGTGCCAAACAATTGATCATGGCCGCACGCGCGCCCTGGTTCGCCCAAGGCTGATACGCCACGAGGACTGCATGAACGTTGAACAATTTGCCCAGGAACTGAAACTGCCGCCCCAGCTGTTGTTGGAACAGCTGAAAGCGGCGGGCGTCAATAAAAACGATGTGATCGACTCTGTCACCGAGGCTGACAAGGCACATCTGCTCGACTACCTGCGCAAGATGCATGGTGGCGGGACCGAGACCGGCAAGACCAAGATCACCATCACGCGCAAGCAAACCGGTGAAATCCGCAAGACCGACAGTACCGGCAAATCGCGCACCATCACGGTGGAAACGCGCAAGTCGCGCACCTACGTCAAGCGCGATGCCGCTGCACTGGCAGCTGAAGCCCAGCCGGCCGCCGAGCCGGCCGCCGAAACCCCGCCTGTTCCGCAGGTCGAGGTGCCGGCCCAGCCTGTGGCGGAGCGCAAGGTCGAAGCCCCTGCCCCCGAGCCGGTCGTTGAAGCCACGCCGCCTGCGGCCGTCGAGGCTGAGCCTGTTGCTGTCGAGCCCGCTGCCGCCCCCGAGCCGGTCGTCGCCGAAGCCGTGCCGCCTGCGGCCGTCGAGACCACCGCAGAGCCTGCACCAGTGGTGAAAAAAACCACTCGCATCAAGAAGGCCTCGATCCTCAACGAAGCCGAAGTCAAGGCGCGTGAAGAAGAGACGCGCCGCCATCAGGCGCTGCAGGAACGCCAGGCTGCGGATGCGCGGGCCCGCGCCGAACGCGAAACCCTGCGCAAGCAGGCAGAAGCCGCCCGCGAGGCCGCCAAGCTGGCGGAGGCCCAGAAAGCCGCTGCGCCTGCTGCACCCGCTGCACCGACGGAAAAAACACTGCACAAACCGGACAAACCCAGCGCAACCAAAGGCGCCAAGGGTCCGGACAAGAAAGCCGGGGGTACCTGGAAGGACGAAGCCGCACGCCGCAAGGGGGGTCTCAAGACCCGCGGTGGTGCTGCACCTGACGCAGGCTGGCGCGGCCGCAAGGGCAAGTCCAAGTCCGGCCACGAAGAAACCACCTTCGTTGCGCCGACCGAGCCGATCGTGCGCGAGGTTCTGGTGCCCGAAACCATTACCGTCGCCGAACTGGCCCACAAAATGTCGGTGAAGGCCGCCGAGGTCATCAAGGCCCTGATGAAACTTGGCAGCATGGTCACCATCAACCAGGTGCTCGACCAGGAAACGGCCATCATCGTAGTCGAGGAAATGGGCCACATCGGCAAGCCGGCCGCGCTTGATACGCCGGAAGCCTTCCTGATCGACACGGGCGAGGCGAGCGAGGTGGAAATGCACGCCCGCCCGCCGGTCGTCACGGTGATGGGCCACGTCGACCACGGCAAGACCTCGCTGCTCGACACCATTCGCCGCACTCGCGTGGCGAGCGGCGAAGCCGGCGGCATCACCCAGCATATCGGCGCTTATCACGTCGAAACCGAAAAAGGCGTCATCACCTTCCTCGACACCCCGGGCCACGAAGCGTTTACCGCCATGCGGGCACGCGGCGCGAAAGCGACTGACATCGTGGTGCTGGTGGTGGCGGCGGACGACGGCGTCATGCCGCAAACCATCGAAGCGATCCACCACGCCAAGGCCGCCAATGTGCCGCTGGTGGTGGCGGTGAACAAGATCGACAAGCCGGAGGCCAACCCGGAGCGCATCCGCCAGGAACTCGTCGCACAGGGCGTCACCCCCGAGGAATGGGGTGGCGACACCCAGTTCGTCGAGGTGTCGGCCAAGGCCAATACCAACATCGACGGCCTGCTCGACGCCATCCTGTTGCAGGCCGAAGTGCTGGAACTGCAGGCAGCCTCCGATGGTCCCGCCAAAGGCCTCGTCATCGAAGCACGCCTGGACAAGGGCAAGGGCCCGGTCGCCACCCTGCTGGTGCAGTCCGGCACGCTGCGCCGCGGCGACATGGTGCTGGCCGGCCAGGTATTCGGTCGTGTCCGCGCCATGCTGGACGAAGCCGGCAAGACGGTAACCGAAGCCGGTCCGTCGATCCCGGTGGAAATCCAGGGCCTGTCCGATGTGCCGCAAGCAGGCGAGGACATGATGGTGCTGCCGGACGAACGCAAGGCGCGCGAAATCGCGCTGTTCCGTCAAGGCAAGTTCCGCGACGTACAGCTGGCGAAAAAGCAGGCCGCCAAGCTGGAATCGATGTTCGAGCAGATGGGCCAGGGCGAAGTGCAGCATCTGCCCATCATTCTCAAGTCCGACACCCAAGGTTCCTACGAAGGTCTGGCGCATGCGCTGGGCAAGCTGTCGACCGACGAGGTCAAGGTCAACATCATCCACAGCGGCGTCGGCGCCATCACCGAATCCGACGTCAACCTCGCGCTCGCCTCCAAGGCGGTGCTGATCGGCTTCAACGTGCGCGCCGACGCAACGGCACGCAAGCTGGCCGAATCCAGCGGCGTGGACATCCGCTACTACAACATCATCTACGAAGCCGTGGATGAGGTGAAAGCTGCGCTGTCCGGCATGCTGGCGCCCGAGAAGAAGGAATCGGTCATCGGCACGGTGGAAGTCCGCCAAGTATTCGTCATCTCCAAGGTCGGCACCATTGCCGGCTGTTATGTGACGGATGGCATGATCAAGCGCAACGCCGGCGTGCGCGTGCTGCGCAACAACGTCGTGATCCACCAGGGCGAACTCGATTCGCTCAAGCGTTTCAAGGACGACGTCAAGGAAGTCAAGGCCAACTTCGAATGCGGCCTCTCGCTGAAGAACTTCAACGACATCCAGGAAGGCGACATCCTCGAAGTGTTTGAAGTGGTGGAAGTGGCGCGCTCGCTGTAATGCCGAAGGATTTCCCGAGGGCACGCAGAGTCGCCGACCAGATCCAGCGCGAACTGCCGGAGTTGATCCGGCAGGAAGTGAAGGATCCGCGCGTCGGCATGCTGACCATCACCGAGGTGGAGGTCAACCGCGACATGGAGTTCGCCAAGGTCTACTTCACCACGCTGGGCGGCCAGGCCGAGCATGACGCCTGCCTGGAGGGACTGCAGCGCGCCAGCGGCTTCCTGCGGTCGCAGCTGTCGCACCGCATGCAGCTGCGCGTGGTGCCCAAGCTGACCTTCGTGTACGACCGCTCGGTCGAACGCGGCATCGAACTCACCCAACTGATCGAATCGGCCGTCGCCGAAGACGCCAAACACCCGAAAGACGAGTGAAACCCGCCCGCCAGATCGTCGATGGCGTGCTGCTGCTGAACAAGCCGGTCGGCATTACCTCCAACGCCGCGCTGCAAAAAGCCAAGTGGCTGCTCAACGCCAAAAAGGCGGGACACACCGGCACCCTCGACCCCTTCGCCGACGGCCTGCTGCCGCTGTGTTTCGGTGAAGCCACCAAGTTTTCCGCCTACCTGCTCGACGCCGACAAGCGCTATCGCGCCGTGCTGCAACTCGGCGTCACCACCACGACCGGCGATCCGGAAGGCGAGGTGCTCGACACCCGCGAGGTGACGGTCAGCCGTGACGACATTGCCGCAGTGCTGCCGCGCTTCCTGGGCGAGATCGAGCAGATCCCGCCCATGCACTCGGCGCTCAAGCATCGGGGACGCCCGCTTTACGAATATGCTCGTGCCGGGATCGAAATCGAACGCCCGCCGCGCAAGGTCACGATCCGTGCGCTGGAGATGATTGAATGCGCCCCGCCGCACGTGGTGCTGGATGTGCAATGCACGGCCGGGACCTATATCCGCACCCTGGCGCAGGATATCGGCGCCGCATTGGGATGCGGCGCCCACCTCACCGCGCTGACGCGCACCGCAGCCGGCGGGTTCAGTCTGGATCAGGCCCACGCACTGACGAATCTGGACGCGCTCGACGCCAGCCAGCGCCACGCCCTGTTGTTACGCGCAGACTGCCTGGTGATGCACCTGCCTGCTGTCCAGCTCGATGCCGCCGGCGCCTTGAGCTTGTGCCAGGGACGCAGCGTCCTGCACCCGGACGCACGTGCGGGGCTCATGCGCGTGTATGCGCCGCCGCACGCCTTCCTCGGCCTCGCCGACGCCAACAATGGCCAGCTGGTGCCGCGACGTCTGATCGCCACCCAACAGACTTGAGTTGCACGCCTCTTTCCACGTAAAATACGCGGTTTCCCCCGAACGTGTCCCGCTCAGCCGCAGGCCACGCGATTTCAAAGGAGTACACCATGGCTGTGAATACCGCGCAAAAAGCGCAAATCGTCCAAGATTACCAACGCGCCGCCGCCGACACCGGTTCGCCCGAAGTGCAGGTTGCCCTGCTGACGGCTCGCATCAACGACCTGACCGGCCATTTCAAGGCCAACATAAAGGATCACCACTCGCGTCGTGGTCTGCTGAAGATGGTGAGCCGCCGCCGCAAGCTGCTCGACTACCTGAAGCGCACCAACCTCGAAGGCTACAAGACCCTGATCGATCGCCTCGGTCTGCGCAAGTAATCCCTGCAGAGCCACTGTGATGATCCGGCACCCTGCTGCACCGGCACAGTGGATGGGGCGTATTGCCCCCTGAATTTCGCACGCCCCGCTTCTGCGGGGCGTTTTTGCTTTGAAAGGAACTCGTGTGAGCGCTATCAAGAAAACTTTCACCTACGGCCGCCACCAGGTCACGCTGGAAACCGGCGAAATCGCTCGCCAGGCCTCCGGTGCCGTCATCGTCAACGTTGACGACACCGTGGTACTGGTCACCGTCGTCGCCAAGAACGAAGTCAAGCCTGGCCAGGATTTCTTTCCGCTGACCGTCGATTACCAGGAAAAAACCTACGCCGCCGGCCGCATCCCCGGCGGCTTCCTCAAGCGCGAAAGCCGTCCGTCCGAAGGCGAAACGCTGATCTCGCGCCTGATCGATCGTCCGATCCGCCCGCTCTTCCCCGAAGGCTTCTTCAATGAAGTGCAGATCATCGCCACCGTGATGTCGTCCAATCCCGAAGTCAGCGCCGACATTCCCGCGCTGATCGGCGCCTCCGCCGCGCTGTCCCTGTCCGGCCTGCCGTTCGACGGCCCGGTGGGCGCGGCGCGCGTCGGCTTCATCAACGGCGAATACGTGCTCAACCCGACCAACTCCGAGTTGAAGAACTCGGCGCTCGACCTGGTCGTCGCCGGCACCGAGACCGCCGTGCTGATGGTCGAGTCCGAAGCCATGGAACTGCCCGAAGACATCATGCTGGGCGCAGTCGTGTTCGGCCATACCCAGATGCAGGCCGCGATCAACGCGATCAACGAGCTGGCCGACGAAGCCGGCGCCGACGCCTGGGACTGGCAGCCGCTCGCCGAAGACACGGCGATGGTGGAACGCCTCAAGGCGCTGGCCGAAGAAGGCCTGCAAGCCGCCTACAACATCAAGCAGAAGCAGGCGCGCATGACCGCCGTCGACGAAGTCCGCAGCAAGGCCTTCGCCGAACTGATCACCGCCGACATGGACACCGTCGCTGCCAACCACGTCAAGGACGCGTTCCACCGCCTGGAAGCCAGCGTCGTACGTAACCGCATCCTGTCCGGCCAGCCGCGCATCGACGGCCGCGACACCCGCACCGTGCGTCCGATCACCATCCGCACCGGCGTGCTGCCGCGTACCCACGGTTCCGCCCTGTTCACCCGCGGCGAGACCCAGGCGCTGGTCGTCACCACGCTCGGTACCGGGCGCGATGAGCAGACCATCGACGCGCTGGAAGGCTCCTACTCCGACCGCTTCATGCTGCACTACAACATGCCCCCCTACGCCACCGGCGAAACCGGCCGCGTCGGCTCGCCCAAGCGCCGCGAGATCGGCCACGGCCGTCTGGCCAAGCGCGCACTGCTGGCGGTGCTGCCGACCAAGGAAGAGTTCGGCTACACCATGCGCGTGGTGTCCGAAATCACCGAATCCAACGGCTCGTCGTCGATGGCCTCGGTGTGCGGTGGCTGCCTCTCGCTGATGGACGCCGGCGCCCCGCTGAAGGCGCACGTCGCCGGCATCGCCATGGGCCTGATCAAGGAAGGCAACCGTTTCGCGGTGCTGACCGACATCCTCGGTGACGAAGATCACCTCGGCGACATGGACTTCAAGGTTGCAGGCACCGAGAAAGGCGTCACCGCGCTGCAGATGGACATCAAGATCACCGGCATCACCAAGGAGATCATGCAGGCCGCGCTGACGCAGGCGAAGGAAGGCCGCATGCACATCCTCGGCATCATGAAGTCGTCGGTCTCCGAGACGCATGAAATGTCGGCCTACGCCCCGCGCATCATCGCGATGAAGATCAACCCGGAAAAGATCCGCGACGTCATCGGCAAGGGCGGCGCCGTCATCCGCGCGCTGACCGAGGAAACCGGCACCCAGATCGACATCCAGGAAGACGGCAGCGTGAAGATCGCCTGCACCAGCATGGAAGCCGGCGAACTGGCCAAGAAGCGCATCGAGGAAATCACCGCCGAAGTCGAAGTCGGCAAGGTGTACG
The DNA here is from genome assembly GCA_002343685.1 of Thiobacillus denitrificans. Taxonomy (GTDB): domain Bacteria; phylum Pseudomonadota; class Gammaproteobacteria; order Burkholderiales; family Thiobacillaceae; genus Thiobacillus; species Thiobacillus denitrificans_A. The sequence continues at coordinate 33,299 of DDRS01000020.1, read as the reverse complement.
AAGGCCCGGTCATCAAGCTGCTGGACTTCGGCGCGATCGTCAACGTGCTGCCGGGCCGCGACGGCCTGCTGCACATCTCGCAGATCGCCCACGAGCGCGTCAACACCATCGGCGACTACCTGAAGGAAGGCCAGATCGTGAAGGTGAAGATCCTGGAGGCCGACGAGAAAGGCCGCCTGCGCCTGTCGATGAAGGCACTGCTGGACGCACCGGCCGCCACCGACAGCGAAACGCCGGAAACGGCAGGCTGACCACGCTGTTGTGTCGCTACAGAAACCGCGCTCAAGGGCGCGGTTTTTTTATGCCTGTGCGGGTGCCGCAGGAAACAGGACGTTCACGACCAGGCCCACACCCTCTGCCCCTGTTGCCAGGCTCACCTGTGCGCCATGCAAATGGGCGATTCGCTGGACGATGGTCAGGCCGAGTCCGGCACCCTCCACGCTGCCCGACAGCCGATGGAATGGCGAAAAGGCTGCGGCACGCTGCGACTCCGGGATACCCGGCCCGTTGTCCGCCACCTGCCAGATCACGCCCTGTTCGGAACGCCGGACCGTCAGCGTGATGCGCGTGCCGCCATACCGCAGGGCATTGTCGATCAGGTTGGCGAGCATTTCCCGCAGCAATTGCGCATCGCCCATCACCCAGGCCTCGCTGTCCTTCATGTCGAAACCGATCTCCACCCCGCTGGCCAAGGCCTGCGGAACCCACTCCCGCGCAACTTCCCGCACCACGTCCACGCCATCCAGCCGATTCAGGCGCAAGGTGTTTTCCGCCGCATCGACACGCGCCAGAATGAGGAGCTTCTGCACCAGGTCGCCCATGGTCTGGGTCGACTGGGCAATACGCGACAACGCATGCTGGGCATCCTCGTGCCGCGCGCTGGCCAGCGCCGCCTCGGCTTGCGCACGGATGCCCGCGATCGGCGTGCGAAGCTGATGCGCGGCGTCCGCGACGAAACGCGATTGCGACTCCACCGCTTCGGACAGCCGCTGCAGCAGCGAATTGATTTCATCCAGAAACGGGCGCAGCTCGGCGGGCGTCTCTCCCAGAGGAACCGGGCTCAGATCGAACGCCTGCCGCGCCGACAGCCGGTCGCGCAGCCGGCTCAGCGGCTCGAGCCCCTTCCGCACGCCATAGGCAATGGCGATCGCCGCAGTCAGGGTCATCAGCAACATCGGAATCACGATCGCCAGCGTGGCGCGTTCGGCCATGGCCGAACGGTGCGACAGCGTCTCACCCACCTGGACCAGAGCGGTCCCACGCGCACTCGTGCCTTTGAGCGAGAGTCCAAAAGCAGCCACCCTGACCTTCTCGCCGTCCTTGATGCCGTCATAGACGATCAACTGGCCCGGCCGGATATCCTGATGGCCAGGAAGCTGCGGCATGTCCTGCTCGCCGTCGATGACACGTCCGGCCGGATTGGTAATGCTGTGGAACAGCAAATCCTCCTGGTCGAACACCAGCAATTCGCGCGCGGCAACCGGCAGGTCCACCTGCACCTGCCCCTGCATGACCTCGACCCGGTCAGCCAGCGCGAACGTACGCCGGATCAGCGATCGGTCAAACGCCGCATTGATGAAGTACTGGCTGGAGAAATAGGCGATCACCCACAACAGAATGAACAGCGGCAGCATCATCGACAGCATGCGGACGATCAACTGCCGCCGCAGGCTTGTCTGGCCTTCCCCGTTCAACGCTCGGCTTCCAGCAGATAGCCCAGGCCGCGCAGTGTGCGTATCACCACGCCGGAACCCTCGAGCTTGCGGCGCAGGCGATGGATATAGACTTCCACCGCGTTGTCGCCTACGCCGTCATCCCATCCCGTCAGACGATCCGCGATCGCCTCCTTGGCCGTCACACGCCCGGCATGGCTCAGCAGAATTTCGAGCACCTCCACCTCGCGAGCCGACAACACCAACGGCGTCTCGTCGACGCTGGCCTGCCGCTTCACGCTGTCGAAACAGAAGCGCCCCATGCGAATCTGGGTATCGGCCACGCCATGCGCCCGCCGCAACAAGGCGCGCAGCCGCGCCAGCAATTCATCCAGCGCAAACGGTTTCAGCAGATAATCGTCCGCGCCCGCATCGAGACCGCGGACGCGATCCTCCACCGTATCGCGTGCGGTGAGGACCATCACCGGCAGGGTTGCGCCGCGTTTGCGCGCATTGCGCAACACCTCCAGGCCTTCCCGTCGCGGCAGCCCCAGATCGAGCAGCATGGCATCGTAGGCATACGTCTTCAGCGCGGTCTCGGCCTGCACCCCATCGCGGCTCCAGTCGACCGCGAAGCCTGCCTGCCGGACCGCCAGCATGACGGCCTCACCCAGGGTCGGATCATCTTCCACGAGCAGGATTTTCATGTTTGAAGTCTGACACAAACTCAGGCCATCCGGCCTTCAGTCTATCGCGAATAACAATGTTCCGATCCGGCGAATTCGTAAGGTTCACGTAAGTATCGCACCGCATAGTGTGCTCCATGCAGTCGCAATCAGTGGCCGCATATCTTTCACTTGATCATATGGAGAAACTCATGAACAAACTGCTGTCCTCCCTGGTTGCCGCTACGATCGCCGGCGCTTTCAGCCTGTCCGCCATGGCTGCCGATGCAGCGCCCGCCGCACCTGCTGGCGCCACTGCCGCAGAAAAGCCCGCTGCCGCGCCCAAGGCCAAGAAGCACGTCAAGAAGCATGTCAAGAAGCACACTGCCAAAAAAGCTGAAGAGAAAAAATCGGACGCAGCCGCTCCGGCCGAGTCCGCGAAGTAATTCTTCAAGGACACGAAAAACCGCGCCCGAGAGCGCGGTTTTTTTATCCCCATGGTTGCCGAGTCGTGATCACATCGCCCTGCAGCCACGTCATTTACGGGTGAAATCTTTACACCCAATTTCCTACAAAGTGCGTTGCGCTACCTGGTCGACGGGCACGAGAAAAACCGTGACCAGGCCGGATTCGTAAGCTTCACGTAAGTCTGGTGCCGCATAGTGCCCTCCATGCAGTCGCAATCAGTGGCCGCATATCTTTCACTTGATCATATGGAGAAACTCATGAACAAACTGCTGTCCTCCCTGGTTGCCGCTACGATTGCCGGCGCTTTCAGCCTGTCCGCCATGGCTGCCGATGCAGCACCCGCCGCACCTGGCGCGTCCACCGCTGCCGAAAAGCCTGCTGCAGCCCCCAAGAAAGCCCACAAGAAGCACGCCAAGAAGCACACGGAAAAAGCCAAAAAGGCTGAAGCTGCCGCTCCGGCCGCACCCGCGAAGTAATCTTTCAAGGATTAAAAAACCGCGCTCTCGGGCGCGGTTTTTTTATGCCGGACTGGTGAGAAACGATTGCCACCAGCGTTTGCGCTGGCCGGTCACCACCCCGCGCATCTCGAGTTCCCGCGGTGGCGTGCGGCTCATCAGCCAGCCTGGAAGGATCGATGACTTGGTTGCGCTCGATCCGCACGAGCTTCCCAGATGGTTGGGATCGTAGATCTTGATGAAGTTGGGCGCATCCAGGTTGTCCGCATAGACAATCGCGCAGTAATCCTCGTGATGCTCGCGCCGCAGCAATTCATCCAGTTCGCGCATGAACTGCTGCACCTTGTCGGCAGCAGCCGGCTCCGCAGGAACATCCTGCCCCACCGCATAGAGATACCAGCCCGCCCCGGTATCCACCTTTTGCCAGAACGACGTCAACTGGTCCCAGCGCATCACACTGTAAAGCAGCCCGTTGTAATAACGGTCGAATTCGTCGATGTCTGCCATGGCTCTCTCCGCAGTGAGTCTGGTGGGGCGACGGGACGCCGCCGGTTTATTCTGCTACACGTCAGGCCGCCCTGAACAGGCGACCTGGCGCCACTTCTTCTTGTGGTTATTTGGCGACCTGGCGCTCGCGGATTTCCTCGAGCGTCTTGCAGTCGATGCACAGCGTCGCCGTCGGGCGTGCCTGCAGGCGCTCCAGCCCGATTTCGACCCCGCACGACTCGCAGTAGCCGTAATCGCCGGCGTCGATCTTGGCGATGGTCTCGTTGATTTTCTTGATCAGCTTACGCTCCCGGTCGCGGTTGCGCAGTTCCAGCGCCATGTCGGATTCCTGGGTGGCGCGGTCGTTGGGGTCGGCGAAAACCGTCTGCTCGTCCTGCATGGAATGCAGGGTGGTATCGATATCCTGCGACAGCTCGGCTTTCCAGGCCTCGAGCATTTTGCGAAAATGCGCGAGCTGTTTCGCATTCATGTATTCTTCGCCCTTTTTGGCCTTGTAAGGCTCGAAGCGCATCAAAGTTTCAGCCATCTCGTTCTCTGTTCTCTTTGAAAATTTCGGTCTAATCCGGGCCAAGCCCAACCTGACTTAATATCAGAATCGCTTACGCGCCGCAACCCATATGACACTACACGCCCTACTCTTCGACGTGGACGGCACGCTTGCCGACACCGAGCGCGACGGCCACCGGCCCGCCTTCAATCAAGCCTTTGCCGACGCCGGTCTCGACTGGCACTGGGACGTCGCCCTCTACGGCAAACTGCTTGCCGTCACCGGCGGCAAGGAGCGGATGAAGCACTATATCGACCACTATCGGCCGGACTATAGGAAGCCGGATAATTTCGACGAACTGGTGGCCGAACTGCACAAGGCCAAGACCCGTATTTACAGCGCGCTGGCCGCGCAAGGCGGCATTCCCATGCGCCCCGGCGTCAAGCGTCTGCTGGTCGAGGCGCGCGCCGCCGGCCTGCGCCTGGCGATCGCCACCACCACGACGCCGGAAAACGTCACCGTACTGCTGGAACATAGCCTGGGCGCAGGCACCCAGGACTGGTTCGAAGTGATCGCGGCGGGCGACATCGTGCCGGCGAAGAAACCCGCGCCCGATATCTATCACTACGCGCTGGAGAAAATGGGCCTCGCTGCCGCCGACTGTCTGGCGTTCGAGGATTCGGAGAATGGCCTGCGCGCGAGCCTGGGCGCCGGCCTGAAAACGCTGGTGACGGTCAACGACTACACGCTGGATCACGATTTCACCGGCGCGGCCGTCGTGCTCTCCGATCTCGGCGAACCCGGTGCGCCGAACCAGCGACTCGCCGGGGCCGAACTCGGCCGGCCGTTCGTCGATGTAGCGTATTTAAGGGCGCTACACCAGGGCTAATCCCCTTCAGGGGTTATGCATCAGCGCCGCTTCGAGCGTGTTTTCCAGCAGGGTCGCGACGGTCATCGGTCCCACACCGCCGGGCACCGGGGTGATCCAGCTGGCACGTTCGACTGCCGCATCGAAATCGACGTCACCGACCAGCTTGCCGTCGGGCAGGCGGTTGATGCCGACGTCGATCACGATCGCGCCTTCGCGAACCCAGTCGCCCGGGATCATGCGTGGCCGCCCCACCCCCACCACCAGCACCTCGGCCGAGCGCACGAAGCTTTCCAGGTCACGGGTGGCGCTGTGGCACACGGTGATGGTGCAGCCCGCCAGTAGCAGCTCCAGGCTCATCGGCCGGCCGACAATGTTGGAGGCGCCGACCATCACGGCGTTCTTGCCGCGCAACTCCTCGCCAGTGGCACGCAGCAGCGTCATGATGCCGCGCGGCGTGGACGGACGCAGCGTCGGCATCTTCACCGCCAGCCGGCCGATGTTGTAGGGATGGAATCCGTCGACGTCCTTGTCCGGGCGGATGCGCTCGATCACCGTCTCGGCATCGATGTGCGCCGGCAGCGGCAGTTGCACCAGGATGCCGTCGATGGCCGGGTCGGCGTTCAGCGTGTCGATCAGCGCCAGCAGCTGGTCCTGGGTGGTGGCGCTGGGCAGATCGTGCGACACGCTGTTGACGGCGGCCCGCTCGCAGGCGCGCTTCTTGTTGCGCACGTACACCGCCGAAGCGGCGTCGTCGCCGACCAGGATCACTGCCAGGCCGGGACGGCGTTTGCCCTGCGCCTCGCGTTCGGCCACCTTGTCGTGGACCACTGCGAGGATGGTGTCGGCCATGGCCTTGCCGTCGAGGATACGTGCGCTCATCAAGACAACCCTGAAGCAAAAGGGTGATTTTCCCGGAAACCCCCCCTCCGACTCAAGCGAAAATTGACCCGGCCGATTCGCCAAGGTATAGTCTCGCCTCTCCGAAATGCGCCCGGAATGCCGGACGCCGATAGGATTTCGGGGTGTAGCGCAGCCCGGTAGCGCGCCTGCTTTGGGAGCAGGATGTCGGAGGTTCGAATCCTCTCACCCCGACCACCCCCAGACAGTAAGTGATAGTGCCCGAGAAGTGAGTCTCTGCCCGTAGCTCAACTGGATAGAGCACCAGCCTTCTAAGCTGGGGGTTACAGGTTCGATTCCTGTCGGGCAGGCCAAGGTTTCGTTGCCAGCCTTGCTGGCGACAACAATGGTGGATGTAGCTCAGTTGGTAGAGTCCAGGATTGTGATTCCTGTTGTCGTGGGTTCGAGTCCCATCATCCACCCCACCGTTTCACGAGAAGCAGAACAAGGCCCGCGCAAGCGGGCCTTGTTCGTTTCACTCCCGGATCTCACCGTCGACGTACAGCCAGCGTCCGTCCACCCGCTCGAAGCGGCTGGTTTCGTGTAGTTTGAAAGCACGGCCGTTGAGCTTGTAGCGTGCGACGAACTCGACCGTCGCATGGGTTTCGTCCAGCGGGGTATACGCCTTCACCGTCAGCCCCAGCCATTGCGGGCGCGGCACCGCGTCGAGACCCAGCGCAACGGGACAGGTCGCGGGATGCCAGGTCGCGCGCAAATAGTCCTCCAGTCCCAGCACGTAGGCGCTGTAGCGCGAACGCATCAGGCTTTCGGCGTCCGGTGCCCGCTCGCCAACATGAAACCGGCCGCAGCAGTCCGCCAGCGGACGTCCCGATCCGCACGGACAGCGTGCGGCGCTCATGGCTTGTTCACCGTGCAGCGCAATTTCGGCTTGATGTGCGGCCACACGGCATCAAGCATCGCGCCCTGGGCTTTTTCGTTCGGGTGGATACCGTCGGCCTGCATCATGCCCGGCACGACCGCAATCTTGCAGACAAAACACGGCACGCGGACGATCTTTTCCTCGCGCGCCACGTCGACGTACAGCTTGGCCACCGCATCGGCATACGGCTTGCCGTAATTCGGCAACACCGGCGCCTCCAGCAAGGCCACCCAGGCGCCTGCCGCTTTCGCCTGGCGGATCATCGTCACCAGGTTCTGCCGGATTGTTCCGGGCGGCGTGCCGCGCAACGCATCGTTGCCGCCGAGTTCGATCAGCACGCCTTGCGGGCGATGCCGATCGAGCGCAGGCTGCAGACGCTGCAGGCCGTTCTGCGTGGTGTCGCCGCTCACGCTGGCGTTGACTACGCGCCAGTCCGGCGCCGCTTTCTTCAGGCGGCTGTCGAGCCTGTCCGCCCAGCTCGAGCCATTCGCCAGACCGTATCCGGAACTCAGGCTGTCGCCGACAATCAACAGGGAGCAGGGATTCGCCGCCGCCCAGCACGGAATCCACAGCAACAACAGCAACCACACGCGATAATTCATTCACTCACCTTGAACCGATCCATTCCAATGACGCCACCCGACAGCGCGCAGTTCCCCGATACCGTCGTCCTGGCACGCGACCTGTCCCAACGCGTACCGACCGCCGGCGGCATGCTCGACATCCTCAGCGAAGTCGGACTCGCCGTCAAAGCGGGTGAGACGCTCGCCATCACCGGCGCATCCGGCTCCGGGAAATCGACCCTGCTGGGCCTGCTGGCCGGACTCGATCATCCTTCCGCCGGCGAAATCTTCCTGCTCGGCGAGCGCCTCGACGCGCTCGACGAAGACGCCCGTGCCCGCCTGCGCGCGGGCCGCATCGGCTTCGTATTCCAGTCGTTCCAGCTGCTGCCCGCCCTCACCGCCCTGGAAAACGTGCTGTTGCCGCTGGAACTGGCTGGGCGCCCCGACGCGCGCGACCGCGCCGCCCACTGGCTCGACCGCGTCGGCCTCGCCACGCGCGCCACCCACACGCCGCGCCAGCTGTCCGGCGGCGAACAACAGCGCATCGCCATCGCACGCGCCTTCGCCACCGACCCGGAAATCGTGTTCGCCGACGAGCCCACCGGCAACCTCGACGCCGACACCGGCGCACGCATCATCGAACTGCTGTTCGACCTCAACGCCTCCGCCCATACCACGCTCATCCTGGTCACCCACGACGACGCGCTGGCGGCGCGCTGCCAGCGCCGGCTGCACCTGGTCGCGGGCCGCGCGCGCGAAGAGGCCGTTGCATGAGCTTCGCCCGGCTCGGCCTGTGGCTGCTGCGGCGCGAACGCGCGAGCGGCGAATGGCGCGTGTTGCTGCTGGCGCTGATCATCGGCGTCGGCAGCGTCAGCACCACCGGTTTTCTCGGCGACCGCCTGAAGCGTGCCATGAGCGAACAGGGTGCCAGCTTCCTCGGTGCCGACCTGCTGGTCACCAGCCCGCGGCCGATCGAAGACTGGCCCGATCTCGCCGTTACAAAAAGCGCAGGCACGGCCAGCCCGCTTGCGCGCAGCCAGGCGCTCGAATTTCCCAGCATGCTCGCCAAGGGCGACGCCTTCCAGCTCGCCACCCTGCGTGCTGTCGATGCGGCCTATCCCTTGCGCGGCAGCGTGCGCATCGCCGACCGCCCCTTCGCGACCGGCACCGCACGTCCCGCGCAGCCGCCGCCCGGCATGATCTATGTCGCCCCCGACCTGCTGCCGCTGTTGTCGGCCAAGATGGGCGATAGCGTGCAGATCGGCGAAGCCCGCTTCACCATCGCCGGAATCGTGGCCGAGGAACCGGGTCAGCTCGGCGGCGTGTTCGGCCTCGCGCCGCGCGTCTTCATGCGCGCCGACGACGTCGCGAAAACCCGCGTGCTGCAGCCCGGCAGCCGCGTGACCTACCTGTACCAGTTTGCCGGCGACCCGGCGCAGCTCGCCGCGTTCGGCGCCGCGCTGAAACCCCGGCTCGACAGCACCCAGCGCCTCATCGGCTCGCGCGAAGGCGTCGAAACCCTGCGCGGCGCCTTCGCCAATGCCGACCGCTACATCCAGCTCACCGCGCTGATCAGCCTGCTGCTGTCGGTGGCCGCCATCGCCATCGCCGCCCATCGCCATGCGCTGCGGCATTACGACCAGGCCGCACTGCTGCGCTGCTTCGGCGCCACCACGGCACAGCTGCGTACGCTGTATGCCGTCCAATTACTGACGCTGGGACTGTTGGGCAGCCTGATCGGCGTAGCGATCGGCGCGCTGATGCAGCAGGCGCTGGCGCTGCTGGTCCTGCCCGATGCCGTCACCCGCCTGCCGTCGCTCGGGCTGGCGCCCGTGGGCGCTGCCGTCTTCAGCGGCCTGCTGGCATTGGCTGGCGCCAGCCTGCCCGCGTTGATGCGCCTCGTCCGCGTGCCGCCGCTGCGGGTGCTGCGGCGCGATCTGCCGCCGTTGCCGGTCGCCGCGTGGCTCAGCGCGGCGATCAGTGGCTCGGCGCTGCTGCTGCTGATCGCCTGGTATGCGGGCAACGCCAGGCTGATCGGCGTGTTCGTCGGCGCACTGGTCGGGTTGATCGTCGTGCTGGCCCTGCTGGCGCGCCTGGCGCTGGCAGCCGGCCGCGGTGTCCAGAAAATGAGTCACGGCCCGGTACGTTTCGGACTCGCCCAGTTGCTGCGCCACCGTTTCGACAGCACCCTGCAGCTCGGCGCCTTCACCCTGGCCCTGTTTCTCGTGGCGCTGCTGGCACTGGTGCGCAGCGATCTCATTGCCGGCTGGCGCCAGCAATTGCCGCCAGACGCGCCCAACTACTTCCTGATCAACATCGCCCCCGCCCAGCAGCAATCCGTCGCCACCTACCTGTCGCAACACCATCTCAAGGCCTCTGCGCTCTATCCCATGGTCCGCGGCCGCCTCACCACCAAGAATGATGTCCCCATCGCGTCCACCCTGCCGCCGGACGCGCGCGATGCCAACAGCCTGCGGCGCGAACTCAACCTGACCTGGACCGCCACCCTGCCCGCCAACAACGCCGTACTCGCCGGACACTGGCACGGCGATCGCCGCGTCGCCGAAATCTCGGTCGAATCGGGTATGGCCGAACGCCTGCATCTGGCCCTCGGCGACCGGCTCGGTTTCCGTATCGGCGACCAGACGCTCGCCGCCCGCATCACCAGCATTCGCAGCGTGAAATGGGACTCGATGCAGCCGAATTTCTTCGTCATCTTCGCCCCCGGTCAGCTCGACGCCCTGCCCGCCAGTTCCATCGCCAGCCTCTACGTGCCCCCCGATGCGGCCAGCGTATTGCCGAGCTTCATCAAGATGTTCCCCGGCATCACCGTGCTCGCACTGGACCGGCTCATCGCCAACCTCGAAGCGGTGTTCGCCCAGATCATCGGCGCCATCCAGTTGCTGCTGGGATTCCTGCTCGCCGCCGGCATGGCCGTCGTCATCGCCACGCTGCTGGCCAGCCTCGACGCCCGCCAGCAGGAGGCTGTCCTGTTGCGCACCCTGGGCGCCCAGCGCGCCTACCTGGCCAAAAGCCTGTGGAGCGAATTCCTAGCCCTGGGTCTGCTGGCCGGCCTGCTCGCCAGCGCCTGCGCCGAAATCGCCATGGCGCTGATCGCCCAGCGCCTGTTCGAACTGCCGCTGCGCCTGCATCCGTGGCTATGGCTCGCGCTGCCGGTGGCCGGCGCGCTGCTGGTCGGGCTGAGCGGCTGGCTCACCACGCGTCACATCACGCGCGTGCCGCCGATGCAGTCGATCCGGGCACTGAATTGATGGCTGGGGATTGAGGAATCGCGGATGCCGCCCCGGAAGGAACCTTCGGGCGTGTTCATCGAATGACCGTCGATGCGGCGAAAGCGGTCCATTCACGATCCCATGCCCAACAGATCGTCGCTCGTTAAACACCCCAATCAGTAGCGGCCCCTGCCTCTTGTCCGTCCCTTTTTCATACTTAATATAGAAACAGAGTACTGAAAAGACCGATATAGATCATCGAGACAACCCGCCGTGATAACCATCCCTATATTCATCAATATCCGGCCCTATGGGTCTCTTGAATGATGGATCTTGGAATTACAGAGAGGAGCGCACGATGAGCAATGAACAGATGGCACCCGAAACGAAAGGGGTAACGGTGAAGTTACTTTCAACGGTTGACCTGGGTCCGGAGATCGAGGGCATGGCCGGGCGCCAACTTCGAATGCGCATGGTGACCATCGAGCCTGGCGGCGTCTTCGGCCCGCTTCACGACCATAAGGACCGGCCTGGCACCGTCTACATCCTGCAAGGAACGATCACGGACCATCGGAATGGCGTCGCGACGGACTATGGGCCGGGCGTGGGCTGGCCCGAGGACAGGAACACCCTGCACTGGCTTGAGAACAGGGGAGCGATTCCGGCGGTGGAGATCTCGGTCGATATCGTGCGGCAAGAATAGTCAGGCCGCCTGCAGCATGCCTTCCCGTTCGATGAAGGCAATGATGTCCGCCAGGCCCTGTTCCGTCTTGAGATTGGAAAAAACGAACGGCCGCGCGCCGCGCATGCGTTTCGTGTCCTGATCCATCACCTCCAGCGAGGCGCCGACCATGGGCGCAAGGTCGATCTTGTTGATGACCAGCAGATCGGAACGGGTGATGCCGGGGCCGCCCTTGCGCGGGATCTTCTCGCCGGCGGCGACGTCGATGACGTAGATCGTGAGGTCGGACAATTCGGGGCTGAAGGTGGCGGCGAGGTTATCGCCGCCGCTTTCGACGAAGATCACGTCGAGACCGGGAAAGCGCTTGTTGAGCCGGTCCACCGCTTCGAGATTGATGCTGGCGTCCTCGCGGATGGCGGTGTGGGGGCAGCCGCCCGTTTCCACGCCCATGATGCGCTCCGGGGCGAGCGCCTCGTTGCGCACCAGGAACTGCGCGTCCTCTTCCGTGTAGATATCATTGGTGACGACGGCGATGTTATGGCGATCGCGCAATGCCTTGCACAAGGCCAGGGTCAGGGCGGTCTTGCCGGAACCGACAGGGCCGCCGATGCCGACGCGCAGGGGTTGGGTGCGATGGGTCATGATCTGAACAATCTCGTGTATTGGGTTTCGTGGCGACTGCAGGCGATGGCGAACGCCGGCAGATAATTGTGGGTGTCCTCGATCGAGCTGGCGGCGGCGCCCTCGGCCAGCGCCGGGATGCGTTGCCCCAGCGCCAGCAGCATGCGCTGGCCGGCGGTCTGGCCGAGCGGGACGGCTTTCACCGCGGCCATGACCTGGTTCTCGGCCCAGGCCCAGAGGTAGCCGCCGATGGCATCGTGAGCGGGAATCGCCCAAGCGGCTGCCGCACAACTCCAGGCCAGCGGAAAGCTCGGCTGGCCGAACCCCATTTTGGTCGGCGCCGAAAAGCTTGCCAGGTCGGTCAGCAAACGCGCCAGGGAAAAGCCCATTTGCAGGGTTTCGGCACGCAGTTCTGCACTCTCGCGGCTGGCGACGAATTCGGCATCCAGTTCTGCCAATCGGGCCATGTCGCCGTTTTCCCAGGCTGACAGCATGTGCGCCAGATAGACCGCTTCAAAACGCGCGATGCCGGATTGCAGGCAATCGTCGATCCAGGCCAGCGCGGTGGCTTCGTTTTTCACGGCGCCCGTTTCCACCACCCACTCCAGGCCTTGCGAATACGTATAGGCGCCGACCGGCAAGGTCGGGCTCACCAGATGCAGCAGGCGGACCAGGGCGGGGCTCATCGACGTCCAATCAGCATCATGTCGTGGATGCGCGGGCCGCGCCCTTCGCCGTCGGCACTGTGGCCGTGGGGATGGGCGTGGCCGCCGTGACCGCCATAGGCGCCGCGCTCGGGGGCGAACGGCGCCTCGTTCTCGCTGACGTCCAGCCCCAGCCCGCGTACCATCTCGCCCAACACATGATCGCGCGCAAAGCGCACCAGGCCGGGCTGCAATTCCACTGCCACGTGCCGGTTGCCCAAGTGATACGCCACGCGCGCCAGCAGCAGCGCGTCGTCGCTACGCACTTCCATCACGGCCTCGGGGGACGCCACCACCTCGACGACGCGGCCGTCGTTGGCAAGCAGACGGTCGCCCGCGTGCATCACCGCACCGCGTTCCAGAAACAGGCCCGCCTCTTCGCCGCTTTGCAGGCGGGTGCGCAGTCGGCTCTTGCAGCGCAGTTCGAAAGGCAGCACCAGACGTTCGGTGGCTGGGGTGTCGGCAGGAGCGCGTTGTTCGATGAGAATCATGATCAAAACAAGAAATAGCGTTGCGCCATCGGCAGCACGGCCGCCGGTTCGCACACCAGCAGTTCGCCGTCTGCGCGCACGGCGTAGGTTTCGGGGTCGACGTCGATGACCGGCGTGGCGTTGTTGAGCACCATGTCGCGCTTGCCCACCCTGCGCGTGTTTTTCACCGCCACCAGCGGCTTGGCAAGGTTCAGCGCGGCCACCTCGGGATTCTCCAGCGCGGCCTGCGAGACGAAGGTCACGGCCGTTTTCAGGCCGCCCGCGAAGCTGCCGAACATGGGCCGGTAGTGCACCGGCTGCGGCGTGGGAATCGAGGCGTTGGGGTCGCCCATGGCGGCGGCCGCAATCATGCCGCCCTTGACGATGAGACTGGGTTTTACGCCGAAAAAGGCCGGCTTCCACAGCACCAGGTCGGCCAGCTTGCCGACTTCGATCGAGCCCACCACATGGCCGATGCCGTGGGTGATAGCCGGATTGATGGTGTACTTGGCGATATAGCGCCTGACGCGGAAGTTGTCGTTGCGTTCCGTATCTTCCTTCAGCGTGCCGCGCTGCTGCTTCATCTTGTGCGCCGCCTGCCAGGTGCGGATGATCACTTCGCCGACCCGCCCCATCGCCTGCGAGTCCGACGACATCATGGAGAAGGCGCCGAGGTCGTGCAGGATGTCCTCGGCCGCGATGGTCTCGCGGCGGATGCGGCTCTCGGCGAAGGCGATGTCCTCGGCGATCGACGCGTCGAGGTGGTGGCAGACCATGAGCATGTCGAGGTGCTCGTCGATCGTGTTCACCGTGTAGGGCATGGTGGGGTTGGTGGAGCTCGGCAGCACGTTGGGCATGCTCGCCGCCTTGATGATGTCGGGGGCGTGACCGCCGCCGGCGCCTTCGGTGTGGAAGGTGTGGATGGTGCGGCCCTTGAAGGCGTCCAGGGTGGTCTCGACGAAGCCCGATTCGTTGAGCGTGTCGGTGTGGATGGCGACCTGCACGTCCATTTCGTCGGCCACGGCCAGACAGTTGTCGATGGCCGCCGGCGTGGTGCCCCAGTCCTCGTGCAGCTTCAGGCCCATGGCGCCGGCGCGGACCTGTTCGCGCAGCGGCTCCGGCTGGCTGACGTTGCCCTTGCCGAGAAAACCCAGGTTCATCGGGAAGGCATCCGCCGCCTGCAGCATCGAATGGATGTGCCACGGCCCCGGCGTGCAGGTGGTGGCGAAGGTGCCCGTGGCCGGGCCGGTGCCGCCGCCCAGCATGGTGGTGACGCCGGACATCAGCGCCTCCTCGATCTGCTGCGGGCAGATGAAATGGATATGGCTGTCGATGCCGCCGGCCGTGACGATCATGCCTTCGCCGGCGATGATCTCGGTGCCGGCGCCGATCGCGATCGTCACGCCGGACTGCACGTCCGGATTGCCGGCCTTGCCGATGGCGGCAATGCGCCCGGCCTTGAGGCCGATGTCGGCCTTGATGATGCCGGCCACGGCATCGACGATCAGCGCATTGGTGATCACCGTGTCGGCGACCTCGGCGGAGACGCGCTGGCTCTGGCCCATGCCGTCGCGGATCACCTTGCCGCCGCCGAATTTCACTTCCTCGCCGTAGAGGGTGTAATCCTGCTCCACCTCGATCCACAGCGCGGTGTCGGCGAGACGGACCCGGTCGCCGACCGTGGGGCCGAACATTTCCGCATAGGCCTGGCGGGAGATTTTCACAGCCATGCTTTCACCCTCGCTCACTTAGACACGTCAGGCCCAGAACAGCGAGGCTGCCAGTGCGGTCAGGCCGGCACCGAGCCAGCGGCCGCGCTCGCCGCACTGCAGCATCCTGCCCAGGGCCAAGCCCAGCGCCAGCAGCACGCTGGTGGCGGCAAGGAAGCCCACGGCAAAATCCAGCGGTGCCGCGGCAGCCGGCAGTTCCGCCCCATGGGCGATGCCGTGCCAGACGGCGAACGCAGCCGCGACAGACGCCTGCAGTCCGAGCGGCAGGCGCACGGCCAGCAGGACCAGCAACGCGGCCGCGAAGGCACTGGCCGTGACCGCGGATTCGAGGAACGACGGCAGGAAGCCGCCAAGACCGAGCGCGCCGCCGGCCACCATGCCGGCAAGAAAGGCGGCCGGTACGAGCCAGCGCCTCATCCCGGCATTGCGTGCGGCCCACACGCCGACGGCAAGCATGGCCACCACATGATCGAGCCCGCTGAAGGGATGCATGAAGCCGGACGCCAGACCGGCGTCGGCGTGGCCCGGGTGGGCGTGGGCGACAGCCGGCAACAGCAGCGCGGCAAGCAGAAGAATGCGTCGTTTCATGTTTCGCTCCTTGTTCAGTGTTCGTGTGTCATGCCGCATCAGAGCGCGCCCATGATGCGTGCCTGGAATCCGTAGACCTTGCGCTCGCCGCCGTAGGCCACCAGCTGCACGGTCCGCGTCTGCCCCGGCTCGAAGCGCACCGCGGTGCCGGCAGCGATGTCCAGCCGCATGCCCCGCGCCTGCTCGCGATCGAACGCCAGCGCCGCGTTGGCCTCGTAGAAGTGATAGTGGGAACCGATCTGGATGGGGCGATCGCCGGTGTTGGCCACTTCCAGCACGCACGTGGCCCGGCCGGCGTTGAGTTCGATCTCGCCGGGTTCGATGTGCATTTCGCCTGGGATCATGGTGGGGGCCTAGACAATGGGATGATGAACGGTGACGAGCTTGGTGCCGTCGGGAAAGGTCGCTTCCACCTGGATCTCCGGAATCATTTCCGGCACGCCTTCCATGACCTCGTCGCGCATGAGCAGCGTGGTTCCATAGCTCATCAGATCGGCCACGGTGCGGCCGTCGCGCGCGCCTTCCAGGATGGCGGCGGTGATGAAGGCCACCGCTTCCGGATAGTTGAGCGCGAGGCCGCGCGCACGGCGCCGCTCGGCCAGCAATCCGGCGGTGAAGATCAGCAGCTTGTCTTTCTCGCGTGGGGTCAGTTCCATGTCAATGCCTTCCTTCAGGTGGTCCAGATGCGCGGGGCGGTGTCTCGCATCCGGTCAGGGCCGGCTCGATCTGGGGCCGGCGGGCAGCAGGGGCACACTGAAGCGCCATCGCCCTTCTTGACCTGAACATGCAGCAATCCCTATCCCGCCTGTCGAGGCGGAAGCAAACACCTACCGGCAACTCGCCGAGAAGGCCGGATCACCAGCCTGCACTTGACCCAAATGACACCCATCGAGCCTGGGGCGATTCAACAAGCCTGCCTGGCCCGAAAAATCGATCATCTCGATGAGACCACGACGTGTTCGTATGCTGAACCCCTATCGGAAACAAAGAGATCCACTTACTGGGACAAAATGCATCAATGATCAAGGCGATGTGCGCAACACCGGGTTGCGCACATTCAGACCAATCAGAACTGCGCCTGCACCGTGACGTAGAAAGCGTTCACGTCACTCGCCCCGGTCACTTTCGTGTTTGTATAGAAACCACTGACCTGGGCGTTGTATCCGTCGATAACGTAATTGACGCCTAGGTCGTACCTCTTGGTATCAATATTGGTGTCAGGGCTGAATTTCTGATACCGGGCAAAGGGCTGAAACTGGCCCCAGCCAACTTTCTGGTCGAAGATGTAGCCAAGGCCGGCGGAATAGGCCTTGCCTTGCTCGCTGAGGAAGACATCGCTCGTGTCATAGTTGTAGCCTGCCGCCTCGACCGACAGCGCGCCAGGGCCGACGCCTTTCTTCTCCAGCAGGAAATCAACGCTGTAGGATGTGTAATCGCCTGTCGCGGTAGTCGAGTAGGCACCATTCTTCTGGGTGCGTCCTGCGATACCGATTGCCAGGATATCCTTGGTGCCCAGATAGTTACCCGTGCCGTAGTAGCCGGGCTCCGCATCCCAGAAATCGTACTGAAGCCGGCCTGCATACATCAGGCCATCCGAACCCGTGCGTGTCCCCACCGTAACCGGGGCGATCTTGAATTCCGTATTCCCTTCAAACGCGCCAATGGCGTAACCGAGCTTGCCGCCCAGCAAACTGCCCACGGCAGCGATACCGTCATCACGCCCGATGTATCCGCCGTTGTAGCCATACCGCGAAGCGATACCCGACCAGTAGCCGCCGCCCAGCGAGTAGTAAGGGCCTGCCATGTTGGCGCGGTCGCTGGGCGACACAAAACGTCCCGCCCAAATGGTCAGCTCGGGTGTGAGCACGAATTGGACGTTGGCGTCGACAGCTTGAAAGCCTTCTCCGGCGATATCCTTTTCCGTCGTGAACATACCCTTGATGTACTTGTTCAAGGATCCCGACAGATAGATGCGGGCACTGTCCAGACTGAAGTCCTGCGAATACGACGTGCCATCGGGCGCTGCATTTTCAACGCTGCTGAAACTGCCACGCACGCCGAAGCCAAGGCTAACCGATTTGTCTTCGCCAAATGTGATCGTGCCACCCGCTTGGGCGTTAATCGCCTGCAGCAGCATTCCAGCGGCAACCGCAGTAACCAGCCGGCTTTTCTTGAATTCAAAACTCATTTCAATTCCTCTCCTGATTAGAAAATCGCCACCGAATCGAAGTGGCCGATCGCACTGCAGCCACCCGAACCCATTCGTGTTTCAAACGTGAAGCGAGATTAGCGACCGTGCCAGGGGAATGAAATAAGTCATCCTACGTAGGCTGGCCGCGTGCCCAGCCAGGGGAAATGGGTGCAATCTTTTCCGGGTTCGAATGAGGAACGCGCAAGCGTCCATGAGGCGCATTCGCGATCGACTTCACCCAGAGCAGAACCCGGTGCAGCCGCTGCAGGGAGGCCTCCTCTACTGGCGCGGCGCCAATTCGGCCGATCTCGAAGCCGCGAGACAGTCCTGCCGGGAAAAGGACCCCGCTCAGCTACGTCCGAGAAATGCATGGCCGAAAGCGGCTGGACCGCTCAGGACCTGGGCAAAAGGAACCTCTGGATACCGCCCCCAGTGATGGAGGCCTCCGTCATGCCTGCGATTGCAGAATTGAAGATCCGGCGGGAGCCCCGCCGATCGAACAGGCGCAGAAGGTCATGTCCTGGCTTCGCCCGGCACCCCCAAACCCGTGACAGCCGTGAAAATAACGTCCGAGATGACGGACACCTTCAAGGTGAGCTCGTGGTGGAAAGCCGGCAGTGGCGCCGGCAGCCTGAAATCCGATACTGAAGAATGCATGGCCAGGCTGGGCGATACGCTGTTAGCCGGACATGGGAATACGCACCTTCTTCATGGCTACAGCTGCGGCGGCCGTGCGGGTCTCCACACCCAGTTTCTCGAAGACATGCTCCAGGTGCTTGTTCACCGTTCTGTGGCTGCTCTGCAGTATGTCTCCGATATCGCGGTTGGTCTTGCCGTAGATCACCCAGTAAAGCACTTCGGCTTCGCGCACCGTGAGGTGAAAGGTCGCAACCAGTGCCGCGATCACGGAGGCGTGGTTCTCTTCCCATAATACGACCAGCCATTCCCCATCATGCCCCTGTTCCTCCAGGGACTGTAGGCTGGCCAACAGCCGCCCGGACTCTCTAACAGCCACCGCTGGGGGGTCTCGCCCTGCCAGGTTTGCCTGTCGGGCCTTTTCCAGCCAGGGTGCCATAAACTGGTGCACCTGCTCGCCATCCATATCGAAATACTCGTGTAGCAGCTTGCGTGCCCCGGGGGTCTGCCAGATCAGCCGGCCATCAAACTCGCGGACAACAACAGTTGCCTGCCCGTATGCATCGAGGGCCGTACGAGCCTGCCTTATCTGACGTGCATTTTGCACATGCGCAGCAATGCGTGCCAGCACCTCCTGGGGTTTGATCGGCTTGGTGACGTAGTCGGCCACACCGTTGGCAAAGGCGGTCACCACATGCTCTGTCTCAGTGAGTCCCGTCATGAAAACAATGGGAATATGCTGCGTGGAAAACTCCGTCTTCAGGCGACTGGCCACTTCAAAACCGTCCATACCGGGCATCAGCGCGTCCAGCAGAATCACATCGGGCCGACTAACCCGAGCCAGTTGCAAGGCGGTTTCGCCGTTCGTAGCGACCAGGACCGTATAGCCGGCCTCGTCCAAAGCATCATGGAGCAGCGAGAGATTTTCCGGAACATCGTCCACGATCAGGACAACATCTCCGTTTACGTCGTCAAGATTCTCCATAGCGATCCTCGGCAAGCCCCTTGCGCAAAAAAACCTTCATCGAATCAAACTGGAACCGTTGCGCCAGTTGACGCATATTGTCGACAAACTCTCCATACGTACCGTCTATCTTCTCTATTTCGTCCAGCTTGTTATGTATTCCCCGTACATAGCCAAGCTCGATCTGCCTGTCCAGATCAAGCAGACATTCACGGTGCGGATATTGCGTTTGAGCCGGCACGACGGAGATCTCGCCCACGGCCGGGGACGCTTCGTGCGTGATCCATTCCAGCTTCAGATGCCGGCCAATCCATTCCAGCAGATCGTTGATGTTCACCGGTTTGGTAATAAAGTTCTCGCTGACAATGCCCACATCGTTTACCCGTCCTTTTTCAAAGGCATTGGCTGAGATAATCGCGATCTCGCAGTCCGTCACTTCATCCTGGTGCATTCGCCGTATGGTCTCCCAGCCGTCAATGCCCGGCATGGCCAGATCCATGAAAATCAAATGCGGTTTGAAGCGGGGGATCAACTCCAGGCACTCTTGGCCGGATGCAGCCTGTGCCAACTTGAACCCGAGCGGCTCCAGCATGTTTACCAATAAATCCCGGTCATTTTTTTCATTGTCGACGATCAGGATGCGACGGCGCACACCTACATAACCGACATACTGGATACGGGATTCCCCCCTTTCGACGGTTGCCGACTGGCGAGTATGCGGAAGGAACAGACGTATCCGGAAGCGACAGCCCGCACCCAGTCCACTCTCCACAGTAAGCTCCCCGCCCATCAGATCGGTCAGCATCTTGGCAATCGTGAGTCCCAGGCCAGTACCTCCGGTGGTACCGATGTGTGTCGCGCTACCGCGGACGAACGGCTCGAAGATTCTGTCCAGTTCCTCCTGTGTAATGCCGGGACCGGTGTCCTCAATTTCGAATGTCGCGATCTCGCCCTGGTATTTGAGGCGAAAGACCACCCCACCCTGGGCTGTAAATTTCACCGCGTTGCCCAGGATGTTGATCAGGATCTGTCGCAACCTGCCCGCATCCGCGCGAACCAGTTCCGGGAGCTCTGCCGCCAGCTCGTAGCGGAAATCGATACCCTTGTTGCGCGCCTGGAGCTCGAACATACCAACGATCTGCTGCACGAAATCCGGGAAATGCAGGGGCTTGATGACAAGGCTCACCTTGCCGCCTTCGATGCGAGCCATGTCCAGGGTGCCCTCAATCAAGGACAACAAGTGGTCACCGCTTCTCCGGATCACGCTGATTGCCTGACGCCGATTGGCCGGGATGGCAACGTCCCCATCAAGTATCTGGGCATAGCCGAGAATGCTGTTCAGCGGTGTACGCAATTCGTGGCTGATAGCCATGACATAACGGCTTTTCGCCCGATTGGCCTGATCGGCAGCCAACCTCGCGCTCTGCAGCAATTGGTCCGTACGTTGATGGGAATCGATTTCCTGCAGCAGGAGCTGGGTCTGATGGTTAGCCTCTTCCTGGGCAACTTTTCGACTCTTGTTGGAAAGGACCATCCACCATGCGATCACGCCCGATATCAGAAGCAGTCCTGCCGCGATATGCATGAAAATATCGCGCAAATGAGGCAGCAGCATCGCATTGCCTGCGTTCAGTGACACACTCTCCTGGTAATACAGCATGCCGAACGACAAGCCGAGGAAAGAAATGAATCCGGCCATCAACAGCACATACTGGCCCAGTCCGGCCGCCAAGTAAGGCCTCAGGGAACTCGGCAAGACTTGCCCCAGCAGCCCTGTCCATTGTTCGGATAGGCGCGCCTTCTGCGGTTTGCACATGTCCTGACACCGCGCATCCAGCGTGCAGCACAACGAGCAGATGTTGCCCTTGTACGCCGGGCACG
This sequence comes from Thiobacillus denitrificans, assembly GCA_002343685.1. Lineage (GTDB taxonomy): Bacteria > Pseudomonadota > Gammaproteobacteria > Burkholderiales > Thiobacillaceae > Thiobacillus > Thiobacillus denitrificans_A. The sequence continues at coordinate 12,154 of DDRS01000020.1, read as the reverse complement.
TGGACATGTCTTCAGCCTCGAAATCGGTACTGCAGATACAGCATGTATGCACTCTGGCACCGGGGGTTGTACTGAGTGCCCCGGGCTGACGGGCAATGTAATAACGCCCGCTGGTGATCCATGCGAAAAGCGGCGACAGGACGAGCGGCAATCCGAGGGAAATGAAGATGGCAAACGGCTGCACCCCCTGGCCGAACAGTCCCAGATAAACCGATATCGACAGCGCGGATGCGATACCCATCGCACCGAAACCTACCGGATTGACATCGTAGAGATAGGCACGGCGGAATTCGACGCCGCGGGGAGACAGGCCAAGCGGTTTGTTTATTACCAGATCCGCCACCACCGACATCATCCAGGCCACCGCCACGTTGGAATACAGGCCCAGCACCCGCCCCATCACCTGCAGGAGGTCCAGCTCCATGAGCATGAGTGCAATCAGCGTATTGAACACAACCCAGACGACCCGCCCCGGGTGACTGTGGGTCAGGCGGGAGAAGAAGTTCGACCATGCCAGCGACCCGGCATAGGCGTTGGTGACATTGATCTTCAGTTGCGAGACGATCACGAATGTTGCGGTTGCAGCCACGGCCCAGCCTATGTCGGGGAACACATAACTGCTGTAGGCCGCAAGATACATCTGGTTCGGATCCACCGCGAGGTCTTCCGGCACGCCATGCCGGATCGCCAGATATGCCAGCACGATCCCGCCCAACATCTTCACGACACTCAGCAACAGCCATCCCGTTCCCCCAACCAGAACGCCGACCAGCCAGCGACGCCGGTTCTGCATGGTGCATTCCGGCATGAAGCGGAGGTAATCCGCCTGTTCACCCATCTGCGCAATGATTGCCATCGCCACGGTCACGCCTGCGCTGAACAGGCGGATATCGAAACCGCTCCCGCCATGGCCGCTGTAGCCGAACAGCCCCGCCATATCCTGAGGCCGGTACACCAGCAGAAAGATGTAGGGCAGGAACAGCATGCCCAGCCAGATGGGCTGAGTCAGCGTCTGCAGCCGGCTGATTGCCGTAATCCCTCGCGTTACAAGAGGAATCACCACAATGGCACAGATCAGATAGCCCCATACAAGCGGAATATGGAAGGCAAGGTTCAGCGCTGAGGCCATGATGGCCGCTTCGAGCGCGAAGAAGATAAAAGTAAACGCGGCGTAAATCAGCGAGGTAATCGTGGAACCCAGATACCCGAAACCTGAACCGCGGGTCAGGAGGTCCATGTCCAGGCCATAAATGGCCGAGTAACGACTCAGGGGGAGGCTTGCCAGAAAGATGATCAGCCCGGCGGCAAGAATGGCGAGAGCTGCGTTGACAAAACCGCAAGCGACCAGAAGTGTGGCGCCTATCGCCTCCAGCACCAGGAAAGAGGCGGAACTGAAAGCCGTGTTGGCAACTTGCCATTCCGACCACTTGCGATAGCTGCGAGGAGTGAAGCGCAGCGCATAATCTTCCAGGGTTTCATTGGAGACCCAGGTGTTGTAATCCCTGCGTACTTTGAATACGTTCTGAACGGCGTTGTCCTTGCCAACCAGGCTGTCGTCTTTCACATGCATCTAACCCGCGCTTATCGGGTGTCTGCCGCCGCGAGCCATAACATGGCTTTGTTTTGCCGTCGCGCGCCCCTTCCATGACAGCGGCCGAGATAAGCGCAACCATCCCCAAGTAGTTGCGCTCGTATCACACTCCTTGCGCCTTTCGGCAAGCAAGGCGGCAGTAAAAATGGGCAGCCTGCCTTTCTCGCGGGACGTCGCTATCATTCTTCCTCCATCAAGTCTTCCAAATTCGCGGCTCCACCGCCTTCCGGCCAAGCATGGCTGGCCTCAACAGCCGCCATAGTGCAATCATCCAGGCCTTGGCAGCTTCGGAGGAGTGCCCGAGGTAGCGCGCGACCAGAACATCCGCGTCCGGCAGTAGCGTCAGCCCGCAGAGCGCCCGGTCTTCTGCCGGTCTCTGCTGTCTGCAGGCCGCCAGAACTGCAGCGTCGAGGCCTTCTCCCGTCGCCAGCAGCGTCGCGCTCACGCTATATCCTGCAAACCCGGCAGCGGACTGCAGCAGCCTCGACCCGCCTTCCAGCAAGCCACGCTCCAGCCATATGGGCTTGCCTTCACGCTCGATTCGGGTCAACAGGCGTATCGCCCCGGAACAGAAGCTTTCGCCGGATGCACGACGCCCAAGACACAGGGTTTCCCATCCGATGAAGCCGGCTTTTTCAGCAAGCGAAACTCGCGTCTGCATGCTCGCCAAAGCGCCATCGAAAACGATGGTTTCCTGGGGCAGCCATTCCAGCACGCCTCCCGCACCCACTTCGAAGTTCAGCCGCTGGGATGCCCAGGGGGCCACACTCCGATACCACTTCCCGGCACCCGGGGTCGTCAGCAGGGCATGGGCACCACCTGTTGCCGTTGCGGTGATCTCCAGCGCATCGCCGCCTGCGATACCTGCCGGAGGGTGCAACAACAGCGTGTGGCACACCTCGGCACCTTCGGGATAAAACGGCTTCTGTACCCGAAGCGGGCCCAGGTGGGACCTGCGCGCCAATATCGTGGCATCCGCCCTGCGCCCGAACTCCAGATCCAAACTCGCCAACCAGCCGGCCTTGCCCCACTCATTACAAGCAAGCATCGGACCACTACCCGGGTGGCCCGCGCAATTGATGGATTCGGCTATACAGCTCACCCAACCGGACTAACGGTGACGCACCGTATTGGGGTTCGGTATCCCCGGAATGGGGCATTCTTCGGTCCCGACCATCGGACGCGTAAACTGCTCGACCATCTTTTGCGTGCCTTCGGGATCGGTCGTCCACTTCTCATAAAATTCATACGGACAGGCTGCCACCCCCTTGTCGCCATCGCCGGAATTGATCAGGCCGGTGTAGCCGCGATGCAGCAGCTTGAAGAGGTGATTCTCGGACTGGGCGTTCTTGCGGAAGTCGCGGATCAGGCTCTTGGACAATGCGGCATACTGGATGCCCATTTCCTCTTCGCCGCACTCGCCCAGCGTGCGGCCGTCGAAACCGATCACCGCCGAGTGCCCGAAATACGAATACACGCCATCAAAACCGGCGGCGTTGGCCACCGCCACATAGGTGTTGTTGGCGAAGGCCATGGCCTTCGCCATGAGCACCTGCTGCTCCTTGGCCGGGTACATGTAACCCTGGCAGCGCACGATCAGCTCGGCACCCTTCATCGCGCAATCGCGCCAGATTTCCGGATAGTTGCCGTCATCGCAAATGATCAGGCTGACCTTCAGGCCCTTGGGGCCTTCCGAAACATAGGTGCAGTTGCCGGGATACCAGCCCTCGATCGGCACCCACGGCATGATCTTGCGGTATTTCTGCACGATCTCGCCCTTGTCGTTCATCAGGATGAGCGTGTTGTACGGCGCCTTGTTCGGATGTTCCTCGTGGCGCTCCCCCGTCAGCGAGAACACGCCCCACACCTTGGCGTTACGGCAGGCCTCGGCGAAGATTTCGGTCTCCTCGCCCGGCACGGCCGAAGCGGTTTCATACATCTCTTTGCTGTCATACATGATCCCGTGCGTGCTGTATTCGGGGAAGATCACCAGATCGAGGCCCGGCAAGCCGACTTTCATGCCCTCGATCATGCGCGCGATGGCGCGGGCGTTCTCCAGCACCTCGGCCTTGGTATGCAGCCGCGGCATCTTGTAGTTGACGACAGCAACGCCAACTGTGTCGTTGCTGCTGGAAATATCACCGTGAATCATTTCTATCCTTTCTGGAACGCGTGGTTAGTGACTGATCATCCATGGCCGCCTGTTGGCGAACGACTTCGGCGCAAGCGACTGCGAACCGCTCTCGGCGCGACTCGATGATTTATGCCCGCAGCAGCTGCAGCCGCGCGGATGCTGCGAGGACGACTTCGGCTCGTGGCGGGCGCGTTCGTTGGTCTCCATGGCGCGCCGCGTATCCCTGGCCATGGTCGGGAACGACGGCGTGGCGAGCATCACCCGCCCCGCCGTCAGTCCGCAGTGGGGGCATACGGCCGGGGCATCACGGTTATCCATGCGGCGCATCACCTCGAATGTCCCGCAATCGGGGCAGTGATAGTCATAGACCGGCATGGCCTTATTCCTTGTCCTGCGACAACGGCATGTCGATTGAGCCGTCGAGATACTTCACCGGACCGGCCGCGCTCGGGTTGATGTCAAAGTCGAATATCTGCGTCGGCACCCATAATGTGGCGCAGGCATTCGGCACGTCGACCACGCCGCTGATGTGCCCCTGCACGGGTGCGGTACCCAGGATCGAGTAAGCCTGCGCACCCGAGTAGCCGAATTTCTTCAGGTATTCGATCGCGTTCAGGCAGGCCTGCCGGTATGCCACGTTGACGTCCAGATAATGTTGCTTGCCCTGCTCGTCGACCGACACGCCCTCGAAAATCAGGTAGTCGTTGTAGCTCGGGGTGATCGGACTCGGCTTGAAGATCGGGTTCTTGATGCCGTACTTCGCCATCCCACCCTTCAGGAGCGACACGCGCATGTGCACCCAGCCGGCCATCTCGATCGCACCGCAGAAGGTGATCTCGCCGTCGCCCTGGCTGAAGTGCAGATCGCCCACACTCAGGCCGGCACCGTCCACGTAGACCGGAAAATAGACCTTGGCGCCGCGCGAGAGGTCCTTGATGTCGCAGTTGCCACCGTGTTCGCGGCCTGGCACGGTACGGGCGCCCTCGGCTGCCGCCTTGGCTTTGGCATCGCCCACCAGCTTGCCCATGTGCGCGGTGCCCGGGAAGGGCGGGTTGGCCAGGCCGCCGGTCGGGTTGGAATCGATCAATTCCTGTTCGCGCTTGTTCCACTCGGCCAGCATTTTCGCGTCCGGCAGGCAGCCGATCAGCCCGGGGTGGATCAGGCCGGCGTAGCTGACGCCCGGCACGTGGCGCGAGCGCGTGAACATGCCCTCGATGTCCCAGATCGACTTCTGCGCCAGCGGGAAGTGCTCGGTCAGAAAGCCGCCCCCGTTTTTCTTGCTGAAGAAACCGTTGAAGCCCCACAGGCTGTCCTGCTTGGCGCCGATGTCCAGCAGGTCGACCACCAGCAGGTCGCCAGGTTCGGCACCTTTCACGCCGACCGGACCCGACAGGTAGTGCACCGTCGTCAGATCGATGTCACGCACGTCGTCGGCGCTGTCGTTGTTCTTGATGTAGCCACCGGTCCAGTCGTAGGTCTCGAGGATGAAATCGTCGCCCGGATTGACCCAACAGGCCATGGGAATATCGGGATGCCAGCGGTTGTGGATCATCTCGTTGTCATACGGGGACTGGTTCAGATCAACCTTGATGAGTGTGTCAGCCATGAAATTTCTCCTTGTGTTAGGAATTGGGTCAGCGCCTGGTTCGGATCAAATCAATCTTTAAATCGACAGGTATCGGCTAATGGTCTTTTCGTCGACATTCGCGCGCTTGTCCTCGTAAACGAACTTGCCCTTGTCGATGACGAAAAATCGGTCGGCGATATCCAGCGTAAAACTGAGTACCTGCTCGGACACCACGATGGTGAGATCGCGCAAGTCGCGGATCTCTTTCAGGCTCTTTGCGATGTCCTTGATGATGGATGGCTGGATGCCTTCGGTCGGCTCGTCGAGCAGCAACACCTTGGGATTGGTGGCCAGCGCCCGTGCGATTGCCAATTGCTGCTGTTGCCCGCCGGACAGGTTTCCCCCCTTGCGCGCCCGCATGTCGAACAACACGGGGAACAGCGCGTACAACTCTTCCGGCACGACACCCTGCGCGGAAGGCGGAAGTCCGGTCTGGATATTCTCGACAACGGTCATGTTGGAAAAGATCATCCGCCCCTGGGGCACGTACGCCAGGCCCTGCTGAACGCGTTGATGAGATTCAAGACCGTCCAGCTTGTTTCCGTCCACGGAAATGCTGCCGCGGGTCGCCGGAATGATCCCCATCAATGTCTTGAAAAGCGTGGTCTTGCCCATGCCGTTGCGACCCATCACCGCAACGATTTCCTTTTTTCCGACATCGAGGTTCAAATCGTGAATCACATGACTCTGGCCATAGCCGGAGTCGACCCCGTTGACGCTAAACATGCTGTTTGACATGGAATTTCCTCAGTGCCCGAGATAGACTTCAATGACTTTGGGATTGCTTTGCACCGCATCCATATTCCCTTCCGCCAGCAGCTTGCCCTGATGCAACACGGTCACCTTGTGTGCGATACGCTTGACGAATTCCATATCGTGCTCAATCACGATCACCGATCGTCCCTGCGATATCCTGTTCAGTAGCTCGGCGGTCTTTTCACGCTCGGACACGCTCATTCCAGCCACCGGCTCATCCAGCATCAGCAACTCCGGGTCCTGTATCAGCAGCATCCCGATCTCAAGCCACTGCTTCTGCCCGTGGCTGAGCAACCCGGCCTGCACTTCCAACTGGTCGGACAGGAAAATCATCTCGGCGATTTCCATGATCCGGTCAACAACGTCCTGGGTACGTGCAAACACCAATGACCCGAAAACGCCGCGCCCGCGGGGGAAGGAAATTTCCAGGTTTTCCAGAACCGACAGATTTTCATAGATGGAGGGCGTCTGAAATTTCCGGCCGACCCCCACCTGCACGATCTTGTATTCCGGGTACTTGGTGAGTTCGATGTCCTTGAACTTGATGGAGCCGCTGGTCGCCTTCGTTCTCCCGCAAATGAGATCCAGGACCGTGGTTTTTCCGGCGCCATTGGGCCCGATGATGACGCGCAACTCGTTCTTTTCCACATACAGGTTCAGCTTGTCCACCGCCTTGAACCCATCGAACGAAACCGTCAAATCCTCAACAGCCAATACGAGTTCGTTGCTCATTTCTGGACTCCCGCCTTAACTGGGCTCAACTTCCGGAGCGGGCCTCTTTCCCTGAGTTTTGCCATCACCTTCTCCAGCCGTCCTTTCAAATAGGTGTCGTACAGACCGGCCAGGCCGTTGGGGAAGACCATGACGACGCCGATGAAGAGCGCGCCCATCAGGAACAGCCAGAGCGAGGGGAACGATTCCGAGAACGCCGTTTTGCCGTAGTTCACCAGCAGGGTTCCGTAGACGGCCCCGACCAGCGACATGCGCCCGCCGATCGCCGCGAAAATCACCATTTCGATCGACGGCACAATGCCGATGATCGAGGGCGACATGAAGCCGACCTGCAGGGTAAACATTGCCCCGCCTATGGCGGAAATTACCGCGCCCAGGCTGAACGTGAAGATCTTGAAATTGGCCACGTCATAGCCTGAGAACCTGACCCGGTCCTCCTTGTCGCGCATCGCAAGCAGCAGGCGGCCCAGTTTGGATGACAGGACAAACTTGCACAGCACGATTGCGCCGATCAGCAAGGCGCCGTTGAGGTAGTACAGGATGTATTTCGCTGAATTCGTGTTGATGTTCCAGCCGTGCAGCGTCTTGAGGTCGGTAATGCCGTTGATGCCGCCGGTCATGCCTTGCTGCCCGACGACCAGAATCGTCAGGATTGCCGCAATGGCCTGCGTGATGATCGAGAAATACACGCCGCCGACACGCCGCTTGAACATTGCCACGCCAATCACATAGGCAACCACGGATGGCAGCACGAGGATTGCAATCAGCGTGAATGTCAGGCTATGGAACGGCTCCCATATCAGCGGCAGGCTTGTCACCTGGTTCCAGTCCATGAAATCCGGGATGCCTGGCGTAGTCTGACGGGCCGTGCTCGCCAGATCGGAAGCCTCCAGTTTCAGGAACATGGCCATGCAATAGCCGCCGATCCCGAAGAAGATACCCTGCCCCAGGCTCAATATCCCGCCATACCCCCACACCATGACCAAGCCCACGGCGGCAAAGGCGTAGGTCAGGTATTTGCCGACCATGTTGAGGCGAAAAATGTCCAGCCACAGCGGCATGACGATGAATATGAACGCAGCCAGCACTGCGAGCTCAATGGCACCTCTTTTTCCGCCCAACCATTTACTGTAGAAAGCGTTCATCATTTTTCCCTTACTCGACCTATCTTCTTACCTTGCTGGTGAACAAACCTTCCGGGCGCAGCATCAGGATGACGATGATGGCCATCAAGGTAACCACCTTGCCCATGGCTTCTGTCATGAAGAACGTCAGAATCGATTGCGCCTGGGCAATGGAGAACGCGGACAGAACCGTGCCGACCACGCTTGACGCGCCGCCGAACACCACGACCAGGAAGGTATCGACGATATAGAGGGAGCCGCTGGTCGGGCCTGTGGACGCGATCGTCGTGAAACTGGCGCCCGCGATGCCCGCGATCCCGCATCCGACCGCAAACGTGATCCGGTCAACTTTCTTGGTATTGATGCCAACCGCACCGGCCATGACCCGGTTCTGTGTGGTGGCACGCACCTTGAGTCCCCATGATGTGCGGTACAGGAACAGGACGACTGCGATGGTTACGATGATCGAAATACCCATCACGAAAAGTCCGTTGAGCGGAATGTCGATGTCCGGCGTAGGTTTCCAGGACCCCATCAGCCAGTCCGGTAGGGTCGCACTGACTTCACGCGCGCCGAAGGTCGACCTGAATATCTGCTGCATGATCAGGCTCAGGCCCCAAGTTGCAAGCAGCGTATCCAGAGGACGTTTGTACAAGTGCCTGATCAATGAAAACTCGACCAGGTATCCGATCGCAAACGCTATTGCGAATGCTGCAAAAATTGCGATCACGAAGTAATAAGGCATCAGCGCCGGGAAATACTGTTCCGTGATCTTCGAGCACAAGTAGATCGTGTAGGCGCCGATCGTCATGAACTCGCCATGGGCCATGTTGATGACGCCCATCTGTCCGAAGATGATTGCCAGTCCAAGAGCCATCAGCAGCAGCACGCTGAACAAGCTCAATCCCGAGAAACCCTGCATGACCAGGATTGACCACAGATCCGTTAGCGAATAACCGTCCATGCAAACTCTCCAATGACGCTAGTCAGTCATATGTTTCAGCAAACGGGCCATCCATCGTTCGTCGAACGATGGATGGCCAACACTGGATTAATAGCCCTTGGGGAAAGGATTCGGCATGATGTAGTCGGAGGTGTACACGATGTCGGCCTGACCATCCGCGCGCCATTCGCCAACCCGCAGACGGGTCCTCAGGTGATGGTTGGGCTCCAGGTAAACCATCCCTTCCGGTGCATCGAAGGTAATCTTCCCGCTCTCCTCGGCCTTCACCACCTTGTCGGTGTCAAAGCTGCCGGCCTTCTCAACAGCGGCCTTCCACAGCCACGGACCTTCGTAGGCCGCCTGCGTCACATCGCCGATGGGCGCGTCCGCACCGAACTTCGCCTTGAACTGTTTCACAAACTCCTTGTTGCGGGGCGTATCGAGCGATTGGAAGTATTTCATCGCCGAATAGAAACCGAGCAGGTTCTCGCCGCCGATACCCTTCGCCTCATCCTCGGTCACCGACAGAGTCAGGAGAGTGTTGGTCTTGCCGGTGATGCCGGCCGCCTTCAGCTGCTTGAACCAGGACACGTTGGAACCGCCCACGACCGCGGCGTAGATCACGTCGGGTTTCTTCAGACGAATCTTGTTGATGGTCGAACCGAATGCGGTGCTGCCCAGGGCGGCATACTCCTCGCCGACCACTTTCCCGTGCAGTACGGTCTCGATGTACTTGCGGGCCAGCTTCATGGTGGTGCGCGGCCAGATGTAGTCCGAACCGATCAGGTAGAAAGTCTTGGCATGTTTGGTCTTCGCAACCCAGTCAAGTCCGGCGAACACCTGCTGCGTCGCTTCCTGCCCCGTGTAGACGACATTCTTGGACTGCTCCAGGCCTTCATAGAACGTCGGGTAGTACAGCAGGCCATTGTCGCGTTCCAGAACGGGGAGCACCGCCTTGCGCGAAGCCGATGTCCAGCAGCCGAAGATGGCCGCCACGTGGTTTTCTTCCAGGAGTTTCTTGGCCTTCTCGGCAAATGTCGGCCAGTCGGACGCACCATCCTCCTCGATGATCTTGATCTTCCGGCCGAGAACACCGCCCGCGGCATTGATCTGTTCGATCGCCAGACGCTCCGCCTCGATCGAGCCGGTTTCCGAGATCGCCATCGTTCCCGTCGACGAATGCAGCTGCCCCACGATGACTTCCTTGTCGGTGACCGCCAGATGCGTTGTGTTGACTTTGCTTGTAGGGGGCGTCTCTGCAAAAGCACTTCCCGCAGCGGCAAACATGAATGCGCCAACTACGGCAAGCGCAATCTGATTTCGAAATGGCACAGCCGCGCCATTTCCGGACCGACCACAAGAATCAGTAGCGGAAAATCTTGATTTCTTGCTTAGCATGACAATTACTCCTTGCTGGATTGTGGGAAACATCGAACAACTCGCGAATCAAAAAGCTGTGGCCGAACAGTAGGATTTCCCGGGCAGGAGATGAATACGTCATCTGACTTAGGTTGCCGCGCAGGCTTGCGGAAGGCTCGAAACAGGGCCGCACTTTCCGCGCGACAAAAGGACTCAGGCCGCGCTGAAACCCGGGGACGTTATCCGGCGATCGAACGCAGTTTCCTGACGAATTCCGTATTTCTGGGTGGCGACATCGTCATCAACGTGGGTCGGATGGGCTGGTTGCCCAGAACAGACATCCACGGCGACATCACATGCGTCACCCGGGATGTCCTCGACGTCAGGGCTTCGGCGCAGAAGATACGTCATCCTACGTAGACGGAACGGATGGCTGACTGCGGACAGCGGTGCTACCTTTTGCGGTGTCGGATGATCGACGCGGACGCCTACAGAAGGACTATTGATGATCGATTTCGCCCCAACCCGTACCCTCCGTAGCACCTGCACCCTGATGCTGCTTGCCTTGCTGTTCAGCGGCTGCGGCGAGTTCGCCTACAAGCGCGGCGCCACGTCGGGCGACCTGGAAGCCACCAAGAAAACCTGTCGGAAACAAGGCGACGACGCCGCGTACCAGAAGTGCATGGCCGACAGTGGCTGGACCGTTCAGAATTTGGGCAGGATGGAGCCCATGGACGTCGACCCCGTCATCGAGGCCTCCGTCATCCCCAGCAATATACGGATCGAAAACGCGACGAGCGCCGCGCCTAGCGAGCAGCACGCCGATAGGCCCGCCGCGACACGCAAGCCCGACATGCTGGATACCTTCAAGGTGAGCTCGTGGTGGAAAGCCGGCAGCGGCGCCAACGGCCTCGAAGCCGATACCAACGCATGTGTGGCGCAATTGGGCGAGGCGCATCGTCCGGTGCAGACCCAGCAAACCCAGACGGCCACGCGGGGGCTGTTGCTGTGCATGAAGGCGAAGGGCTGGAGCGCGCTGCGGGCGAAGTAGTGTTTCGCTCGACACCAACAGGTCTAGGTTGATACTGGCAAACTGGGAAATCCGGATCAGGCGCTATCCGCTTTTCGGCCAAAGCGGCCTTTTGCTCAGCACGGCAAATACGGCCGCTACTGGCTTGTGACCGGTCGACGCGGATCAACGTTCAAGCTCAGGGGCAGGGCAAAAGCGCAGCTTTTGGCCTGTCCCTTGGAGCGCAGTGTTAGCTGTCGGAGTATAGGTGATGCTCGATCGCATACGCCTTGCACCTCTCTGATAACTGATCCGGATCACTATAGAACGCCTTATCAAGTGCATCGAGCTGATCCCATGCAGGGTGCGAGTCATTCCCCACTGTGGGCATCAGATCAAGTCGTTTGGATCGATCGAGTGGAACCAGCCCGTCGCCAAATAGAACTTCCTTTGCCTGAACCAACAATGCAGCTGATTTCTCCGCCTCCAGTTCGAACAATCCATCAAGCGCGAGCCCATACAAGTCGCCACTGCTATTGGAGAAAAACTGATCAAAGCCGCCGTTGTATACCTCGCCGATGAGACAGGACACGGCGTAATAAGTCTTCTCTGGCTGGCCAAGTCCAGTGAAACCCTCTGGCGTATTGAAGATACGATGGACAAGATCAAGCCAGTATTTTCGTTCGGCGCTCTGCTCATACTGGCGCTCACGCTGTCGCTGTCGTTTTCCTTCCTCAATCCGTTCCCGGTAGCCACCTTTACAGGGCATGCAAAGCCCCGCGTTCTTGGCAGCGGTATCGGGGAGAATTAGCTCACCACATCGAGAGCAGGGCACACGCTGAGTCATTTGAGACAGCTAACGTTTAAGGTAAGGGGCGC
>DDRS01000004.1 GCA_002343685.1 Thiobacillus denitrificans | reverse complement strand
GCACTGAAAACGAGGAGACCCCAATGACCCCCATTAATTTTAGTTTCTCCCATTTTGGGAGATGCGTCAACCGCCTGCGCGCGGTCTGTGAATGCATGCGGTCACTCTCGGTTCGCCTGAGATCGTCGTCGAAGAGCTGATCAGGCCTGACCGTCAAGCCCATGCAGTTTCAAAATGACCGAGAGAACCTATTGGGTGACGTTGCCGCATTGAAGTCATTGGATGCAAGCATCATTTTCAGAGGCTGCTTTGGGGTCATTAGCTCAACCGTCACTACCGGCCAGGTACAAATGAGCGGGAAAATACGTTACTGGACGGCCGCTGTAGGCCAGTAAGCTGCCGGCCGTCGAGCTGGGATGATCGGCAAGTGATCGGCCTGAACGGCCATTCGCGTGCTAGCCAGTCTCGGTCGGCAATGCGCCGGTTACCGGCCACTCGACCATGAATCATGTTGAACGGCAGCTTCCCGATCTGACGAACTCACCCTTTCGACCCGTTGCGAAGCAACGATGAAACCGGGCGACCCCGGCTATGTTGCTGTAAGCAGAATCGCCTCGATCACGCCGACGATGTCCTGGGACTTCTGCGCATCCAGCGCGTCGGGATGCGGTGAGGCGAACCGGCCGCTGTCGTTGTCGAAGTAGCGACCGGTCGCCTCGCCGAATTCATCGGACAGGGCGGCGCGAACCAGGATGTCCGCGCCGATGCCGATATCGGCGCCCGCCACGCCAAAGCCTTCGGTCACCATTTTCGTGCCGAGCATCGATCCCGGGTTGACCGCAACGATTGTCGGGCCGCGGCCATCGAGCGCAAGCGCCAGACTGCGTGACCACATCGTCAGCGCCAGTTTGCTTTGTGCGTAGGCGGCGTAGTCGTCAGCGAGTTTGATCCGTCCCGCCAATGCATCCAGATCGACCGGGGACTGGGCGGCGGACGACAGATTGATCACCCGCCCCGATGCGCCGAGCAACGGCATCAGCTGTTGCGTGAGCCGATACGGCGCAAGGGTATTGACCGCGAACCGCACGTCGAGTCCATCTGGCGTGGTTGTCTCGGTGGTCTTGAAGACGCCGGCGTTGTTGATCAACACGTCCAGCCGCGTGTGCCTGGCGCTCACAGCCTGCGCGAGCGTCGCCACGTCGGTCAGACGCGACAGGTCCGCAACATAAGCTTCGACGCGCCCGCCGCCGGACAGCGCAGTCAAAGCCTGCCGCGCGTTCTCAAGCTTGTCCGGATGGCGCCCGTGCAGCAACACGTGATGGCCCAGCGTGACCAGCTTGCGGGCGGCTGCCAGCCCGATGCCATCGGTCGAACCGGTGATGAGTATGGTTTTGGACATGATCGGGTTTCCTTATTCAGCGATGCCCGCCCCGGTATGGTCGGGCAGGAGGGTGTCGGCGAGACGCTTCAGCGTGTCTTCCGTGTCCGCCTGATTGAAGCGCAGATTCAGCGCCACATGGTTGACGCCGATTTCTTCCATGGATTTCAGATACGCGCGAAGCGCGTTCACGCCCAGCCGGAATCCCAGGTGGATCGGCTGCGGCGGCGCAAGGGGATCCTCGACCAGATCGACATAAAGCGACTGCACCGCGGGTTTCGCCGGGCCGCCCGCTGCCTCGACGCGCGCCCGCCAGTCGCCGATGATGCGTGCCTGCGCAGCGATACTGCGCGGGTAGGTGATCCAGCCATCCCCGTGCCGCGCGATCCAGTCCGGGTCCTGCTGGCTGCCGCCGGTGATGAGGAGCGGCAGTTTGCCGGCCGCCGGTTTGGGCAGCATGTCCATGCCGTCGTGCGGGCTGCCATAGGCATTCTCGAACGCCGGCGCGTTTTCCCGCATGCGCTCGATATAGCCGAAACTGTCGCGAAACCGCGCGCCACGATCATCGAACGGCAGGTTGAGCGCGGGATACTCTTCCGGCCGATCCCCCGAAGCAACCCCCAGGATGAGTCGTCCGCCCGACAGCACATCGACGCTCGCCGCCGCCTTGGCAACATGGGCCGGATGGCGCAGCGGCAACACGAGGCTGGCAACCCCCAGCGCAATCCGCCCGGCTTGGCCCGCCAACAGGCCAAGATAGACAAAGGGATCGTAGAGTTGCCCGGCATCGCCGAAAGTGGGCACGTTGAACGGCACGTCGCGCAGCCATATCGCGGCGAACCCGAGCTGCTCCGCCAGTTGCACTCGCTCGATGTGCCGGTTCATCGTGGGCACCGGCGCGTGCGGATAGCTTTCCAGCGGCGCCACGAGCCCAAGGCTCAACCTGTTCGGGCGAAACACGGCGTTGTATCCCCGGTTGATCGCCGGGAATGCCGCGTGGTCACCCTGCGCAGTCATCATTGACGCACCTGTCACTCAGGCAAAACCTCAACGACCACCTTGCCCATGGCTTGCCCGCTGGTCAGGCGGTCATGCGCCTTGCCGACTTCTTCGAGGCCGAACCGCGTTTCATCGAGCAGGGGCTTCAATGCGCCGGCATCGGCAATCTCGGCCAGCTTGGCCAGAATGGCGCCGTGCGCCTCGCGCTTATGGTCGTACAGCATCGGGATCAGCATGAAGACGACGTGCAGCGACAGGCCTTTGAAGTGGGCGGGCGACAAATCCAGTTCCAGCAGCGACACCGTGGTGGCGACCTGTCCGTTCAGGGCGGCCGCTGCAAAGGAATTCGTCATGTTCGCGCCGCCCACCGAGTCGAACACGACATCGAAACCTGCGCCGCCGGTGTGTTTGGCAACATAGTCCGCCACCTGCTCGGTCTTGTAGTTGATCGGAGTGGCGCCATAGCCTTTGACGACAGCCGCCTGCTTGTCGCCAGAAACCGTCGCATAGACATCCGCGCCCAGGTGCCGGGCCAATTGCACGGCGACATGTCCCACGCCGCCCGTGCCGCCGTGCACCAGGATCTTCTGGCCGGCCTGCGCGCCGGCGCGGTGCAGGCCTTCATAGGCGGTAATGCCCACCAGGGGCAACGCTGCCGCCTCGCGCATCGAAAGCGTTTTCGGTTTGTGGGCAATCAGCCTCGCATCGGCCAGCATGTATTCCGCGAGCGCGCCTTGCAGGTCGGCGAGTCCACCGGCGCAGCCGTACACCGCATCGCCCGGCGCAAAGTCGGTGACGCCCGCGCCGACCGCTTCAACGGTGCCGGCAAAGTCCATTCCCAGCACCGCGGGCAAGTCGGGCGACAGCGGCAGATCCTTGCCCATGTGCCGGATCATCGTATCGACCGTATTCACGCTGGTGGCGGCCACGCGCACCAGCACGTGCCCCGGTTTGGCAGCGGGCAGGGGAATTTCGCTTAGCTGGAATGTAGCGTTGTCGCCGTATGCATTGAGTGTCATGGCTTTCATCGTGCGTCTCCTCGGGGTGGACGATCAGGGTGTGAAACCACTATATCTATTCTGAAAAAATTTAAAAACGGCATAAAATCGAGTTCAGAATTCGTAAAATGGATATAAATGCATGGACACCGAAAGCGTTCGGCTGTTTGTCCTGGCGGCCGACAAACTCAACATCAGTGCCGCCGGCCGCGAACTCGGCATGGCGCCCGCAGTCGCCAGCGCCAAACTGGCCAAGCTGGAAAAAACCCTGGGGGCGGATTTGTTGCGGCGCTCCACGCGCAAAGTCGCCTTGTCGCTGGAGGGCGCAGAGTTCTTGCCCTATGCCAGGGAAATTCTCGCCCAGGAGAGTGCGGCCCACGCCGCCTTGGGGCGCGGCAATGTCACGGCAACAGGCATCCTGAGGTTTACCGCGCCCAGCACCTTCGCCCAGCTTTATATCGCGCCCATCCTGCCCGAGTTTCTGGCATTGCATCCCGGCATCCATCTCGACCTGCGGCTCACCGACATGGAATTCGACCTGATCCAGGGCAGCTTCGATCTGGCACTGCGCTATTCCGAGCTCGCGGACAGCAGCCTCAAGGGACGCAAGCTCGCGGACGACACACGTGTCCTGTGTGCCTCGCCCGGCTACCTGAAACAGCATGGCACGCCCACGCACCCAGACGATCTCGCCACCCACCAGTTGATCGCATTCAAGGACCTGTCACCCACCCAGCTGATTGGGCGCGACGGCCAGGCTGGGCAGTTCAACCCGCGCCTCGCCGGCTGCCGGCTCATCGTCGATGACGGCCTGAGCCAGAAGATCGCCACCCTCGCCGGGGCCGGCATCTCGATGAACGCACTGTGGAGCGTTCACCGCGAACTCGCCGACGGCTCGCTGGTGCGCGTACTGCCCGACTACAAGGCCGACGACCAGACGGCCCTGTGGCTCGTCTATCCGAAATCGAATGTGCTGACC
Source organism: Thiobacillus denitrificans (assembly GCA_002343685.1). GTDB lineage: Bacteria > Pseudomonadota > Gammaproteobacteria > Burkholderiales > Thiobacillaceae > Thiobacillus > Thiobacillus denitrificans_A. The sequence goes on along the minus strand of DDRS01000004.1, from coordinate 2,447 downwards.
GTCAAGGTCAGGATATTTATTGATTTTTTGTTAGAGAAGTTTGGCAGCGTACCGGCTTGGAGCGAGGCAGGATAGGGGGTGTCGGGATAGGGCATCACTGTTATTGATGGCTGCTCATCGGTGCGGTCACTTAAGTACCCCACCGCGAACGACGGTTCAAGACTGGAAATAGACATCATTATCATGCGCCTCAAATTACTTAGGCTATGCACTTCTGTCCATCGCTCAAATGATCAGAATAATGGAATTAGTTTATAGCCTTGGGTCTGCCATCCAATCAGGGAAATGAAGCCATCGCCTACAAGCGTAAGGCCAGGCAATACGGTTTCATTGGGGACCTTGAACACCTTCGTGGCAATGGCACAGATTTCCTGCCGGACCCCGAGTTTGTTCAATTCTTTTACCTGTTCGGCAATCGCCTTGAGAGCGTCACCCTGCTCCAGTTCCAGTTCATCATCTGGCTTGGTGCTTAGAAAACGTACGGTCGGCCCAATGTAGACAATCACGAAACGGGGCTTAACTCCTTGACGAGTCAGCCCAGCATGGGTGCCCCTGATGATCTCAAGGTAGAAGGCGGTTTTCTTCGGATCGCTGAAGTCGACCAGGAATACGCCTTTACCCTCCTTCACGCCCTGTAAAGCGGCGGCGTCGTTTATCGGGTCTGTGGCCGCCTGTGCCGGGAGTAGCGGGGTGAGAAGCAGCATGCAAGAAATCAGTATCCATTGGAAGTTCATTTTATTTCTCCAGTGTGGTTGTGGTTCATGCCTTTGAGGCAGTGATTGATGCGTTAAATGCGCTCAGATCGACCAGGCTGCAACTGGTCTTGCGTGTTGCCTGGCACCCCTCGTCGCCTGGAAGATGCTCGAACGAGCAGGCGCGCTGCTGAAGCATGTCCCAATCTTCATCGGCATACTTCTGCCGGGGAAGATTGGGTGGGTAATACACGCAACCGAAGCACAGTTCGTGCGGTTCAGCGGTCTTTTCGGACATGGTAGTGCAGCACTCCGCTTTCTTCGGTCATCGACAGCAGCGTCTGGCCGGTACGTTCGCACCAGGACGGAATGTCCTTTTGGGTACCTGTGTCGGTGGCAATGATTTCAAGAATGTCACCAAGCCCCAAGGATTTCATGGCCTTGTTGGTTTCCACGATGGGCATCGGGCAACATTTGCCTGAGGTATCGAGGGTCGAGGTTGCGGTAATTACGCTCATGACAGATCTCCTTAGAAATATTGGTAGTGATCCGCCTTGGCGGCTTTGTCGTTGAGAAACCAGGAGGCGCCGACAATGCCTTCTGCCTCTGGAATCAAATTGCCTTCGTTAACGCCGAAGATGGCACCGGCCAGACTGCAGGCGTAAAAGTTCACGCAACCTGATGCTTTCAGGGCCTTGAGAATCTCGTAGATGTCGTTCGGCAAACCCGCCTTGGCCACGTTTTCACGCACCATGGCTTCGTCGGCGGCATGCCTGCCGTCCATGCACAAACTTGCGGCTCCTTCGACGGTGAGCGCCTTGACTGCCCAATTCACAAACAGAATGTCGACCTGTGTTTGCTCTGCAGATGCCAGGTAGGCAAAGACGAGGGGCGTGAGAATCTTGTCGTACGAATCGTCACGAATCACGATGGCCATGGATTTCATTTGAATCTCCCAAGAATGAACATTCGTTCGAAATAAACGTAAAAAATACGGCTTGAGTCAAGCCGCAACACCACGCCAGGCACATTCCCATACAGCATCTAGCCGGTCTGGGAGGGGCTCAGCAAGTACACCGTCAAGACGTGCGGTTATCAGTCGAATAGCGCCACCAAAGAGGCACGAGGTTGCGACCATTACATCCATATTTCGAATTTCTCCATTCTCCATGCCGCCCTGCACAAACGACCGCATGGTTTCGAACGGCTTGGACGAGCACACGGGACGCTCGGATGGCAGGAAATCCCGATGCTTCGCATACAGCATGAAATCCATGGCATCGCGGTTCGACTCCGTCAATTCGAACAGCATTACCATGACAGCCCGGCAACGGTCATGTGCCGTGGAGTTGTCATGGGCGATTTTCGCCAGTGCCTCTTGCAGTCCCTCCATTAGTCCTACAAAGAGGGCACGGGCCACGTCTTCCTTATCCTTGAAGTGATGATAGATCGAGCCTACGCTGACCTGCGCAGTACGCGCCATATCGGGCACGGATGTGCTGAAGTAACCACGCTGCGTGAAAAGCTGCAGCGCAGCAGCAATGATCCGCTCATTAATTTGACCAGGCTGAACGTTGGCAGGGGTGCGAGCCATTACACGATCCAATATCGAATGAATGTTCATTCAATATAGCAGCAGACTTATTCATCCGCAACCCCCCTAAGAAAACAAGTGGATTGTCTTCACCAATGTAGTTGTCCAGGCCACTCAGGCAGTAACGTCACCTGGTCTTGAATCGCCCCGGGTTTTGAGGA
>DDRS01000041.1:103523-107391 GCA_002343685.1 Thiobacillus denitrificans | reverse complement strand
GTCAGTAGTTAAGCAGAGGTTTCGCATTCTCAACAAGAGAAGAGAAACTTTTTGCGAACTCATCATCTTTGTGATGCGAGAAAACCTTCGCTGCCTCTGTAGTTTTCTTCCCTTCTGAATCGATAACGCCAATGAACTGAAGAACATTAATGACGTAGCTTTCATTGTTAGGTGCTAACCCCAGCTTCTTTACCGTTTCTGACGATATGGTCCCTGGAAACGATTTGCGCAATTGCGAAACCATTTGAGCAATGTTCCCGGGCCCAGAAATATATGGATGCGTGCCTGCCATTTGATCCTCGTTTCTTTAAGTTAACAATTAATTATGATTTTTGGAGTTCAGGCCACGGCCGTCAGGTCCGTTGCACTTGCTAGGGTAGTCATCTCCCTTTATCAAGCGCGCATAATCGTGTGCGCTTGAGATGCCGCCTAGCATTGCAGCATTCGAATGGTCGCGCAACTTTGCGACTGGGCAACACAATAAAAAAGCGCGACTGATCACTCAGTCGCGCTTGGATAACAGGTGTTCGTGTTTCGACAAGCTCAGCACGAACGGCCTTTTTGCTTTAATTAGCTCGGCAGCATCGCCAACAACCCATTCAACCGCCGCACGAAGCTCGCCGGATCGTCCAGCTGGCCGCCTTCTGCCAGCAGGGCCTGCTCGAACAGCAGGTTGGCCCAGTCCTTGAACCGGTCTTCGTCGGACTCGCTGTTGAGCCGCGTGACCAGCGCGTGGGTCGGGTTGATCTCCAGCGTGGGCTTGACGGTGGGCGCGGCCTGGCCGGCGGCCTTGAGCAGGCGCTCGAGGTTGGCGCTCATGTCGCCTTCGCCGGTGACGAGGCAGGCGGGCGAGTCGGTGAGGCGGTGGGTGACGCGGACGTCCTTGACGCGCTCGCCGAGCGTGGTCTTGATGCGCTCGACCAGCGGCTTCAGGTTGCCCTCGGCTTCCTTCTGCGCGGTCTTCTCGGCTTCGTCTTCGAGTTCGCCGAGGTCGAGGCCGCCCTTGGCGACGGACTTCAACGGCTTGCCGTCGAACTCGTGCAGGTTGCCGGTCAGCCATTCGTCGACGCGGTCGGACAGCAGCAGGACCTCGATGCCTTTCTTGCGGAAGATTTCGAGGTGCGGGCTGTGCTGGGCGGCGGCGAAGCTGTCGGCGGTGATGTAGTAGATCGCGCTCTGGCCTTCCTTCATGCGGCCGATGTAGTCCTTCAATGACACGACCTGCGCGTCGGTGTCGGTGTGGGTCGAGGCGAAGCGGAGCAGGCCGGCGATCTTCTCCTTGTTGGCGAAGTCCTCGCCCGGGCCTTCCTTCATCACCTTGCCGAAGGCCTTCCAGAATTCGACGTATTTCTCGGGCTGGTTCTCGGCCATGTCTTCGAGCAGGCCGAGCACCTTCTTCACCGAGCCATTCTTGATGGCGTCGATGTCGCGGCTCGACTGCAGGATTTCGCGCGAGACGTTGAGCGGCAGGTCGGCCGAGTCGATCACGCCGCGCACGAAGCGCAGGTATTGCGGCATCAGCTGCTCGGCGTCGTCCATGATGAAGACGCGCCGCACATAGAGCTTGATGCCGTGCCGCTTCTCGCGGTCGTAAAGGTCGAACGGGGCGTGCGACGGCACGTAGAGCAGCGAGATGTATTCCTGCTTGCCCTCGACGCGGTTGTGCGACCACGCGAGCGGCGGTTCGAAGTCGTGGGCGACGTGCTTGTAGAACTCGGTGTACTCGTCGTCGGTGACGTCCTTCTTGGCGCGCGCCCACAGGGCTGAGGCGCGGTTGACGGTCTCGTCCTCGTCGGTGGGGGTTTCCACGCCGTCCTTCCATTCGGTCTTCTTCATCACGATGGGCAGGGTGATGTGATCGGAATAGGTGCGGATGACCGACTTGATCTTCCAGTCGGAGAGGAATTCGTCCTCGCCTTCGCGCAGGTGCAGCACGATCTCGGTGCCGCGCGTGGGCTTTTCGACGGTCTCCAGCGTGTAGTCGCCGGCGCCGGCGGATTCCCAGCGCACGCCGTGCTCGGCGGTGAGGCCGGCGCGGCGGGTGGTCAGCGTCACGCGGTCGGCGACGATGAAGGCGGAGTAGAAGCCGACGCCGAACTGGCCGATCAGCGCGGCGTCCTTCTTCTGGTCGCCGGAGAGCTGGCTGAAGAACTCGCGCGTGCCGGACTTGGCGATGGTGCCGATGTGGTCGATGACTTCCTGTCGGCTCATGCCGATGCCGTTGTCAGTGATGGTCAGCGTGCGCGCCTCGCGGTCGAAGGCGACGCGGATATTGAGGTCGGGGTCGTTTTCATACAGCGCGGCATCCGACAGGCCCTCGAAGCGCAGCTTGTCGGCGGCGTCAGAGGCGTTGGAAATCAGTTCGCGCAGGAAAATGTCCTTGTTGGAATACAAGGAATGGATCATCAGCTGCAGCAGCTGTTTGACTTCGGCCTGGAAGCCCAGGGTTTCTTTGGTGGCGGACATGCCTTTATCTCCCGTCGGATACAAACAAGGTGGAACGGGAGGTGGGGGCGGTGGCGGTGGGTTTCAAGCCCCTGCGGCTGTCGCGCCGCAGGAGGCTTATTTCTGCTTCGTCAGCAGCGCCAGCAGTTCGGCCTGGGCGTTGTAGGGCTTGGCGCGCCGGACGTGGCGGCGGCGGTAGCTGCCGTCGGACTGCATGTCCCAGGCCTGCACGTTGTCGCGCAGGTAGGGTTTCAGGCCTTCGGCGATCACGCGTTTCTTCAGCTTGGGATTGAGGATGGGGAAACCGGTCTCGATGCGGCGGAAGAAGTTGCGGTCCATCCAGTCGGCCGACGACAGGAAGACTTTCTCGTCGCCGCCGTTCCTGAAATAGAAGATGCGCGTGTGTTCGAGGAAGCGGCCGACCACTGAGCGCACGCGGATGTGCTCGGACAGGCCGGGAATACCGGGTCTCAGAGCGCACACGCCGCGCACGATGAGGTCGATCTTCACCCCGGCCTGGCTGGCGGCGTAGAGCGCGGCGATGACCTGCGGCTCCAGCAGCGCGTTCATCTTGGCGATGATGGCGGCGGGCTTGCCGGCGGCTGCCAGTTCGGCTTCGTGGTTGATGGCGGCGACGACTTCGCTGTGCAGGGTGAACGGCGACTGCCACAGGCGTTTCAGCTTGCCGGCCTTGCCCAGCCCGGTGATCTGGGTGAACAGGCTGCTGACGTCGGCGGTGATGGCGTCGTCGGCGGTCAGCAGGCCGAAGTCGGTATACAGGCGTGCGGTGCGGGCGTGGTAGTTGCCGGTGCCCAAGTGGGCGTAGCGGCGCAGTTCGCCGTCTTCGCGGCGGATGACCAGCGCCAGTTTGGCGTGGGTCTTGTGGCCGACGACGCCGTAGACGACATGGGCGCCGACTTCCTCCAGCTTGGCGGCCCAGTTGATGTTGGCTTCCTCGTCGAAGCGCGCCATCAATTCGACCACCACGGTGACCTCCTTGCCCGACTGCGCGGCCTGGATCAGCGCCTGCATCAGCTTGGAGTCGGTGCCGGTGCGGTACACCGTCTGCCGCATGGCGACGACGTGGGGATCGGCGGCGGCCTGCTCGATGAAGTCGATCACCGGCTGGAAGGATTCGAAGGGGTGGTGCAGCAGGATGTCGCCCTTGCGGATCTGCGCGAAGATGTCCTCGTCCTTGGCCAGCCGCGCGGGCAGGGCGGGGATGAAGGGGGCGAACTTGAGGTCGGGGCGGTCGACCCAGTCGGGCACCTGCATCAGGCGCACCAGGTTCACCGGCCCCTGTTCCTGGTAGAGATCGTCGGCTTCGAGCTCGAACTGCGCCAGCAGGAAGGCAGCCATCGATTCCGAGCAGTTGTCGGCCACTTCCAGCCGCACGGCCGCGCCGAAATGGCGCTGCGGCAGT
>DDRS01000041.1:70388-103209 GCA_002343685.1 Thiobacillus denitrificans | reverse complement strand
CTTGTTGAGCACACGCGGGAAGGGATGCGAGGGGTCGAGTCCCACCGGCGTGAGCACCGGCATCAGTTCGCGGAAGAAGTAGTCGCGGATCCAGGCCGCCTGGGTTTCGTTCCAGTGCGTGCGGCGAATGAAGTGGACGCCGTGCTCGGCGAGCTCGGGAATGATCGCCTTGTTGAACAGTTCGTATTGGCGCGCAACCAGCGCATGCGCCGTTTCCGAGACTGCCCGGAACTGCTGGCGCGGCGTCAGGCCGTCGGCCGAACGCTGGGTCGAGTTGGCGCGGATCTGTTCCTTGAGGCCGGCCACGCGCACCTCGAAGAATTCGTCCATGTTGCTCGAGACGATGCACAGGAAGCGCAGGCGCTCCAGCAGGGGCATGGACGGATCGTCTGCCTGCGACAGCACCCGGCGCTGAAAGGCGAGTATGCCGAGCTCGCGGTTGATGAGGGTATCGGGGCTGGGCAGATTCATGATGAATTTATTCGTGGTGTGCTTCAATGATAAACGCCCGTGTTCGACCCTGACATGACAGTTATATGACAACGCCACATCCAATGGAAATCGAACTCAAGCTGGCGTTGCCGCCACAGCAGGCTGCGGCCTTCGTGAAACGCATGGCGCGGCGGCGTAGCGTGCCGGTCCAACAGGACCTTGTCACCCGTTATTTCGACACCCCGGACTTCGCCTTGAGCGCGCAGGGCGTGGCGCTGCGCGTGCGACGGGTGGGGCGGCGCTGGTTGCAGACGCTGAAGACCGAGGGCGAACGGCAGGGTGGGTTGTCGCGGCGCGTCGAGTTCGAGATGCCGGTCAGCCGCGGGGTACCGGACTGGAGCCGGTTCCCGCCGGAGGCGCTGGCCTATGTGCCGGAAGCGCTGCGCGTGCAGCTGGCGCCGGTGTTCGAGACGCGTTTCCATCGCACGGCCTGGCTGATTGCCGGAAAGGGCGGCGCGCAGGTCGAGGTGGCGCTCGACGTCGGCGAGGTGGTGTCCGGCGAACGCAGCCAGCCGATCTGCGAGATCGAGCTCGAATTGAAGGCCGGCCAGCCGGATGCGCTGTTCGCGCTGGCGCTGGACTGGGCCGCCGCGTTCGACTGCCTGCCGTTCGACGTCAGCAAGGCCGAGCGCGGCGTGCGGCTGGCGCATGGGATCGGGGCGGCGCCGGTGAAGTCCGTGCCGCTGGCGCTGGACGACGGCATGGGTGTGGAAGCGGGCTTCGCCGCGATCGTCCAGGCCTGTCTGGCGCAGTTCCAGGCCAATCTGCCGGGGGTGCGGGCGTCGGACGACATCGAATATGTGCACCAGGCGCGGGTGGCGTTGCGGCGCCTGCGCGCGGCGCTGCGGCTGTTCCGGACGGCGTGCGCGCTGCCGCCCGGGCTGCTGGACGAACTGCGCGCGCTGGCGGCTACGCTGGGCCCGGCGCGCGACTGGGACGTGCTGTGCGGCGAAACCCTGCCGGCGATCGAGCCGCACTATCCCGACGCCGAATCCTGGCAGCAAGGGATGGCGACGCTGGAAGCGCGTCGCATCGCGGTGCGGACGGCAATGCGGGATGCGCTGGTGCAGGCTCATCCCGGCGCCTGGCTGCTGGCGATGCAGCGCTGGCTGCTGCGGCATGGCTGGCATGCGCATCCTGAGGGCCAGGCGGTGCCGGCCGCGCAGCGTTTCATCCAGTTGTCGCCGCTTGACGCCTGGGTGCGCCGGGCGCTGCAGAAAGGGCATCGTCCGATCGTTCGCGGCGCGCGCGATTTCGCCGCGCTGCCGCCGGCCCGGCGGCATGCCCTGCGTATCGCGATCAAGCGCCAGCGGTATGCGGCCGAGTTTTTCCAGACGCTGTTCGATGGCAGGCGGCAGGCGGGGTATCTGGCGGCGCTGCGCACGGCCCAGGACAGCCTGGGACAGGCCAACGACGCGCATATCGCATCGGGCCTGCTGACGGCGGCGGGGCGGGAGGCGGGCGCGATGGGGGACTTCGCCCTCGGCTGGCTGGCGGCGAAACAGGCGGACGTGGCGGATGGCGAATGTGCGGAGTCGATCCGCGCATTCCTGAAATCGAAGCCTTACTGGTAGATTCGTGGCGAACCCCGGCACCATGCAGCGGTCTTGCCTGTGGCCGGATACCGGATTTTTTCGAGGAAAACCGATGGAACTCATTTTGTGGCGACATGCCGAGGCCGATGACACGGTGCCCGACCTCAAGCGCGAACTCACCGACAAGGGCCGCAAGCAGGCGTCGCGCATGGCCGACTGGCTGACGCCGCGGCTGTCGCAGGACATCCGGATCCTGGTCAGCCCCGCCACCCGCACCCTGCAGACCGCGCAGGCGCTGGGACGCGGCTTCCAGCGGGCACCGGCGCTGGCGCCGGGGGCCAGCGCCGACGACGTGCTGGCCGCGGCGGACTGGCCGGATGCGGCCTATCCGGTGCTGGTCGTGGGCCACCAGCCCACGCTGGGGCAGGTGGCGATGCGCCTGCTCACCGGGCAGGCGGGCGACCTGTCGGTGAAAAAGGGGAGCATCTGGTGGTTCCAGAGCCGCGAGCGGGCGGGGCAGGTGCAGGTGGTATTGCGCGCTGTGGCCACGCCCGACTGGTTATAATCGCCGCGTGACGATACAAGCCATCAAGATCCGACGGTCCAACCCGACTCCACAGACGAGGTGCGTCCAGTGCCGGGTTGGCTGAGCAGTCTGCGCGACCTGATTGCGGAAGCGAGCCCGCTGCGCCGCTTCATGTTCGTCCTGCTGGTGCTGCTGCCGCTGGCGGCGCTGTCCGCGGCCTATGTGTGGCTCAATCCGACGGACTACCGCGTGCTCTACCCGAAGCTGTCCGATCGGGCGGGCGGCGAGGTCATCGCCGCGCTCGACCAGCTCAATATTTCCTATCACCTGTCCGCCGCCGACGGCAGCATCGAGGTGCCGGCTGATCAGCTGCATGTGGCGCGTTACCGCCTGGCCGCGCGCGGCCTGCCCCGGTCCGACGCCGACGTGCAGGACGAGGTTGACCGCGCGCCCCGCTTCGGCGCCTCGTCGCTGGAAGAGCAGCAGCGCTATCAGCATGCGCTCGAAAGCGACCTGGCGCGCTCGATCCAGTCGCTGGAAACGGTCGAGCTGGCGCGGGTCCATCTCGCCCTGCCCAAGGTCTCGCCCTTCCTGCGCGATGCGCCGCCGGCCACGGCTGCAGTGCTGGTGCGCCTGCGCCCGAACGCGCGGCTGTCGGCCGAGCAGGTGACGACGATCCAGACCCTGGTGGCGGCCAGCGTGCCGCGCATGAAACGGTCCGAAGTGCAGGTGTTCGACCCGCGCGGCGTGCAGCTGGGCGACGCGGTGCCCGAGGTGGTGCAGTCGCGACAGCGTGCGGTGGAGCAGGATCTGGCGCAGCGGGCGCTGGCCGTGCTGACGCCCTGGCTCGGCAAGGACCGCGTGAGCGTGCAGGTGACGGCCACGCTGGAGGACAGCGACGTCGAACAGACGGTGGAACGGGTACGCAACGTCGTGGTGGGCGGCCGGACGCATCCGCTCGAGAAGACCGTGCGCACCACGCATACGCCGGAAGGCCGCATCCGGCGCGTGAATGCCATCGTGATCCTGGGATTCGAGGCGAGCGCCGCCGAACTCGGCCGTGCGGGTCAGCTGGCCCGCCAGGCGCTGGGACTGGTGCCGTCGCGCGGCGACACGGTGAATGTCTATGCGCTGCCTGCGACGCACGCCGCACAGCCCGCTGCAGCCGTCGCGCAGCCGCAGGCGCAACTTCCGCGTTCGATCGCGCCCATGCCGCCGGCCAGCCAACCGCCGGTGACATCCGGGATCGTTGACGTCCAGCCCTGGATGCTGGCCGCAGTCGGGGGCGGGCTGCTTCTACTCCTCGGGGTGGCCGTCTGGCGGCGCCCGCGGCCTGTGCCGGACGTCGAGCCGCCCGCCGTGGACCTCGACGCCGAACTCGAGGCAACCCGCGGCCAGGTGCTGGCCAATCCGCGCGTGACCGCGGATGTCATCAAGCTCTGGATGCGCGCGTGAGCAGCCGCATGAATCAACCCAGGATGCGCGCGTGAGCCAGGCCGGCATCGAAAAATCCGCCGCGCTGCTGCTCGCCCTCGGCGAGGACGCCACGGCGGCTGTATTCCGCTACCTGAGCCCGCTCGAGGTCAGCCGGCTCGGCAGCGCCATGCGCGAGCTCGACGTCCTGCCGCGCGAACGCGTGCGCGCGATCCTGCGCGATTACGCCGCCGAGGCCGCCGAACAGACCGGATTCGCGGCGGATACCGGCCGTTTTCTCGACGAGACGCTCCGACAGGCATTTCGGCCGGAGCGCGCGCAGGCCATGCTGGAACGCCTGGGGGCGTCGGGCGCACAGGCGCTGGAGAAGCTGGCCTGGCGCGAGCCGGCGGAAATCGCCGGCCTGCTGGAGGCGCAGGCGCCCCAGCTGATTGCCGTGGTGGCCGCGCAGCTTCCGCGCGACGTCGCCGCCGCCGTGCTCGAACTGCTGCCCGGCAAGACGCGCGCGGACACCTTGCTGGCCCTGGCGCACAGCGATACGCCGAGTGCCGACATGCTGGGCGACCTGGACGACTGGCTGGCCAGCCTGGATGCCGCCTCACCGCCTCAGGGCGAAGCGGCAGTGGCCGGCCTGCTGGGACAGATGAGCGAGGGCAGTGCCGCCGCTGCCTTGAGTCAGCTCGACCGGAACGATGCGGAACTGGCTGCACGGCTGCGCGTGCGCAATCTCGCGTTCGAAGATCTGGCGCGGCTGCCCGAGGCCAGCCGCAAGACCTTCCTGCGCAACGTCGCTGCGCGTACCCTGTTGCATGCCTTGAAGGGCAGCGACGGGCAGGTGCTCGATGCCCTGACGGCCGTGATGAGTCCGACCGCCGCGCAGCGCATGCGCGTCGATCTCGATACGCTGGGCCCGGTGCCGGTGACCACGATCCAGGCCGCGCAGGACGAGGCGGGCGCGAGCCTGCGGCGGCTGGCGGCTGAAGGTGCGATCCAGTTCCCCGACGAGGAGGCGGCATGAGCACAGACGACACGACGCCGAATACCCCCACCGCATTCGAGCAATGGGAAGTGGTGGAGCTGGCTGCGTCCGCCAGCCAGGCTGCGCCCGCCGAGGCCGATCCGCAGGCCGAACTGGCGGCATTGCGCGAGGCTGCGCGTGCCGAAGGGTATGCCGAAGGCCTGGCGGCCGGACGCGTGGAAGGAGAACAGGCCTGCGGTCGCATGAAGCAGCTGGCCGAGAGCTTTTCCTCGACGCTCGACAATCTTGATTTCCGCCTCGCCGACATGGTGCTGGAACTGGCGCTCGACGTGGCCCGCCAGGTGGTGGCGGGCGAGTTGGCGGCACGGCCGGAACGCATCCTCGACGTGGTCAACATGGCGCTGAAGCAGATGGCGGAAACCAGCCGCGAGGCGCGTCTGCTGTTGAATCCGGACGACGCCGCGCTGGTGCGCCCGCATCTCGACCAGGTGCTCGACAAGAACCGTCTGCGCATCGTCGAGGATGTGCGCATCGTCCGTGGCGGCTGCCTGATCGAGACCTCGCAGGGCGACCTCGACGCCACGCTGCCGGCACGCTGGCGCCAGGTGGTGCAGGTGCTCGGCAGCAACCAGAACTGGCTCGAGTGATGGATCGTACCGTCCGCCTGCGCGAATACCTGGCCGACTGCCGGCGTGCGGTGAGCTGGGCGACGCCGATCGCGACCAGCGGGCGGCTGACGCGGGTGTCCGGGCTGGTGATGGAAGCGGTCGGGCTGCGGATGCCGGTGGGCAGCCAGTGCCACATCCAGATTCCAGGCGGCCAGAGCATCGAGGCCGAGGTGGCCGGATTTGCCGGCGACCGTCTGTTCATCATGCCGGCGACCGATATCTACGGCGTGATGCCGGGCGCCCGGGTCGTGCCCGACAATCCGCTGGCGGCGCAGCCGCCGCGCCTCGGCATGCGCTACATTCCGCGCCGTCGGGCGCAGGACCGGGTACGCCAGGTGCCGGTGGGCGACACCTTGCTGGGGCGTGTACTCGACGGCGCCGGGCGCCCGCTCGACGGCTTGGGGCCGTTGATGCTGGAGCGCCGGGTACCGCTGTACAGCCGCCCGATCAATCCGCTCGAACGTGCGCCGATCCGCAAGACGCTGGACGTCGGCGTGCGCGCGATCAACGGTCTGCTGACGGTGGGGCGCGGGCAGCGGCTCGGGTTGTTCGCCGGCAGCGGCGTCGGCAAGAGCGTGCTGCTCGGCATGATGGCGCGGTTCACCGAGGCCGACGTGGTGGTGGTAGGGCTGATCGGCGAACGCGGCCGCGAGGTCAAGGAATTCATCGACCGCATCCTCGGCAGCGAAGGCATGGCGCGCGCGGTGGTGGTGGCGGCGCCGGCCGACCATCCGCCGCTGATGCGGCTGAACGGCGCGGCCTACGCGATGTCGATCGCCGAATATTTTCGCGACCAGGGCAAGCACGTGCTGCTCATCATGGACTCGCTGACCCGTTACGCGATGGCGCAGCGCGAGGTGGCGCTGGCGATCGGCGAACCGCCCGCCACCAAGGGCTACCCGCCGTCGGTGTTCGCCAAGCTGCCGCAGCTGGCCGAACGGGCCGGCAACGGCCGCAGCGGCAGCGGCTCGATCACCGCGTTCTTCACCGTGCTGATGGAAGGCGACGACCAGCAGGATCCGATCGCCGATGCGGCGCGTGCGATCCTCGACGGCCATATCGTGCTCTCCCGCGATCTGGCCGACGCCGGCCACTATCCCGCGATCGACATCGAGGCGTCGATCAGCCGGGCGCAGCCCGACCTGCTTTCCGACGAGGCGCTGGAACGCACCCGCCGCTTCAAGTATCTCTATTCGCGCTACATGCGCAGCCGCGATCTGCTGGCCGTCGGCGCCTACGTGCCGGGTGCCGACCTGGTGCTGGACGAAGGCGTCCGCCTGTATCCCAGGATGCAGGGCTACCTGATGCAGGGCATGCGCGAACGCGCACCGCTGGACGCCGCGCGTGACGACCTCGACGAGGTGCTCGGATGAAGTCTTTCGCGCTGGCACGGGTGCTGCAATTGGCCGAACGGCGCAGCGAAACCCTGGCGCGCGGGGTCAAGCTCGCGCACGGCGTGTGGCTGCGCGCGCGCGGCCGGCAGGTGCAGTTGCTGGCCTTGCGCGACGCGCACATCGCGCAGCTGGCGGTCGAGTTGCGCGATGGCGTGACGGCGGCGCAGCTGCTGGAAAAGAATCGGCTGCAGTACGCGCAAGCTGCGGAAATGCAGGTTGCGCAAGCCGCTATCGACGACGCCCACCGCGACTGGCAGGCCCGGCTGGCCGAATGGATGCAGGCCGAGCAGCGGGTGAAGGCGCTGCGCCTGCTGGAGCAGCGCCATCTGGCGCGGGCCGCCATTCTGCAGCGGCGCATCGAGCAACGCGATCACGACGAATTGGTGGAACTGACGCACCGGCGCGACGCCGGACAACGGGGACGCTGATGCGGCTGCTCGAGCTCACGCCTGCCGAGATCGCCTTCCTGAAAGCGCCTGCGCCGCCATCCAGCGATCTGCCGGCGCGCCTGACCCACAAGCTGGCCGCTACCCTGAGCGCCCGGTTGCGCCTGCCGGTCCAGGCGATGGCGCAACCGGCGCCCGAATCGACCGACGTGCCGGTGTCGCCGACCTGGCTGCCCGATGCCACGCTGGCCGCCCTGTGGCTGACGCGCCGTCTGGGAGGCCGCAGCGCGGTGGGCGGGACGTCCTTCGTACCCGGCAGCTTCGTGCGGACACTGGATGCCGTGCTGGCGGAAAGCTGGCTGGATGCGCCGGGAGCGGACGCGCTGCCGCCTGCGCTGGCATGGCACATCACGACTGCGTCCACGCAGGCAACGCTTGCCCTGCAGTTGCCGCATTCCACAACCGACATGACGCGCTGGGCGCGGGAGGTCATCCGGCATGGCTAGATTCGTCGCGGCAGCTACCTTGTTGCTGGTTCCATCCTGGGCACTGGCGGCGACCGATACCGCAGGCAGCCTGTTCACCGTGCTGCTGAGCCTGGTGCTCATTCTCGGCGGGTTCGTCGCGGTTGCCTGGTTCGCCCGCCGCTACCTGCCGGGCATGGGCGCGCAGGGCGCCGTCAAGGTGGTGGGGACGACCGCGGTGGGTGCGCGCGAACGCGTGGTGACGGTCGAGGTTGGCGATACCTGGCTGTTGCTGGGTGTGGGCGGGGGCAATGTGCGCCTGCTGCATACCTTGCCCAAGCCGGAATCGGTGCAGGAGCACGGACGATGAAGGCGCGGGTGTGGTTGTGGCTGCTTCTCGGTTTCTGTGTGCCGGCTTGGGCGGCGGACGCCAGCGTGCCCTTGCTGAGCGTGACGCCGGGCGCGGGAGGACAGGTGCTCGGCGTGCCGGGAACGAGCCTGCCCTGGTTGCTGCTGTTCCCGTTCCTGCCGGCCCTGCTGCTGGCGTTCACCGCGTTCACCCGGATTGCCGTGGTGCTGTTCCTGCTGCGCCAGGGCCTGGGCAGCTCGACCGCGCCGCCGAATCTGGTGTTGATGGGGCTGGCGCTGCTGCTGACGGTGTTCGTGATGTCGCCGGCGCTGAAGACCATCAATACCGAGGCCTACCAGCCGTATCTCGCCGGTACGCTCAGCTTCAACGCCGCCGCCGAAAAAGCCGCGTCGCCGCTGAAAATATTCATGCTGCGGCAGACCCGCGCCGAGGATCTCAGTCTGTTCACCGAGAACGATAAAAGCATCGATCCGAAGCGGGTGGACAGCGTGCCGCTGGCGGCGCTGGCGCCGGCTTTTCTCACCAGCGAACTCAAGACCGCCTTCCAGATCGGCTTCATGGTCGTGCTGCCGTTCCTGGTGATCGACCTGGTGGTCGCCGCCGTGCTGACCGCGCTCGGCATGATCATGCTGCCGCCGCAGCTGGTGTCGCTGCCCCTGAAACTGCTGTTGTTCGTCACGGTGGACGGCTGGCACCTGCTGGTCGGCTCGCTGCTCGGGAGCTTCTGATGGAAGGCCTAGCGCGCGACGCGCTCTGGCTGGTGATGCTGATTGCCGCGCCGGTGTTGCTGGCGGGACTGCTGACGGCATTCGCCATCAGCCTGCTCCAGGCCGCCACGCAGATCCTTGAACCGACGCTCTCCTTCGTTCCCAAGCTCATCGTCGTGCTGCTCGTGCTGGCGCTGCTGGGCAGCTGGATGGGGGGACAGCTGGTCGAGTTTGCGCGCAGCATGCTGACCGATTTCCCGGGTCTGGTGGAGTGAGCGGATCATGCTCCTGACCGAAGCGGGCCTGTCGGCCTGGGTGTTCGCCTTCGCGCGCCTCGCCGGATGGGCCGTATTCGATCCGCTGGCCGGCCGTCTGCCGCTGCTGTTGCGCCTGTTCCTGGCCGCCGTGCTGGCAGCGGTGCTGGCGCCGGGCCTCGCGCTCGGCGCCACCGCGCCGTTCACGCTGCAAGGCATGCTCGCCCTGGGCATGGAAGTCGCGTGGGGCGCGGCGCTGGCGTTGTGCGTATGGCTGGTGTTCGCTGCGGTGAGCGCGGCGCTGGTATGGACCGGCCATACCGCGACCGGCGGCCTGCTGGCGCTGACCGCCGAGCAGGCGGCACCCGCGGATGCCGCCTGGCGTGCGCTGGCTGGCTGGCTGGCGGCGATGGCGTTCCTGGGGGCGAGCGGCCATCTGCTGGTCGTGCATACCCTGCGCGACAGTTTTGCGGCCATGCCGGTCGCCATCCTGCCGGCCGCTACGGACCTGCGCCAGTTGGCCGAAGCCGGCAGCTGGCTGTTCGCCACCGGCGTGCAGCTTGCCCTGCCTTTGCTGGCCCTGGCGCTGCTGGTCCAGCTGGCGTTCGGTATCGTGGCCCGCACCACGCCGGGGCTGGACATGGTGTCGGTCGGGCTTGGCGTGGCGGCATTGGGTCTGGTGGCCATCTGGATTGCCGCGGTGCCGCTGCTGGCGCACGGCGTCGGCCTGGGCATCGAGCAACTCACGGGCTGGCTGGGCAGGCTCAGGTGAGGGTAATTGTGGACAGGGTGTCCCGACGCGCGCTGCACACCTGCTATAACGTCAACCTGAAACAAGCCTGGAGCCTGATGCCGTGACCGAGAACCCGATCTCCGATGCCCTGGTCCTGTTTGGTGCCACGGGCGATCTTGCCCGGCGCAAGATCTTCCCCGCGCTGCACGACATGTTGCGGCATGGCCGCACGCTGCCGCCGATCCTGTGCGTGGCGCATTCCCCGGGGTGGGACATCGAGCGCCTGCGCGCCCACGCCCACGATGGCATAGTCAGTTTTGGCAGTGGGCTGGATGAGGCGGTGTTCCGCAATCTCGCCAGCCTGCTGACCTATATCAACGGCGACTACGAAGATCCGGAAACGTACGTGGCGTTGCGCCGCGCCCTGGAGCACCGGAAACATCCGCTCCATTACTTCGCCATCCCGCCGGCCATGTTCCCCGTCGTGGTGCGCGGGCTGGCTGCGGCCGGCTGCACTGAAGGCGCGCGGGTCGTGGTGGAGAAACCCTTCGGACGCGATCTGGAATCGGCACGCTCGCTCAACGCGACGCTGTACGAAGCGCTGCCGGAATCCGGGATCTTCCGCATCGACCACTACCTGGGCAAGGAGGCGGTGCAGAACATCCTGTATTTCCGTTTCGCCAACTCCTTCCTCGAACCGATCTGGAACCGCAACCATATCCGGCAGATCCAGATCACCATGTCGGAGAACTTCGGCGTGGCCGGACGCGGACGCTTTTACGACTCGGTCGGGGCCATTCGCGACGTCCTGCAGAACCACCTGCTGCAGATCCTCGCCCTGCTGGCCATGGAGCCGCCGTTGGGAACCAGCGCGGAAGCGGTGCGCGATGAACAGGCCAAACTGCTCAAGGCCATCCGCCCGCTGGAGCCCGGCGACATGGTCCGCGGGCAGTACGAGGGCTATCGGAAGGAGGAGGGCGTCGCGCGCGGATCGGACACCGAAACCTACGCAGCCGTACGGTTCTACGTGGACACCTGGCGCTGGGCGGGCGTTCCCTTCATCGTGCGGACCGGCAAGCACCTGCCGCTCACCACCACCGAGATCCGCGCCGAGTTCCAGCTTCCACCGCAGCGCGTGTTCGCGTTGTCCGAGGCCGGGCCGCTGGCCCCGAATTACCTGCGCATGCGTTTGTCGCCGACCGTGTCCATCGCGCTGGGCGCACGCACGAAGAATGCGGGCGACCGCATGGTCGGGCGGCCCGTCGAGCTCTACGTCTGCAACAACCACCCGGATGAAATGAGTGCCTACGAGCGCCTGCTCGGCGACGCCATGGACGGCGAGGCCATGCTGTTCGCCCGTCAGGACGCGGTGGAGGCGGCCTGGCGCGTGGTGGAACCCGTCCTGGCGCATCGCGATCCGGCGTGTTTCTACGAGCCCGGCACATGGGGACCGGCCGAGGCCGACCTGTTGCTTGCCGGCGGGCGCTGGCATAACCCGCGTCCCCCCCAGAGCTAGGGTGCGGGTCCCGTGATCACAGCAGGCATGCCCTGATTTAGAAAAAGCCGGGCGCGACCAGATGGATTAGAATGCGTGATTTATCGTTACATCGCCGGAAATCCGGCGTGTGTCTGAAATAATAGCGGCGGAAACAAGATGGCAGAAATGAATAGGGCCAGAGGCAGCCTGGTTGCGATAGTCACTCCCATGTCGGACGACGGCGCGCTCGATCTCGACACGCTGCGGCGCCTGATCGACTGGCATATTGCCGAAGGGTCGGACGGCATCGTCATCGTAGGCACCACCGGCGAATCGCCTACGGTCAGCTACGACGAGCATTGCCTGTTGATCCGCACGACGGTCGAGCAGGTGGCCGGACGTGTGCCGGTGATCGCCGGCACTGGCGCGAATTCAACCGCCGAGGCGATCGAGCTGACCGCGTGCGCCAAGGCGGCAGGTGCGCAGGCCGGCCTGTCCGTGGTGCCCTACTACAACAAGCCGACGCAGGAAGGTCTTTACCAGCATTTCCGCAAGATCGCCGAAGCAGTCGACCTGCCGCTGATTCTCTACAATGTGCCGGGACGCACGGTGACCGACCTCTCCAACGATACGACGCTGCGTCTGGCAGACGTGCCCGGCATCGTCGGCATCAAGGACGCGACCGGAAGCATGGAGCGTGCGGCCGATCTGCTGCGTCGCGCGCCCGAAGGGTTCGCGCTGTATACCGGCGACGACGCTTCGGCGCTGCCCTTCATGCTGCTGGGTGGCCACGGCGTGATTTCGGTGACCGCCAACGTCGCGCCGAAAATGATGCACGAGCTGTGCGCCGCGGCATTCGCCGGGAACCTGGCGCGCGCGCGCGAACTCAATAATGCGCTGCTGCCCTTGCACAGCAAGCTGTTTGTCGAGGCCAACCCGATTCCGGTCAAGTGGGCGTGCGCGGAGCTGGGGCTGATTTCGCCCGCCTTGCGCCTGCCCCTGACCCCGTTGTCTGCTGGACTGCATGACACGGTGCGCGACGCGCTGCGTCACGCCAAATTGATCTAGCACGGTGCGATGCGCCGTGCCGCTTTGATTCAAGCCTTCGTTTAGGACACCATTTATATGCGTTTATTGCCCCTGTTTGTGATGGTTGCCGTGGCCCTGTCGGGGTGTGGCATCGTGGAATCCAAGAAGATCGATTACAAGTCGGCCGGCAAGCTGCCGACGCTGGAAGTGCCGCCCGATCTGGTGGCGCCGACGGCAGACAACCGTTATGCGATTCCCGATAGCCAGGGCAGCGGCACGGCCACGTTATCGGCCTACAGCCAGGAGCGCAAGGCGACACCGAGCAGCGCGCAGACCCTGCTGCCCACCGAAGAGAAAGCCCATATCGAACGCGCCGGCAGCCAGCGCTGGCTGGTGGTGCAGGCCACCCCGCAGCAAGTGTGGCCGGTGATCAAGGATTTCTGGCAGGAGAACGGTTTCATCATCAACATGGAATCGCCCGAAACCGGCATCATCGAAACCGACTGGGCGGAAAACCGGGCCAAGATCCCGCAGGACGTGATCCGCCGCACGATCGGCAAGGTGTTCGACAGCCTGTATTCCACCGCCGAGCGCGACAAGTTCCGCACGCGGATCGAAACCGGCAAGAGCGGTACCGAAATCTACATCAGCCATCGCGGTATGAAGGAAGTCTACGCCACCGAGGCCCAGGACAAGACCGTGTGGGAGCCGCGCCAACCCGACCCCGAACTCGAGGCCGAGATGCTGCGTCGCCTGATGCTGCGCTTCGGCGTGGAGAAGAGTCGCGTCGATGCGCAACTGGCCAAACAGCAGGCGCCGGAGATGGCGCGCATCGTCAAGGAAGCCGGTGCCCCGGTACTGGAAATGGATGAGGGCTTCGACCGTGCCTGGCGTCGCGTCGGCCTGGCGCTCGACCGCGTGGGCTTTGCCGTGGAGGACCGCGACCGCTCCAAGGGCGTCTACTACGTGCGCTACATCGACCCCGGTATCGACAACGCCAGCAAGCGCGACGAAGGCATATTCGCCAAGCTCGCCTTCTGGCGCAGCAAGAAGGCACAG
The DNA here is from genome assembly GCA_002343685.1 of Thiobacillus denitrificans. Classification (GTDB taxonomy): domain Bacteria; phylum Pseudomonadota; class Gammaproteobacteria; order Burkholderiales; family Thiobacillaceae; genus Thiobacillus; species Thiobacillus denitrificans_A. Next base: position 89,702 of record DDRS01000041.1, on the reverse strand, counting down.
ACCTCGCCGCAACTGCAAATCGTGGTCAGCGAAGCGGGCGAGAAGAGCCGGGTTGGCGTCACCGGTACCGACGGCAAGGCGGCCGACGCCGACACGCAGAATCGCATCATCAAGCTGTTGCACGACGAGTTGAAGTGACGCAGGGACGGGCGTGATGCGGTTCGCCAGCCTTGGCAGCGGCAGCGAAGGCAACGGCCTGGTGGTCGAGGCCGGCTCCACCCGGGTGTTGATGGACTGCGGTTTCGGGCTGGCCGACAGCATTGCGCGGCTGGCCCGGTTAAAGCTGGGGGCCTGCGATCTCGCCGGCATCGTCGTGACGCATGAGCACAGCGACCATATCGGCGGCGTAGGGCGGCTGGCGCGCAAGCACAAGTTGCCGGTGTGGCTGACTGCCGGCACGCTGGCCATGGCGCAGGACCTCGACGGCGTGACGGTGCGGGTGATCGACAGCCATGCGGCGTTCGCGGTGGACGATCTGGAAATCCAGCCGTTTCCCGTGCCGCACGACGCGCGCGAACCGGTGCAGTATGTGTTCGGCGACGGCAACCGCCGTCTGGGCGTGCTGACCGATACCGGCTGCAGCACGCCGCATATCGAGGCCATGCTGGCCGGCGTCGACGCGCTGGTGCTGGAATGCAATCACGACGCCGCGATGCTGGAAAACGGGCCGTATCCCGTGAGCCTCAAGCGTCGTGTGGGCGGGCGTTTCGGCCACCTGGAAAACGGGCAGTCGGCGGCCTTGTTGGACAAACTGAAGCATGGCGGGCTGCAATGCGTGATGGCCGCGCACGTCTCGCGCAAGAACAACACGGCCGCCCTGGCGCAGCGCGCACTGGCCCAGGTGCTGGATTGCGCGGATGGCGACGTGCGCGTGGCCTGCCAGACGGCGGGTTTCGACTGGATCCGGATGTAGCCGGCCAGAATTTAACCGAACCAGAGCATTAACTGGATAGACTTTGACGACTTTTGCTGAACTCGGGCTGGCGCCCGACATCCTGCGTGCCCTCGACGAAATGGGCTACGCGACCCCGACCCCGATCCAGGCGCAAGTGATTCCCCTGGCGCTGCAGGGCGGCGACATTCTCGGTGCCGCGCAGACCGGCACCGGCAAAACGGCGGCATTCGCGCTGCCGCTGATCCAGCGCCTGCTGCCGTTCGCCAACAACGGCACCTCGCCGGCCAAGCACCCGATCCGTGCGCTGATTCTGACCCCCACGCGCGAGCTGGCGATCCAGGTCGAGGAGGCCGTGCAGGCCTACACCAAGCACGTGCCGCTGCGCTCGCTGGTGGTGTACGGCGGGGTCAACATCAACACGCAGATTCCGATCCTGAAGACTGGCGTCGAAATCCTGGTGGCGACGCCCGGCCGTCTGCTCGATCACGTGCAGAACAAGACGCTGTCGCTCTCCCAGGTCAACACCCTGGTGCTCGACGAAGCCGACCGCATGCTCGACATGGGTTTCATGCCCGACCTCAAGCGCATCGTCGCCCTGTTGCCGATGCAGCGGGTCAACATGATGTTCTCGGCCACCTTCCCGGAGGAAATCCGCAAGCTCGCCGACAGCATCCTCAATAGTCCGACCTTCATCGAGGTGGCGCGTAACGAAACGGCCGTGACGGTCACCCAGGTGGTGCATCCGGTGCATCACGAACGCAAGCGTCAGCTGCTCGCGCATCTGATCAAGAGCCGCGATCTGCGGCAGGTGCTCGTGTTCACAGGGACAAAACTGGGCTGCAACCGGCTCGCCAACGAACTCAACAAGGCCGGCATCCACGCCGACGCCATCCACGGCGACAAGACCCAGCAGGAGCGCATCAAGGCGCTCGACGCCTTCAAGGCCGGCACCATCCGCGTACTGGTTGCCACCGACGTCGCGGCGCGCGGCATCGACATCGAGGCGCTGCCCTTCGTCGTCAACTACGACCTGCCGCACAACGCCGAGGACTACGTGCACCGCATCGGCCGCACCGGCCGCGCCGGCGCCCTGGGCGAGGCGATCTCGCTGGTGAGCGAATCGGAAACGCGCTATCTCCGGGACATCGAAAAACTCATCGGCAGCACGCTGCCGCCGGTGATCGTTCCCGGCTTCGAACCGGGCGCGGCCGATGTGCCCGCCTTCCAGTCGCGTGCGCCGCGGCCGGAACGACACGGCGAACGTGAACGCGAACGCAGTGCCCCGCGCAGCAAGCCCGCCACCGCACGCGATGCCTTGTTCGACGCGCCGTATGTGCCGAGCGATGCGTCGCGTACCGACAGTGCGCCTGCCCTGACGCGGCCGACGGCCAAGAAGCAGGTGGCGGCGCTGTTCCGCAGCCCGGTCAAACCCGATTCCGCCGGGCAGTGAGCTGGGACATCCTGCTACTGGGGTTGTTGGGCGTGGCCGGCTGGTACTGGTATGCCGGCATGCATGTGCGCGAACAGGCCATTGCGGTGGGGCGCCGTGCCTGCGGCGAGGCCGGGGTGCAGTTCCTGGACGAGAGTGTGGCCCTGAGCCGGACCCGCTTCGCACGCAACGGCAGCGGCCAGCTGCAAGTCCAGCGCGATTATCGCTTCGAGTTTTCCGATACGGGGAATAACCGCCGTCCCGGCATCGTCCGCATGCTCGGCAATCGCGTCGAATGGATCGGACTCGATGGGGAATGGCAGCAGGGCCACGTGGCCAGCGTCAGCCGGCTGATTGAATGATCGGGGCGGCCACGCCGCCCCGTTGCGCCGTTCGGTCGTGCAGTCGTTGTTATTCCTGCTCGATTTCGAGGATTGCCAGGCTGATCTGCTGGCCCAGGTTGGCGCCCACCTCCGCCCAGTCCTGGTAGGCCTTGAGCTTCTCGGCGATGACCGGTTTCATTTCGTAATCGCTCTTGCCTTCGTCGTACATGCGACGCACTTCTGCCATCAGTATGGCCAAATAGGCTTTCTGGTCTTCGACAAACTTGCGGTCGCCGGTCTTGCCATGGCCTGGCACATAGCGTGCCATGTTGAGGGCGAGCGCCCGGTCGGTGGCCTTCATCACGCCCTTGAAGGTGCCGTCGAATATCGGCATCACCATGTGGTTCAGCACGTTGTCCCCGGTGAACAGGATGCGGTCTTCTACCAACTCGATCATTATGTCGGTCTTGCTGTGCGCGTCGGTCGAGGAATGGATGCGGAAGGTCTTGCCGCCGATCCTGAATTCCTGGCCGTCAGCAGCCTCGACGGTGGGAATCACCGCGCGGGTGCCGTCGGTGTAACCGCCGGTCATGTCCGACATAAATTTGATCCAGAAGGCGTCGGCCCCGTTCTTGGCCAGTTTGATCATGTCGGGGTGGGCGATGAACGTCGCTTTGGGCCAGGCTTCCAGGATCGCCTGGTTGCCGAGCCAGTGATCGCCGTGGACGTGGGTGTCGAATACGTGAGTGACCGGTTTGTCGGTCGTCTTGCGGATCTGCTCCACCACCATGCGGCCGACTTGCACGCTGGAGCCCGGATCGATCACCACGACGCCTTCATTCGTGACGATCCAGGCCGGGTTGTTCATGAAGCTCTGGTTGGCTGCGGAGGGCACACCTTGCGGGCCGTGGATGACGTAGGTCCCTGCCGCGACCTGTTGAGGCGGGTAGGGGCGGACGACATCATCGGGGCCGGCCATCGCCGAGGTGCTGAAAATCAGGGCAGCGAGCAGGGACAGGGTGCGCATGGGAATTCTCCGGTCGGATCAAATGATAAACATACACAGAACAGGGGAGGGGTTTAATGGTCGAATCGGCCTACCACCACTTCTCGAAGATGATGCGGTTCATCGGCACGCCCAGATCGTGCAGCAGGGTGCTCATGTCCTCGACCATGCCCTTGGGGCCGCATAAGTAGTACAGCGTGTCATCCGGCACTTCGAGCGCATGCAGCTTGACCGGGTCGATGCGGCCGGTGAGGCCGCTCCAGTGCGGGTCGGGCTGGGTCACGGTGATGCTCACGTGCAGATTGTCATGCGTGCGGGCCGTGGCCTCGAGTTCGTCGCGGAACAGGATTTCGCGGCTGTCCGACACGCTGTAGACCAGATGCGCACAGGTCGGCAGGACTGCGTCGCGTACATGGCGGAAGATGGACAGCAGCGGTGTGACGCCGACCCCGCCGCCGATCAGCACCACGTTGTCGCTCATTTCAGGCAGGTAGACGAACGGCCCCTGGCCTTGGCTTACGCGCACGCAGTCGCCGACTCGGGCGCATTCGTGTACCCAGCGCGCCACCGGATGCCGTGTGCTGGCCTTGATCGCCAGTTCGATCGCGCCCTGATGGATGGGCGAGGTGGTGATGGAATATCCGGAGGTGTGCGTCGCGCCGTCGATATCGATGCTGAGATCCACCCATTGTCCCGGCAGAAACCGGAAGCCCGCATCGGGAATGGCCAGCCGCAGGGTATGGATGCTGGGCGTGGCGGGCGTGATCGCCGCAATCCGGGCGTCAAAAATATGCAAGGTTCAATCCTGTTTTTTCTGGAACGTCAGCGACGCCGAGTTGATGCAGTAGCGCATGCCGGTGGGGGCGGGCCCGTCGGGGAAAACGTGCCCCAGATGCGAACCGCAGCGACGGCACAGCGCCTCGGCACGTACCATGCCGTAGCTGGTGTCGGTTTTTTCGGCCACCGCGTCGGTGTTCAGGGGCGCATAAAAACTTGGCCAGCCGGTGCCCGAGTCGAACTTGGTCGACGACGAAAACAGCGGTTCGCCACAGGCGGCGCAGCGGTATTCGCCATTCTCGTGATGGTCCCAGTATTGGCCGGTAAACGCCCGTTCGGTCCCGTGTTCGCGCAGGATGCGGTACTGCTCGGGGCTCAGTTCGGCGCGCCATTCGGCGTCGGTTTTGGTTTTATCAAAGCTCATGGTCTTCTCCGTCAGACAAAGAGTGTATACGAGGTTGACAGCGTCATCGCAGCGGGTTTAATCTTCGTTCAGGTATTAGACTTAGTCTAAAAACCGGATTTCACCCTGCGGCGGGCCTGCTATAAATACGAGGCGGAGCGCGTTGCTGCCGGGTGAAAATTTCAATGCTGCAAAGCATGTCTATGTAAATCAAGGAGATCAGGTTATGCAACTCAAAGGCTCGAAAACCGAAGAACATCTGAAAGCCGCCTTCGCCGGCGAATCGCAGGCCAACCGCCGTTACCTCTACTTTGCAGCCAAGGCTGACGTGGAAGGCTACAACGACGTCGCTGCCGTGTTCCGTTCCACCGCAGAAGGCGAAACCGGCCATGCGCACGGCCACCTGGAATATCTGGAGAAGTGCGGCGACCCCGCTACCGGCATGGCGTTCGGCCCCACCGCCGACAACCTGAAGACCGCGATTGCCGGCGAAACCCACGAATATACCGACATGTATCCCGGCATGGCCAAGGATGCGCGTTCGGAAGGCTTCGACGAAATCGCCGACTGGTTCGAGACTCTGGCCAAGGCCGAGCGCTCGCACGCCAACAAGTTCCAGAAGACGCTGGACACCCTGGGCGCCTAATTTCGCCCAGGCAAGAAGCGGGTCGGGTTCGGCCCGCTTTTTTTTGAATCTATAGTTGAATTTATACCAAGTCTAAACTGGAGTTCGCATGAGCACACGCGAAGGCAACCTCGAAGCCCCCACCCGTCATCCGCTCGACTGGAAAAACCCGGATTTCTTCAACGAAGAGAAGCTCAACCACGAGCTTGAACGGATTTTCGACATCTGCCATGGCTGCCGTCGCTGCGTGTCGCTATGCACCGCTTTCCCCACACTGTTCGATCTGGTGGACGAATCCTCGACGATGGAGGTGGACGGTGTCGCCAAGGCCGACTACTGGAAAGTGGTCGACGAGTGCTACCTGTGCGACCTCTGCTACATGACCAAGTGTCCCTATGTGCCGCCGCATCCGTGGAACCTCGATTTCCCGCATACCATGCTGCGCGCCAAGGCGATCAAGTTCAGGAAGGGCGGCGCGACGTTCCGCGACAAGCTCCTGTCCAGTACCGACGCGATGGGCAAGCTCGCCTCGATTCCGGTGGTGGTCCAGGCAGTGAATGCCAGCCTGAAGAACAAGCCGATCCGCAAGCTGGTCGACAGCGTGCTGCACATCCACCCCGACCGTGTCCTGCCCGAATACGACAGCGCGAAATTCCGTTCCACCGCGAAACCGCGCAGCGATTTCGCCGTGAAGGCCGGCGAGCGCACCCCGGGTAAGGTGGCGATCTACGCGACCTGCTACGTCAACTACAACGAGCCCGGTATCGGTCACGACCTGCTGAAACTCCTGGCGCACAACGAAATCCCCGCCGTGCTCGTCGACAAGGAGGCCTGCTGCGGCATGCCCAAGCTGGAACTGGGCGATCTCGATGCCGTCGAAAAACTCAAGGAAACGAACATTCCGCATCTGGCGAAACTGGCCCGCGAAGGCTACGCGATCCTGACCGCGGTGCCCTCGTGCACGCTGATGTACAAGCAGGAACTGCCGCTGATGTTCCCGCACGATGCCGACGTACAGGCGGTGAAGGAAGCGATGTGGGATCCGTTCGAGTACCTGATGGCGCGCAACGTCGACGGCCTGCTGAAGACCGATTTCAAGGACCCGCTCGGCAAGGTGGCCTATCATGTGCCGTGCCACCAGCGCGTGCAGAACATCGGCAACAAGACGCGCGATGCCCTGCAGCTGGCCGGCGCCAAGGTGACGATGGTCGAGCGCTGTTCAGGCCACGACGGCACCTGGGGCGTGAAGAGCGAATACTTCGACAAGTCGATGAAGATCGGCAAGCCGGTGTTCCGGCAGATGGCCGAACCGCAGCCCGATTACGTGAGTTCCGACTGCGCGATTGCCGCGCGTCACATCCTGCAGGGCATGGGCGAATCCACGGCGCAGAAACAGCATCCGATTACGCTGCTGCGCATTGCCTATGGTCTGGAATGAACTGTTGTTTGCAAGGAGAAAGACATGCCGCTGATTACCCGTGAGAGCCTGCTGACCCTGGAAGGCTACGCCAAGGTCCGCCCCGCGATGCGCGCCGAGATCATGGCGCACAAGAAGAACCGCATGGTCGAGTTGGGCGACCACGTCACGCTGATTTTCGAGGACGAGAAGACCATGCGCTATCAGATCCAGGAAATGCTGCGGGCCGAGCGCACCTTCGAGGAAGCCGGTATCCAGGACGAACTCGACGCCTACAACCCCTTGGTTCCGGACGGTACCAACTGGAAGGCCACCATGATGATCCAGTACTCCGACCCGGACGAGCGCAAGATCGCGCTGGCGAAGCTCAAGGGCATCGAGGACCGCGTCTGGGTACAGGTGGCCGACCAGCCGCGCGTGTACGCCATCGCCGACGAGGATCTGGAGCGCGAAAACGAGGAAAAGACCTCGTCGGTCCATTTCCTGCGCTTCGAGCTCGACCCCACGTCGATTGCGGCCGCCAAATCGGCGGCGCCCATACGCATGGGCATCGATCTCGACGCCTACCGCGTGGAATCCATGACGCTGGCAGACAACACTCGGGCTGCATTGGCGGTCGATTTGTCCTAGATTCATAGTCAGGCGGGAAAACAATTACGACAACGCGCCGCCATCCTTTGAGGAGGTGTGATGCTGGATCAATTGCTGGTTCATCAGGTGCGACGGCGGGTGGAGGCATCCGGCCTGCCGTTCGTTGTCGAGTTGTGGAATGGCGAACGAGTCGGTGCCGCTGCCGATGCGGCGGTGCGGGTGAAGTTGCACCAGGCCGCCAGTCTCAAGGCCATGGCCGACCCCAGTCTGGGTTCGCTGGCGCGGGCCTATGTCGAGGGCAACCTCGACCTGGAGGGCGATGTCCGTGACATCCTCGCGCTCGGCGACCGCCTGTGCAACGCGGGCGACTGTTCACCGAAAACCGGATCGGACAGCTGGAAGTGGTGGCGCCACACGCGCAGCAAGGACCGCAGGAACATCCAGTACCACTACGACGTGTCCAACGATTTTTACGGGCTTTGGCTGGATACGCGCCGGGTGTACTCCTGCGCCTATTTCAAGACCCCGGACATGAGCCTGGATGCGGCACAGGAGGCCAAGCTCGACCACATCTGCCGCAAGCTCGATCTCCAGCCCGACGAGCAGTTCCTCGACATCGGCTGCGGCTGGGGCGGTCTGATCCTGCATGCCGCGGAGCACTATGGCGTGCGTGCGGTCGGCATTACCCTGTCGGATGACCAGCATGCGTATGTCAGCGAACAGATCGCAGAACGCGGCCTGACCGGGCGGGTCGAGGTGCGTCGGATGGATTACCGCGACGTGCCGGAGCATGGCGGCTACGACAAGATCGCCAGCGTCGGCATGTTCGAGCACGTCGGCCGTCCCAACCTGCGCACGTATTTTGACAAAATCAATGCGCTGCTGAAGCCGGGCGGGCTGGTGCTCAACCATGGCATCACCACGTCCGAACCAGAGGCCAGCGGCCTCGGCAGCGGCATTTCCGAGTTCATCGAGGATTATGTCTTCCCGGGCGGCGAACTGGTCCATGCCTCCGAGGTGCTGCGCACAGCGGCAGGCAGCGGCCTCGAATGCCTCGATGCCGAGAACCTGCGCCCCCATTACGGCAAGACCCTGTGGCACTGGGTCACCCGGCTGGAGGCGCATGCCGATGAGGCCCGCCGGCTGATCGGCGAACAGAAATACCGTATCTGGCGCATTTATATGGCGGGTTCGGCTTATGCCTTCGACCATGGCTGGATGGAGCTGTGGCAGGTACTGGCGGGCAAGGCCGTCGACGGTACGCAGCCGAGCTATCCGTTCACGCGGGATTTCATCTACCGCGATACCTGATCGCCTGGCCCGGGCGGATGAATCGCCCCCGCACGGACCATCAAGCGCTCAATCAACCGGAGTCTCGCCACGAATATGAATCCGCGCCCCATACGTCAGCTCGTCCCGGCCTTCGAGGTCACTGAGGGGGCCGGAGTGACCGTCCACCGCAGCATCGGCACGCCCGCGCTACGGAACCTGGATCCCTTCCTGATGCTGGACCATTTCAGCAGCGACAATCCGGACGAATACATTGCCGGTTTTCCGGATCATCCGCATCGTGGTTTCATCACCTTCACCTATATGCTCGACGGCCACATGGAGCATCGCGACAGCATGGGCAACCGGGGCGACCTCAAGGCCGGCGGTGTGCAATGGATGAAAGCGGCCAGCGGGGTCATCCACTCGGAGATGCCGCAGCAGACCAACGGCCTGATGCGCGGCTTCCAGTTGTGGATCAATCTGCCAGCCCGCGAAAAAATGTCGGCGCCGGCCTATCAGGAGTTCTCCGCGGCGGCCATCCCGGAGGTGGCGTTGGACGGTGCCCGTGCGCGCGTGCTTGCCGGCGAACTCAACGGCACGCGCGGCGTCATCGACGATCCGGCTACCGACGTCCGCTACCTCGACGTCACCCTGGCGGCCGATGCGCGTTTTACCTTGCCGCTGAGCGACACGCATCATGCCTTCGTCTATGTCTTCGAGGGCAGCGCCCGGCTGGCCGGCGAGGATCTGGCGACGCATACCTTGGCGGTGCTGGGTACGGGCGACACGGTGGATATCCAGGCAGGCGCCGCGGGCGCGCGCTTCATCTTGGTGGCCGGCCGGCCGATCGGCGAACCGGTGGTGCAGTACGGACCCTTCGTCATGAACACCCGCGTCGAGATCGAACAGGCCTTTGCAGACTATCAGGCGGGCCGTTTGGTGCAGGCCAGGGCGACGATGACGGGGCATTGAATTGCGTTACCGGGAGGACGATTAGGATCGGCCATCCGGTGATCGATCCGCGCCCTGCTGCCGGATGCCTTGCGCGCCCGGTCTTAGCGGTCGAGATGCTGATCTGCCAGGGAAAGGGGATCTTCCTTCGGTTCCAGATGCGTGGTGATGTGGGCGTATGGGATCGCTTGCCGGATGTCGGCCTCGATGCGTTCCGACCAGTCGTGTCCTTGCTGGACCGACCACCTGCCCGGCACCAGCAGGTGGAAGGAGATGAAGGCGCGGGTACCGGCTTGGCGCGTGCGCAAGGCATGGAATTCCAGTTCCTGTCGACGATAGCGATCCAGGATGTCCTCGATCGCCCGGATGTCCGCCTCCGGGATGGAGACATCCATCAGGCCGGCGGCGGAGCGCTGCAGCAGCTGCCATCCGGTCCACACGATGTTCAACGCCACCAGCAACGCGATCACCGGATCGAGCCAGAGCCAGCCGCTCGCCCAGACCAGCCCGACGCCCACGATGACGCCCACCGAGGTCCAGACGTCAGTCATCAGGTGGTGCGCGTCAGCCTCCAGGGCGATGGATTTGTACCTGTGGCCCACATCCATCAGGATGCGCGACGTGATCAGGTTGATGATCGACGCGGCCACCGACACGCCCAGTCCGACTCCCACCGCCTCGAGCGGTTGCGGATTGAGCAGGCGTTCGATGGCGGTATACGCGATGCCGACTGCGGCGAGAAAAATGAGGAGGCCTTCGAAAGCACTGGAGAAGTACTCCGCCTTGCCGTGCCCGTGCGCATGATTATCGTCGGCAGGCTGGGAAGCCAGCGACAGCATGGCGAGCGCCATCATCGCGCCTGCCAGGTTGACGAAGGATTCGAGCGCGTCGGAAAGCAGGCCGACCGAACCGGTCAGCCACCAGGCCCAGCCCTTGAGCAGGATGGTGGCGAGGGCTGCGGCGATGGAGAGCCAAGCGTAACGTTTGAGTGCGGGAGGTAACATCTCGATGCTTCGCGAGGAGCGATTGAAGTGTGCCGGATTGTATCCCAGTGCGGACCGACTATTCCCGGAAGCATACGCATGCCGGCCATGCAAACCTGTTCATTCGCGGTCCGGGGAAGCGCGTCCCATGGACTATGGTTAAGCATGATTGCCATGGAGATGTCTCGATGCCAAACACGCTGAACGATGCGATTCAACAGCGTTACGCCTGCCACGAGTTTGCAGAGGGCAAACCTGTATCGGCGGACGAACTGGCCGGAGTGCTGGAGGCGGGCCGGTTGGCGCCCTCGGCATTCGGCCTGGAGCCATGGCGCTTCATCGTCGTGACCGACGCGGCAGGCCGGGCCGCGGTTGCGCAGGCCTGCTATGGCCAGCCTGCAGCGACGACGGCCGCGGCGCTGGTCGTGATCGTGGCGCTGGTTGCAGTGCTCGAACCGGACTCGGACTATGTGCGGGCGCGTTTTACAGCGGAAGCCCGAGGCCAGGATACCGAACCGATTTACTCCGCCTATCGGTCGCTCTACCGTGCCGAGTCCATGGCGGAGTGGGCGCAGGGGCAGTGCAATTTTGCGGCTGCGCAGATGCTGTTGCAGGCGGCGCATATGGGCCTGGGAAGTTGTCCGATCGGCGGGTATGACGCAACCGCGCTGGCAACCGCCGTCGCCCTGCCGGCGGGCGAGGTGCCGGCCCTGGTCATCGCCCTGGGCCAGTGCGGCTATGCCGCCCCCGAACGCATTCGCAAGCCGCTCGCCTGATCCCGGATACGTCCTTGCACATTGCCGCGACGGCGGGCATCTTTCTTGAAGACATCCCGCTGTCGAAGCAATAAAATGCCGGGCATGAAAATCCTGCTTGCCCTGCTCCTGTGCCTGCCATTTGCCGCCCACGCCGAATGGCTGGATTTCGATCACGAGTTCGACCAGGACAAACCCTGGGTCGAAGTGGCGGCCCAGTTGCCGCCCTATCCCAAGCCCGGCAACCTCATCCCGTTCGATGTGTCGTCGGCGACCCGCAACAAATTCTTTATCGACGCCGATTCGATCAGCGTCGGTTCCGACAAGGTGGTGCGCTACACCGTGGTAATCGAAGCAGCCGGCGGGGCGAAGAACGTTTCGTACGAAGGACTGCGCTGCGAAACCGGCGAGCGCCGTCTGTATGCCTATGGCCACGCCGACGGTAGCTGGTCGAAGGCGCGCAACGCCCAATGGGAAAGCATCCGGGTGCGTTCGTTGCTGTCGTATCACAAGGCCCTGTACGAGGATTATTTCTGCCCCGACGGCATCAATGTCCGCAATGCCAAGGAGGCTGTGGAAAGACTGCGGCGCAGGGGGTACTGATGCAGTCCGTGGTGAAGCACGCGCGGCGCATCGTCGTCAAGGTCGGTTCCAGCCTGGTCACTGCCGAAGGACGCGGTCTTGACCACGCCGCGCTGTCGCGCTGGGCCGAGCAGATCGCCGCGCTGACCGCGCAGGGCAAGGAAGTGGTGCTGGTGTCCTCGGGCGCGATCGCGGAGGGTATCGCGCGACTGGGCTGGAAGAGGCGCCCGAAGGCCGTCAACGAATTGCAGGCCGCCGCTGCCGTGGGACAGATGGGGCTGGTGCAGGCATACGAATCGATCTTTCGCACGCACGATCTTCACGCGGCCCAGGTGTTGCTCACCCACGAAGATCTGGCCGACCGTACGCGCTACCTCAATGCACGCTCGACCCTGCGGACCTTGCTGGAATTGAGAGTGGTGCCGATCATCAACGAGAACGACACCGTCGCCACCGACGAAATCCGCCTCGGCGACAACGATACGCTCGGCGCGCTGGTGACCAATCTCATCGAAGCCGACTGCCTCGTCATCCTCACCGATCAGCCCGGACTCTATACCGCCGACCCGCGCAAGCATCCCGACGCCACCCTGGTGATGGATGCTCACGCAGGCGATCCCGATCTCGAGCGCATGGCGGGTGGGGCGGGCAGCAGCGTCGGCACCGGCGGCATGCTCACCAAGATCCTCGCCGCCAAGCGCGCGGCGCGCAGCGGCGCGCATACGGTGATCTGCAGCGGGCGCGAGGAAGGCGTGCTGCTGCGGCTGGCGGCAGGCGAGGCGATCGGCAGCCAGCTGGTGGCGCGGCAGGCGCCGCTTGCCGCGCGGCGGCAGTGGCTGGCCGATCATCTGCAGCTGCGCGGGGGCGTGGTGCTCGACGACGGCGCGGTGCGGGCGCTGCGCGAAGACGGCAAGAGCCTGTTGCCGGTCGGCGTGAAAGGGATCACCGGCGAATTCGAGCGCGGCGAAGTGGTGGCGATCGTCGATACGGACGGCCACGAAATCGCACGCGGCCTGACCAATTACAGTGCCAGCGAGGCGCGCCGCATTGCCGGCAAGCTGAGCAGCGCGATCGAAGCCGAACTGGGCTACATGGACGAGCCGGAAATGATCCATCGCGACAATCTGGTGCTGCTGGCGTGACCACCACGCTGGATTTGCTGCGGCACGGCGAACCGGTTGGCGGCCGTAAATATCGCGGACAGATCGATGATCCGCTGTCGGAGAAAGGCTGGGCGCAGATGCATGCGGCCGTGGGCGGCACTGCGCCCTGGACCCGCATCGTGTCGTCGCCCTTGCAGCGCTGCCGTGCCTTCGCCGAAACCTTGGCCGACCGCCACGGCCTGCTGCTGACGCTGGACGGGCGGCTGGCGGAAGTCGGGTTCGGCGTATGGGAGGGCAGGTCGGCTGCCGAGATCGAGCAGGAGGCGCCAGGTGCCGTGGCGCGTTTCAAGCGTGATCCCGTGAATGCGCGCCCGGAAGGAGCAGAACCGCTGGCCGAATTTCATGGCAGGGTGGCTGCGGCACTGGACGCCATTCTGGCCCAGCATCCCGATGAGCATGTGCTGCTGGTCGGACATGCCGGGGTGATCCGCATGGCATTTGCCTGGGCGCTGCATGTGCCGCTGGCACATGCCTACCGCATCGAAGTGGCGAATGCCGGGCTGACCCGTCTGCGTTTCGACGGCGATCGCGCGAGCCTGGTCTTTCACGGCGGCAGTCTCGCCCCGCGGTGATCCGTCGCGGCTTCATTGGTCTATGCCTGCTGATAGCCGCGTCCGCGCAGGCCACAAGCCTCCGTCTGCACGACGATGCCGGACAGACGCTTGAATTCAGCCGGCCGCCCCAGCGTATCGTCTCGCTGGCGCCGCATCTCACCGAGTTGCTGTTTGCCGTGGGCGCCGGATCGCAGGTGGTGGGCGTGGATGCTGCCAGCGATTATCCGAAAGCGGCACAGGCACTGCCGCGTGTCGGCGATTTCAGCCGCATCAACTTCGAGCGCATCCTGGCGCTGAAGCCCGATCTGGTCGTTGTCTGGGTGGGCGGCAACCGGGCGGCAGACATTCACCGCCTGAAACAGATGAACATCCCTGTATTGCAGACCCAGGCGGCCCGGCTCGATGACGTGGCACGCCTGTTGCGCCTGATCGGCCAGGTGAGCGGCCATGCCGGGGAAGGGGAGGTGGCGGCACAAGATTATTCCGCACGGCTGGCGGCGCTGCGGGTCCGGCCCGGCCAGAAGCCGCCGGTCGGCGTGTTCTATCAGGTATGGGACCGTCCGTTGATGACGGTGGGGGGCACGCACTGGATCACCGATGCGCTGGCACTATGCGGGGCACGCAACGTGTTTGCCGACCTGCAGGCGCTGTCGCCCGTGGTGTCGCGCGAAGCCGTGCTGCAGCGCGCGCCGGCGCTGATCGTGGGCGGCACCGATGCACCCGACATGCGCCGGGTATGGCAGCGTTTCACGCGCCTGCCCGCCGTGAGAAACCAGGCTTTCGTACGGGTGGATGCGGACCGCCTGCACCGTCTCACGCCGCGCCTGATCGAAGGCGTAGCCGAATTGTGTGCGGCGGTCGAACCCTATGTCCGGTGACGCGACTCGGTCGGCTTGCGGTTGGGGCAGTTTTCCTTGATGCAGTCGGCGTAGATCTGCAGCGAATGGTCGTGGATGGCAAATCCGCGCTCCTTGGCGATGCGGGTTTGGCGTTTTTCGATTTCGCTGTCATAGAACTCTTCGACTTTGCCGCACTGCAGGCAGACCAGGTGGTCGTGGTGATCGCCCTGGTTGAGCTCGAACACGGCCTTGTCGCTGTCGAAATGATGCCGCATCAGCAAGCCAGCCTGCTCGAACTGGGTCAGCACGCGGTAGACGGTGGCGAGGCCGATATCCTGGCCTTCGTCGGAGAGCAGGCGATACACCTCCTCGGCAGTCATGTGCCGCTTGTTGCTCTGCTCGAACAAATCGAGGATCTTCAGGCGCGGGAGCGTGGCTTTGAGGCCGATGTTCTTGAGATCGGACGGATTGCTCAATGGTGTCTCCAGAACGGGAACGCGAATACGTTATGATACGTTTTTTTCCAACCGCCCAAACCTTTCCGGTTTCCTGGCTATGCGTCAATTCCTGATTTCTGCTCTGCTTTTAAGCCTGCTTGCGGGCTGTTCCAGCCTTCACATCGGTCCCCATCACATCGATGTGCAGCAGGGTAATGCGCTCGACCAGGAAAACGTCGCGCGCCTGAAGACGGGGCTGAATCGTTCTCAAGTCCGCTTTCTTCTGGGCACACCTCTGATCGTCGATCCGTTCCGTACCGATCGCTGGGATTATGTGTATCTCTATTACAAGGCAGGAAAACTCACCGAGCAAAAGCACCTCACCCTGATCTTCGAGGGCGATACGCTGGCACGCATCGAGGGCGACATGCCTGAGCCGGCAGCACAGCCCGCCCCGCCGGCCGCCGAGCCAGAGCCGCATCCCGCATCCGTACCTGCGGCGATGCCGGCCCCTGCTGCGACGGCGCCCGCCGAAGCGCCGGTGGCCCGGCCTGCTGCAGGTGCCGCCCAGCCGGCCCAGGCACCGACCGCGCCTGCGTGGGTGGCCGCCGCGCCTGTCGTGGCACCTGCCGCGCAGGCACAGGCGGCCCGGGCCGAACCCGCACCCGAGCCGTCGGCATCCGCAACCAGCATCGTGCCGCCATTGCCGAGCCCGAAGGATGCGCCGGCCTATGTCGATCCTCGTCCGGTCCCCGAGCTGAGCCTGAAGTCCGAAACCGACGTGTCGCAGATCAAGCCTGATGCCGTGCCGCCTTTTCCCGAGCCGCATGCAGCGACGGCCAGCGACGATCCGGTACTGAAATCGGTGCATGCCTGGGCTGATGCCTGGATGCGGCGTGACAGTGCAGCCTACTTCGCGGCGTATGACGCCAGCTTCGTTCCGGAGGGTAGCAGCCGCGCTGCCTGGGAGGCGCGCAAGCGCAAGATGCTGAGCGGAACGGGCAGCATCGAGGTGAGAATCGATTCGCCCTCAGTCGAGCGGACCGGCGAGGGGGCCGCCACGGTGAACTTCAAGCAGTACTACCGCGCTGGCACGTATCACGACACTACCGTCAAGCAGCTGCGCATGATCGAACGCGACGGCCGCTGGGTGATCGTGGAGGAAAAAGTGCTGTCGACCCTGAAAGGTGGCCAGCGGTGAGCGTGCGGATTGCCCTTGCCGGCGTATCCGGACGGATGGGGCGTGCGCTGCTCGAAGCGGTGGAGGCCGATCCCGGCTGTACGCTCGGTGCGGCCATCGACCGTCTTGGCAGCCCGTTGGTTGGACAGGATGCGGGCGCCGCCTGGGGCGCGGCCAGCGGAGTGCGGGTGACGGATCAGCCCGCCGCTGCCCTGCACGGGATGCATGCGCTCATCGATTTCACCCGCCCCGAGGCCACCTTCGGTTATCTCGATGCCTGCGTCGAGGCCGGTGTGCCGCTGGTCATCGGTACCACCGGCTTCGACGATGCCGGAAAAGCGCGTATTGCGGCGGCGGCGCAGCGGATTCCCGTTGTGTTCGCGCCCAATATGAGCGTCGGCGTGAATCTCCTGATGAAGCTGGCCGAACTCGCTGCCCAGGTGCTGCGGGACGGCTACGACATCGAAATCATCGAAGCGCATCATCGCCACAAGGTCGATGCGCCCTCCGGTACCGCATTGGGCCTGGGGCAGGCGGTGGCACGGGCGATCGATCGCGACCTGGCCGGTTGCGCCGTCTACGGACGCGAGGGCGTCACCGGCGAGCGCGACCCCAAGACCATCGGCTTCGCTACCGTGCGTGGGGGCGATATCGTCGGCGATCACACGCTGTTGTTTGCCGGCATCGGCGAGCGCGTCGAACTCACCCATAAGGCCAGCAGCCGCGCGACGTTTGCCCAGGGCGCGCTGCGTGCCGCCAAGTGGTTGCAAGGCCGCGCGCCAGGCCTGTATGACATGCGCGATGTATTGAATCTGAATTAACCGCTTTAATCAGGAACGCACCATGAATGCCGTCAAGGTCTACAGTACCGGTACCTGTCCCATCTGCGTCAAGGCCAAGGCCTTTCTCGACAAGCGCGGGATCGGCTACGACGAAGTCCGCATCGATCTCGACCGCGAGGCGATGAAGGAATTCGCCGTCGTCACCAACGGTGCGCGCACCGTGCCGCAGATCGTCGTCGACGGCACCTGCATCGGCGGCTTCACCGAATTGACCGAACTCGACATGGATGGCGGCCTGGATCATCTGCAGCCCTGAACGGGGCGGCTGGCGCGCGGGAAAGCGTGCTTAAGCATTGAAGCCGGGTCGCGAATCGACTATAATTGCGGCATTCAAGTTCAGGCGGGTTCGCGCAAGCGGCTCGCCTGAATTTTGTTACCTGCGTCACGCTCATTCGTCTTGCGGAGTCCTCCTTGTCACGTGCCCAGCCCGCCATCCTTGTTCTAGCTGACGGTTCGGTATTTCGCGGCCTGTCCATCGGCGCCGACGGCATCACAACCGGTGAAGTGGTCTTCAACACCGCATTGACCGGTTATCAGGAAATCCTCACTGACCCCTCGTACTCGCGCCAGATCGTGACGCTGACCTATCCGCATATCGGCAATACCGGTGTCAATGCCGAGGACGTCGAGTCGGACCGCATTCATGCGGCAGGTCTGGTTGTACGCGACCTGCCACGCCTGCATTCGAATTTCCGCGCCAGCCAGTCCCTGGCCGACTACCTCAAGAGCCAGAACATCGTGGCGATCGCCGACATCGATACGCGGCGGCTGACCCGCGTCCTGCGTGAAAAAGGGGCGCAAAACGGCTGTGTCATGGCAGGCGCAGTGGACGAAGCCAAGGCGCTCGAAGCCGCTCGGGCCTTCCCGGGCCTGGCCGGCATGGATCTGGCCAAGGTGGTGAGCGTGTCGAAAGCCTATGAATGGAACGAGACCGAATGGAAGCTGGGGCGCGGCTACGGCCAGCAGGCCGCACCGCGTTTCCATGTGGTGGCTTTCGATTACGGCGTCAAGCGCAATATCCTGCGCATGCTGGCCGAGCGCGGCTGCCGTCTCACCGTGCTGCCGGCCACGGCCACCGCTGCCGAAGCGCTGGCATTGAAGCCGGACGGCATTTTCCTCTCCAACGGCCCGGGCGATCCGGAGCCGTGCGATTACGCGATCCGGGCGATCGGCGAACTGGTGGCGGCGAAGATTCCCACGTTCGGCATCTGCCTGGGGCATCAATTGCTTGCACTCGCTTCTGGCGCCAAGACCGTCAAGATGAAGTTTGGCCACCACGGCGCCAACCATCCTGTGAAGGATCTCGACAGCGGCCGGGTAGCGATCACCAGCCAGAACCATGGCTTCGCGGTGGATGCGGCGACCCTGCCGGCGACCTTGCGCAGCACCCACGTTTCCTTGTTCGACGGCTCGCTGCAGGGCCTGGCCCGCACCGATGCCCCCGTGTTCAGTTTCCAGGGCCACCCGGAAGCCAGCCCCGGACCGCACGACATGAGTTATTTGTTCGACCGATTTATTCAGCTGATGGCTGACCATGCCCCAGTACACTAATTATGCCCAGGCGCAGTGATCTAAAAAGCATTCTCATCATCGGCGCCGGCCCCATCGTCATCGGGCAGGCGTGCGAATTCGACTATTCCGGTGCGCAGGCGTGCAAGGCGCTGCGCGAGGAAGGCTACAAGGTCATCCTCGTCAACAGCAACCCGGCGACGATCATGACCGATCCGGACATGGCCGACGTCACCTACATCGAGCCGATTTCCTGGCAGGTGGTCGAGAAAATCATCGAGAAGGAACGCCCCGACGCGCTGTTGCCGACCATGGGCGGGCAGACCGCGCTCAATTGCGCGCTCGACCTGGCCAAGCACGGCGTGCTGGAGAAATACGGCGTCGAGATGATCGGCGCGTCGAAGGACGCCATCGACAAGGCGGAAGACCGCGAGAAATTCAAGGCCGCGATGACCAAGCTCGGCCTCGGCTCGGCGCGTTCGTCGATCGCCCACAGCATGGAAGAGGCGCTGCAGGTGCAGGCGGCCCTCGGCTTTCCGACCATCATCCGGCCGTCGTTCACCATGGGCGGTTCGGGTGGCGGCATCGCCTACAACAAGGAAGAGTTCGTCGCCATCTGCGAGCGCGGCCTGGAAGCGTCGCCCACGCACGAGCTGCTGATCGAGGAATCGTTGCTCGGCTGGAAGGAATACGAGATGGAGGTGGTGCGCGACAGCAAGGACAACTGCATCATCGTCTGCTCGATCGAGAACTTCGATCCGATGGGCGTGCACACCGGCGA
>DDRS01000041.1:64971-70124 GCA_002343685.1 Thiobacillus denitrificans | reverse complement strand
GATGAACCCGCGCGTGTCGCGTTCCTCGGCGCTGGCGTCGAAGGCGACCGGCTTCCCGATCGCCAAGGTGGCGGCCAAGCTGGCGGTCGGCTATACGCTCGACGAACTGCAGAACGACATTACCGGTGGCGCGACTCCGGCGTCGTTCGAGCCTTCGATCGACTATGTCGTCACCAAGGTGCCACGCTTCGCGTTCGAGAAATTCCCCCAGGCCGACGATCGCCTGACCACGCAGATGAAATCGGTGGGCGAAGTGATGGCGATGGGCCGCGGCTTCCAGGAGTCGCTGCAGAAGGCGCTGCGCGGGCTGGAAGTCGGCGTCGACGGCTTCGACCCCAAGACTGCTGACCGCGACGAGATCGAAGCCGAGTTGATGTCGCCCGGCCCCGAGCGCATCTGGTACGTGGGCGATGCGTTCCGTATCGGCATGACTCTCGAGGAGATCCATGCCGTATCGAAAATCGACCCGTGGTTTCTCGACCAGATCCAGGAGTTGATCGAGCTGGAAACCTCCCTGGCCGGACGGGCGCTGAGCGATCTCGGGCGCGATGAACTGCGCGTGTTGAAGCGTGCCGGCTTCTCCGACCGTCGCCTGGCCAAACTCCTGAACACCGACCAGCATGCGGTGCGCATGCGCCGCCACGAACTGGCACTGCACCCGGTGTATAAGCGGGTCGATACCTGTGCGGCCGAATTCGCCACGCAGACCGCCTACATGTACTCGACCTATGAGGAAGAATGCGAGGCGCATCCGACCGACGCGAAAAAGATCATGGTGCTGGGCGGCGGGCCGAACCGTATCGGTCAGGGCATCGAATTCGACTACTGCTGCGTACATGCCGCTCTGGCGCTGCGCGAGAACGGGTTCGAGACCATCATGATCAACTGCAACCCGGAGACCGTGTCGACCGACTACGACACGTCCGACCGCCTGTACTTCGAGCCGCTGACGCTGGAAGACGTGCTGGAGATCGTGCGCATCGAGAAGCCCTTCGGCGTGATCGTGCAATACGGCGGGCAGACGCCGCTGAAACTGGCGCGCGACCTGGAGCGCAACGGCGTGCCCATCATCGGCACCAGCCCCGACATGATCGATGCGGCCGAAGACCGCGAGCGCTTCCAGCAGATGTTGCATGATCTGGGCCTCAAGCAACCGCCTAACCGCACCGCGCGCAATCCCGACAGCGCGATCCGCATGGCCGAGGAAATCGGCTACCCGCTGGTGGTGCGTCCCTCCTATGTGCTGGGCGGCCGCGCCATGGAGATCGTGCGCGAGGAGGCCGACCTGCGCCGTTACATGACCGAGGCGGTCAAGGTGTCGAACAAGTCGCCGGTGCTGCTCGACCGTTTCCTCAACGACGCCATCGAGGTCGACGTCGACGCGCTGTCCGACGGTGAGCAAGTGGTGATCGGCGGCATCATGCAGCACATTGAGCAGGCTGGCGTGCATTCGGGCGATTCGGCCTGCTCGCTGCCGCCGTACAGCTTGTCGCAGGAGGTGCAGGACGAGTTGCGCCGCCAGACGGTGGCGATGGCGAAAGCGCTGAAAGTGGTCGGCCTGATGAACGTCCAGTTCGCGATCCAGGGCGACGTCGTGTATGTGCTGGAGGTGAACCCGCGTGCCTCGCGTACCGTGCCTTATGTGTCCAAGGCGATCGGCGCGCCGCTGGCGAAGATCGCCGCGCGTGCGATGGCGGGCATCTCGCTGAAGACACAGGCGTTCGAGAAGGAAATCATCCCGCCGTATTTCTCGGTGAAGGAAGCGGTGTTTCCGTTCCGCAAGTTCCCCGGCGTGGACACCATTCTCGGCCCGGAAATGAAATCGACAGGCGAAGTCATGGGGGTGGGCGACAATTTCGGCGAGGCCTTCGTCAAGTCGCAGCTGGCGTCGAGCTCCGAACTGCCCAAGCCGGGCGGGCGCGCGTTTGTCAGCGTGCGTTCGGGCGACCGTGACGCGGTGATCGAGGTGGCGCAGATGCTGCACGACCTGGGCTTCAGCGTGGTCGCCACCCGCGGCACGGCCCAGGCGATCGAGTCGGCCGGCATCCCGGTGGCGGTCGTCAACAAGGTCAAGGAAGGCCGCCCGCACATCGTCGACATGATCAAGAACGGCGACATCGATTTCATTGTCAACGTGGTCGAAGACAAGAAGGCGGTGAAGGATTCCTACGCTATCCGTGCCGAAGCGCTGGCGCGCCGGGTCGTGTACTTCACCACGCTGGCCGGTGCGCGTGCCGCCTGCATGGGCATGCAGCACGGCAACGAATTGAAAGTGTATTCCCTGCAATCGCTGCATCAGCGGCTGCACTGATCCTAAGAGGCAAGGTTGTGAACAAATTTCCCCTCACTGTCGTCGGCGCCGAGAAGCTGCGCGTTGAATTGCAACACCTGAAAAGTGTCGAACGCCCCGCAGTGATCCAGGCGATTGCCGAGGCGCGCGCGCAGGGCGATTTGTCGGAAAACGCCGAATATGATGCCGCCAAGGAAAAGCAAGGCTTCATCGAAGGCCGCATTGCCGACCTCGAAGGCAAGCTGGCCAACGCGCAGATCATCGACCCCACCACCCTGGACGCGGATGGCCGTATCGTGTTCGGCGCGACGGTTGAGTTGGAAGATGTCGAATCGGGCGAACCCGTCACGTATCAGATCGTCGGCGACGACGAGGCGGACATCAAACAGGGCAAGATTTCAGTCTCGTCCCCCATCGCCCGCGCGCTGATCGGCAAATATGCGGGCGACAGCGTGGATGTCCAGGCGCCTGCTGGCGTGCGCCAGTACGAAGTGCTGGACGTCCTGTATAAATAGCATGCGCCGTTTCTGGGACGGTCTTGCCGGCGGATTGCTGGTGCTGTGGATCGGTGGCATGTGGGCAACCGGCTACGTCGCCGCGCCGGTATTGTTCGCCAATCTGGGCGACAAGCAACTGGCCGGAATGCTGGCCGGCCGGCTGTTTGCGGTGATGGCGTGGATCGGTATCGCCGCCGCGGCCTACCTGCTGATCTACCGGTTTGCCCGCGATGGTGCCGCAGCGCTGAAAACCTTGTTTTTCTGGGCGGTGGCGCTGATGCTGGCATTGACGCTGGCCGGCCACTTCGGCATCCAGCCCATCATGCAGAGTCTGAAGGATCAGGCCATGCCGCATGCCGTGATGCAAAGCGTGTTTGCCGACCGCTTTGCCCGCTGGCATGGGGTATCGAGCATTCTTTATCTGATTCAGAGTGCGTTGGGGCTGTTGCTGGTCTGGCGCTCGGGGCTGGCGAAATAAGCCTCTTCAGACAAGCTTCAACCCGGCAGGACGATCACAGGCTTGCCGGCAGACCGATAAATCACCAATATCTTGCCGATCTGCTGCACCGGTGCGGCCCCTGTGGTTGTACAGATTTCCTCCAACCAGGCGCGACGCGTGTCCGGCTCGTCGCTGGCGGCCTTGATCTTGATCAGTTCGTGCGCATCGAGTCCGCGTTCGATTTCCTTCAATACGGCCGCGGTCAGCCCCTGGTTACCGATCATGACCACCGGCTGGCGGCTGTGGGCCAGGCCCTTGAGGAATTGCCGCTGGGCGGGCGTGAGTGGTTTCATTGCATCTTCCTTAAACTGAGCGCGGATTGTAGCCGATAGAGATGGTGCAGAAAGCAAAGCGAACCAAATCGGGCAGTGCCTGGATGCACGAGCACGTGACGGATCCCTACGTCAAGAAAGCGCAGCAGGATGGTTACCGTTCGCGTGCCGCGTACAAATTGCTGGAAATCGACACGCGCGACCATCTGTTGCGGCCCGGCATGACGGTGGTGGATCTGGGTGCCGCCCCCGGCAGTTGGTGCCAGGTGGCCGTTCAGAAGATGAAAAAGCAGGGCAGGGTCCTGGCAATCGATCTCCTGCCGGTGGCGCCGATACCGGGCGTCGACAGCCTGGAAGGCGATTTCACCGAACAGGCGGCACTGGCCTGGCTGGAAGAAAAGTTGCACACTGGGCGAGTTGACCTTGTTTTAAGCGATATGGCCCCCAATATCAGCGGAGTGATGCTGCGCGATCAGGCGCGACATTATGAATTGTGCGAGTTGGCGCTTGATTTCGCGGTGAACTGGCTGAAACCAGACGGGGCTTTCCTCGTCAAAGTGTTTCAGGGGGTTGGATTTGAGGATTTTCGTGCCCGGATGCGACAAGCATTCGAACAGGTGCTGATCCGCAAGCCCGACGCATCGCGCGACCGCAGTACCGAGGTTTATTTGCTGGGACGCCACCCTGTTGCAGCGCGGGATGGCGAGTCGTGATGATGCCGTGACAAGCTGGCAGTATAGGGTTTAGAATGAGTCTAAACGTGCTGGATTCAGCACCAAGGAGTAAACGTGAACAATTTGTCCAAGAACATCGCCATCTGGCTAATCATTGCGGTCATCCTGATGACGGTGTTCAATCAGTTCGGCGCGCAGCGCACCTCGCAGTCGCAGATGCCGTACTCGCAGTTCATCGAAGAGGTGCGCCAGCAACAGATCTCCAAGGTGGTGATTGAAGGTAACGTGCTGAAAGGCGAGCGTAGCGATGGGCAGCGCTTCACCAGCTATGCGCCGAGCGATCCGTGGATGGTCTCCGACCTGCTGAAAAACGGCGTTTCAGTCGAGGCCAAGCCGGAAGAGCAGCCCTCTTTCCTGATGAGCCTGTTCATTTCATGGTTCCCCATGCTGTTGCTGATCGGCGTCTGGATCTTCTTCATGCGTCAGATGCAGGGCGGCGGCCGTGGCGGTGCCTTCTCCTTCGGCAAGAGCCGGGCGCGCCTGCTCGATGAAAATGCCAACCCGGTGACCTTTGCCGATGTCGCAGGCTGTGACGAGGCGAAGGAAGACGTCGCCGAGCTGGTGGATTTCCTGAAAGATCCGTCCAAGTTCCAGAAACTGGGCGGGCGCATCCCGCGCGGCGTGCTGATGGTGGGGCCTCCTGGTACCGGTAAAACGCTGCTGGCCCGCTCGATTGCAGGCGAGGCCAAAGTGCCGTTCTTCAGCATTTCGGGTTCCGACTTCGTCGAGATGTTCGTCGGCGTCGGTGCCGCGCGCGTGCGCGACATGTTCGAGCAGGCGAAGAAGAATTCGCCCTGCATCATCTTCATCGACGAAATCGATGCGGTCGGTCGCCAGCGCGGTGCCGGCCTGGGCGGCGGC
>DDRS01000041.1:0-64851 GCA_002343685.1 Thiobacillus denitrificans | reverse complement strand
GGCGGCGGCAACGACGAACGCGAGCAGACGCTCAACCAGTTGCTGGTCGAGATGGACGGTTTCGAGGCGAGCGTTGGCGTGATCGTCATCGCGGCGACCAACCGCCCCGACGTACTCGACCCGGCGCTGTTGCGCCCGGGCCGTTTCGACCGCCAGGTGGTCGTCGGCTTGCCTGATATCCGCGGCCGCGAGCAGATCCTGCTGGTGCACATGCGTAAGGTGCCGGTGGCGCCCGATGTGCGTGCCGATATCCTGGCACGCGGTACCCCCGGCATGTCAGGAGCCGATCTGGCCAACCTGGTCAACGAAGCTGCCTTGTTTGCCGCACGTCGCAGCAAGCGACTGGTGGATATGGACGATTTTGAGCAGGCCAAGGACAAGATCTTCATGGGTGCCGAGCGCAAATCCATGGTGATCACGCCCGAGGATAAGAAAAAGACGGCCTATCACGAGTCCGGCCATGCCGTGATCGGCATGACGTTGCCGGGTTGCGATCCGGTGCACAAGGTCACGGTGATCCCCCGTGGTCGTGCGCTGGGTGTGACCATGTCCCTGCCTGAACTGGACCGTTACAGCCTGTATCAGGATCAGATGTTGTCCCAAATCTGCATGCTGTACGGCGGACGGGTGGCCGAAGAAATTTTCGTCGGCAGCATTTCGACCGGCGCTTCGAACGACTTCGAGCGGGCAACCAGCATCGCCCGCGACATGGTGACGCGCTATGGCATGTCGGATGCGCTGGGTCCGATGGTGTACGGCGAAAACGAGGGTGAAGTCTTCCTCGGACGCTCGGTGACCACGCACAAGAACATGAGCGAGGCTACCATGCAGAAGGTCGATACCGAGATCCGCCGCATTCTGGATGAGCAGTACGCCCGGGCCACGAAAATCCTGACCGAGGGGCGTGACAAGGTCGAGGCGATGACAGCCGCCCTGATGGAGTGGGAAACGATCGATGCCGAGCAGATCGGCGACATCATGGCCGGCCGGCCGGTACGCCCGCCCAAGCCGGCGGCCACGCCCCAACCGCCGGCGAACGGGGGCGACAAACCCAGCGCGCCCGCTCCGACCGCCCAACCTGCCCAGGAAACCTGAGCGGGGACATAGCGTTACCCACTACAATAGAGGGGCTTTGGCCCCTCTTTTTATGTCTGTTCTTCACGCCGGTTCGCATCGCCTTCCGCTCTCTCGCCCCCGCATCATGGGGGTCGTCAATGTCACGCCCGATTCATTCTCGGACGGCGGGCAGTTGCACGATACGCAGGCAGCGATTTCGCATGCACTCAAGCTGAGCGAACAAGGCGCCGATATCCTTGACGTCGGCGGGGAGTCGACCCGCCCCGGTGCGACAGCGGTACCGGTCGATGAGGAAATCGGGCGCGTGGTGCCGGTGATTGAGGCGCTTGCCCGCGCAGGTTGCCTGGTATCGGTGGATAGCAATAAGCCAGAGGTGATGCGTGCGGCGCTCGCCGCAGGGGCGGGGATGGTGAATGATGTTGCTGCCTTGCGGGCGCCAGGCGCAATGGAAGCAGTGGCAGCGTCGGGAGCCGCCGTGTGCCTTATGCACATGCAAGGCGATCCTCAAAGTATGCAGCAGTCGCCTCGTTATGCCGACGTGGTGAATGAGGTGAAGCAGTTTCTGCGGGCCAGAGTACAGGCCTGTGAAGCCGCAGGGATCGCACGCGAGCGTCTGGTGATCGATCCGGGGTTCGGCTTTGGCAAAACGCTGCAACACAATCTGGCGCTGTTGAAGCATCTGGGAGGGCTGGCTGAGCTGGGTGTGCCGATACTGGCCGGATTGTCGCGCAAGTCGATGCTGGGCTCCCTGACAGGACGTGCAGTGGGTGAACGTGAATTCGCCGGCGTGGCAGTGCACCTGATGGCGGTGGCACAGGGTGCCCGCTTGGTCCGGGTACATAATGTAATGGCCATGCGAGACGCGTTGGCCATCTGGAATGCAGTGGAGGAATACAGGGATGGGACGTAAATATTTCGGTACCGATGGCGTACGGGGCAAAGTGGGCGAATCGCCCATCACACCCGAGTTTGTGATGCGTCTGGGCTATGCCGCCGGCCAGGTTTTGGTGGCCGACCGTGGCAGTCTGCCACCGAACGAGCATCCGACCGTACTGATCGGCAAGGACACCCGTATTTCAGGCTATATGCTGGAAGCTGCGCTGGAGGCCGGTTTTACTGCAGCCGGGGTGAACGTGCTGATGACTGGGCCGATGCCGACACCGGCGGTGGCCTATCTGACTCGGGCACTGCGCCTGCAGGCCGGCGTTGTGATCTCGGCATCGCACAACCCATTCGAGGACAACGGCATCAAATTCTTTTCTGCCAGCGGCCAGAAACTGCCGGATAGCGTGGAGGAGGCAATCGAAGCGCGGTTGGACAGCCCGATCGTGACCGTCGAAGCGCGCCAGCTGGGACGTGCTCGCCGCATCGAGGATGCTGCAGCGCGCTACATCGAGTTCTGCAAGAGCACCTTCCCCAACAGCCTCGATCTGCGCGGGATGCGCATCGTGGTGGACTGTGCCCATGGCGCGACCTATCACATTGCGCCGCATGTGCTGCACGAGCTGGGGGCCGAGGTGATCGCCATCGGCAATGAGCCGAACGGCTTCAATATCAATGACGAATGCGGTGCCACGCATACCAAGGCGCTGTCCGACTCTGTGCGCGCACATCGCGCCGATCTGGGCATTGCGCTGGATGGCGATGGCGACCGGCTGATGATGGCGGACGCTCAGGGGCGCGTGTATGACGGCGACCAGCTGGTCTACGTCATCGCCCGTCATCGCATCCAGACGGGCTATATGAAGGGGGGCGTGGTCGGTACGCTGATGACCAATCTCGGGACCGAGCATGCACTGGCACGCATCCAGATTCCGTTCGAGCGTGCCAAAGTAGGTGACCGCTATGTGCTCGAGCGACTGCATGCCAATGGCTGGACGCTGGGCGGAGAAACCTCCGGCCATATCCTGTGCCTGGACAAGCACACCACCGGCGATGGAATTGTTTCAGCCTTGCAGGTGCTGCGCGCACTGCGTGAGACGGGCGAAACGCTGGATGCGTTTACCGCGGATCTGGAGATCTATCCCCAGGTGATGATCAATGTCCCGGTGGCCAAGGGGTTCAAGCTGGATATGGCATCTGCGGTCAGCGCATCGGTCGCCGAGGCAGAGGCTGCTCTGAATGGCAGTGGCCGGATTGTCTTGCGCGCATCCGGGACCGAGCCGCTGATTCGTGTGATGGTGGAAGGGCGCGACGCCGATCTGGTTCGACACACGGCTGAAACAATTGCCACTGCAGTCAAGGCCGCCGCTGCGGGCGGGTGATTTCCCGTCCTGAAATATATCTGTAATATTCGCCCGTTAGTATGGCGACGTCGCCCCATGCGGCAACGTCAACTACTACCGGAGATATTACACATGCGTACACTCAATAAACTGGCTCAAGGGACGCTGGCTGCGGCCATGGGTCTGGCTTTCAGTGTTGGTGCCTTGGCGGCCGACATTACCGGCGCAGGCGCAACCTTCCCCTATGCTGTTTACACGAAGTGGGCTGAAGCATACAAGACCGCTACGGGCAATCAGGTCAATTACCAAGGGATCGGCTCGTCGGGCGGCGTCAAGCAGATCAAGGCCAAGACCGTTGATTTTGCCGGTAGCGACGCGCCGGTTCCGGTAGCCGATCTGGAAGCGAACCATCTGGTTCAGGTTCCCACCGTGATGGGTGGCGTGACCATCGTCATGAATGTCCCCGGTTTCGAGTCCGGCAAGCTGAAGCTGGACGGCGTGACCGCAGCCGACATTTTCCGTGGCGCGATCACCAAGTGGAACGACCCTGCCATCGCCAAACTGAATCCCGGCGTCAAGCTGCCGGATCTGGCCATTACCGTGGCACACCGTTCGGACGGTTCCGGCACGACCTATGCGTTCTCCAACTACCTGGCCAAGCAATCGATGGCATTCAAGCGTGATGTCGGTGCCGGCAACACGGTGAACTGGCCCGCCAACGGCGTGGGCGGCAAGGGCAACCCGGGCGTCGCAGCCAACGTGCAGAAGATCAAGGGTGCGATCGGCTACGTCGACATCGCCGACGCCATGAAGAACAACATGAACTTCGTGGCGCTGAAGAACCGTGCCGGCAATTTCATTGTGCCGAATCAACAGTCGGTTGCCGATGCCGCTGCGGGTGCCGACTTCCACGTCAAGGGCATGGCCCCCGACCTGCTGGATCAGTCCGCCAAGAATGCATGGCCCATCACGACGGCCACCTTCATGCTGGCTTATGAGCAGGGCGACGCCGCGAAGCAAAAAGGCGTGGTCGACTTCTACACCTGGTCGCTGAACAACGGCCAGAAAATGGCGGCTGAGCTTGGCTTTGTGCCCTTGCCGCCCAATGTTGTGAAGATGGTTGAAGCGGAAATGAAAAACATCAAGTAACGCATTGGCTTTGACCTGACTTGATGTTGGCCGGGGGTCGTCTACCCCGGCTTTCTACGAAAGCGGCTGCTTCAAACGGCTGTTTTCGCAGACAAAAAATCGAATCGATAGGCACCCCACAGTGAGCGAGCCCAGCGCAACCGCCGGAATCGATCTGCACGCCAAGCAGGTCCGGAAATTTCGGCTGCAGGACAGGTTTTTCCACCATTCCACGCAGATTTTCGCCTTTGTTGTGCTGGCGGCGCTGGTGGGCATTCTGGTATCGCTCTCCATCGAAGCCTGGCCCAGTCTCAAGGAGTTCGGACCGTCCTTTCTGTGGACCAACGTCTGGAGCGTGCCGGACGACAAATTCGGTGCCCTGGCTGCAATCTATGGCACGGTGACGACGTCCGTGCTGGCTCTACTGATTGCAGTGCCGGTCAGTTTCGGGATCGCGCTGTTCCTGACCGAAACCTGCCCGCTCTGGCTGCGTCGCCCCTTGGGCACGGCGATCGAGTTGCTGGCCGGGATCCCCTCCATCGTGTATGGCATCTGGGGGTTGTTCGTGTTTGCGCCGTTGTTTGCCGACCACATCCAGCCGCCTATGCAGGCGTTGTTGGGCGACGTTCCGATCATCGGCAGCTGGTTCTCAGGCCCGCCCATTGGGGTCGGCATCCTCACCGCCAGCATCGTGCTGGCCTTGATGGTCATCCCCTTTATTGCGTCGGTGATGCGGGATGTGTTCGAGACCGTGCCGCATGTACTGAAGGAATCCGCGTATGGCATCGGCTGTACCAACTGGGAAGTGGTGCGCAACGTCGTACTGCCTTATACCCGTGTGGGCGTCATTGGCGGCATCATGCTGGGACTGGGCCGCGCGCTGGGTGAAACAATGGCAGTCACCTTCGTGATCGGGAATGCCAACCGTATCAATGGCAGCCTGTTTGCGCCCGGTACCTCGATCGCGTCGACACTGGCGAATGAGTTCGGTGAGGCCACGCCCGGCCTGCATATTGCCTCTCTGTTCGCACTGGGTCTGGTGCTGTTTGTCATCACCTTTATCGTGCTGGCCATTTCGCGCTGGCTGATCAGCCGCAGCATGGGCTCCGAAGGTCTGTAAGGCGCGCATGATGAAACTGTATACCCGTCGCATCTGGATCAACCGCATCGGCATCACGCTGTCCATGGCTGCGATGAGCCTGGGGCTGATCGCGCTGCTGTGGATTTTGTGGACGCTGTTTTCAAAAGGCTTTGCCGCCTTGAACTGGGACATGTTTACCCAGGACACGCCGGCGCCGGGCTCAGAAGGCGGCGGCTTGCGTAACGCCATCGTGGGAAGTGGTTTGATCCTGCTTTTTTCCATGCTGATCTCGACCCCGATCGGCATTCTGGCGGGGATTTATCTGGCAGAGTTCGGGCGCGTCTCCAAGTTTGCGTCGTTCACCCGTTTCATGACCGACATCATGCTCTCGGCACCGTCCATCGTCATCGGTCTGTTCGTGTATGCATTGTTTGTAACGACAACCGGCGGTTTTTCCGGCTGGGCTGGCTCGCTGTCATTGGCGTTGATAGCCATTCCGGTGGTGGTGCGAACGACCGAGAACATGCTGAAGCTGGTGCCGACCAGCTTGCGTGAGGCGGCCTTTGCCGTGGGTGCGCCACGCTGGCAGGTATCGCTCAAGGTGACCCTGCGCGCGGTCAAATCCGGCGTGGTGACCGGCGTTCTGCTGGCCATGGCGCGGATTACCGGCGAGACTGCGCCGCTATTGTTCACCGCGCTCAACAACCAGTTTTTCAGTACCAACATGGACAAACCCATGGGCAACCTGCCTGTGGTGATTTACCAGTTTGCCTTGAGTCCGTACGACAACTGGGTCAACCTGGCCTGGGGCGGTGCGTTGTTGATCGCTTTTTTGGTGCTGGCGGTCAACATCGGCGTGCGCGTGGTTTTCCGCAATAAAGACAAACGTTAATTTCCCCGGAGCTTTCTGATGCCCGTTCAAGCCATGCCTGCAGGCGAAAATGTTGCTTTGCAAGTCCGTAATCTGGATTTCTTTTATGGCGATTTCAAAGGCCTCAGCAACGTCAACCTGGACATTGCCCACAAGAAGGTGACGGCCTTCATCGGACCGTCCGGCTGCGGGAAATCCACGCTGTTGCGTACGTTCAACCGCATGTACGACCTCTATCCCGGACAGCGTGCCGAGGGCCAGATCCTGTTCCATGGCAAGAACCTGCTGGATAAAAGCCAGGATGTGAACCTGGTGCGTGCCCGGATCGGCATGGTTTTCCAGAAGCCGACGCCGTTTCCCATGACGATCTACGAAAACATTGCCTTCGGCGTACGGCTGTACGAGCGCATGTCGAAAAGCGCCATGGATGATCGCGTCGAATGGGCACTCAACAAAGCGGCGCTGTGGGGCGAGGTGAAGGACAAACTGCAGCAGAGCGGCCTGTCGCTGTCCGGCGGCCAGCAGCAGCGGCTGTGTATTGCGCGCGCGGTGGCGGTGAAGCCCGAAATCGTGCTGCTGGATGAACCGACCTCGGCGTTGGATCCGATTTCCACTGCCAAGATCGAAGAACTCATCAACGAACTGAAAAGCGATTACACCATCGCCATCGTCACCCACAACATGCAGCAGGCCGCGCGGATTTCGGATTACACGGCATTCATGTATCTGGGCGAGCTCATCGAATTCAACGAAACCGGCACCATCTTCATGCGGCCGGGCAAGAAGCAGACGGAAGACTACATTACCGGCCGTTTCGGCTGATTGCGCCGCGCAGCTTTGGCCGAGCGGTTGACCGTCGGGCGCGTAGCGCTTACCATCGCGCACTTTTGTTTGGCAGATTTCCATGCGCAAGAAGCTCGTAGCCGGTAACTGGAAAATGCACGGCAGCTTGGCTGAAAACGCCGCCCTGCTGGCTGCAATCAAACCCGCTTTGACCGGAATCGAGGCCGCGGTATGCGTGCCTTTCCCTTATCTTGGGCAAGCGCAGGCCGCACTCGCCGGATCGTCGATTGCCTGGGGTGCGCAGAACGTGTCCGAACAAGCCAAGGGTGCATTCACCGGTGAAGTGTCGACCTCGATGCTGCTGGATTTCGGCTGCAAGTATGTGATCGTCGGACATTCCGAACGTCGCAGCCTGTATGGCGAATCCGATGAACTGGTTGCAAGCAAGTACATGGCCGCGCAGGCAGCCGGCCTGACACCCATCCTATGCGTAGGCGAATCCCTGGACGAGCGCGAATCCGGCGTGACCGAAGCGGTCGTGGCGCGTCAACTCGATGCCGTGATCAAGGTCGCCGGTGTGGCGTCCCTGGCCAAGGCAGTGGTGGCTTACGAGCCCGTATGGGCGATTGGGACCGGCAAGACGGCCACGCCGGAGCAGGCACAGGCCGTCCACGCCTACATTCGTGGCAAAGTCGCAGCGCTCGATGCGGGCGTGGCGGCACAGCTGATCATCCAGTACGGGGGTAGCGTAAAAGCCGCGAATGCGGCAGAATTGATGGCTCAGCCGGATATCGATGGCGGACTGATTGGCGGCGCTTCTCTGGTTGCCGACGAGTTCATCGCGATTTGCCGGGCCGCCGCCAAGTAAGCGTTGTCGAGTAAGAATCAAGCATGGAAACACTGGTCTGGGTCGTTCACGTTATTGTTGCCATTGCGCTGATCGCGCTGGTGCTCCTGCAGCATGGCAAAGGCGCGGACATGGGCGCGGCATTCGGTAGCGGCTCGTCGGGAAGCCTGTTCGGCGCCAGCGGCTCGGCCAACTTCCTGAGCCGGAGTACTGCAGTACTGGCAAGCCTGTTTTTCCTGACCAGCCTGGGCCTGGCATATTTCGGACTACAGCAGCACAAACCGGCTGCTAGCGTGCTTCAACGTGTGGTTGTTCCTGCGCCGGCGCAGGCTCAGCCTGCAACGCCTGCACAGGTGCCGGGCAAGGATGCCGGTTCGAAAGCGGGTGACATCCCGCAGTAATAAGCAGTACCTGTCTGGGCGCATGCCCTTGGCCGACGTGGTGGAATTGGTAGACACGCTATCTTGAGGGGGTAGTGACCTAGGTCGTGCGAGTTCGAGTCTCGCCGTCGGCACCATCAAATTTCCTGATTTCTTCATTAGCATTTGCTATTGAATAAATGGTTGATTATTAAGGTAAAAATACGTATTTTTCGGCTTGACAGTCGATGCTCTGCACTAATACACTCGGGTCATAATTACTCAACAGCCTGACACAGGCGTAGTTCGGAGGAACCCGGTGCTGGAGAATTACCTCCCCATTCTGTTGTTCATTCTGGTCGGCCTGGCTTTTGGAATCGGCCCGATCATCGCCGGTGGCCTGCTGGCACCGCACCGCCCCGACAGCGAAAAACTCTCACCTTACGAGTGCGGATTCGAGGCATTCGAAGACGCGCGCATGAAATTCGACGTGCGCTATTATCTGGTCGCCATCCTGTTCATTCTGTTCGACCTGGAAATAGCGTTTCTTTTTCCCTGGGCCATCGTTCTGGAGGAAATCGGGCTGGCGGGTTTCATTGCCATGATGGTGTTCCTCGGTATCCTGGTTGTGGGTTTCATCTACGAGTGGATGAAGGGTGCCCTTGAGTGGGAATGATCTGAATTATGGGCATTGAAGGCGTTCTCGAGCAGGGCTTTGTCACCACCAAGGCCGATCAGCTCATCAATTACATGCGTACCGGGTCGATGTGGCCGATGACCTTCGGTCTGGCGTGCTGTGCGGTGGAGATGATGCAGGCAGGCGCCTCGCGTTACGACCTTGACCGCTTCGGCATCGTGTTTCGCCCGAGTCCGCGCCAGTCCGACGTGATGATCGTCGCAGGCACCTTGTGCAACAAGATGGCACCTGCGCTACGCAAGGTCTACGACCAGATGGCCGAGCCGCGCTGGGTGATTTCCATGGGCTCGTGCGCCAACGGCGGCGGCTATTACCATTATTCCTATTCGGTGGTGCGCGGCTGCGACCGCATTGTGCCGGTGGATATCTATGTTCCAGGTTGCCCGCCGACAGCAGAGGCTTTGCTGTTCGGCATCATCCAACTGCAGAACAAGATTCGCCGCACCAACACCATCGCCCGCTAAGACGCCCCCATGTCCACGAAGCTGGAGTCGCTTTCCCTTTGTCTGCAAAATCTGCTTGGCGATGCGCTCGTGAAAACTGTCGAGCGATTGGGCGAGCTGACGTTGATTGTCAAACCACAAGCCTATGCGGCCGCCATGCGTACCTTGCGCGATCATCCCGACTGCCGTTTCGAGCAATTGGTCGATTTGTGCGGCATGGATTATTCCGATTATGGCGACGGCGCCTGGGAGGGTGCCCGCTTTGCTGTGGTCGTGCATCTTCTGTCGGTCTCGAACAACCAGCGCGTCCGGGTGCGTGTGTTTTGCCCGGACGACGACTTGCCGGTGGTCGCGTCGATGGTCGATGTCTGGCCCTCGGCCAACTGGTTTGAGCGCGAGGCCTTCGATCTGTACGGCATCGTCTTCGAGGGACATCCCGACCTGCGTCGTATCCTGACCGACTATGGTTTCATCGGCCATCCGTTCCGCAAGGACTTTCCGCTCTCAGGCAATGTCGAGATGCGCTACGACCCGACCCAGCAGCGCGTGATCTATCAGCCAGTGTCGATCGAACCGCGCGAGATCACCCCGCGCATCGTGCGCGACGAAAGCTACGGGGAAGGGCGCTGATGGCCGAGATTCGCAATTACACGATGAACTTCGGCCCGCAGCACCCGGCTGCGCACGGCGTGCTACGTCTGGTGCTCGAACTCGACGGTGAGGTGATCCAGCGTGCCGATCCGCACATCGGCCTGCTGCATCGCGCGACCGAGAAATTGGCCGAGCACAAGACCTTCATCCAGTCGGTGCCCTACATGGACCGCCTCGATTACGTGTCGATGATGGTCAACGAGCATGCCTACGTGATGGCGATCGAGAAGCTGCTCGGCATCGAGGTGCCCGAGCGCGCGCAATACATCCGCGTGATGTTCGACGAAATCACCCGCATCCTGAATCATTTGTTGTGGTTGGGTGCACACGCGCTCGACGTCGGTGCGATGACGGTGTTTCTGTATGCATTCCGCGAACGCGAGGACCTGATGGACTGCTACGAGGCGGTGTCCGGCGCACGCATGCATGCGGCTTACTACCGGCCCGGCGGCGTGTACCGCGACCTGCCGGACAGCATGCCGCACTATCAGGCGCAGCACACCCGCAACGAAGCGACCATGAAGTCGATGAATGCCAACCGCCAGGGATCGCTGCTCGACTTCATCGAGGATTTCACGAATCGCTTCCCGACCTATGTCGATGAATACGAAACCCTGCTGACCGACAACCGCATCTGGAAACAGCGTACGGTTGGCATCGGCGTGGTGTCCCCTGAGCGCGCCAAGGCGCTGGGCTTCACCGGCCCGATGTTGCGCGGCTCCGGTGTCGAATGGGACCTGCGCAAGAAACAGCCGTATGAAATTTACGACCGGATGGATTTTGACATCCCGGTCGGCACCAACGGCGACTGCTACGACCGCTATCTGGTCCGGATCGAGGAAATGCGCCAGTCCAACCGCATCGTCAAGCAGTGCATCGACTGGCTGCGCAAGCATCCCGGCCCGGTCATCGTCGACAACCACAAGGTGGCGCCGCCCGATCGCCTGTCGATGAAGCAGAACATGGAAGAGCTGATCCATCACTTCAAGCTCTTCACCGAGGGCATGCATGTGCCCGCGGGGGAGGCCTATGCGGCCGTGGAGCATCCCAAGGGCGAGTTCGGCATCTACCTGGTATCCGACGGCGCCAACAAGCCCTATCGTCTGAAAATCCGTGCGCCAGGCTATGCGCATCTGGCGGCGCTCGACGAGATGAGCCGCGGCCACATGATCGCCGACGTCGTCGCCATCATCGGCACGCAGGATATCGTTTTCGGGGAGATCGACCGCTGATGGCCAACTCTGATCGAGACAGCCTGCGGCTGAGCCAGGAATCGCTTGCAGCGATCGACGCCGAAGTGGCCAAGTACCCGGCTGACCAGAAGCAGTCGGCGGTGATGGGCGCGCTGCGCATCGCGCAGGCGGAAAAAGGCTGGCTGAAGCCTGAGCTCATCGAATATGTTGCGGAGTATC
Source organism: Thiobacillus denitrificans (assembly GCA_002343685.1). Lineage (GTDB taxonomy): Bacteria > Pseudomonadota > Gammaproteobacteria > Burkholderiales > Thiobacillaceae > Thiobacillus > Thiobacillus denitrificans_A. The sequence goes on along the minus strand of DDRS01000041.1, from coordinate 53,277 downwards.
TCGATATGCCGGCTATTGCGGCCTACGAGGTTGCGACGTTCTACAACATGTACGACACGAAGCCTGTGGGACGACACAAGATCACGCTGTGCACCAATTTGCCATGTGCCTTGATGGGCGCGAACGAGATTGCCGAACACCTGAAACAGCGACTTGGTATCGGTTTCGGCGAAACCACCGAAGACGGCCGTTACACGTTGAAGGAAGGCGAGTGCATGGGCGCCTGCGGCGATGCCCCCATGTGTCTGCACAACAACCATAAAATGCACACGCACCTCACTCCTGAAAAAGTGGACGAACTGCTGGATAAGCTGAAATGAGTTTGCTCAAGCCCACCCATCAGGTTTGCAGTTGGACGCAGGCGCTCGACAATCCAGCGTCGCTTGCGACCTATGTCGCCAACGGCGGCTATCAGGCGCTGCGCCGCGTGGTGACCGAACAGGTCACGGGAGACGCCATCATTGCCGAGCTCAAGACCAGCGCGCTGCGCGGGCGTGGTGGCGCAGGCTTCCCGACGGGTCTGAAGTGGAGCTTCATGCCGCGCGCGTTTCCGGGCGACAAGTACATCGTCTGCAACAGCGACGAAGGCGAGCCGGGCACCTTCAAGGATCGTGACATCCTGCGCCATAACCCGCACCAGCTGATCGAAGGCATGGCGATCGCCGGCTACGTGCTCGGCGCGCGTGTGGGCTACAACTACATCCACGGCGAGATCTTCGACTGCTACGAGATCTTCGAGCGCGCATTGCAGGAGGCGCGCGAAGCCGGTTATCTCGGCGACAAGTTGTTCGGCACCGACTTCAACTTCCAGTTGCATGCCCACCATGGCTACGGCGCCTACATCTGCGGCGAGGAAACCGCACTGCTCGAATCGATCGAAGGCAAGAAGGGGCAGCCGCGCTTCAAGCCGCCATTCCCCGCAAGCTTCGGCCTGTATGGCAAGCCGACCACCATCAACAACACCGAGACGCTGGCTTCGGTGCCGTGGATCGTCCAGCATGGCGGCCAGGCTTTTCTGGAACTCGGCAAGCCCAACAACGGCGGGCCCAAGCTTTTTTCAGTCTCGGGCCATGTCAACAAACCCGGCAACTACGAAGTTCCACTCGGCACGCCGTTTGCCGAATTGCTGGAAATGGCGGGCGGCGTACGGAATGGGCATAAACTGAAAGCCGTCATTCCCGGTGGTTCGTCGGCGCCCGTGTTGCCGGCCGACGTCATGATGGACTGCACGATGGATTTCGATTCCATCGCCAAGGCGGGTTCCATGCTGGGCTCGGGTGCGGTCATCGTGATGGACGAAACGGTGTGCATGGTGCGCGCGCTGGAACGGCTATCCTATTTCTACTTCGAGGAATCCTGTGGCCAATGCACGCCTTGCCGCGAAGGAACCGGCTGGATGTACCGGGTGATCCACCGCATCGAACACGGCCAAGGTCGGCCCGAAGACATGGAATTGCTCAATAGCGTGGCAGGACGCATCGGCGGCCATACCATCTGCGCCTTGGGCGACGCGGCGGCGATGCCGGTGCAAAGCTTCCTTAAACATTTTGGCCGCGAGTTCGAGCACCACATCGAACACAAGCGATGCATGGTCTGAACGGAATTTAACGATGGCTACGCTCAATATCGAAATTGACGGACGCACGCTGCAAGTCGAAAGCGGCGACACCATCATGGATGCGGCGAATCAGGCCGGCATCACGATTCCGCATTTCTGCTATCACAAGAAGCTGTCCATCGCCGCCAATTGCCGCATGTGCCTGGTGCAGGTGGAGAAGGCCCCCAAGCCCCTGCCTGCCTGTGCCACGCCGGTAACCGATGGCATGAAGGTCTACACGCGCTCGGAATACGCCATCAACGCGCAGAAAAGCGTGATGGAATTCCTGCTCATCAACCACCCGCTGGATTGTCCGATCTGCGACCAGGGCGGAGAGTGCACGCTGCAGGACCTGGCGGTGGGCTATGGCGGTTCGTCGTCGCGCTACCAGGAAATCAAGCGCGTGGTGCGCGAGAAGAATCTCGGGCCGCTCATCGCCACCGACATGACGCGCTGCATTCATTGCAGCCGCTGCGTACGCTTCGGCCAGGAAATCGCCGGCGTGATGGAACTCGGCATGCCGGGCCGCGGCGAGCATACCGAGGTGATGCCCTTCCTGGAAAGCCAGGTGGCGTCCGAACTGTCGGGCAACGTCATCGACCTGTGCCCGGTCGGCGCGCTCACCAGCAAGCCGTTCCGCTACACGGCCCGCAGTTGGGAACTGTCGCGTCGGCCCTCGATCAGTCCGCACGACAGCCTGGGTTCCAACCTCGAAGTCCACGTCAAGGACAACAAGGTAATGCGCGTGCTGCCGCGCGAGAATGAAGACGTCAACGAGTGCTGGCTGGCCGACCGCGACCGTTTCTCCTACGAAGGCCTCAACACGGCCGAACGCCTGACCCAGCCGATGGTCAAGCACAACGGCCAGTGGGTGGAGACGACCTGGCAAGCTGCACTCGAGTTCGTCGCGGATAAATTGAAGACGATTCCTGCCGAGCAGATCGGTGCATTGTCGACGCCGTATCGACCGGCGGAGGAGCTCTTCCTGCTGCAAAAACTGATGCGCGGCATGGGCTGCGGCAATGTCGACCATCGCCTGCGGCAATCGGATTTCAGCCTCGACGATAAGGCACATGGTGGCTTCTGGCTGGGCATGCCAGTGACTTATATGTCGCGCCTCAACCGCATGCTCGTGGTGGGATCCAACCTGCGCAAGGACCATCCGTTGATGGCCCATCGCATCCGCGAGTCGGTGCGCTGGTACGGCGAACTCAACCTGATCAACGCACACGAGGACGAGTTCCTCGGCAAGGTGCACGCCAAACGTATCGTTGCGCCGTCCCGGCTGGCGACTGCGCTGGCCGGGGTGTGCCGTGCGCTGGCCGAGCTGAAGAACCTGCCGGTGCCGGAGCTGGCCGCGCATGGCGTGGCCGACGACACCGCACGCAAGATGGCCGAGAGCCTGTCAGGCGGCGAAACCCGGGCGGTGTTCCTCGGCAACATGGCGCAGCACCACCCGAGCTATTCGCAGATTCATGCACTGGCGCAGGAAGTGGCCCGACTCGCGGGCGCCAGCTTCGGCGTGCTGGGCGAAGCGGCCAACAGTGTCGGCGCAGTGGCGGTCGGCGCGATTCCGGGATGCGGCGCTCTGGGCCAGCCTGCCGTCAAAGGCCTGAATGCCCAGCAGATGTTGGCCCAACCGCTACGTGCCTATCTGCTGTTGAGCGTGGAAGCCGAACTCGACACCCATGATCCGGTCGCGGCGATGGCCAGTATCAACGCGGCGGAATTCGTCGTGATGATGTCGCCCTACAAAGGCAAGTCGCTCGACTACGCTGACGTGCTGTTGCCGATCGCTCCGTGGACCGAAACTTCGGGTACCTTCATCAACACGGAAGGCCGGGTGCAGAGCTTCAACGCGGTGGTGAAACCGCTCGGCGAAACCCGTCCGGCGTGGAAGGTGCTGCGTGTCTTGGGCAACCTGCTCGGATTGACGGGATTCGAGCACAACGATTCCAAAGAGGTGTTACGCGATGCGCTGGGCGACACGCCTCTGGGCTCGGTACAGGCTTTCCTCGACAACGAAGTCAGCGGTGTCAGGGTGGAGCCGCCTTCGTCCGGCGAGGGGCTGGAACGTGTCGCCGAAGTGCCGATCTACCAGACCGACGCCGTGGTCCGTCGCTCGCCCTCATTGCAGATGACGCTGGATGCGTCGCTTCCGGTGGCGCGAATGAACAGCCGGTTGATTGCGAAGCTGGGGTTGCAGGAAAACGGCCGCGTCTCGGTGCGCCAGACTGCGAGTGCGTTGACCCTCAAAGTCCAGCGCGATGATTTCCTGCCCGACAACTGTGTGCGCGTGCCCAGCGGCCATCCGTTGACGGCCGGGCTGGGCCCGATGTTCGGCCCGATCACGGCGGAGCCGGTCTGATGGAGAACGTGGGCATGGACTGGGCAGCTATTCAAACTGTCGTCTGGACGTTGATCAAGATCCTGGCGCTGGTAGTGCCGCTGATGCTGGGCGTGGCCTACCTCACCTACGCGGAAAGAAAGATCATCGGCTGGATGCAGGTTCGCATCGGCCCCAACCGCGTCGGTTTTCAGGGCTTGTTGCAGCCGATCGCCGATGCGGTGAAGCTGCTGATGAAGGAAATCATCATCCCGTCGGGGGCCAGCCGCGGCCTGTTCATTCTTGGTCCTATCCTGGCCATCGCTCCGGCGCTGGCAGCGTGGGCGGTAATTCCGTTCACCGACACGCTCGTGCTCGCCAACATCAATGCGGGACTGCTGTATGTGATGGCGATCACCTCGATGGGGGTATACGGCGTCATCATCGCGGGCTGGGCGTCCAACTCCAAGTATGCCTTCCTCGGTGCCATGCGTTCGGCCGCGCAGATCGTATCGTATGAAATCGCCATGGGTTTCGCGCTGGTCGGCGTACTGATGGCGGCGCAATCGCTCAATCTCAGTGACATCGTGCATGGCCAGTCCGGTGGCTGGTGGCACTGGTATATCTGGCCGCTGTTCCCGCTGTTCGTCGTGTATCTGATTTCTGGCGTGGCCGAGACCAACCGCGCGCCGTTCGACGTCGCCGAGGGCGAATCCGAGATCGTCGCCGGTTTCCATGTGGAGTATTCCGGCATGGCCTTCGCGGTGTTCTTCCTTGCCGAATACGCCAACATGATCCTGATCGCCGCGTTGACCACGCTGATGTTCCTTGGTGGCTGGCTGTCGCCGGTGGGCTTCCTGCCCGACGGCATCGTCTGGTGGTTGCTCAAGACGGGTTTTGTGCTGTTCCTGTTCCTGTGGTTCCGCGCCACCTTCCCACGTTATCGCTATGACCAGATCATGCGGCTGGGCTGGAAGGTATTCATTCCCATTACCCTTGTCTGGATCATCGTGGTTGGCGGCATGATGCAGACACCGTATGGGTATCTTTTCCATTGAGCGCGCCATGAAACGGATCACGAACTTCTTCGGCAGCCTGCTCCTGATCGAACTCCTGCGTGGCATGATGCTCACGGGGCGTCACCTGTTCGCACGCAAGATCACGGTGCAGTTCCCCGAGGAAAAAACGCCGCAATCGCCGCGATTCCGCGGTCTGCATGCACTGCGCCGCTATCCCAACGGCGAGGAGCGCTGCATCGCCTGCAAGCTGTGCGAGGCCGTGTGTCCTGCACTGGCCATCACCATCGAGTCGGAAAAGCGCGTCGACGGCACACGTCGCACCACCCGCTACGACATCGACCTGACCAAGTGCATTTTCTGCGGCTTCTGCGAGGAGTCCTGCCCGGTCGATTCCATCGTCGAAACCCGCATCCTCGAATATCACGGCGAAAAACGCGGCGACCTCTATTACACCAAGCCCATGCTGCTCGCCATCGGCGACCAATACGAAGAGCAGATTGCACGCGATCGTGCTGATGACGCCAAGTACCGCTGAAAATAGACAATGACCTATACGACTGCGATTTTCTATTTCTTCGCCGCCATCCTGGTGTTTGCCGGCCTGCGCGTCATCACCGCGCGCAACCCGGTGCACGCGGCGCTCTATCTGGTACTGGCGTTCTTCACCGCCGCCGGACTGTGGATGCTGCTGGAAGCCGAGTTCCTGGCCATCACCCTGGTGCTGGTCTACGTGGGCGCGGTGATGGTGTTGTTCCTGTTCGTGGTGATGATGCTGGACATCAACCTGGAAAAACTGCGCGAGGGCTTCTGGGACTACCTGCCGCTTGCGGGCTTCGTCGCCGTGCTGCTGGTGATCGAAATGGCACTGATTCTCGGCAGCCGCCACTTTGGTCTTGAGGTCATGGGCGCACCCGCATCCCACGCCGCCGATTACAGCAACACCAAGGAACTCGGGCGGGTGCTGTACACCGAGTACGTCTATGCGTTCGAGCTCGCCGCGGTGATCCTGCTGGTGGCGATCGTCGCTGCCATCGCGCTGACACTGCGCCGTCGCAAGGACAGCAAGTACATCGATCCCGCCGAACAGGTGAAGGTCAAGCGCAACGACCGTCTGCGCATCGTCAAAATGCAGGCCACGCAAAGGCCGGGCGCAGGGGAGGGCGGCGCGTGATTTCCTTATCGCATTATCTGGTGCTGGGCGGCATCCTGTTTGCCATCAGCGTGCTGGGCATCTTCCTCAACCGCAAGAACGTGATCATCCTGCTGATGGCGATCGAACTGATGCTGCTCGCGGTGAACATGAACTTCATCGCGTTTTCGCATTACCTCGGTGATATCCACGGCCAGATCTTCGTCTTCTTCATCCTCACCGTCGCCGCGGCGGAATCGGCCATCGGCCTGGCGATCCTGGTGGTGCTGTTCCGCAATCTGCACACGATCAACGTCGATGACCTCGACCACCTGAAAGGCTGATGCGCGTGGACATGCAGACGCTCTATCTCGTCGTGCCGCTGGCGCCGTTGTTCGGCGCGATCGTCGCCGGCCTGTTCGGCAGGCTGGTCGGACGCACCGGCGCCCACATCGTCACCATCGCCGGCGTGGCGGTCTCGTTCATCGCCTCGGTGCTGGTGTTCCAGGACGTACTCGCCGGCCATACCTTCAACGGCACGGTCTACACCTGGATGAGGCTGGGCGACCTGCGATTCGAGGTCGGCTTCCTGATCGATGCGCTGACGGCGATGATGATGCTGGTCGTCACCTTCGTCTCACTGATGGTGCACGTCTATACCATCGGCTACATGCATGACGATCCGGGCTATCAGCGCTTCTTCAGCTATATCTCGTTGTTCACCTTCTCGATGCTGATGCTGGTGATGAGCAACAACTTCCTGCAGCTGTTCTTCGGCTGGGAAGCGGTGGGACTGGTGTCCTACCTGCTGATCGGCTTCTGGTACACCAAGGAAACGGCGATCTACGCCAACCTCAAGGCCTTCCTGGTCAACCGGGTCGGCGACTTCGGTTTCATCCTGGGGATTGGATTGGTGCTGGCGCATTTCGGCTCGCTCGACTACGCCACGGTGTTCGCCAAGGCGCCGTCGCTTGCCCGCGAAACCATTACGCTGTGGCCGGACTCTCCGTGGATGTTGATGACGGTCATCGGCATCCTCCTGTTCATCGGCGCGATGGGCAAGTCGGCGCAGTTCCCGCTGCATGTCTGGCTGCCCGACTCGATGGAAGGCCCAACGCCGATTTCCGCGCTGATCCACGCGGCGACGATGGTTACCGCCGGCATTTTCATGGTTGCGCGCATGTCGCCGCTATACGAGCTGTCGGACACGGCGCTCAGCTTCATCATGGTGATCGGCGCGATCACGGCCTTGTTCATGGGCTTCCTCGGCATGGTGCAGAACGACATCAAGCGTGTGGTGGCCTATTCGACCCTGTCGCAGCTCGGCTACATGACGGTCGCGCTGGGCGCGTCGGCCTATTCGGTCGCGGTGTTCCATCTGATGACGCATGCCTTCTTCAAGGCCCTGCTGTTCCTGGCCGCCGGTTCGGTGATCATCGCCATGCACCATAACCAGGACATCCGTTACATGGGCGGTCTGAAGAAATACATGCCGATCACCTGGGTGACCTCGCTGATTGGCTCGCTGGCACTGATCGGCACGCCTTTTCTGTCGGGCTTTTATTCCAAGGAAAGCATCATCGAAGCGGCCAAGATGTCGCATCTGCCGGGCGCGGGGTTTGCCTATTTCGCCGTGCTGGCGGGCGTGTTCGTCACCGCCTTCTATTCCTTCCGCATGTATTTCCTGGTGTTCCACGGCAAGGAACGTTTCCATCAAGGACATGGGCATGGCAACGAGCCCGACGCCCATCACGGTCACGACGGCCCGCCACACGAAACGCCGTGGGTGGTCACCGGCCCCTTGCTTGCGCTGGCGCTTCCATCGCTCGCGATCGGCTACATGACCATCGAACCGATGCTGTTCGGCGACTTTTTCGGCAGCGCGATCTACGTTGCCGACCGCCATCCGGTGATGCACGAACTGAATCAGGAATTCCACGGTGCCATGGAAATGGGGCTGCATGCATTGGCGACGCTGCCGTTCTGGCTGGCCGTGGCTGGCGTCGGCCTGTCAGCATTCTTCTACCTCAAGCGCCCGGATATTCCGGCGGCCATTGCGCAGCGCTTCAGCTTCCTGCACCGGATGCTGCTCAATAAATACTGGTTCGACGAACTCTACAGCTGGGTATTCGCCAAAGGCGCACGTGCGCTCGGGGGCAGCCTGTGGCGGCGTGGCGACCAGAACGTGATCGACGGCTTTTTCGTCAATGGGTCGGCGCACCTGGTCGAACGCTTCTCGCGCTTGGTCAAGGCCTTCCAGTCGGGCTACATCTACCATTACGCCTTTGCCATGCTGATCGGGGTATTCGCCCTGGTGACCTGGTTCGCGCGCTTGAACTGACCCATGCTGAACAACCTCCTTTCTCTCGTCATCTGGGTCCCGATTCTGGCTGGGGTGATCGTGCTTGCCACCGGCTCCGACCGCAACGCTGCACTCGCACGCTGGCTGGCACTGGTCGGATCGCTGCTGGGGCTCATCGTCGCGCTTCCGCTGGTCACCGGGTTCGACACCACGACTTCGGCGATGCAGTTCGTCGAGAAGGCCGCGTGGATACCGGCGTTCAACATCCATTACCACCTGGGCGTCGACGGCATCTCGATGCCGCTGATCCTGTTGAACAGTTTCGTCACCGTGCTGGTGGTGATCGCCGGCTGGCAGGTGATCCAGGACAAGGTGGCGCAATACATGGCGGCCTTCCTCATCATGTCGGGCCTTATCAACGGGGTTTTCGCAGCGCTCGACGGCATCCTGTTCTACGTCTTCTTCGAAGGCATGCTGATCCCGCTGTACCTGATCGTGGGCGTGTGGGGCGGACCGAACCGCGTCTATGCCGCGTTCAAGTTCTTCCTCTACACCTTGCTCGGTTCGCTGCTGATGCTGGTGTCGATGATCTATCTCTACTTCCAGTCTGGCGGCAGTTTCGACATCCAGACCTGGCATGCCACCGCACTGGGGATGACCGCACAGACGCTGATGTTCTTCGCCTTCCTGCTGGCGTTCGGCGTCAAGGTGCCGATGTGGCCGGTGCACACCTGGTTGCCCGACGCCCACGTCGAGGCGCCCACCGGTGGCTCGGTCGTGCTGGCGGCGATTACGCTTAAAGTCGGCGCCTACGGCTTCCTGCGCTTCATCCTGCCGATCCTGCCGGACGCCAGTCACGAATTCGCCTGGTTCGTCATCATGCTGTCGCTGATCGCGGTCGCCTACATCGGCCTCGTCGCCTTGGTCCAGGCCGACATGAAGAAGCTCATCGCTTATTCTTCGATCGCGCACATGGGTTTTGTCACCCTCGGCTTCTTCATGTTCAATCCGCTGGGAGCGGAGGGTGGGCTGGTGCAGATGATCTCGCACGGCTTCGTCTCGGCCGCGCTGTTCCTCTGTATCGGCGTCATGTACGATCGGCTGCATTCACGCCAGATCAAGGACTACGGCGGACTGGTGAACAAGATGCCGGTGTTCGCTGCCTTTTTCATGCTGTTCGCCATGGCCAACGCGGGCTTGCCCGCCACCAGCGGCTTCGTCGGCGAGTTCATGGTCATCATGGCTTCAACCCAGGTCAATTTCTGGTTTGCCTTCGTTGCCGCCACCACGCTGATCTTCGGGGCCGCCTATACGCTGTGGATGTACAAGCGCGTGGTATTCGGATCCGTCACCAATCCGCATGTCGAGGAAATGGCCGACGTCAACGCGCGTGAGATCCTGCTGCTTGGCGTGCTCGCCATCCTTGTGCTGGCCATGGGGCTCTATCCCAAGCCGTTCACCGATGTCATGCATGTGTCGGTAGTCGACCTGTTGGCGCATGTCGCCCGAAGCAAACTGCCTTAAGGTTCAAAAATGCGCCACGCCCTCATGCAATTCGCGCCTGTTTTTCCTGAGATGTTCGTGTTGGCCATGGTCTCGCTGATCCTGGTGGTCGACGCCGCAGCCAGCGACGGGAAACGTTATCTGGCCTATCTTCTTTCACTTGTCACGCTGGCCGGAGCGGCCTTCCTTACCCTGCGTGATTTTTCCACCATGCCAGTGCTGACACTGGGCGGGCTGTTCATCGACGATCCGTTGTCCGACGTGCTGAAGCTGTTTCTTTATCTGACAGTCGCTGTCGTGCTGGTGTATTCGCGCGATTACCTGCGTCAGCGCGGACTCTACAAGGGCGAATTCTTCGTGCTGGCCTTGTTTGCGCTGCTGGGCATGATGGTGATGGTGTCGGCCAGCCATTTCCTGACGCTGTACCTCGGCCTCGAACTGCTGTCGCTGTCGCTCTATGCCATGGTTGCGTTGCAGCGCGATTCCAGCGTGGCCACCGAGGCGGCGATGAAATATTTCGTGCTGGGTGCGCTGGCGTCGGGCATGCTGCTCTATGGCATGTCGATGGTCTATGGCGTCACCGGTTCGCTGGGTCTGGGTGACATCGCCATCGCCCTGCAGGACGGCACGGACCTGCGCATCCCGCTGGTGTTCGGCATCGTCTTCATCGTGGCAGGCCTGGCGTTCAAGCTTGGCGCGGTGCCATTCCATATGTGGATACCCGACGTCTATCATGGCGCGCCGACCGCGATGACGTTGTTCATCGGCTCCGCGCCCAAGATCGCCGCATTTGCCTTCGTGATCCGCATCCTGGGACAGGGGCTGGAATCGCAGGTGGGCGATTGGCGCGGCATGCTGGTGATCCTGGCGGTACTGTCGATGGCGCTTGGCAACATCGCGGCCATTGCGCAAAGCAACCTGAAGCGGATGCTTGCCTATTCGACCATTTCGCACATGGGCTTCATGCTGCTGGGCATCCTCGCCGGCTCGCAGAACGGCTATGGCGGCGCGATGTTCTATGTACTGGCGTACGCGCTGATGAGTCTTGGTGGTTTTGGCATGATTCTGCTCTTGTCGCGAGCCGGTTTCGAGGCTGATCGGCTGGAGGACTTCAAAGGCCTGAACCGCCGTAGCCCGTGGTTGGCGTTCATGATGCTGCTGCTGATGTTCTCGATGGCCGGCGTGCCGCCTACCGTGGGGTTCTATGCCAAGCTGTCGGTGTTGCAGGCCGTGGTCGAGATCGGTTATGTATGGCTGGCGGTGGCGGCAGTGCTGTTTTCGCTGATCGGCGCGTTCTACTATCTGCGCATCGTCAAACTGATGTACTTCGACGCGCCGCACGATGCGGCCCCGATTGCGGCGAGCCCGGATGCCCGTGTCGTCATGTCGATCAACGGACTGGCCATTCTGGCGCTGGGGATCATGCCGCAGCCGTTGATGGCAGTATGCATCCACGCCATCCGTGCGTCTTTCTGAACCGGAATATTTGAACCAAATCGTGTTGGAGCGGGTCTGCTCCGGCGTTATCTAGCTTTTCGGATCCACCGTGAATTTCTCGACTACCCTGCTGCTGACCCTGGCGTTCATCGCTGCCAACCTGCCTTTCCTTGTCGAGCGGATCTTCTTCGTTATACGGCCCAAAGCAGGCGCGAAGAATTTTGCCTGGCGGCTGCTGGAACTGGTGGTGATGTTTTTCGTGGTGGGGGGCGTCGCGCGACTACTGGAAGGCAAGCTCGGCGACATTCAGCATCAGGACTGGGAGTTCTATGCGGTCAACGCCTCGCTATTCGTGGTGTTCGCTTACCCCGGTTTCGTCTACCGCTATCTGTGGCGGCGGCGCGGCGCATAGGAATGGACACGCTGGAATTCAAATTGCGCGGTGAACACGTCGCGCTTTGCGATCTGCTCAAACTCAGCGGCATCGCCGACAGCAGTGGGCAGGGCAAGCACATGATCGTCAACGGCGATGTCACCGTCGACAACGAGCTCGAAAGCCGCAAGACGGCGAAAATACGAGCGAACCAGACGGTGCGGTGCCTAGGGCAGACCGTTCGAGTCGTGGCCAGCCAAGCGTAGCCAGAAGAGAGGATCCAAGGTCCGATCCACTACGGACCGTCTTTTCTGAAAAGATCGACCCGGATGGGCATATGGAAAGTTGCCCCGTTTGGCGACATATGGCGATTGAATCCCGAGCGTACTGTCTCGTGAAGCGCAGGGGATAAACGATGCTCGGTGTGGGTCACCTTGAGTATCCGATTCTCGAACTGGCCGAAATCGTCGAAGTGCATCGGTTGCAGAAAGAAAGTCTGTGATACGAGTGATAGCCGCTGAGTTGTAACGGCTTTCATTTCTGCCGCGAAAGCGGCTTCCCTCACCCCTTTCTCGTCGTGGAATAGCCGGAGGATCTCGTTGAAGTCGCCGGCATAGACGGGTTCCGAGATGTATGCCAGGCCACCCGGTTTCAATACCCTGTGGATCTCGGAGAAGGTATCGTCCATCCGTTCGACCGGAACGTGGTGCAGGGATTTGAACATCAGGACGATGTCGACGCTCGAATCGTCTGTCGGGATGTTTTCCGCGCCGCCAAACGCGAATTGGACGTTGCCCGGTTTTTCCCCTGCCTGATTTTCAGCGAGCTGCATGGCATCCACTTCCAGGGCAAGCACCGAGGCAGCCGTTTGGGCGACCAGGCGGGTCTTCTCCGCCTTGCCGCAGCCGAGTTCGAGCACTTTTGCGCCAGGTAGCGGCAGGCATTCCCTGAGGATGACGCCTTCATCGGCAATGCGAAGGGCGTTCGGGTCTGCAATACGCATTTCACTGGCTTTCATGTCGCGGTCTCGATTGCTTAATCCGATGTTGATCGTGCAGGTCTAAGGCGGTTCGGGCGGTCCATGCTGCAGGTTGGGCATGCCAAGTTGTCCTGGTACGCGGTTTACAGGAAACAGAAGGTATAACGCCCGGTATCGAAATCGACGGCCAGGCGCGCCCCACGGTTGAGCGCATAGTCCCAGGATCCTTTTGTGGCGCAGCCTTCGTGACATTCGCTTACCCCGGCCGGCGATTCGAGATCGCGCTCGCGATCGTACCAGCTCAACAACATGGTGTCGTCCCCTAGGTGATGGAGGGCGATGGCCGTCGCCAATTTGAGCGCGGCATTGAAGTCGAGATCGAGCTCAGCGGTATCGAGGCGAAGCGACTTCATGGCGAGGTATCCGTCAGTGCCTTCAAGGCATAAAGCATGTCGAGCGCCGCCTTTGGCGTGAGGGTGTCGGGGTCGAGTTCGCGCAACTGGTCGAGTGCAGGATGGGGAGGCGGCACGTCGTTGGGGAGATGGGCGGCAAACAGATCGCCTTGCGGGCCGGGCTGCAGCTGTGCGTCCTCAAGTTCGCGCAGATGGCGCCGCGCAGCATGGATCACCGGGCTGGGTACGCCAGCGAGCCGGGCGACCTGGATGCCGTAGCTCTGCGATGCCGGGCCTTCTTCCACCGCATGCAGGAACACCAGGTCGGCACCGTGCTCCTTGGCGTCGAGATGCACGTTGGCGAGTTGACGGAACTCCTGTGCCAGTTGGGTCAGCTCGAAATAGTGGGTGGCGAACAGGGTGAACGCACGGGTGGCGGTCACCAGGTGACGCGCGACCGCCCAAGCCAGCGCGAGGCCATCGAAGGTGGAGGTGCCGCGGCCGATCTCGTCGAGCAGGACGAGACTGTTGGCGCTGGCGTTATGCAGGATATGCGCGGTTTCGGTCATCTCGACCATGAAGGTCGAACGTCCGCCTGCCAGGTCGTCGGAGGCGCCGATGCGGGTGAAAATCTGGTCGATATCGCCGATTTTCGCCGAGTTGGCCGGCACCCACAGCCCGCAGCAGGCCAGCAGTGCGATCAGCGCCGCCTGCCGCATGTAGGTCGATTTGCCGCCCATGTTGGGACCGGTGATCAGCAGCATCTGCCGCGTACGGTTGAGCGTGACGTCGTTGGCGATGAAGTGGTCGACTTGTGCCTCGACCACAGGATGACGGCCACCGCGGATGAGGATGCCCGGTTCGCCGGTGTAGTCGGGCGCACATAGTTTCAACGACGCGGCGCGTTCGGCCTGGCTCGCCAGCACGTCGATCTCGGCCAGCGCGGCGGCAATTGTAAGCAACGCCGGCACATGTGGCGTCAGCGTTTCCAGCAGCGCCTCGAATAATGCTTTCTCGCGTGCCAGCGCCCGGTCCTGCGCCGACAGCGCCTTGTCTTCGAAGGCCTTCAGTTCCGGCGTGATGTAGCGCTCCGCATTCTTGAGCGTCTGCCGGCGGCGGTAATCGTCTGGCACGTTTTCCGATTGTGCGCGGCTGACTTCGATGTAGAAACCGTGCACCTTGTTGTATTCGACTTTGAGGTTGCCGATGCCTGAGCGCGCGCGTTCGCGGGTTTCCAGTTCGAGCAGGAAGGCGCCCGCGTCGCGCGTCAGGGCGCGTAGTTCGTCGAGTTCGGCGTCGTACCCATCGGCGATGACACCGCCTTCGCGCAACACGCTGGCAGGTTCGGATTGGATGGCTTGCGCGAGGATGGCATGCAGGTCGGGGTGGGCGGCGAGTCGGGCTTGCAATGTCGACAGTTGCGCGTGGTCGTCGGGCAGCGCGGTGGCAAGTTCGGGCAGCTGCGCCAGGGTGTCGCGCAGGCCCGACAGGTCGCGCGGACGGGCGCTTTTCAGGGCGATGCGGCCGCTGATCCGCTCCACGTCGGCGCAGCTTTTCAGTAGCCGGGTAAGGGTGGCAGCGGTGTCGGGCAGTTCGGTGAGCACGCCGATGGCATCGCGCCTCTGGATCAGGATTCCGCGGTCGCGCAGCGGATGGTGCAGCCAGTGGCGCAGCAGGCGCGTGCCCATGCCGGTGGCGGTGGTGTCGAGTACCGACAAGAGGGTTGGTGCCGCCTCGCCGCGCAGGGTTTCGGTGAGTTCCAGGTTGCGCCGGGTGGCGGCGTCGAGCTGCACGAAGTCGTTGTCGCGTTCGGCGTGGATGGCCTGGATATGCGGTAGCGCGGTACGTTGCGTACTCTGGATATAGTCGAGCAGCGCGCCCGCGGCGGCGATACCCAAAGCCAGATCGGCCACACCGAAGCCGGTGAGATCGCGGCTGCCGAATTGCTGCGCCAGGCGGGTCTGTGCACCGTTCGCATCGAATTGCCACGGTGCCAGCCGACGTACCGCACAGGCGGTGCCCTCAAGAATGAAGTCGTCTGATGCGAGGATTTCCGCCGGGCGTACCCGCGCCAGCAGGGCGGGCAGGGCCGTGGCATGGATTTCGGTGACCTGGAAACGCCCGGCGGCGAGATTGAGCCAGGCGATACCGAGCCTGGCTGGGCTGGGCGCGATCGCCAGAATCAGCGTGTCGCGTGTTTCGTCCAGCAGGCCCGAATCGGTTAGCGTGCCTGGCGTCACGATGCGCGTGACCTGACGTTCGACCGGGCCTTTCGACGTTGCAGGATCGCCCACCTGCTCGGCAATCACCACCGATTCGCCCAGTTTCAGCAACCGTGCCAGGTATTGCTCGACACTGTGGTAAGGCACGCCGGCCATCTTGATCGGCGCGCCCGCCGAGGCACCGCGCGTCGTGAGCGTGATGTTGAGGAGTCGCGCCGCTTTTTCGGCATCCTCGAAGAACAGTTCGTAGAAGTCGCCCATCCGGAAGAAGACCAGGGCGTCGGGCTGGCGGGACTTGGCCTCGAAATACTGCGCCATGACCGGCGTGGCGCCGGCGGCGCTGGGCCGCGCGGCATCTGGGGAGGCGTGGGCGTTCATCGCGGGCGACCCTAACGAGGTTCGCCAGATGCGTTAAGGGCCGACCGCGAACGCGATCGGCCCTTGCCGTTCAGACTGTATAGCTGCGTCTAGGCGACGTAGCGGCTGGTCATTTCGCCCTGCTCGTCGTCGGCGAGCCGGAAGCGGCGGATCATCGAACCCAGCTGCTCGGCCTCTTGGCGCATCGCATGCGAGGCGGCCGTCGATTCCTCGACCATGGCGGCGTTCTGTTGGGTGATCTGGTCCATGCGGTTGACCGCGATATTGACCTCTTTCAGCCCGTTGGCCTGTTCACGGACCGAAGCGCTGATCTCGGTGATCAGGCGGGTCACGTCGCCGACGCGGCCGACGATACGCTCAAGCGCCTCGCCCGCTTCGCCGACCAGGGTCGCGCCGCTGTTGATCTGGTTGCTCGACGAGGCGATGAGGGCCTTGATCTCCTTGGCCGCCTCGGCGGAGCGCTGGGCCAGGGCCCGCACTTCCTGGGCCACGACCGCGAAGCCCTTGCCNNCGCCCATGCGGTAGAACAGCAGCATGTCGGGATGGTGTGCCTTGATCCCGAGGTACTGCTGCATCATCGGCGTGTGCGTAGATGAGACTTCTTTACTCATTAAAAACAATCACTTGTCTTGTTTTAATATTTTTATTGGGGCAAATTTGGGGCAATTTGAACGAGTTTTTTCATGCCCTGCCAGATGCGCCCCAGCTCTCTGGGGGACTCCGAATCTATCCAGCGACCATAGACCTTCACGAGCATCGAATAGTCACTGTGCCCCATCTGGTTGGCGATGAAGGCAAGATTACCCCGTGCGGTGAGGTTCCAGCAGGCGTAGGTGTGGCGGGTCTGATAAGGCGGGCGATGCCGTACCTCGGCGCGCCTGGTCAGGTTGGCCCATTTGGTGTTCCATGCGCTTGGCACGTACCACGCGTTTACGTCGGTCTTGCGTGCCTGCGTCTTCGGCGACAACAACAGCCGGGCGCGATCAACGCGAGACTCATGACGATTCAGCCAGACTTCCAAGTCCATCGCATCGCGCGTCAGTGCATCTTCGATTAGGACTTTGAGTGCAGCTTGTGCCGGCGGGAACAGCAGGATGGTACGTTCCTTGTTCGTCTTCGGAATCTTGAAGGTCAGCGACTGTGTGACTGAGCGCCTCACCGTCAGCTTGCTCAGATCGGTGGCAATATCCTCCACAGCGAGCCCACACAACTCGCCCGGCCGCAGGCCTGTGTAGAACGCGAGTGTCACCGAGGCCGCGTCCACTGGGTGCAGGCAACCCTTCGTGATTAGCGCGTTGTACTCCTGATAAGTGAACGGGTCCGGGTCCTTGTTGCTCTTGGTGAAGCGCGTGCAGTTCTTGGCCAAGCCTTCAGCGCAGAAGTGGTTCTGCTCGCACCAGTAGAGAAAGCCCGCGAATGTTGCGAGGTAGTGATTCACTGTCGAAACTGCGCGCGTCTCGATCAGATCGACTCGCAACTGTTGGATGTCGGCAGGAATTAGCGCATCGGCAAGCCGGTCCCTGCCGATGGTGTTCAAGCAGGAGTTCAGTGCTACCTCGTAGCGATTCTGTGTTTCGGAAGTGATGTCCACGGCCTTGAGCGGCATGTACCGTTCGTACAGATCGCCGAGACGTTTGCCTGCCGTGCCGGCTTGGTCGCCTTGCCTCGAATGGGGGAAAAACTCAGCCTCGTTGTAGGTCCCCGTCTTGAGCGCATACATGGCGGCGCTGCGAAGGCGAGACGCATGTTTCAGGTTTGCCTTCGTTGGCTCGATACCCAGCGTGTGGCGATGGCGCACTCCCTTGTGCATGAACACCACGCGAATCGACTTTCCATGCACTTCGATGCCTGGAAGGTTGCTGCTTATCACGGTATCCATTTGCGCGGCCATCATTACTCTCCCGAAATTACTCCTGGTTGTTTCTGTCGCTGGCTTGTTGCTTGCGATTTTCTCGTGCGGTCTTGAGCGTGAATAGCTCAAACAGTCCAGGGTGCATCTTGCGATCCCCTGCCTCCCACTGCTGCCAAGTACGCAACGATGCATGCACCACGGCACCGGCTTCCGTTTGCGTCAAACCCGCTGCGGTTCTGGCCGCACGAATGTCATCAGGCTCGGGGGGCGTGGCAGTTGTCGAAGCCGAAATGTTGTTGCGTCGGTTGAGCGAGTGTGGCATCGCGTGAGTCCATGTGCGCCATCACGCCTCGCAGGACAAGATACCCGCGCCGACTGTTGGCAGTCGGCGAAATGATACGCTCATTGAGCGTATAGATCAACGATGCCGCCGCAGGACTGCTCCAAGCAGAGAAGAGCAAAAGTGTGGCTAACGTGAACGACTGACCGGTATCAATGCGCAGCCAGTTGCCTGCCGCTCTCCACCCAGCGCTCAAACTCTTCCAAGTTCACAAGAATGCGGCCATCCGGTGCTTTGCGCCAGATACGGCCTTGCGACCAAGTGCCGTTCTTGACCTTGTGGCGTACCGCGTCTTCGCTGTATCCAGTGATCTCTGCGAATCGGTTGATCAGCACCCATCGACTTGGGTTGCTCATGTTTCGCTCCATGGGTGCGCCGGTTCGGCTCGGATTGAGGCTGACATCGGCAATTTCATGTCTGTTGATATAGTCTCGCCGATCTCCGTTTCCGAAAACCCGCTCGGGCGTGCATGGGCGTACGCCGGGCGTGGGTGGCAATTGCGCATTCACATTCAGGCTAGGCTGGTGTTTTAGGCAGAGTCGAATGTCTGAGCGCTATTGATTCGATGCAGGTTTCGGCCGTGATGCTGGCTCTCCTTCCGCGGCCGATTTTCTGAATCCCCGATCCCGTGCCATGAATGATTCCAGCATGTGCGGGATCAATGTGGCGGCATCGACCGGTTCACCGTAGGTCTGCGCATGTAGGGCGGCGTAGCGCTCTAAATCGGCCTTGAGCGTGACCGTCAGTGCGACAGTGAGTTTTACAGTTTCGGTTTTCGGCAGCGGCCCCAGCCGCAGCTTGTTCGTACTCATTGTGATGACCCTCGCTGGAAGAACAGCGGCTGATAGGGGCGCAGGATCAGATCCTTGTTCACCATCACGCGCATCGGGAAACCCGGCCGGATGGTCAGTGTTGGCTGGATGCTCAGATTGCGCTTTGTAATCTCCTGACCGACCTGGTTCACGGTGTCCTGCGCGCTCTGGCGAACGGCGACGGTGACGCTACCGGTACTGCTGCTGTTGTTGGGTGCTGCCAGCTCCGCACCGACGCCGAGCAACGTGGACAACGCCGCACCGGCAAGGATGCGATCCCAATGCCAATCGACGCCATCCTCCAGCCCGGCATAGCCTGCCGGGTCGATGCCAGGCAATCGGTCGAGCGAAATCGACGAAGTATCAGGCAGGATCAAGCGCGTCCACACCAGCAGTACCCGTCGCTGACCGAATGAAACCTGGCTGTCGTAGCGGCCGATCAGCCGCGACCCCTGCGGAATCAGCAGAAAGCGACCCGTGGCCGTGTCGTAGACCGCCTCGGTGACATCGGCGATGACCTGCCCCGGCAGGTCCGAGTTGATCCCCGTCACCAGCGCCGCCGGAATGATGGTTCCGGCCATCACCTGGTAGGGCGAGGCTGGCGGTTGCAGGCTGGCCGGATTGCGGGTGGTCGTATCGCCGCCATTGGCGACAAACGCCTGCTTCTGTTCCTGCCGATTCTGCGCAGCCGTCGGATCGATCGGTTGTGCCGCTATCGAAGCCATCGGATTGAAGGCTTGATTGCCCGATGCCGGCTCGGGTTGGATTGCGGATGTGGTGGTTGCCGGTGCCGCCTTTGTTGTACTACTGCTGCGGAAGAACACCGACGAACACGCCGCATCCTCGGCATCGACCGGCTGTGCGATGCGGCCGGGTTGCGCGGGGGTGTAGGCGCCCGTATTCCCGTGATTCTGCGCGTGCACGATGGCCGGCCCCAAGTCGCCCGGCAATGGCTCACCCAACACCGGCACTCCAGGCTTAGCCATTGGCACGACTTTCGTATAGTCCTTGGGCAACTGGTCGAGGCTATCGGCCCGTGAGACGCGATCCACGTTGTACAGCTCGGTGGCCGGGTTGCGCTCACGCTTGTGCGGCTGCAAGGACCAGAGTGTGGCGCCCAGTATGACGATGCCGAGCGTCCCTGCGAGCACGGCCAGCATGCGCCGATTGAGCCGCGTGACCGGACGCGGCGAAGCGCGCAGAGCCAAGGTGTCCGGGTCGGCCTTATTTGTCCCAGTCGACGGCGTCTGCGGTGTGGCGGGCGTGCTCATGCTCAATGCCTCCGCGCCTGGCTGGCCACGCCATCGGTGCGTTCGATGCGAACGACGGCGGCCTTGTCCGAACCTAGCCGCAACTCTGCGGCGCCGAACAGCCGATCCACCACGTAATAGGGGGAGCGGAAGCGGTAGTTCACGAGCTGGCCATCGCCCTGCTGCCCGATCACGAATAGCGGCGGTAGCTCGCCCTGCGCGATGCCAGCAGGGAACTGGATATAGACCCGCTCGCCGTCATCGAACGCGCGCAACGGCTTCCACGGTGGACTGTCACCGGAGATCGCGTAGCGGAACTTGATCTGCTCCAGCGACAAGCCCGAGTCCACCGGCGCTGCCGCCTGAGCCTGCTGCGCTTGCTTCTGCAAGGCCAGCATGCGGTCCTTCGGGTAGTCCCACGATGCCGACGCCATCCACGCCTGCGGAGTGGAAGACAGTTCGAGCAGGTAGGTGCGGCGGTTGGTGGTGATGACGAGATTCGTCTTCAGCCCGACGCGCGTTGGCTTTACGAGGATGTTCACGCGCAGGCTGGCGCCCGAGCCGCTGGTCGTGTCGCCCACGATCCAGCGCACCGTGTCGCCGGCCGAAACCGTTACCAGTTCCTCACCCTGCTGCAAGGTGATGACCGTGACGCGACCGGGACTCGTGTAGAGCTGATATAGCGCGCCATCGCTGTAGGGCCAGACCTGGATTGCGTTGACGTAGGCATCGAGGCTGGGGGGCACGCGCGCTTCGGCATTGGCGCGCGCCACACTGGCCTTTTCGTCGGGCGATTCGGCGACTGGCGTATCCTCTGGCGTGCTCGCCAGCGGCTTCAACTGTTCCGGCAGCGGCAGTGGCTTGGGCACTTCGACTACCACGATGGGCTTGGGCAACTCCGGCAGCGCGTGCGCCGCGACGGGTTCGTCCAGCGTGATGTCAGGTGGCGGCTTGCCGTGTGTGGCGCAACCACTGACGGTCGCCAGGGTGGCGCTCAGGATCAACGGCAAAGCGTAAATGTGGATTTGGGGTTTCATGGTTTCTTTGCTCCTTCGGTCGCGTCGAGTTCACGGCTCCAGGAAATGCCGTTCACGTAAATTCCTAGCGGGTTCTTGCGCAGCCTCTCTTCGGTGCGCGGCGGTTGCAGCACGATGGACAGCACGGCAGTCCAGCGTTCGGTGCCCGAGGGCGAACCGTTCACATAGCTGCGCTCGACCCAGCGCACCTGGAACGATGAGTCGCTGGCGCGCACCACGCTGGTAATCTCCACGGCCGTCGAGGTCTGGCCGATGCGCGCGAATGGATCGTTGGTGCGCGCGTAGTCGTTCAACATTGCCGCGCCCGTGTCGGTGGTGTAGTCGTAGGCTTCGAGCCAGTTCTGCCGCACGACGATGGGGTCGATCGACAGCGAGCGCACGTCGGTAAGGAAGCGCGCCAGGTGGTAGGCGATCTGGGCGTCGTTCGGCTTGTATGGCGTGGCGGCCTCGCCCACCGCGCGCACCTGGCCGCTGGTGGCGACCTCGACCACATAGGGTGTGACGATGGACTGCGCCGAGCGCCACACCAGGCCACCCGCCATCAGCAGCGCGAGCGAGAGACATCCAAAAGCCATCAGCCGCCAGTTCTTCGCTTGCACGCGAGCGCTGCCGATGCGCTGGTCCCAGACCTGCGCGGCAGCCTGGTAGGGGGTGACGGGCTCGGGCGCTTCCGAGTACCGCACCTGGGGTCGTTTGAATCGCATGAACTGATCTCCGATAATTTCAATCTCTAGTGGTTCGAGTCGTCGCGCAGGCTGGGACTGGCACCCCCGCCGCCGTGATCGCCGGAGCGCAGGGTGTGAGCTGCCGTCGTGGCCGCATGGCTCACCTGCTGTTTGTGGCGCATTTGTTTGGCCCAGGCGGGCTCTGTCGCAGGGGGCTTGGTTTCAGCCGCATCGGCTGATTCGGTGTAACTGGCCGCGGCCGCAGGCGCAGCAGCGTCAGCGACGAAATTCGCGACGCGATCCTTGACCGCTTTCGCTCCGGCTGCGACGCGCTGGCCGACAGCACCGGCGCCGCTTTTGGCCACATTGGCAAGGCCTGCGCCAGCAGCACGAACACCGCCTCCACCCGATGCCGCGGCCACAGCGCGGTAGGCGGTCTGCGCACCGCTTGCCATAGCGCTGCTCGCACGCCCGGCCGACGCCGCTCCGCCGATGGCCGCGCGTGCGGCACCGGGCAACATGCGCGCACCCGCCGCCACTGCCGCGCCGCCAGCTACCGCCAAACCTGCCGCGCCCAGCGCCGTACCGGCCGCCGCACCCGCACCGAGCTGCGGTGCGCCGGACACCAGCCCGGTGGCAATCCCCGGCCCGAAGATCCCCAGTCCCAGCATCGCCAGCGAGGCGAGCATGATGGTCAACGCCAGGTCGATGGAGGGCTCAGTGTTGGGCGGGGTCTGGAACTGTGCAAATAATCCCGTGCCGATGCCGACGATCACCGCCAGCACCAGCACCTTGATGCCCGATGACACCACGTTGCCCAGTACACGTTCGGCCAGGAATGCCGTCTTGTTCCACAACGCAAACGGCACCAGCACAAAACCTGCGAGCGTGGTCAGCTTGAATTCGATCAGCGTGACGAAGAGCTGCACCGCGAGCACGAAGAAGCTGACGATCACCACCAGCCAGGCGAGAAACAGCACCGCGATGACATCGAGGTTCGCGAAGACCTCGGGGAAGCCGGTCAGATCGCTGATCTGCGCCATGATCGGCTGTGCCGCATCGACGCCGACCTTGGCCAGATGGCCCGGTTGCAGGAACTGCGCCTGCGTCAGCGTGGAACCCGACGCCACCAGCCCGAGTCCGGAAAACGAATTGAACAGGATGCCGGCCAGGTTGTTGAAGTTGCCGATGATGAACGCGAACGCGCCGACATATAGCGTCTTCTTGATCAGCCTGCCGATCACGTCCTCGCCGCCCATGGCCCAGAACAGCCCGGCCAGCGTCATGTCGATCACCACCAGCGTCGCGGTGAGGAACGCCACCTCGCCATGCAGCAGGCCGAAACCCGAGTCGATGTAGTGCGAGAAGACATCGAGGAAGTGGTCGATGACCGACAGGTTGTTCATGGCTTAGTCTTTCGGTGCAGAAGCGGGTGCAGCCGGTGGTACGGGCGTGTATGGCGTGCCGTTGCCCATGAAGCGCCGCCGCGTGGCTTCCGCAGCTCTGTTGCACAGGGCGTCCCCCACCTTGGCGTGGTTGGCCTTGCACTGCGCGCGGACTTCCTTCAGGCGATCAGGATTCGCCATCAGCGATTCGACGGTATCGGTTGGTTCGGGCTTGTTGCACGCGGCGAGCAGCAGGGCGCAGGCGATGATGGTCAGGAGAGTTTTCAAATGGGTTCCTCAGTTGCCGTAGAAGTTGACGGGGGATGGCGTATAAGGTGTGCCAGTGCCATGGAAGCGGTTGCGCACCTCGACGGCACGCGCATGCACCGCGACCTGACGTGCCTGTTCGAGGGCGACGGCGCGGTCTTGCGTGATCTGCAGCTGCTGCGCCTGAATAGCCTGACGGGCCTGCAAGGCGAGCAACTGGTTCGTCGCCTGCGTGGCCTGCAGGGCGCCCACGGCAGACTGGCTGCTGTTCACGAGGGTGGACAAGGTCTGCTCGTCAGAGGCGAAGTTCTGCACCGACTGTGACTGCACCTCGGTCGCAGTACGTAGCGCCTCCAGTGCGTTCTGCCAACGCTGGCTTGCGTCGAGCGCCATCTGGGTTGCCGGGGTCGAGGCGGTGTAGGCAGATGGATAGAGCTGCGCAAACTGGGTCTCCATCTGCGTTAGATTCAATGACAGCCCCTGCGCCTGCTGCAGCAGCTGGTTCGTTGCGGATAGCGCAGATTGCAGCTGATTGAGCGCGCTGAAGGGGAGACTGGTCAGGTTCTTCGCCTGGTTGGTCAGCATCTGCGCTTCGTTCTGTAGTTGCTGGATCTGGTTGTTGATCTGCTGCAGAGTACGGGCGGCGGTCAGGATGTTCTGCACGAGATTGGCGGGGTCGATCACCACCCATTGCGCCTGTGCTGCGGGCATCACGGTCATGAGTACGGCGGCCGCGACGGCAAGAAGGGTTTTCTTCATGGCTGCTTCTCCTGGGTAGTGAAGGTGAACGACGGGATGAGATCGGCGGCCCAGTCGAGGCCACGATGGCGCAGCCAGGCGGCCGCGAAATCCGCGGGCGGAACCGACGCGGAAACGGCGTCGATGGCGCGCTGGTCTTCGGGCTTGGCTGCGCCCGCGAATGCCAGCGTCACCGGCCCGAGTCCGAGGTCGAAGATGCGGTTGCCGAGCCGCGACTGGTAGTAGTAGTCGCGCTTGGGCTGGGCGGTCGCCACGATCTCGATCTGTCGCGCATTGAGGCCAAAGCTCTCGTAGATGGCGCGAATCTGCGGCTCGGTCGCCTGCGGGTTGGGCAGGAATATACGGCTCGCGCAGCTCTCGACGATGGCCGGCGCAATACTGGAATCCTTGATGTCCGCCAGCGATTGCGTGGCGAAGATCACCGACACGTTCTTCTTGCGCAGCGTCTTCAACCACTGCCGGATGCGCGCGGCGAACACCGGGTCGTCGAGGAACAGCCAGGCTTCATCGAGGATCAGCAGTGTCGGGGCGCCGTCGAGTCGTTCCTCGAAGCGCGCGAACAGGTAGCGCAGTACCGCCAGCGCCGCCGCTTTGCTGTGCATCAGTTCTTCCATCTCGAACGCCTGCATGTCGGCGAAACCGAGCCGGTCATGGTCGGCATCGAGCAGCTTGCCGTGAGCGCCGTCCAGCACATAGGGTTGCAGCGCCTGGCGCAGTGCGTTCGATTGCAGCAGTACCGACAAGCCGGTCAGGGTGCGCTGACCGAGTGGCGCGCTGGCGAGACTGTTCAGCGCCGACCACACAGACTCCTTCTCGGCCGGCCCGACAACCACGCCCTCGTGAATCAACAGGCCTTGGACCCATTCGGCCGCCCAGGTGCGATAAGCCTCCTGGTCGATACGGGCCAGCGGCTGGAAGGCGATGGCGCCGTCCGCGCCCAGGTCGTAATGCTCGCCACCCAGCCCAAGCACGGTGGCGCGAATGGAGCGCCCCATGTCGAACGCGAAGATGCGCGATCCAGCATAGCGGCGGAACTGCAATGCCAAGGTGGCCAGCAGCACCGACTTGCCCATGCCGATGGGGCCGACCACCAGCGTGTTGCCCACGTCGCCGATGTGTGTGACCAGCCGGAACGGTGTCGCGCCATCGGTGCGCGTCACGATCAGTGGCGGGCCGTCGAGATGGGTATTGCGTTCCTGCCCGGCCCAGACGGCCGACACCGGCATCATGTGCGCAAGGTTCAGCGTCGAGACGATGGGCTGGCGCACGTTGGCGTAGGCGTGTCCCGGAATTGACGACAGCCAGGCATCAACCGCGTTCAAGGTCTCGGGGATCGTCACGAAACCACGGCCCTGGATGGTGCGCTCCACGGCACGCAGCTTCTCGTCGGCGGCAGTCGCGTCGGCATCGATCACCGTCACGGTGGCCGTGACGTAGCCGAACGACACCTGGTCACTGCCCAATTCCTGCAAGGCGGCGTCGGCGTCTGCTGCCTTGTTCGATGCATCGGAGTCGACCAGCGGGCTTTCCTGCTGGAAGACCGTCTCGCGCAGCAGGGCGACGATGTTCTTGCGCTTGGCGAACCACTGGCGGCGCAAGCGGCTGAGTTCCTTCTCGGCATCGGCCTTGTCGAGGCACAGGAAGCGTGTGCTCCAGCGGTAGGCAAAGCCCAGGCGGTTGAGGTCGTCAAGCAAACCAGGCCAGGTCGAAGTCGGGAAGCCACGCACCGACACCACGCGCAGGTGCTGGCTCCCGAGCATCGGCGCAAGGCCACCCGTCAATGGCTCATCAGCCAGCAGCGCATCGAGGTGCATCGGCACCTCGGGCACGGCCACCGGATGCCGACGGGTGGACACGCAGGCATGCAGGTAGGTCAAGGTCTGGCCATCGTCGAGCCACGCAATCTCCGGCATCACCCCTTCGAGCAGGCCGAAGAAGCGTTCGGTCTCCGACACGAAGCCCTCCAGCCGTTCGCGCCAGTCCACGCCTTCGATCTTGCTATTCTCATACAGCAGCTTCGCGGCACGGGCCGTCGATTCCTCGGGCGGCAGGTACAGCAGCGTCAGGTGGTAGGCGCTCTCGAAGTGGCTTTCGGCTTCCTCGAAAGCCGCTCTGCGCTCTTCATCGACCAGCCAGGACAACGGCTCGGGGAACACCGACTCCGGATAGTTAGCGGCTACGCGCCGCTCGGCTTCCACGAACAAAGCCCATCCCGACCCAAGCCGGCGCAGTGCGTTATTCAACCGCGCGGAGGTCGCAACCAGTTCACCCTGTGTGGCACTGTCCAAATCAGGCCCGCGAAAGCTTGCCGTGCGCTGGAACGAGCCGTCCTTGTTGAGTACGACGCCCGGCGCGACCAGTCCCGCCCAAGGCAGCCAGTCGGCCAACAGCGCGGGGCGTTTGCGGTATTCGGCGAGGTGCATCATGGGATCGCCCTTACACGTCCAGAAGCTGCCGGTGCTTGATGTGCCGCGCGAAGACCGCCATGAACTGCGCATCCAGTCTCGCGCCCCACACGGCCAGCGAGTGTCCGACAATCCACAGCACCATGCCGGGCAGCCAGAGTTGCAGTCCGAGCCCCACGGCGGCGGCCAGCGTCCCATTGGCAATCGCCACGGTGCGCGGTGCGCCACCCAGCAGAATGGGTTCGGTCAGCGAGCGGTGCAGCGGCACTTCAAAGCCCGGTGCGTCGGCAGGCAGCGCATTCATGCGATCACCGCTCCGCCGCTGAAACTGAAAAAGGTCAGGAAGAATGACGAGGCGGCAAACGCGATCGACAGACCGAACACGATCTGGACCAACTTGCGGAAGCCGCCGCTGGTGTCGCCGAAGGCCAGCGTCAAGCCGGTGGTAATGATGATGATCACCGCGATGATCCTGGCCACTGGCCCCTGGATCGAGTCCAGCAGGGATTGCAACGGCGCTTCCCACGGCATGTTCGAGCCTGCGGCGTGCGCGGGAATGGCGATGACCAGCAGCAATGCGGCGAGGGCTACGAACTGCAAGGCAGGTTTTGCGGAAATACGTGAAGTCGTCATGACGGTTCTCCAGGGGTTGAGGAAGGGGATGGAAAGAACGGCATCAGCTCGCTACTGAGCTGGTAGCCGTGGCTGTCGAAGCCGGTGACGCAGGCGATTTCCTGCACGTGGCGTGCATGGCCGCGACCGGCGATGTAGACGATGACGTTGGCCGCTTCCGCGATCAGCGCGCGCGGTGGTGTCACCGCGACTTCGAGAATCAGTTGTTCCAGCCGCAGCAGCGCGCCCGCGGCGGAACCGGCATGGACGGTGGCGATGCCGCCTGGATGGCCGGTGCCCCAGGCCTTGAGCAGGTCCAGCGCTTCGGCGCCGCGCACTTCGCCGACGACGATGCGGTCCGGGCGCAGGCGCAGCGTCGAGCGCACCAGCTCGGCCATGGTCACGACGCCCGCGCGGGTGCGCAGCGGGACGTGGTCGCGCGCCGTGCATTGCAGCTCCACCGTGTCCTCCAGCACGATCACGCGGTCCCCGATGGCGGCGATCTCGTCGAGCAGGGCATTGGCCAGCGTGGTCTTGCCGGTGCTGGTGCCGCCAGCGATCAGGATGTTCTGGCGTTCGCGCACCGCGTTGCGCAGAAAGTCCGCCTGAACGTCTGTCAGGATGCCGTCGGCCACGTAGGAGTCGAGCCGGATCAGGCCGACCGCGCGCTTGCGCATCGCGAAGACAGGCCCTGGCGTCACCGGCGGCAATGCACCCTCGAAACGTTCGCCGGTTTCCGGCAATTCGGCGGACAGCAGCGGCTTGCCCGCATGCACCTCGGCGCACACATGCGCCGCGACCAGGCGGATGATGCGTTCGCCATCGATGGGGGTAAGGTGGATGCCAAGCGGTTCGCGACCGCTGCCCAGCCGGTCCACCCACAGCCAACCGTCCGGGTTCAGCATGACCTCCACCACGTCGGGGTCGTCCAAAGCCCTGGCGATGTCCGGCCCCATCGCCGTGCGCAGCATGAGCACGCGGCGCTCCAGCGCCAGCAAGGCCGACAAGCCCTGATCGCGCGCCGCGCTGCTCATGACGGTGCTCCAGGTTCGTCTGTTGACGACACGGTGTTGGCGTTCTCCTGCAAGCCGAAGAACTGGCTCTGATCGGGCTGAATTTCTTCGACCACATCCTTGACCAGACTGCGTCCGCGCAGCAGGTGCCGGCCGAGTTGTTCGATGAACTGCTCGAAGCGTGCGCGGCCCTGGGTGCGCGCCGCTTCCTGATGCGCTTCCGGCACGGGGGTGCTGACTGTGAGGAAATAGCGCACGTAGAGCGCCAACGTCTCGATCAGGATGTTCTGATCCCGCTCCAGCTTGTCGAGTTGGCGCGACAGCCGGTCCAACCGCTTGGCGATAGCCGCTTCGCGCTGGTCGCCAGAATCGGGCGACAGGAAAGATGCCAGCGCGGCAGCGATGATGGAGGACTTGGACAAGCCTTTCATGGTCGCCAGCTCGTCGAGCCGCCGGGCATGCTCGGGTTCGATGAAGAGGTTCAGGCGGGTGCGGCTCATAGCACGATTCCATCGTCAGGGTCGAGGGCGGCCAGCCGCGCCGTACGCTGCAGGCGTGGATCGAGCTGGGCAGGCAAGGGCAGCGGCAGGTCGTCGTCATCGAGCAGGGCCAGATCGTCCACCGCGTGTTCGGGTTCCGGCATGAACGCGACTTCGGCCAGTTCCGGCTGCTGCTGGTGCCCGCCGTCGTCGATGGCCTCACCGTGTGCGGGGAAAACCAGACCAGGAATCGGTGCGGCAAGGGTGGCCAGTCCGGTCCAGTCGTCGGGGCGCGGTGCCGGTACATCGGCGTAATGTCCAGGCCGCAATGGCGGCAGCGCCAGAATGCGCGTCTTGAAATTCGCATCCAGGTAGTAGCGAATCTTCTGGGCCTTGATGGGTGGATGGCCGGACACCATCACCACTTCGTCGTCGGGCGGCAACTGCATCACCTCGCCGGGGGTGAGCAGCGGCCGTGCAGTTTCCTGGCGCGAAACCATCAGGTGTCCAAGCCACGGGGCCAACCGGTGGCCCGCGTAGTTGCGCTGTGCGCGCAGTTCGGTGGCCGTGCCAAGGGCCTCGGAAATGCGCTTGGCGGTGCGTTCATCATTGGTGGCGAACGTGATGCGCACGTGGCAGTTATCGAGGATGGAATGGTTCTGACCGTAGGCCTTGTCGATCTGGTTGAGCGATTGCGCAATCAGGAAGGCGCGCAGGCCATAGCCCGCCATGAAGGCGAGAGCCGACTCGAAGAAATCCAGCCGGCCCAGTGCCGGGAACTCGTCCAGCATCAGCAACAACTTGTGGCGGCGCGCGATGCCGTCGCTGCCGTCGAGCGACTCGGTCAGGCGTCGCCCGATCTGGTTGAGGATCAAACGGATCAGCGGCTTGGTACGGCTGATGTCAGAGGGCGGCACCACCAGGTACAGCGACACGGGAGAATCGGCATCGATCAGGTCGGCGATGCGCCAGTCGCAGCGCGAGGTCACTTCGGCCACCGTGGGGTCGCGATACAGGCCGAGGAAGCTCATTGCGGTGGACAGCACACCCGAGCGCTCGTTTTCGCTTTTGTTGAGCACCTCGCGTGCGGCTGATGCGACCACGGGATGAGGTGCATCGCCGAGATGGGTTGTGGTCATCATCCGATGCAGCGTCAGCTCGAAGGGTGAGGCCGGATCGGACAGGAAGTTGGCGATGCCGCGCAGCGTCTTGTCCTCGCTGGCGTAGAGCACATGCAGGATCGCGCCGACCAGGAGGGCATGCGAAGTCTTCTCCCAATGATTGCGCCGTTCCAGCGCGCCTTCCGGATCGACAAGGATGTCGGCGATGTTCTGCACGTCGCGTACTTCGTGCATGCCGCGCCGCACTTCGAGCAGCGGGTTGTAGGCGGCCGATTTTGCATCGGTCGGGTTGAATAGCAGGCAGTGCGAGAAGCGCGAGCGCCATCCGGCGGTCAAATTCCAGTTCTCGCCCTTGATATCGTGGATCACAGCCGAACCGGGCCAGGACAATAGGGTAGGAACCACCAGGCCGACACCCTTGCCGGACCGTGTTGGCGCGAAGGCCATTACATGCTCCGGGCCGTCGTGACGCAGATAGTTCTGATCCTTGCGGCCGAGGAAGACACCGGACGGACCGATCAGCCCGGCCTTGTGAATCTCCGCTGGTTCGGCCCAACGTGCCGAGCCGTATGTCGTGACCAGCTTGGACTGCCGTGCACGCCACACCGATAGTGCGATGGCGACAAAGGCGGAGATTAATCCGCTGCACGCGGCGATGGCGCCGCCGCGTAGGAAAATGTCAGGCGCGTAGGCATCGAAGAAGTACCACCACTCGAACAGCCGCCACGGGTGATAGATTGGCAACCCGATCAGATCGAACCAGGGAGCGCCCAAGCGTAGTTGGTAGCCAAGTTGCGCAGCGGTCCACTGGGTGGCGCCCCACATCCCGGTGATCACGATCCCGAACACCGCTAGGATCTGACCGAACAGCACACTGGTTCCCTGCATCTCGACCTCCCAATGGCCCTATCGCTCCATCTGCGGCGATGTGCCTAAGGTGTGAGAGTGGAGGGCAGGTTGGCGCTGGTCAAAGACTGTTATCGGAGGGATTGTGACGAGGAAAACAAGATTTCATGCGGTGTCACACTCCCTATAATCCGGGCGAGTAACAGCGTATTTCGTCGTGTATGGTTTTGCTGCTGCTGCTAGCTAGCTGTGAGCCTGGAGCACGGACTGTTCGCGGCGCTCAGTTGCGGGTCGGGTAGATCCGAAGAAAGGGTGCCCCTTTGCCCGGGTTTTGTCATTCAGCACTAAAACGCCGACGATATTCGCCGGGCGTCAGGCCGACAATCCGGGAAAAGACCTTCCGGAAGGCTGCAGGATCGCTGTAACCGACTTCCCAGGCGATGCTGTCAATGGGCAGCCGGCTGAACTGCAGCATCTCGCGTGCCTTGCCCACACGCAGCCGCTGGCAATACTCCCTCGTCGTCATGCCGGTCGCCTTTTGAAAGCGGCGCAGGAAGGTCCGTTCTTCCAACCCTGCTTGTTCGGCGAGCGTCTCCAGCGCGATGTCTTTGGCATCCGTCGCCTGGAGCCAGTGCTGCACCTTGAGCACAGACATATCGCCGTGGGTCAGCCTTGGCGAGAACACGCTGTAGTAGCGCTGTTCTCGACCCGGAGGATCGACCAGCAGTATCCGTGCGGTCTCGATCATGACCGTCGGGCCGAGAAAACGATCGACGAGTCTCAGCCCCAAATCCGTCCATGCCATCGCACCGCCAGCGGTGATGATGTCACCGTCGTCAATGATGAGCTGATCGGCGTCCATACGCGCTTCCGGGAACCGGGCCTGGAACAATTCGACATGGAGCCAGTGCGTAGTAACCGTCCGGCCCTTGAGCAGGCCGGTCTCGCCCAGCAGGAAGGCCCCGGCGCAGACCGAACCAAGCGTGACGCCCTTGCCATGGTGATGGCTCAGCCAGCCCGTGAACGGAGCGGCCGCTTGTGGTGACAGCGGTTCGCCCAGGCTGGGCGGCAGAACGAGGACGGACAGCGTGGCCTCGCCATCCGGGGCTGAATCGAAGATCCTGACAGGTGCTTTGCCCAATGTGTCCAATTGCCAATGACTGACGCGCAGGGGATTGGAACCCTGCGTCCGGCGGCTAGAGGCGATCCTGCTCGCCAAGCTGAATAGGTCGGTCAACCCCAACACCGCCGCCAGTTGCGCTCCTGGGTACAGCACCAACCCGATTTCGACGGGTTCATCGTGGGCCATGTCGTTTCTGCCACCAATAATGTCGATAACGCCACTTCGCATTGTGCGATCCGCGCCCGATCATGTCGACTCTATTTCGTTTCATCTATGCATAGGAGAACGTCATGAGCAAACGTGCGGTCGTCGTCGTCGATCTGCAAAACGAGTATTTTCCTTCCGGCAAACTGCCTCTGGTCGGCATCGAGGACGCGGTAACCAACGCGGCCCGTGTCATCGCGGCCGCCCGCTCGAACAATGATCCAGTCATCCACGTCCGGCATGAATTTCCTACTTCTGATGCTCCCTTCTTCGTTCCGGGAACGGAAGGCACGCAGATTCATCCTGCTGTTGCACCCATTGAAGGCGAGCCGGTCGTCCTGAAGAACTATCCGAATTCGTTCCTCAAGACTGATCTGAAGCAGATGCTCGATGCAAAGGGTATCGAAGAAGTCGTGGTGATCGGTGCGATGAGCCACATGTGCATCGATGCGACCAGCCGAGCCGCTTCGGACTTGGGTTACAAGGTTCTCCTGGTTCACGACGCTTGCGCGACGATGGACCTTGAGTTTGGCGGACAAGTGGTGCCCGCGGCACAGGTCCATGCTGCTCTGATGGCTGCCTTGGCATTCGCCTATGCCACGATTACGACAACGGACGAATACCTCGCGCGTTAGCCCTCTCGAACTAATGCGTTATAGCCGTAGCTCAATTGGGCTACGGCTCGCAGCGGCGCATCCAAGTCTGCGGCATGATCCCATTTACCCTGCCACCTGATCAGCTCTTTGCCTCGCGCGTCGTACCGAGACCGTGATGGCTGAGCTTCTGATAGATCGCACGCTGCGTGAGGTTTAACGCCGCGGCCATTGCCCTGACATCACCACTGGTCTGTTCCTGCAAAGATTCCAGGACCCGCCGCTCGACCTCGTCGGCGGCATTCTTTTTCAGTTGTCGCAGGTCGGCCGTCTCGTTCAATGGCACATGCCCAAGGCGTGGCGCCAAATCGAAGCTGATACGTTGAATCACTGGCCCCTCGGAAAACAGGAAAGAGCGTTCGAGGACATTTTCCAGTTCGCGGACATTGCCAGGCCACGCGTGTTCCTCCAGACAGCGCATCGCGGCCGGAGACAGCTCTTTGACCGCAGTCTGGTAGCGGTCCGCGAACCGCCGCAGTAGCATTTTGACGAGAGGCGCTATGTCCTCGCGCCGCTCACGAAGCGGTGGTATGTGCAATGGCACGACATTCAGACGGAAGAACAGGTCCTTGCGGAACTCGCCGCGCTCAACCAGTTCGGCGAGATTGCGATTGCTGGCTGCAATGACCCGCACATCGCAGGCTATTGGCTGGTGCCCACCAACCCGCTCGAAGCGCCCCTCCTGCAACACCCGTAGCAATGACACCTGGGCCTTCGGCGACAGGCTGTCGACTTCGTCCAGAAACAAGGTGCCTTGGTCAGCGAGTTCGAATCGGCCTTGCCGTTGTTGTTTGGCATCGGTGAAGGCGCCGCGCTCATGGCCGAACAATTCGCTCTCGACCAGATCTGCCGGGAGGCTACCGCAATTCACCGCGACGAAGGACTGGTTCAGGCGCGAAGACATGCCGTGGATGGATCTGGCCAGTATTTCCTTGCCGACCCCAGTCTCGCCATTGAGCAGCACGGTCGCACGGGTGTCGGCGATCCGCTCCACTGCGCGCAGCAGATCTCGCATTTGCCCGCTGGTGGCAATCAGGCAAGGGCGTGTCGAAACATCCGCGTTCGTCTGTCGCGTGGGATCCTGACTCCACAGCGTATGCAAACGCTCCTCGATAACCTTTTGCAGCTCATCCGGTGCGCGTACCTCGGCGATCACCTGATAGCCATCGCTGAAATACTCGTCGCCGAGAACCTCGGACGCGGCAGATGTGTCCAGGTGGATACAGATATCGCAGTGGTCGCTACCAAGCGCGATGCGGCTCTTAAGTTCGACTTTCGCGTAGCCGAAATTACGCGCCGCGATACCACCGAAGATGCTGGAGGTCATATGGCACAGCCCCGGGGCCGAATGCACCATCTCGCCGAATGGACATCGATGGGCATGGATATGCACCCTTCGCTTGTCGCTGGAAACTACCGCAAATTCGCCACCAATGCTGTTCTTGATGTTCACGATCAACTGTGCATATTGCTCGGGCGCCAGTGCGCCGCGCAAATCTTCAATCGCCCGGTAGCGTTCCTCCAGACAAGCACTTGCCTTGAACACAATCTGATGAATAAAAGACTGCAGGCTGGTGCAACTGGAAAAGGGAGCTATGTCCCGGGCTTCATCAATGAAGGTATGGAGAAACTCCTCGGGGGTCAGGTTTGACATCTGTAAGACTCCTCGTCGCTAAAGCTAAAACGTCTTCGGATGAAGCGCCACTTCAGTGAGTGTAGTTACGCTTCACATAAACGGCTTGGGTTACGTTGTAAGTGGTTGATTTCTCAGGGCGGCGTTGTTGGCATTCATATTGCAGTGCAGGAACTGCGCCAGACGACATTTGCCGGTCTGGTAGGAAGCAACGGGAAAGCAGCACGGCAATAACTGAATCCAAGTCAAGGAGGAGAAGATGATGATGAAAAGAGTGATTGGCAGCGCGCTTATCGGTTCAACGCTCTGCGTAGCGAGCGCTTATGCGGAAGAGGGGCCGTGGCTGGTGCGTCTTCGCGCCCTCAACATGCACGTCGATAACGATAATTCCAGGACTGCCGTTGTTCCGGCCCTGGGTAAGGCCGAGATGGAGGATAAATGGTTTCCAGAGGTGGACGTGACGTATTTTTTCACAAAGAACATTGCGACGGAGTTGATTCTCACCTATCCGCAAGAGCATGACGTCACTTTTGCCGGCACTAAGATTGGCTCGGTTACACACCTCCCGCCCACATTGACGCTGCAATATCACTTTCTGCCGGAGGGGCCCGTACGGCCATACGCTGGCGTGGGCCTGAATTACACCCGACTTACGAGCGTCAAGCTCAACGCCGCGCCAGCGCTTGGTGTTGATGCCCCAATCGATGTGGATCGCAACAGCTGGGGGCTGGCCGGCCAAGTGGGGGTTGACTTCCAGATGGCGCCCAACTGGTTCGTCAATCTGGACGTCAAGTACGTGAAGATCGAAGCAAAAGACATTCGCATCTCTGGTGGCGCGCTGGCTGGCACCAAGGTGACCGATCTCGACGTGAATCCGTGGTTGACGAGCATTGGAATCGGGTATCGCTTCTAGGAAGGCCCTGGCGTCACCTTTTCATTTTTGGCCGGTCATGAGACAGGCATTCCAGGAAGGAGTGCCAGCGTGACCGGTCGTTCCGCTTTGATGAGCTGGAAAACAACAGATAGAGCAACACAACATGGCACACATCGTTATTCTCGGGGCGGGCATCGGAGGCATGCCGATGGCGTTTGAAATGCGCGAAAGCGCGCGAGCCGGGGACCGTATCACGGTCATCTCCAATACGCCCACCTTCCACTTCGTTCCATCGAACCCCTGGGTGGCGGTCAACTGGCGCAAGCGTGGCGACATCGAGCTGCCGATCGAGCCCATCCTCAAGAAGAAAAATATCGTTTTCATTCCGGTTGCCGCGAAGCGCGTACATCCCGCCGACAATCGGGTTGAGCTGGAGAATGGCTGCATTGTTGATTACGACTATCTGGTGATTGCCACCGGCCCCAAACTGGCTTTCGACGAAATCGAGGGCCTGGGCCCCAACGGCCATACCCAGTCCGTCTGCCATGTCGACCACGCCGTCACCTCCAACGACAACTGGCAGGCCTTCGTCAAAGACCCTGGCCCCATCGTCGTCGGCGCCGTCCAGGGCGCTTCGTGCTACGGCCCTGCCTACGAATTTGCCATGATCATGGAAACCGACCTGCGCCGCCGCAAGCTGCGCGACAAGGTGCCCATCACCTTCGTCACCGCCGAACCCTACATCGGCCATCTCGGCCTCGGCGGTGTCGGCGACTCCAAGGGCATGATCGAATCGGCCTTCCGCGACAAGCACGTCAAATGGATCTGCAACGCCAAGGTCACCAAGGTTGAGGCCGGCAAGATGTTCGTCACCGAGGTGAACGAGGACGGCAGCGAGAAGAAACAGCACGAGCTACCGTTCAAATACTCCATGATGCTGCCTGCCTTCAAGGGGGTGGATGCCGTCCTCGGCATCGAAGGACTGACCAACCCGCGCGGCTTCATCGTCATCGACCCGTACCAGCGCAACCCCACTTTCAAGAACGTCTTCTCCGTCGGCGTATGCGTCGCCATTCCTCCGGTCGAAGCCACGCCGCTGCCGGTTGGCGTGCCCAAAACCGGCTACATGATCGAATCCATGGTGACGGCCACCGCGCACAACATCCGCGCACTGCTGGACGGCAAGGAACCTGTCGAGAAGGCTACCTGGAACGCGGTCTGTCTGGCCGACTTCGGCGACACCGGCATTGCGTTCGTGGCCCTGCCGCAGATCCCGCCGCGCAACGTCAACTGGTTCTCAGAAGGCAAGTGGGTGCATCTGGCCAAAATCGCGTTCGAGAAATATTTCCTGCGCAAGATCAAGAAGGGCAACGTTGGGCCGCTCTACGAAAGTCTCACGTTGCGCGCGCTGGGGATTTCCAAACTCAAGGAGTAGTCGTGTTGCGCCAGGAGACATTCATGTCGAGGAGGAGGAAGATGAGAGTAGTTAGCAGGGCGTTTAGTACGATCAGTGTGGCGGAAGTAATTCTCGTCTATCCGCATGAGCAAGCAGTCGAGGTTTCAGGCGCCAAGATTGGCCTGCCGGAACGTTCGATACCTTCCTATACATGCGTGGGGCCGGGCTACATGCACTCGCAAACTGCTGGAAAGCTGCCATGAGCCTGCTTGCTATGATCCTTCTCGCCAGTGCTGCCGGCGGGCTGTTGTCCGTGCTACTGGCGAGCGTGGCTTTGAACCTGAAGGCGGAGTGGGTGCCGGTGATGGTGAGCTACGCCATCGGCGCCCTGTTGGGGGCGGCCTTTCTCGAAATCCTCCCCCACGCCATGGAGCATTCCGGCGGTTTCGAGACTCTCAGCGGCGCTGTATTGGCCGGCATCTTCAGCTTCTTCATCCTGGAAAAGCTGGTGCTCTGGCGACATTGCCACACCGAGCATTGCGAGGCCCACGGTGCGCCTGCCGGCGGCGATCATCACCATGATCACGGCCGCTCGGGGCTGATGATCACGGTGGGTGACACGGTGCATAACTTCGTGGACGGCGTGATGATAGCCGCCGCCTTCCTGGTGGACGTAAAGCTGGGACTGGTGACGGCTTTCGCCATCGCCGCCCATGAGATACCCCAGGAACTCGGAGATTTTCTCATTCTGCTCCATTCCGGGTACAGCAAGGTTCAGGCACTGGTGCTGAACCTCCTTTCCAGTGCTGCCATGCTGCTGGGCGCTTTGCTGGGTTACTTCCTGTTGGCTCCTCTGCATGGCCTGCTGCCGTACATGCTCGCCTTGGCTGCCTCGGGCATGATTTACGTTGCGGTTGCCGATTTGATTCCCGGGTTGCACAAGCGGGTGGAACTAATGCACACAGCTCAGCAAGCCTTGCTGATCGGCCTGGGGGTGCTGACCGTCTGGGGCGGTGGGGTCCTCGCCGAGGGATGGATAGGTGGCCAGCATTGACGGCTCTGGCAAGGAGTTTTCCTGACCATCGGACGAGAGCCGCGAAGCTTGGTTTCCGCATGTTTGACTAACGAACGCCACGAAATGGAAATTCGCCATCTTCGGTACTTTATAGCTGTCGCGGAAGAGCTGCATTTTGCACGTGCTGCGCAACGCCTACATATCGAGCAATCTCCACTCTCACGCGCAATCAAGCATCTGGAGCATCGCCTGGGTGTACAGTTATTCGAGCGTACGACACGTACTACACGACTAACTTGGGCCGGGCAGATATTTCTCGACGAAGCAAGGCATGTTCTATTTACCTTGCAACAGGCTATAGCGAGCGCCAAAGCTGCAGCCAAAGGCTATCGAGGTAAGTTGCGCATCGCGTTGTCAGATGACATTGACCCGGTACGACTTTCCGTTCTGTTGGCACAGTGCCGTGAAGAAGAACCCGATGTAGAAATTCGGTTGTTTGAGGTGTCCCTGGCCCAACAGTTGGTGGGGTTGCGTTACGGCTTGTATGACGTTGGGTTCACCCAGACTCTCGACGAGCCCGATGGGATTGTCTCTCAGGTCGCTTGGAGCGATTCACTCGTAGTTGCGGTACCTGCGCGCCACCCATTGCTCGCGCACACGGATATCCCGATCGAGGAAGTGCTTCGTTATCCATTGATACAGTGTCACCCACAGAGCTGTGAGGGGAGTCATCGGCAGATCCAGCACTATCTGCGCACAGTGCGAACACCCCCCGTCATCGCGGAGCAAGTGGCAACCTTCGATTTGATGATGGTGTTTGTGGCAGCTGGCTTTGGAATAGGCTTGGCAAACGAGTCTCATACGAATACTTGCCGTCACCTGGATGTTGTGACACGCCCCCTTTCAGGGAATAGGCTGGCGGTGGAAACTCGTCTGCTGAGACTTGACGCGGAACCCTCCGCTCCTCTGCGTCGTTTCATCGATCGCATTGGCTTGTTGCAACTAGGAAGCGCAATGCGGAACTAACTACAAATCCAGCACGCATTCCCGCGAGATGCTGCCTAGACGTTCTGCCGACACGCGCCTAGATTTCTTGGAGCACCACAGATTTGATGGTGTTGCGGTTTCATCTTTGGGGCGGCCAGTTCATGCTCCTGGCCGGCTTATTTGGCTGATTTGCGATAAGCCGCGGCGTCGATATGGTAGTTGCGCAATTTCTGATGAACCGCCCGAGGCGTGATGCCAATCTCACGGGCTACAGCGCTTACATTACCGGCTTGACGCTGTAGCGCATCGCGTAGAGTCTTGGTCTCGATATCCCGAACCGCACCCTGCCTGCGCCTGCGCAAACCATCCGCTTGCGACAGACCGGTCTCATCCGGGAGCTGCACGCCGAGTTCATCGATGACTTGCCCTCGGGCGAACAGGAACGCGCGCTCCAACACATTTTCCAGTTCGCGCACGTTGCCAGGCCACTCGTAGGCCATGGCCTGTCCCCAAGCTCGGCTGCCCAATACTTTCCGGGGCCGCTGATAACGCGCAGCCAGACGCGGCAGCAGGTGGTTGATCAGCGCGGTGATGTCTTCCCGCCGATCCCGCAGGGAAGGAATATGGATGGGCACGACGTTCAGCCGGTAGTAGAGGTCCTGGCGGAAGCCATCCCCAGCTAGAAGTTTGTCCATTGGCGTATTGGAGGCGGCGATGATGCGCACGTCCGCGTGCAATACTTGTTTGCCGCCCACTCGCTCGAATTCGCCTTCCTGCAGCACGCGCAGCAGATTGGCTTGCGACAAGAGTGGGAGGCTATCGATCTCGTCGAAAAACAGCGTACCGCCCGCTGCCCGCTCGAACACGCCCTGGCGCATTTCATGCGCCCCAGTGAAAGCCCCTTTCTCGTGGCCGAATAAGGCGCTCTCGATCAGGTTGTCCGGGATCGCTCCGCAGTTGACGGCGACGAACTTCCCGTCGCTTCGGTTGCTGAGTGCGTGGATGGCGCGGGCGACTATTTCCTTGCCTACGCCGGTTTCACCGTTGATCAAAACATTGGCCATCGTTGGGGCCACGAGTTCAACGGCTTCCAACGCCTCGCGCATGGCCAGCGAATCGGCTACGATCTCAGGTCCGCCACGACAGCCACTCGGCTCGTCTCCAGTCGCAGGACGCCAGATCCGCGCCATTTTCTCCGCTACGCGTACAGTCACGTCTTCCAAGGCCATGCGAGACACGATGGCGCCATCCTCGCTGACGTATTCGTCACCGTACTTGTCGCGGGCTGCATCCCGGTCGATATGGATCATCACCTCGCAGCAACCATCATTGTTGGCAATGCGTCGACGCAACTCCACCTTGGCGTAGCCAAAATTACGGGCGGCAATGCCGCCGAAGACGGACGACGTCATGCGGCAGAGCTCTGGGGCCTCTTTGACCCGGTCGCCGAAGGGGCAGCGGTTGTTCATTACCCGGATGGCTCCCGCCTCGTCCGCAGCTGGTGCAAATCCTCCGCCAATCTGGTTCTTGATGCTGACGACCAGGGCCGTGTATTGATCGCGGCTGATTTCACCAGACAGGTCGAGCTGTTGGCGGGCATGGGCCTCCAGACAGCTGCTGGCGGTCAGCCCCAGAACCTGGATATGGTTGTGACATGCCGCGTCCTCTTGCGGCAGTTGTCCCGCGAGCTTGACGCTCTGCGTGACGAACATTTGCAGAAACGAGAGTGGGCTAAGCTCGGAAAGCAATACGTGAGACATGGATAATCCTTCAGAGAGACGACACGGCGTTGTGAGAACAATGCCGAGGAACCCAAAATCACATCTTCATCCTAGCAAGGTAGGGGGTAGATGCGCGGCAAATACCGCCCCTTAATCGTTTCAATCGGTCTTGGTCGTGCTCGTCGTACGGGGTGCGCAACAACTACAGCCCGGCCCATGGCCATTTGGGCCGGCCTTCGTTCTAGAGGTCAGCAGCGAGCGCATAGCGAGCTCACGACCCTGCGCCATTTGGCCATGCATGGCCGGCGCTGTGAGAATGGTCTTCTCAACCCGGCCACCGCAGTTGGGACAATCCGGCGCGGGCTCACTTATCGCGTGGCTGGCTTCAAACGGTGTCTCGCACCGCAAACAGCGATAATCATATGTCGGCATATGAACTCCCGGTTAATTGGTACACATAAGGGTGGACGCACCGCCTTTGAGCGATGCGTCCTACTTCTTCTTAGGGCTTGCGTGTACGCCCTAAGGGCCGATCAGCTCCACCGCGGGGGTTGTTTCTGATTCACTCCGAAGTCCGTGCAACGGACGTCAGGCACGCGACCTCGCACCTTGGCATCCAACGTGGGCGCGCGCAAGCGGCGGGTCTCCACCTCCCACACCCAGCCACTGACCACGACATCCTTGGGAATCAGGGGGTGGTTGCGAATCGTCTCGATGGTGCGCATGCAGGTCACATCCACATCGTCCATCATGCCGATCCACTTGGCGAACCCGCCCTTGTCCAGCTTCAGCTCGGGCAGGGTCGGGTCCAGCGTCAAGTTGTCGATGTCCACACCCTTTTCCTTCAGCATCCGTTCCAGGTCGTTGGCATTGGCGGACAGCATGCCGCATTGGGTGTGCTGAACAATGACGATTTCCTTGGTGCCGAAGAAATTGCAGGTCAGCATGGCTGAACGGATCGCATCATCGGTGACGATGCCGCCAGCATTGCGGAAGCAGTGGGCATCGCCGCCGCCAGCAGGGCTGTCCACTCGAATCCCCAAGGCCTCGTCGACCGGCAGGCGCTCGTCCATGCAGGCCAACACCCAGAGGCTGCTGTCGTTGTGACCTTCCGGGCCGTAGCGGCGCCGCAGGGCCCAATGGTCGTAGGAAGCAGTCCGCGCGTTCAGTTTGTCCTTCAGTGTTGTCATCTTGCGTCTCCATTTAAAAATTGAGTTAAAGCGGTTATCCGACACTCGGCTACGAAAGTTCCGATTGGATGATCTCCAGTGGCGGATTCCGCGTACGGTGCTAAGCAACCTATGTGCCATCCGTGTTTTTCAAATGAAAACATGTAGATACAGCATTCTCAAAGGGTTGGTATGGGACTATGCGCTTCCCGAACAGGTGACCACCGAGGCTGGAAAACCCCGCGGCATGGGGCCATGGAATGGAGCGAACAAATACTTCCTTGTAGGAAGTGACTGTGCGTGCTTGCCCGCATCATTCTTCTTTTGGAAGGCCTCCGGCGTGCCCCGAGCTTGCTTGGTTCTTTGAATTAGGAAGGGTGAGCTGCTGAAAGCTGACTATTCTAGTGCTGAGGCGGCCGTCAACCATTGTTGATGGGAAAGGAAGTGTTGCTTCTGAACTGTGAAGCTGCTCTTTTTATAAAAATTGCCAGTATTTTTCAAATAGTTATGTTTTTTTTCTCCTTTGCGTAGAGAAATCAGAATTCACTTGAATCCTGATTCAAGTTTATTAAGTAATTGATATTGCTTGATTAGTTTGGTTGGTTCGATTTGTGCTTTAAGTTGCCTTGACGGGCATCCTCCTGTATCAACTCCTCATGCCCGTTATTCTTCGGCGGGCCCACTCGGGCCCGCCTTTTTTTAGGGGCTACTGGCTCCCATTCCAGGAGCTATAACAAGTTGGCTTCAGGAAGGAGCTTCTTGCTGCAATTAGCCAAACGAACCCATCGGCCCCGGGTAAGTCACTTCTTCGAGTTTCCCGGTGTCAACATCATAGATAAAGCCACGCACGGTGCTCGCGTCGGGTCCGCTCGTGGGAATCCATGGATGGTTCAGAATCGTCGACATGCCACGGCGCACGTCCCATTGCAGTCTCTCCGTGCTTTTTTCATTGCGCGGCGAATCCAGCGGCTCGATCTGCCCGCGGAACGGATGAAAGGCCACGGGAGATGACGACGCTTTTCCTGTCGTTGTGAAC
Organism: Thiobacillus denitrificans; assembly: GCA_002343685.1. Lineage (GTDB taxonomy): Bacteria > Pseudomonadota > Gammaproteobacteria > Burkholderiales > Thiobacillaceae > Thiobacillus > Thiobacillus denitrificans_A. Next base: position 10,966 of record DDRS01000041.1, on the reverse strand, counting down.
GGACGGCCAGTTGCCTGCCCCAGCACTTTTTCAGCCGCAGGGTCACCTTCCAGCCCCGCCTTGAGCAAGTCGTCAGTGAAAGCGAGCATTCCGCAACGCGTGTGATGAATGAGGATGATCTCGTTGGTGTTCAATAGATGATGGGAAATGATCAGACAACGAATAGCGTCTTCTGTCACCACGCCGCCGGCATTGCGAATGATGTGTGCTTCACCAGTCTGCAGGCCGAGAAGATCCTCGACATCGAGCCGGGCGTCCATGCAAGCAACAACTGCAACATGCCGGGATGGCTGGATCGGTTGCTTCCCGGGATAGACTGCTTTATGCATCGTTTGGCCGCTTGCATATTGCTTATTGTTTTCCAGGAACTGATCGGTATTTGAGTTTGCCATTGGTTTCTCCATAGATTGCGTAAGTGGCAGCGAATCGCTGGCCAATTTGTATTGAGCAAACAAGGTGCCAGATAGCAGTTATAGTAAAATCAAATACTTAGTTGTGTTCCATGGCGAAATTGTGAAGCGCCGGTTCATCTTATGAAGTAATCCTTCAGTATGGGGGTTGGTGGCCAGTTATACTGGTTCGCTATTTTTCGTTACGCGATCGAAGGACCACGTTGCCGTCCAATCTCCCATGCCACGCCAGTGCCGCGCGGCGTCGCGGCTAACATTTGTCCAAGCCGCTGCTCGATCACAGGCTTCCAGGGCACTAAACTGAACTCCTTGCCGTCATCCAGCATTGCGAAGCGTCCGCTGGCGAGTTGCACATTGCGGCGGTAGATCCCAGTCGCACGTTCACCATCTATCAGGGGGCGGTGCTCTAGGCCGGTTTCCGCTGAGATGGTTTGGGCTGCGCTATCTATCTCGCGTCCACGCAACGTCCCCAGCAGATTGCGCGCCAGGATCACGTGCTGTCCGTGTCGCTCGGCCAACCCTTGTTCAACCAGGAAATCCGACCGCTGCCGCAGTGCTTCGCGCACGTCACCGCCGAAACCGTTGTTGGCGATACCGCTGGCACCGCCGATCAACTGCTGGTCCAACCAGGTCGCGCCGATCGCGCGAACTTGCCGCTCAATGGGCAGGTGCGAACGCAATTCCACCGACACGCCACCCAGCCGTTGTGCATCGTATTGCCGACCTCGCTCGGGCAGGTCCTTCGGCACCTGCCAGATCCCTTCGGCCACGCGCTTGACAATGCCCGCCCGGCGCAGCGCTTCCAGTCGGCGCACATGGGCATCAACCACCTCCTTGGGGTCGCGCATAGGCGTCGCCTGGGCCGTGGCCGTCGTCAAGTGATGGTCGGTGCGGTACAGGCCATCGACCGCGAGCGCGGCGATGATTTTGTCGGCCGCGCGAATCTCGGCCGACCCGCGTGCCTCCACCACGGACCCCACCGGGTATCGCTCCAGCTCCACATTGGCACTCAAGGCGATGTAGTGCGCCTTGCCGTCGGTGCCATCGACCACGAGATAGCCCCGGTCGTACAACTCGTCGGCCATGCCTTTGGCGGCTACCCGACCGACCACCGGTCGCGCGTTCTCGCCAGCATCGAACACCGCCAGGTCGCGCGGCATACCGCTCATGGCCCGTTGCATCGTGCGCACGATGTCGCCACGTTCACCCATCGTCCGCAGAACCTGTTCTGCATCGGCCTGGACGGCCCACACGCCGGGCGATGACTCGTGCGCCAGCCCCATGTGCTGCAAGCGTTGCAGTCGTCCGATCAGCAGCACGCGCTGCTGCCTGTGCGATGGATCGCTGGCAGGTTGATTCGTGTGAATAAGCCCGCCTTGCGCTTCACGTTGCAGCGTGCGATCCAAACTGGTCCAGCGTTCCTGATCGACCTCCCGCCGCAGGCTCTGTTGTATCTCCAGCTTGGTGCGCGGCCCCAGCCATTCGGTCGCCAGTTCCGAGGCCCGCTCACGCATTCCTTGCGCGATATAGTCGCGGGAAATGATCAAATCCTTGCCCCTATCGTCCTTGCCGCGCAGCACGATGTGGGTGTGCGGGTTGTCGGTGTTCCAGTGATCGACAGCCACCCAGTCCAACCGTGTACCAAGGTCGGCTTCCATGCGGTCCATCAGGGTACGGCTGTAGCGGCGCAGGTCGTCGAGCTGCTCGGCGTCCTCGGGCGAGACAAAGAAGCGGAACTGGTGCCGATCCTCCCGTCCGCGTTCCTCGAAGGCGACCAGATCGGCGTTGTCCGTTATTGATCCATAGGCTTGGCCCGGTTCGCCATCGCGGCCCACGCCCTCTCGCTCGATGTAGCGCAGATGCGTGGTAGTCGAGCGTACCCCGGACTGTTTGAGGTTCACCAGCCGGGTCTTGATGGTGACGCGCCGTGAGCCAGGCTGCGCGGAGCGGCCGGTGAAGCTGGCGGCTACGTGCCCGCGACCAAGGCGTGCGCCGGGCCGGGCGCCCGACCTGCGCACCGACCTGCCGCCAGCCTTGCTGACCTCCTTCAAAACCTGCGACACGAACTTCTGCTGGCGGTTCTTGGGTGCGCTGGGGCGGACGCGAAAACGGTCATCGTCCTGCTTGCTCATGGCATGAACACCAGCGCAGCACTGCCAAGCCCAGCGGACAAAGCACGCCATTCAATCAGTGCCGGCGCCGACTTCGTGCCGCACACGGCACATTGCCACCCAAGGCGCGTGCCGCGCCAACCCACGTGCAGGCAAGGCTTTCGACGCGACGGAGTGCCGCGTCCTTTTATCTTGCCCTCCGTCTTTTCCGATCGCTGACGCGACTGGCCCAGACGGTCAGGCTGCGATTGTCTGCACGGGTGAAGCACCGTAACCGCAGGCTGTGGTGCAAGCGATGTGCAGCGGGGCTGCACGTTCATGGCGTGCCCCACGTCCATAAGGGCTGCGCGCTTCCGATCACGGCCGAGACAGCAATGGGACCGAAGTATCGGCTGTCAAACGATGCCGGATTGGTCGCACTGAGCAGGAACAGCTCGCCGTCGCGAAGCGGTCGGCATTGCTGCCAGGCCGACAGTGGACGGCCACGACCATCGACGCTATGGACGCCAGCGACCGCCACGCCGTCGATGCGAACGATGTGCTTCTCGATGCACACCTGCTGCGGCGACATCGCGCCGATGCGCTTGAGCAGCGGGATGCGCTCAGGCAGGTAGCCACGCTGCGCAGCCAGCGCGGCGGCGTCTGCCGGAAGCCGGGCGAGCACGATGCTGTCGACGTGCAGCGAGTCAGGCGGGCCGATGCGATACCAGCCGCGTGGCACGCTGTCACTTGGGTTATAGACGAGGCGCGCAACGGGCGTATGGTCAGACGGCCAGGCGAGCGCAGCAATGCCAAGCACGGTGAACAGTACGACGGCCCAGCGATGGACACGGGTGCTCATCGCAACACCTCGCCTGCGAGGTAGGCCGCATGCCGTTCGGCGGTGTAGACCGGCAGTGGCAGGCGCGCGGCTAGCCGGTTGCCCAGCGTGCGCCAGTACGCGGGCGACACCGCTGCCGGATCGATACCGAGCGCTTCGATGGCGTCGATATGTGGCAGCACCGACTGCACTTGCTGTTCGCCTTCGGCGCACAGCAGCAGGCGCGCGCCCGGCTGGATGCCGGCGATGCGCTGAATGTCGTCGAACGGTGTGCAGGCCTGCAAAACCATGAGCTGCCAGCGCGTCGTACCGTAGTCATTGGACTCCCAGCGCACCCGACAGAACACCGCCGCCGGTGTGAAGATCGCACTGCTCCGCCAGCGGTCCAGTCGCAGCTCGCGCACTGGATGGCCGAAGCGCAGATAGAGGTTGATCCGGTGTTCGACGAATGCCAGCGAAACGCGCGTCAGTGGTGTGTCGTTCGCAACGCTCGATAGCACGGTGCGCGGCGTGGGAAGGCGCTCGCTCGCGGCCTGTTGGACTGCGTTCATTACGGCTTCTCCGGGAATTCATCTTCCAGCAGTGCACGCAGCATCTCGGCGACCGTGACGCCGCGTGTGAAGGCCTCGATCTTGATGCGGGCGCGCAGCGCCGGCGTCACGTCGAGGGTCAAGCGGGCGGTGTAGAGATCGGTTTTTCCGATGTCTGCACCATCGCCCTGGCGCACCCAGGCGTCGGCCTGCGGATTGGCTGGCGGACGCGCACCGATGGCGACGCGTTTCCCATTCTTCATGGCACCATCCTCAATACTTCAGCGGCGAGCGCCGCGATGTCACGCGCGGCATTGCTATCTGCGTCGAGTTCGCGAGCGAGCTGCCCCCTGGCCACGCTGTCGGCGAACACGATACGCTGGCGAACTTCCGACAACAGCGATGGCAAAGGTTGATCGGCGAGCGCACTGCGTGCCTCGCGTCCGATCACTGTGGTGCTGACCCGCCGGTTGATGACGAAGGCCGCGCGCAGCGCTGGCCGGAACACCTGCGCTTCGCGGATCAGCGACACCATCTCGGCGCTGGCCCATACGTCGTAGGGACTGGGCTGAACGGGAATTAACACCAGGTCCGCCGCGAGCAGCGCGGAGCGCGCGAGGGCGGCAATTCGGGGTGGGCCATCCATGATGATGTGATCGCTGCGCCTGGCCAGTTCTGGCGCTTCCTGATGCAAGGTTTCCCTTGCCAGACCTACGGCGCTGAACAATCTTGGCAAACCATTCTGACTGCGACGCTGGGTCCAATCGAGTGCCGAACCTTGCGGATCGGCATCGAGCAGGATCACCGAGCTGCCTTGCATGGCCAACTCACCCGCGATGTGCGTGGCGAGCGTCGTTTTGCCGACCCCGCCTTTCTGGTTGAGCAGCGCGATGATCATGATGCGCTGCCTTTCGCGCGCAGGTTTATCCACAGCGCGCAGGGTCTTTTTATCGTTAGTTTTATAGATTCAAAGTTAGAACCTAAGTTAAGAGACACCGAAATCCGCGCCGAATAAGGTGTTTCGGTCGATCCGTACTCCTGATAGCACGACAGCGCTGCGCCTGATAGCACGAGGATTTCCACGCCTGATAGCACGAGCGGATTCACCGCTTTTCCACAGGCACGCTGTTGGCACCATGGGCGGCACCAAAGCTGCCACCGGGCCGAAGCGGTGCCGTGGACGGCACGGCGCGGAAGGTCAACACTTCCGGCCCATGCCTCGGCCGCAGGACGGCGAGCGTGTAGCCCGGCAGGGGTTGGCGCGCCACGATACAGCGCAGGTCGTAGGCGAAGTCGGTGAAGCGCGCCAGGCTGCCCGATTTTCGGTGCAGCTGCGGAAAATCGAAGCGCCAGCCGTCGCGCTGCCAGCCTCCGTGCTTGCGCACCAGCCGGTACAGCCAGCGCTCGATGCCGCCGGTCAGGCGGAAGTAGTTGGCGTCGATGGTCAATACCAGACTCTCGTCGAGCACCCCGGCATAGAACCAGTCCGGCAGGATCAGCTCGATGCCCAGCGGCCGGCCCTGGCCGTCGGCGCGTTCCTTCCACTCGTTGATCCACGAGAAGCGGTGCAGACGCCGCGTATTGGGTTGGCGAATCGAGGTGGCCACGCTCGTCGACTGCAAACGATCCAGCGCCGCCTTGAGGCGCTGGTAGTCGTGCAGCGACGTGCCGCGACCGATGAAGCGCAGGATTTCGTAGGGTGTGGCCGCCATCAGCCGTGACGAGCGAATTCCTGCATCGCGCGCCTCGACGATCTGGCTCGCGGCCCAGATCAGAATGTCGGCATCCCAGATCGTCGCGATGCCATGTTCGACCGTGCCTTCGACCCGCACCGTCACGCTGCCAGTGCGAAAGTCGATCGGCGCCGTGCGCTTGCTCTTGGCCAGCGAGAAGAACGGATAGGCCATCAGGTCCTGCGCATCGCGCGCTGGCAGTTCGCCCGAGAAAGCATGGAACAGTTCGAGCTGCTCGCGCTGCGGGTCGCGCCCGATGGTCATCGGTGACGGTGTCCATCGCCGATCAGCGCGAGCCGGAACGGCGCGCGGCGTGTTGTTCGGTGTACAGCGGATCAGAGGTCATCTCGAAGCTGCGCGCGTCGGCCCACGCTTCGAGGTCGGCGATGGCGTACATCACGCGCCGGCCGAATTTGCGAAAGCGCGGCCCGCCGCCGATGACGCGCTGTTTCTCCAGCGTGCGCGGCGACAGCCGCAGGAACTCGGCGGCTTCGTTGTTAGTCAGGTAGCGCGCAGACTGTGTGGATTGGGCAGACTGCTGGGTGGCAGCGGGTACGGAATACGGCCGTAACGGTGCGGGTCTCATGGCATGGGCCTCCATCGGTCAAGATCGGCGACGAGGCAATCGCCACCGGATGGAAGCAGTCTCGGAAAAGTCAGGCGTTCTGCGCAGGGACGTTTTGCGCGTTCGTGCTAACGTCCCTGTGCTGCGCTGCCGGTTGCAGCAGGCGGCGGTATTCGCCTCCCATGAGCGTTTGCCCGCGCCGGATGAGGCGGCGAACTTGGGCACGCAGATCGCTGTCGTCGTACCAGCGCTCGGCGACCGTGGTGATGCCGAACAAGACTTCGGCCACGCCGCGCTGAGAGGCGCCTGCCAGCATGCCGTCGAGCGCCTGCAGGGTGCACATGTGGAGCATTGGCGTGCGGCCTGGCCTGCCCGTGGCGATCGCGGTGCGGCGTGCGATGGCTGCGTCGAGCATCGCCAGCTCGGCTTCGATTGCGCGCCAGCGCTCGCGGAGCTGGCAACCGGCGCGGACGGCATAAGCGTAAGCCATGCCGTCTTCCAGTGCGGGCGATATCGCCATGCGCAGCATGTGGTCGATGAACTGGATGGTCAGCACCAGGCGTTTGCCGTCGTGCGTCAGGTGCTTGCGGCCGGGGAAGCGCCAGAGCTGGAACGGCAGCGCATCGGCCGTGGGATCAGCATCGGGATAGACTTGGACTACCGAGGATGGATCAGGGAACCAGTCGGGGTGCGCGTCGCGCGCATCGCGCGCGGGGTTCTCCAGCAGGCGCAAGCCCCAGCGATGCGCTTCGTGCTCCGGGCGGTGCCGGTGTTGTTGCCAGGCGCGACGGTATTCCGGGTTGCGCCGCAGGTATTCCCAAGCCAGCGCGGGGCCGTCCAGATGCAGGACGTACAGGTATGCTGCGCTGGGATGCCAGTGAACGGCGCTCGAATCTGCCATGGCGAAACCTCCTCGGATGGAAGGAAATCAATCGACAAGGTGGCCGACAACGGGCCGGGCATTCGCACTATTTGTGACAGCGTTGCGCCGTTGCTGTACTGAGTGGCGATCAATACAAAAAAGGTCTGGACCCAGACCCAAGAAGACGCAATGCGAGCCGTTGTGGCATCGCATGGAGTGGCCCGCCAGCGACGGGCCATCAGGGATCGATCAGTCGGTGATCGATCCGTCGGCCCGAGCCAGCCGGGCATATTCAGACAGTCGCCGCCTTGGCGTGAAATGCAGATCGCGTGCAACGGCCAGGTTCCGTGGCCCACAAATGCTTTCCAGGACGGAGAGTCGCACGTGGGCGAGTTCTGGCGTGCCCATGCCGAGGTCGATCAGGCCGAAGGCGGTGTCGCCATCGTCGGGATCGAGTTCGGTCAAGAGCCAGGTTGCGTGCGCATCCAGCGTGAACAGCTTGACGACTGGCAATGGGTCGCGCTGCTCGCCGCGCGCGGCGGCAGCGCCGTTGTCCAACAGTTGGGCACGTTGGTCATCGGTGATGAGTGGATTCATGGTCGCTGCGCGCAAGTGGCCACGGTCAACGGGGCGTTGGTTCTGCGCAAACGTGCTGATGCGCCAAAGCGTGACAGTGAAAATACGCTTCTGCGCCAAATTGCCAAAGCGGATTCCACCGAATCCGTGGATGCACGAGTCGACGAATGCGTAGGGACGGAACCTATGGTTTCAGAAAAAACGGTTTTCAGCATAGACACACCCGTGACAAGTTCCAGCCGGGAAGACTGTCAAATGAACACTATAGATTGTAGCCCTATAGGGCGCCATCAGGTGTCATCGTCGTTTTACAAGAAACGATTTGATGACATCGAAGAACTCATTTCCTGCGGCGCTCAAGATGGTCAGAAAAGCCCGTGGCCTCAGCCAGGAAGCTTTCTCGGACGTGTCGAGCCGCACGTACATGAGTTCGCTCGAACGCGGCCTGAAAAGCCCGACCTTGAGCAAGGTCGCTGAGCTGTGCGAGGTCTTGGACGTGCATCCGCTCACGCTGCTGACGCTGGCCTATGGCGGCGACAGCAAGGGGGTGAGCGAAGTCATCGAGCGCGTGCGGCGCGAGCTGGCCGCCATCCAGGCCAAGAAGGGAAAATAAGTGAGAAAAGGGCGCTGCCCAGCGGCAGCGCCCGCGTGACGGCTACGTCACGATGCGCTCCGCGAGCCGCGCTTCACGCGCATAGGCGCTGATCGGCTTCGTCGCAATGAAGTGCAGGTCTCGTTCGATCGAAAGGCCAAGTCGGCCACGCACCGATTGCAGTTCGGCCAGGCTCACATAACCCAGTTCCGGAAAACCCTGTCCCAGGTCGCAGAGCCCGAAGGCATGGTCGTGGTCATCCGGGTCGATCTCGGTGAGCAGCCAGGTCGCGCCCGCGTCCGGGGTGAACAGCTTGACCACAGGCAGTGGATCGAAGTTGTCGTTGTCGAGGGACTGCCGGCCGTTGGCCAGCAATTTTTCGCGCAGTGTTTCGGTGATGAGGTTCATGATCGCAACTCCTTGAATGGACGCTCCCGATCGGAGCGCTGCGATTCAGGCACACGTGCAAAGCGCGGTCGTCACACCCCCAACACGGGCGAAGCCGGCGCGGGCAGGGGGTTGACGGGCGTGCGGCGTGCGCCAAGCCGCGCTGCCTATCCGGTCGGTGATGCGGTCATGCCCTTCAGGAGTGGCGTCGCCATGACGTGCCGGAACGTTGCGGTAGACAGCGGCCTATGCACGAGACCAGATTCGACGGTGCATGACGTCTTGCGCCGATTAGGCGCAGCCTGTTCGGTGAATTGTGAAGGGGGCCAAGCATAGCGCGGCGGGGATGGGCTTCGAGCCGATCCCCTGGAGGGCAAGCGCCCTGAATTTCGCCGCCTGCCGCTGAGATAGTCGTTGGCGCGAACATCACGTTCGCTACCAATCGAGTCATGGAAGCTAACGATGCTACAGCGTGCAGACGCATCTCGGAGTCTCGAAGCGCGCGAATGATCTATGTCGATGAGGCGGAAAGATGGGAGAATTGGCCAATTTTGGCAAACCAATTCCAGCGTCGGGAAACGACAAAGGCGAAGCGGCCACACACGTCAAAGCTGAAAAAACAGACGGTCTACCGCCTCGCTCAGAATGGGGAGATTCCAGGCTTTCAAGTTGGGGGGCACGTGGCGCTTCCGCCGTTCCGAACTGGATGGCCGAAGGCATCAGCAAGAAGAAGCCGGGGAGAAGTGAGCTTGGGCCAAGCCAGCCAACGAATCACGCTCGGGCAAGAACTAAAGGGAGGTTCGCCGTTGACAATACAACCGCTTCTGACGCCGCATCAGAGCCAGTACTATGCCTGGCTGCTGACCCGGCGCGCGGCGGGTGACTCTGTGGAGTCGCTGGCTTCGACCTTGGTCGATTCGCAAGTCGATCTGAATCCCCATCAAGTCGAGGCCGCGCTCTTCGCTTGCCGCAACCCCCTCTCACGCGGCGTGATCCTCGCCGACGAGGTTGGCCTGGGCAAGACCATCGAAGCCGGTTTGGTCATTTCCCAGCGCTGGGCCGAACGGCGGCGGAAGGTGCTCATCGTCGTTCCGGCGAACCTGCGCAAGCAATGGCACCAGGAGCTGCAGGACAAGTTCGGCCTGCAAGGGCTGATCCTCGAAGCCAAAAGCTACAACTCTATCCGCAAGCAGGAGCAGCGGAACCCGTTCCTGTTCGCCTCCGGCCCGATCATCTGTTCCTATCAGTTCGCGAAGGCCAAGGCTGACGATGTCAAAGACATCGACTGGGACTTGGTCGTTCTGGACGAAGCACATCGCCTCCGCAACGTCTACAAAACCAGCAACGTCATCGCCAAGACCCTGAAGGAGGCGCTATCGCGCGTTCACTCCAAGGTGCTCCTGACTGCGACGCCGCTGCAGAACTCATTGCTCGAACTCTATGGACTGGTCAGCTTCATCGATGACCGCGTGTTCGGAGACCTTGATAGTTTCCGCTCGCAGTTCACTGGCAGAGAGCAATCCTTCGGCAGCCTGCGTGACCGGTTGGCCCCCATCTGCAAGCGCACCCTGCGCAAACAGGTGCAGCCCTACGTGTCGTACACGGCGCGCAAGGCCATCGTCCAGGAATTCACGCCGTCGAGCGAAGAGCAGGAACTTTCCAGGCTCGTCGCCGATTATCTGCGCCGCCCCAACCTCAAGGCCCTGCCCGAGGGGCAGCGCCAACTGATTTCACTTGTGCTGTGGAAGCTGCTCGCCTCCAGCACGCACGCGATTGCGGGTGCGTTGGAGACGATGGCCAAGCGTCTTCAGGGTGTGCTCGACGAAGTCACCGAGGTTCCCGATCTGGCCGACGAGCTCGACGAGGACTACGAGTCACTCGACGAGACCGCCGACGAATGGGAAGACCACGAGCCGGGCAGAAAGGCAGCGAGCCGCACCGAGCGTGATGCCATCGCGCAGGAGATCGAGGAGCTGCGCCACTTCAAGATGCTGGCAACCAACATCCGCGACAACGCCAAGGGCAAGGCGCTGCTCACCGCGCTCGATCGCGGCCTCAAAGAACTGGATCGCTTGGGCGCGGCCAGAAAGGCCATCATCTTCACCGAGTCCAGGCGCACGCAGGAATACCTCCTCAACTTGCTGGCTGACACGCCATACGGCGACGGCATCGTGCTCTTCAACGGCACTAATAGCGACCAGCGTGCGCAGGCGATCTACAAGGACTGGCTGAAGCGCCACGAGGGCACCGACCGCATCACCGGCTCCAAGACTGCCGACACCCGTGCGGCACTGGTCGAGCACTTCAAGGAGCGTGGCAAGGTCATGATTGCCACCGAGGCCGGAGCCGAAGGCATCAACCTCCAGTTCTGCTCGCTCGT
>DDRS01000026.1:1664-9556 GCA_002343685.1 Thiobacillus denitrificans | reverse complement strand
GGGCGGCGGGGGTGGCGGCGGGGGCGGGACGTACCAGGTCTGTTCGGGAAACAGGTTGGTGCGCGACAGGGCCAGCCGTGGCTCGGCCTCCTGCGGCTTTGTCCGGACTGCGACAGGCGCCGGCGCTTGGGTTGCGCGGGCAGGGCGGGGTGCATGCGCCGCCGGCTCGGCCACATCGATTCGATCGTCTGCGTCGTCGTTCGATCGATCATTGATCGCCAGCCAGATGGACCATGCGGCCACCCCCGCCAGGGCGACAAACAGGACAGAACGCCGCGCCTTGTCGGTCATGGCGCCGCCTCCACGAACAGGCTCATGCGCAGCTCCGCCTGCAACTCGGCGGATTCGATCCGTTCGCGCTTCAGCTTCACCTCGTCCAGTGTCAGGTTGGGCAGGCGTTCCAGCGCCGTCGCGAGAAAGGCATGCAGGTCGGGGTAGGCCGTCTTCACCGGCAGGACGAGCTGCCAGCGCTGCAGCGAGGTGCCTGTCAGCGACGACACGCTGTATTGGCCGCGCGGCAGTTCCAGCCCATGCAAGCGGGCCAGGCGTTCCAGTTCGCCGATCAGTTGCGCCGCTTCGCCTGTCGGCGGCAACAGGGACAATGGATTGACAGGAGGCGGCAACTGCGGCGCGGCAGCCCGCCGGGCCGCAGCCTGTTGCAACGCGGCCAGCCGGATCTGCTGCGTGCGGGTCGTCTTTTGCAGCGACGCGACCTGGATCGTCTGCAGCAGCAATGCAATTACCAGCAGACCCAGGCCGACCAGACCGGCGGGTCCCAGGCGGCGTCCCCATTGCAGCAGGTGCCATAGCCAGCCGTTCATGCGCCCAGCTCCACCAGGATGTTGAAGCGCAGCGGCTTTTGCGCATCGTCGGCCTGCAGTTCGTGCTGGAGCAGCTCGACGCGCCGGATTCCCGGCTGTTGTTGCAGTGCGTCGATGAAGGAGATCGCATCGGCCAGCTGCCGCGCTTCGGCCACCAGTTTCAGACGCGAGGTGGACTGCACCGCGTCGAGCGAGACCAGTGCGATCTTGCCGCTGCGTGCCGCTGCCAGGGCCTCGAAGGCCGGCTGCCAGGAATAGGCAAGCTGGGCCGAGACTTGCGACCGGGTGCGCTGGGCTGCGTCGTCCGTGCGCTTGATGGGTTGCACAGCCGGCCGCGACTGGCTCTTTTCGAGGGCGGCGATCCGCATCGCCAGACCGGCCTCGGTTGCGTGCGCCGCCTGCAGATTCATCCAGACCCAGGCCATGGCGGCCACGCCAGCCACCGCCAGCGCGACGCCCACCGCGCCGGGACGTACGGGACGCGAATGAAAGTCGAAATCGAGCCGTGCCATCGTTATATGCCCGCCAATGCCAGGGCGCCGCGGGTGTCGGGATCGTGCGGCAGCATCTGCCAGTCTCCGGCAGCCGGTTGCGGGATCGGGCCGGTGCCCACGGTCTGGACCCAGACTGCGGACGGCAAGGCCTGGGTGGCTGATAGGGCTTCCCGTTCGATCAGGTCGGGCAGGGCGTCGACCCAGTCATTGCCGACCGGCTGGCCGCCGAGGTGATGCCAGACACCGTTCGCACTGCCGAACAGTGTCAGCCAGCCGGGTTCGACCAGCACCCACCAGCCTGCAAATTTTCCCGGCAGGTGTTGTGCGGCGACGCTGGCGAGCGGGCGGATTGCCACCTCGCGAAACCCGTGGCGCGCCAGCAAGGCATCCAGCTGCTGGATGAACGACGCGTCCATGGCGGCACCGACCAGACCATGCTGCGGCGGCTGGCTGAGCACCTGTACATTCCACTGCAGGGCCTCGTCGCCGTAGATGCCGCGCAGGCTGGCGCTTACCAGCGCGCGCTCCTCGGCACGCGAGAGCGCCTTGCTGGGCGGCGGCGTCAGCACGTGGCGCACGAAATGCTGCGACAGCACCACCTCGACGCGGCGGCTGCGCCAGTCCGGATCGGCGAGCGCCTCGTCCAGCAGCGGCAGCAGACCGGTTGCACTGCGTTCGTCCGTGGCGAGCACACGGCTGGCGGGCGTGCCGAGCGTGCGCAGCAAGGCCGCTTCGCCCGGCGTGAGCGCGATGCGCAGGGAATCAGCCGACCAGCGTGACACGGTTGATCTCCTCCAGCGTGGTGTCGCCCGCCTTCACCAGCGCGAGCGCGGCGTCGCGCAGGCTGCGCGTGCCGCCGCGCGCGGCAGCTTCCTTGATCTGGCCGATCGGCGCCCGCGCGACGATCAGTTCGCGCAGCTCGTCGGTCAGCAGCAGGATCTCGGCGACGGCACGGCGACCCTTGTAGCCGCTGCCGCGGCAGTGGCCGCAGCCGCTCCCTTGGCGGAACTCGAAATCGCGGGTTTTATCGAGCGTTAGTCCCGACAGTTCCAGCAGGTCGTCGGCGGGCACGACCGGCGCGGCGCAATGCGGGCAGTTCACCCGCAGCAGGCGCTGCGCGACAATGCCATTGAGTGCCGAGACGAAGCTGTAGGGGTCGACGCCCATGTGGATGAAGCGGCCGATGACGTCGAACACGTTGTTGGCGTGCACGGTGGTGAACACCAGATGTCCGGTGAGTGCCGACTGCACTGCGATCTGCGCAGTGTCGGCGTCGCGGATCTCGCCGACCATGATCTTGTCCGGATCGTGGCGCAGGATCGAGCGCAAGCCGCGCGCGAAGGTCAGCCCCTTCTTCTCGTTGACCGGAATCTGCAGCACGCCCGGAAGCTGGTATTCGACCGGGTCCTCGATCGTGATGATTTTGTCGCGGCCGTGGTTGATCTCGGAAATCGCTGCGTACAGCGTGGTGGTTTTTCCTGAACCTGTCGGTCCGGTCACCAGCAGCATGCCGTAGGGCTCGGCCGCCAGCTTGCGGACCCGCGCCAGCGTCGCGCCGGCGTAGCCGAGGCCTTCCAGCGTCAGCCCGGAGAGTTCCTCGGACAATGCCTGCCGGTCGAGGATCCGCAGCACGGCATCCTCGCCGAACACGCTCGGCATGATCGACACCCGCACGTCGACTTCGCGGCCCTGCATCGACACCTTGAAGCGGCCATCCTGCGGCACCCGGCGCTCGGCGATGTCGAGTTCGGCCATGACCTTGATTCGGGAGATCGCCTGCTCGGCCACCTCGGTGCCCGGCGCGTGGGCGATGTGCGAGAGCACGCCGTCGATGCGGTATTTCACGGTCAGGCCGCGCGCGTCGGTTTCCAGGTGGATGTCGGAGGCGCCGGCTTTCAGCGCGTCGTACAGCGTCGAGCGCACCAGCCGCACGACCGGGCTGGCATCCTCGGCGATGCTGGCGAACGACAAGGCCTCGGCGCCGGAATCCTGTGCGACCTGTGTGCCGCTGCCGCCCACGCTTTCCATGGCGCGCAGGCCTTCCTCGTGACGTGCCAGCAGCGCCGCCAGGTCGGCGGGATGCGCGAGGCCGGTCTTGAACGGCGCGCCCAGGACGTGCCCGGCATACGCCCGGCTTGCACTGTCCCAGGGATCGGTCAGCAGCAGCCAGAGTTGTCCCTCGGCATCGTGCGCGACCAGGCAATGCCGCCGGCCGGCCTCGTTGAAGCCCAGCTTGCCGAAATCGACCGCCAGCGCATTCAGCGCAGCCATGTCGAATGCGGGCTGGCGGCAGTGAGCCGCCAGCAGATGCAGCGTGGCGTCGGCATCAAGTCCGAACTGTTCCTGCAGCCGCAGCATCACGGCCTGGCCGGCGGCGTTCGCCGCCTGACGCAGGCTGGCCAGCGTGTCGGGGGTGAGGGCGGGGTGGGGCGCGTTCACTGGATCGACCCTGCCAGATCGAAGATCGGCATATAAAGCAGCACCACGATCAGACCGATCGTCAGACCGATGAACACCATCAGCAAGGGTTCGAACAGGCGGGTGAACCAGTCCACCCAGCGCGCCATCTCCTCGTCATGGAAGATCGCAATGCGCTCCATCATCTCGCCCATGCGGCCGCTTTTCTCGCCGACGCGCAAGAGCCGGGCAGCGACCGGCGTGGTCAGTTCGCCCTGCGCGAACGCGGCAGAGATGGATTCGCCTCGCCGCATCGCATCCATTGCCGCCGCCGCGCCGCTGCGCAGATGCGCGGAGAGCAGGCCCGACACCATGCCGAGCGCCGACACGATCGGGATGCCGCCGGTCAGCAACATGCCGAGACTGCGGTAGAAGCGCGCCAGTTCGAAGGTGCGCAGGTGTTCGCCGATCGCCGGGATGCGCCAGGCCAGACGGGTGAGAGCGGCACGCGTGGCGGGCTGCGCCAGTGCCAGCATGAAACTGGCAATCCCGGTCGCCGCGCCCAGCAATATCCAGACGCCGTGCGCCTCGACCGCTTCGCCCCAGGCCAGCAGCATTTTCGACATCCACGGCAGGTCGCGCCCGGCGTCGGCATAGACCGAAGCAAAACGCGGCACCACATAGCCGAGCAGAAAGCCGATCACCAACGTGCCAACGCCGATCAGCAATAGGGGATAGATCGACGCCGACAGGACTTTCTTCTTCACCGCATCGATCTGGTTCTGGTAGCCGACATAGCGGGCCAGCGCCGGCGAGAGGTCGCCCGTGCTTTCCGCCGCGCGCACGGTGGCCGCATACAGCGGCGGAAACGCCTCGCCCTGCATGGCCAGCGCCGCCGAAAACGGGCGGCCCTCGCGCATGGTGGCGAGCAGGCGTTCGATCAGCTGGCGCGACTCGGTCCGGCTCTCTTTCTCACCCAGGGTTTCCAGAGCCTCGGTCAACGTCAACCCCGCCTCCAGCAGCGCGATCAGTTCCTGCGTGAACAGCAGCAGCGGAAAGCGCGCACCGCGTCCCGCCAGCCATCGGCCGCGTTCGGCCACGATGGACAACACCTGCGCGCCCTCGCGCTGCAGCCGTGCGGCGGCCTCGGCCTCGTCGAGCGCCTCCACCGTCGTGGCCGTCACCCCCATGCCGGGATGCAAGGCTTTTATGCGATAACGCATGAGGCGGCTTTACCAGTTCCCGATGTCGGCGTCTTCGCCGCTGCCGCCCGACGTGCCGTCGCGGCCGAAGGAGAAGATATCCACCTCGCCATGTTCGCCGGGCATCTTGTATTGATAGGGCTTGCCCCAGGGATCGTTGGGCACCGCCTTTTTCAGATAGGGGCCCTCCCAGTGCGGCTCGTCCGCCGGCTTGGCATTCAGCGCGGCAAGTCCCTGCTCGGTATTGGGATAGTGGCCGGTGTCGATCCGATACTGGTCGAGCGCCTTTTCCAGCGCGACGATCTGCGCCTTGGCGGTTTTCACTTCCGATTTGCCGATCTGGGCGAAATATTTCGGCGCCACATAGCCCGCCAGCAAACCCAGGATCACCAGTACCACCAGGAGCTCGAGGAGGGTGAAGCCGCGGTGGCGGCTGGGGCCGGAGCCGGGTGTCGCGATGAATGGAAACACGATCTAACCTCTGTGTGAGGGCTTGCCGCTTGGCAAACAAATTATTGGGGACAAATGCAGCGTATTCCGGGTAATTGGCAAAGGACTACCTGTCACGGAACTGAATTGAAACAGACGCATGTTACATATTGATTGAAGCTGGATTCTGGCGCCCCAGCGGCTTGCGTAGCCAGATGGCTGCCATGGATGCTTCCGCCATCGCTCGATGGCTTGCCCTGAACAGATCGGAGTAGCGTGACAGGAAAGGTATTCCCCGGCGGGATTTAGAGACTGGGCAAACTGAGCCTGGGAACTGGGGGAATTGTTAGTTGAACTGGCAGGCTGAATAAGCGGAAACGGCGTGAGGTCGGCGGAAAAACGATAGCTCATGCGGCCCTCCCTGGCTGCATTCATGACACTTATTATGTTGTTTTCCGCAGATCGACCAGCGTATAAGCGCCAGTTCTCATTATGGGAGCGAACTTAGCACGAGGTTTTTTGCGTGGCAAGCTGAACAGGCGTTTTCAACTTCAGCTAATCGCCTTTATTGGCTTATGCAGGACATCCATCAGCTGATGCCGTTGGGATCCCACTTCTCCGTCAGGCGCCCGCCCGCGTCATGGGTGAAGGCGAGATAGTCGAAGTTGGGTCCCCAGATGCCGATGAGATTGCCGACCGGGTCGTAGAGATAGTCGGTACGGGCACCGTTCTGATCCTGCATCGTGTTCAGCATCCCGCCCGGGCTCCAGGCGAAGCTGCGGGCCTTGGCCGAAGTGCCCGGACGAAGATCGGTCAGCCGGGTCACCCGGTGCGCGGCATCGAAGGCGGTTTCCTGCCCGGCGATGAGATTGCCGGCAGCATCACGCGCCTCGACCCGCGTCGGCTGGCCCAGCGCATTGCGGGTGAAGGTCTCGGTCCGGTACACGGTGCCATTCGCATCCCTGACGGTGCGGTTCTGCAGCTGATGACCATAGCCCCAGACCATCTGCGTCTTCTGGTTCTTGGCGTCGGTCGCCATTATGCAAATAGCACGAACATAGTAGCGGATGGTCTCGGTCCAGTTCTTAAACAATACCTCTATAAAAGAAGCCACCAACAAGGCCCACCACAGATAGCAACATTGGAATTAACCAGACAATATAGAAATATTGCCTATCACCGACACGAAAGAATTTTTTGTAGCCGGTTTCATAAGTCATTACCAAATGCACCAACAGGCTCGTACTGGCTATTATTAATCCATCACCTAATGCTACATCTGGCCTCCACCACACCCAACAGCCAAACGTGAGTAATAAATTCCCGGCGATACTAAGAAGGTAAACAAATATATTGGCGAACTTGGTTTTTGATAGATGAGACATCTGATCTTGCCAAGACCTTTCCCAGGCTTTTTTAAGATCATTTCGCTTTGCGTGTTGGTTCATTCGTGAAATCAATCTGATCACAATCAATTCCTTGGAGAGATACCAAGAAGTGTCTGACCACCGCTACCCCCCGTACCTTGCATATTGCTGAAATAGTTATTGAGGTTCAGGGACCTCGAGATATCCATGCCAGAGTTGATAATCGAATCCGCCGCAGCAAGGCCCTGGAACCAATCTGACGCCGTATTAAATGCCTTACCAGCCGAGCCATATTCGCGTTCGATTTTATCGCCAGCTGTCCCCCATTTAAGACGCGGAATCCCTTCCCCGGGCTTTAACACAATCATCTTTGCCGGGTTGACTCGGCCGCTGGCGAGGTCAAGCCCCAGATCAAGAATTTGAGCCGTTTTCTGGGCAGTCTTGTTTCCAGGGGAAACCTTTCCGGCCACCCATTCCGCTGCACTGCTTGGCATTGATGCTGGCCTATCCTGGATGGCACTTATCAGGTTGTTAGCACTCATTCCCGCACCAGCCACAGATTTTGTGTAAATGGTCCCGCCGAAAGCAACCGCACCAACTCCAGCCAATTTCGTCATAACAGGCTCAGGGGCCGCGAGCAACCCCGCTCCCGTAGCAGTGATCACAGATCCAACAAATATCCCAGCTCCATTAGATACCAGATTAATGCCTGCGCTAAAAGCGTCTCGCCATCTGACCAAGCCCATCGGATCCGTGAAGTTCACCGGATTGTTGTTCACATACGCATACCGATTCACCCCATCCGGCATCCCCGCCGGATCGCGTGAAATGAACCTTCCCAGCGTCGGGTCATAATACCGCGCCCGGTAATAAATCAGTCCGGTTTGGTCAGGCTCGCGCCCCGTGTACCCATACTGCGCGATGCTACCGCTTGATTGAACCTTGTTCCCCCACGCATCGAACAGCTGCGCCGCCACGATATTCCCCGCTTGATCCGAGGTCGCCACCACACTGCCGATCCCGTCCTGGTGGTAGTAGATTGCGGTGGCGGTGGGATCGCCGGTATTGCCGGTGAGCCGCATCAGCGGGTCATCGGTGTTCGGGCCGTGCACATAGCGCGCCGTCTCGCTCCAGGTCGCGCTGTACTCCGCATCGATGTCGTCGCCGTTGTAGCGGTAGTAG
>DDRS01000026.1:0-1403 GCA_002343685.1 Thiobacillus denitrificans | reverse complement strand
GTCGTCGTCGTCCGGCTCACACCTGTGCCTTCGCACTTCTGGATGAGGTTGCCGTTGGCGTCATACACGAAGGCATGGGTGAGGGCCCCCGTCGGGCTGCCGCTTCTCAGCTCGACCAGCTGGTTGGCCGCATCAAAGATCGCGTATTGATCGACACCGTTCACCGTCCTCCTGGTCCGGTTGTCCAGCGCATCGTAGGCGTAAGCGTCATTCTGCGCGGGCAGGGTGAGGCTACCCGCCTTGTCCACCGCCGTCTGCCGTCTTCCCAACGCATCGTAGTCGTATTCATGGACGCTGATCGTGTGGGCGTCGTCGAACGCCACCCGGTTGGCGAGTTTGGCCAGCGTATTGTCCGGGTTCCACTCGTACTGGCTGTTGATGCCGTTGGGATCCCACTTCTCCGTCAACCGTCCGCCCGCATCATGGGTGAAGGCGAGATAGTCGAAGTTGGGTCCCCAGATCCCGATCAGATTGCCGACCGGATCGTAGAGATAGTCCGTGCGGGCGCCGTTCTGGTCCTGCATCGTGTTCAGCATCCCGCCGGGGCTCCAGGCGAAGCTGCGGGCCTTGGCCGAGGTGCCCGGACGAAGATCGGTCAGCCGGGTCACCCGATGCGCCGCATCGAAGGCGGTTTCCTGCCCGGCGATGAGATTGCCGGCAGCATCGCGCGCCTCGACCCGCGTCGGCTGGCCCAGCGCATTGCGGGTGAAGGTCTCGGTCCGGTAGACGTTGCCGTTCGCATCCCTGACGGTGCGGCTCATGAGCTGATGCCCATAGCCCCAGACCATCTGCGTCTTCTGGTTCTTGGCGTCCGTCGCTTCCAGTACATTGCCGAAGCGGTCGTAGCTCCAGGTCCAGACGTGACCCAAAGGATCGGTCTCCTTCACCTTCCAGCCGAAGTCGTTGGTGACGACGGCAGTCTGCTTCTTGAGGTCGGGATCGGCGCCCGAAAGGTCACAGGGTGCGGACGGATTGAGGGTGCTGCCGGCCCACAGTTCGGTCATGCGGCCCAGGGTGTCGTACTTGTTGCAGGTGACCGGGGCACGGCCGCCGTCGGCGGCGACGGCCGGGCCGACACTCTTCACCGGGCGGTCGAGCTCGTCGTAGACCGTCTGGGCGGTGTGGCCGAGATTGTCCGTGACACTGATGGCGTTGCCGTGGGCGTCGTAGTCGTAGGTGGTGGCCCGGCCGGCGGGGTCGAGGCTTTGCTTGAGGCGACCGTTCTTCTCCGGGCCGTAGTAGACGAAGGCCTGCGTGCTGCCGTTGGGATCGACCACGTTGCGCGGCTTGCCGTCCAGATCGAGACTGCTGACAACGACATTGCCTTCCTTGTCGGCGGCGGCGACGACGTGGTTGTTGGCGTCGTATTCCATCGTGGCGCTGTAGCCGTCCGGGTCGGTGAT
>DDRS01000017.1:426826-427011 GCA_002343685.1 Thiobacillus denitrificans | reverse complement strand
TCTTCGTCACCGCCACCGGCAACTTCCATGTCATCAACCACGACCACATGGCGAAGATGAAGGACCAGGCCATCGTCTGCAACATCGGGCATTTCGATAATGAAATCGACGTCGCCTCGATCGAGAAATACCAGTGGGAAGAGATCAAGCCTCAGGTCGATCACGTCATCTTCCCCGACGGCAAG
>DDRS01000017.1:294127-426658 GCA_002343685.1 Thiobacillus denitrificans | reverse complement strand
TCATCTTCCCCGACGGCAAGCGCATCATCCTGCTGGCCAAGGGGCGTCTGGTGAATCTCGGCTGTGCCACCGGCCACCCGTCCTATGTGATGTCGTCGTCGTTCGCCAACCAGACCATTGCGCAGATCGAACTGTGGCTGGAGCGCGATTCCGGCAAATATCCGGTCGGCGTCTACACGCTGCCGAAGCACCTCGACGAGAAGGTCGCGCGCCTGCAACTGAAGAAGCTCAACGCGCAGCTGACCGAGCTGACCGACCAGCAGGCGTCCTACATCGGCGTGCCCAAGACCGGCCCCTACAAGGCCGAGCACTACCGCTATTGATCGGTTTCGCCTGAAAAGGAGGGCGCCATGCGTCTGCTGCTGCTGTGGATCCTGAATGCCGTCGCCCTGTTGGCGGTGACGTATCTGCTGCCCACCATCCAGGTGGCGGGTTTCGGCTCGGCGCTGGCCGCTGCGCTGGTGCTGGGTTTCATCAACACGCTGGTGCGCCCAGTGCTGGCGCTGCTCACGTTGCCGATCACCGTGCTGACGCTGGGGGTCTTCTATCTGATCCTGAACGGCCTGTTGTTCTGGCTTGCCAGTGCGCTGCTGCCCGGCTTTCACGTGCAGGGTTTCGTTTCGGCGATGGTCGGCGCCATCCTGTATGGCGTGATCGCCTGGGCGCTGTCCGCGCTCATTCCCCATTCCAGAGGTTGAAGCATGACCGAACGCACATTCAGTTTTGAATTCTTCCCGCCCAAGACAACGGAAGGGGCGGAGAAGCTGCGCGCTACGCGCAAGCAGCTCGCGCAACTCAATCCCAAGTTCTTCTCGGTTACCTTCGGGGCCGGCGGCTCCACCCGCGACCGCACCCTGGAAACCGTGTGCGATATCCAGGCCTCCGGCTCGGAAGCCGCGCCGCATCTGTCGTGCATCGGCTCGACCGAGGCCAGCATCCGCGACATCCTCAACGCATACAAGAGCCAGGGCATCCGCCATCTGGTCGCGTTGCGCGGCGACCTGCCCTCGGGCACCATGGATGCCGGCGAGTTCAACTACGCCAACGAACTGGTGGCCTTCATCCGCAAGGAAACCGGCGACTGGTTCGAGATCGAAGTCGCCGCCTACCCTGAAGTCCACCCGCAGGCACGTTCCGCCACCGAAGACCTCGCCAACTTCAAGCGCAAGGTCGACGCCGGCGCCGACTCGGCGATCACGCAGTACTTCTTCAATGCCGACGCCTACTTCAACTTCGTCGAAGACGCGCGCGCGCTGGGCGTCGCCATCCCCATCGTTCCCGGCATCATGCCGATCGGCAACTACGTACAGCTGGCACGCTTCTCCGATGCCTGCGGCGCGGAGATCCCACGCTGGCTGAGAAAGAAGCTCGAAACCTACGGCGACGACCTGGCGTCGATCCGTGCCTTCGGCCTCGACGTGGTGACCGACCTGTGCGACCGCCTGCTGGCCGGCGGCGCGCCGGGCCTGCATTTCTACACCATGAACCAGGCCGGACCGAGCACCACCATCTGGCAGCGACTGGGTTTGTGATTTCTCCGACCTGATGCGATTACGCAAGGCCCGCTGACAGCGGGCCTTGTCGTGTGTGCCGTGTCCTCTGTCCGAAGCGACGGGTAGAATCGTCCTCCATCCCGTTCCTGCTTCCTGATCATGAATGCCCTGTGGATCCTGATCCTGCTCATCCTGCTTTCCGGCATGTTTTCGCTCGCGGAAATGGCGCTCGCCTCCGCCCGCCGCGGCCGGCTGACTCAGCTAGCCGAAGCCGGCGACATGGGGGCCGTCAAGGCGCTGGCGATCAAGGAGCATCCGAGTAGGCTCCTGGCCGCGAGCCAGACGGGGATCACCGCCGCCGCGCTGCTGATGGGGATCTATGGCGAGTCGGCCCTGTCCACGTCCATCGAGTCGGCCATCCGTGCCGCGATTCCCGGCCTGGCCGAATGGCGTGAGTCCATTGCCTTCGGCGCCACCATCGTGATCGTCACGGCGGTTTCCATCATCCTCGGCGAGATCGTGCCCAAGCGGATCGCGCTCGCGCATCCGGAAAAGGTGGCGGCATTTTGCGCGCCCTTCATGTCGCTGTTCATCCGCTTGTTGTCCCCGGCGATCCGTTTTCTG
The DNA here is from genome assembly GCA_002343685.1 of Thiobacillus denitrificans. GTDB lineage: Bacteria > Pseudomonadota > Gammaproteobacteria > Burkholderiales > Thiobacillaceae > Thiobacillus > Thiobacillus denitrificans_A. The sequence goes on along the minus strand of DDRS01000017.1, from coordinate 424,541 downwards.
TCCTTCGCTGCGGACCGTGTGCTGGCTCTGCTGCCGATTCAGTCGGCACCTGCGGTCACCAGCATCGAGGACATCCTGGCGTTCGTGGACGAAGGGGAGCGGACGGGCACCATCGCCCCGGAGGAGAGCGAGCTGTTCGGCAACGTGCTGCGTCTGGAGGATTGGCGCCTCGCCACCATCATGACGCCCGTCGCGGACGTGGCCTGGCTGGATCTTCTCTCGCCCCGCGAGCACAACCTGCGCACCCTGAAAGAAGCGCCGCATTCCCGCCTGCCCATCTGCAAGGGCGATCTGCAGCAGGTGATCGGCATTGCCGAAAGCCATGACATCCTCAAGGCTGCCATGGAAGGCGACATCGACTTCGCCGAGCTGCCGCTCGCGCCGCCGCTGTTCGTGCCGTCCAGCCTCACCCTCATCGACCTGCTGCGCACCTTCCGCCAGCAGCGCGCCAATTTCGCCCTCGTGGTGAGCGAGTTCGGCCTGACCGAAGGCATCGTCACCCTGGACGACCTGATGTATTCGCTGGTGGGCGACATGATGCCCCTGGCCGATGACACCGAAGACGCCCTGGCCGTGCGCCGGGCCGACGGATCCTGGCTGCTGGACGGGTTGCTGCCCATCGACGAGATGAAGGACCGGCTGGAGATTCGCCATGTGCCCCAGGAATCGCTGGGCAACTATCACACGGTCGGCGGGTTCGTGCTGGCCTCGCTGGGCCGCATTCCGCGCAAGGCGGAGCGCTTCACCTGGGCGGACTGGGAGTTCGAGGTGGTGGACGTCGACCGCAACCGGGTGGATCAGGTTCTGGCGACACGGGTCGCGGAAAGCGCCACGACACCTGACGAAAAATAAAAACCGGCATCGAACCGGTTTTTATTTTGAACGCCCGCGTGGTTTACCGCGCCGGAATCAGGACAGGCAAGCCTTGAGGGCCTTCAGGCAATAGTCGACGTTCTCCTGTTTGGCGGAGTAGCCCATCAGGCCGATGCGCCAGATCTTGCCGGCCATGTCGCCGAGGCCGGCGCCGATTTCGAGGTTGAACTCAGTGAGCAGGCGGGCGCGGATCGCTGCCTCGTCGACGCCTTCGGGCACGTAGATCGAATTGAGTTGCGGCAGGCGTGCGGACGTGTCCACCACGTACCTGAGGCCCATGCCTTCGAGCCCGGCCTTGAGCTTTTCATGCATGGCACGGTGTCGCGCCCAGGCGTTTTCCAGACCTTCTTCCTCCAGCATCACCAGCGCTTCGTGCAGGCCGTACATCGGGTTGATCGGCGCCGTGTGATGGTAGGTGCGCTTACCGGCAGACTGCCAGTAGCCGAGCACCAGGTTGAGGTCGAGGAACCAGCTTTGCACCGGCGTCGTGCGCGCCTTGATGCGCTCGATCGCGCGTTCGGAGAACGACACCGGCGACAGGCCGGGCGTGCAGGACAGACATTTCTGGCTGCCGGAATACACCGCATCGATGCCCCATTTGTCCATATACAGCGGCGTCCCGCCCAGGCTGGTGACGCAATCCATGATGGTGAGCGCGCCGAACTCCTGCGCGATCTTGCCGAGCGCCTCGGCGTCGCTTTGCGCGCCGGTCGAGGTTTCGGCATGCACGAAGGCGAGGATCTTTGCATCCGGATTCGCCTTGAAGGCGTCCCGCACCTTGTTCGGATCGACCGGCGCGCCCCAGGCGTCGTCGACGATCACCGGCACGCCGCCGGTGCGCTTGACGTTCTCCAGCATGCGGCCGCCGAACACGCCGTTACGGCAGACGATCACCTTGTCGCCGGGTTCCACCAGGTTGACGAAGCACATTTCCATTCCCGCCGAACCCGGCGCCGAGACCGGGAAGGTCAGCGCGTTCTCGGTCTGGAACGCCATGCGCAGCATGGACTTGATCTGTTCCATCAGGTCGACGAACGCGGGGTCGAGGTGGCCGATGGTCGGACGTGCCATGGCATCGAGGATGCGCTGGGGCACGTCGGAGGGCCCCGGGCCCATGAGGATGCGCTTGGGTGGAATGAAGGAAGCGGTCATAACCTTGTTCTCTTTGTGGAAAATGTCAACCAAAACAAAGGGTTGATTTTACGGGGAAACGACGGCGCCTGGAAATCAGGCAGGCGGTTCCCCCATCAGCGGCCGCATCGCGGTCAACAGGCTGTTGAAGATGCGCGGGTGGGCCTTTTCCTGCTCGGCCAGCATCTGCTTCATCGCGTAGCGCTGCTGCGGCTTGGCGAAGCAGGCTGGGCAGTTCTCGAAGATCACCGGCAGGCCGGCGTCGGCGGCGAAGGCGCGGGTCTGGCGCTCGCGCGCGTAAGCGAAGGGCCGGATGATGCGCAGGTCGCCGGCGTCGTTCAGATAGTGCGGCGACATGGTCCTGAGTTTGCCGCCGAACAGCATCGACATCATCAGCGTTTCGGCGAGGTCGTCGAGATGCTGTGCCAGCGCGACGACGTTGCAGCCCTGTTCGCGTGCGACGCGGTAGAGGATGCCGCGCCGCATGCGCGAGCAGTAGGCGCAGTACGAGTCGCTGTCCTTGGTCAGCGTCTTCTGCGCCTCTTCCAGGATGGGCTGCGATTCGAGGAAGTAGGGCACGCCGAGTGCGGCCATGTAGGGCGTGAGCGGCGAGGGGTCGAACTGGTCGGACTGCGGGTCGACCGTGCAGGCGAGCAGTTCGAATTTCACCGGCGCCTTCTGTTGCAGATGGTGCAGGGTATGCAGCAGCGACAGCGAATCCTTGCCTCCCGACAGGCCGAGCAGGATGCGGTCGCCGTCGCGGATCATGCGGAAGTCGCCGATGGCGCGTCCGGCCGCGGTGAGCAGCGAGCGCGCGGGTTTCACCCAGCCGGTCGGTGTGTCGTGGCTCATGCGGAAAACTGCAGTGCGTGCAGCTGCGCGTAACGGCCCTGACGGGCGATCAGGTCGGCGTGGCTGCCGACTTCGACGATGCGACCGCCTTCCAGCACGACGATCCGGTTGGCGCGTTCGATGGTGGACAGGCGATGCGCGATGACCAGCGTGGTGCGATTTTCCATCAGCGTCTCCAGCGCGGCCTGCACGTGACGCTCGGATTCGTTGTCCAGGGCCGAGGTGGCCTCGTCCAGGATCAGCAGCGGTGCGTTCTTCAGGATGGCGCGTGCGATGGCGATGCGTTGGCGCTGGCCGCCGGACAATCGCATGCCGTTCTCGCCGATCAGCGTGTCGAGGCCGTCGGGCATGGCCTGGATGAAATCCCAGGCATGTGCGGCGACGCAGGCGGTGCGGATCTCGTCGGCCGTGGCGTCGCGTTTGTGGCCGTAGGCGATGTTGTGTGCCAGCGTATCGTTGAACAGCACCACATCCTGGGACACCAGGGCAATGTGGCTACGCAGGTTCTGCAAGCGGATGTCGCGGACGTCGATGCCGTCGAGCTGGATCGAGCCGGAATCCGGGTCGTAGAAGCGCGGCACCAGATTGGCCAGCGTGGTCTTGCCCGAGCCTGACGCACCGACCAGCGCCACCGTCTCGCCGGGGGCGATGTCGAGCGTGATGCCGGCCAGCGCCGGCGTGGTCTTGCCGGGATAGGTCAGCGCCACATCGCGCAGCGCCAGCCGGCCCTCGATGCGCTCGAGCGTGCGCGTGCCGCCGTCGCGCTCGGCGTCCTCGTCGAGCATGGTGAAGATGGTCTCGGCCGCGGCCAGCCCGCGCTGCAGCTGGTCGTTGACCGAGGTGAGCCGCTTCAGTGGCGCGAACAACAACAGCATCGCCATGAAGAAGGCGACGAAGCCACCTACCGTCGTGGCGTTGTCGCTGGCCTGGTCGGCAGCGATGTAGACGATGATGGCGAGCGCGATGGCGGCGATCAGCTGGATCACGGGTTCGTACACCGCGTTGGCGGCGACGCGCTTCATCTCGAACAGTCGCGCCAGATTGGCCGCCTCGCGGAAACGCGCCTGCTCGTAGTCCTCGCCGCCATAGAGCTTGACCACGCGGTGTCCGCCCACCGCCTCGTCGACCACCTGGGTGAGGTCGCCGATGTTCTGTTGCGCCTTGCGCGACAGGCCGCGCAGTCGTTTGCTGGCGACGCGTACCACCCACAGCGTGAGCGGCACCAGCGCGAACACGATCAGCGTCAGCTGCCAGTTCAGCCACAGCAGATAGCCGAGCAGTCCCAGCACGGTCACCGTGTCGCGCACCAGCGTAGTGAGCGAGCTGGTGGCCGACTGCGTGACCTGGGTGACGTTGAAGGCCAGATGCGCGATCAGCTGGCCGCTCGGGTTCTGGTCGAAGTAGCGCGTCGGCAGCGTCATCAGCTTGTCGAACATGGTGGCGCGCAGGTCCATCACCAGGCGGCTGCCGACCCAGGCCATGCAATAGGTGCTGACGAAGCTGGTGACGCCGCGCACCAGAAACAAGGCCAGCAGCAGGATCGGAATCCAGCGGATGAAATCCTGGTCCTTGGCGACGAAACCCTTGTCCAGCAGCGGCTTGAACAAGGCTGGTAGCACCGGCTCGGTGGCGGCGGTGAGGACCAGCGCGACGAGGGACAGCGCGAACATGCGCCAATACGGCTTGACATAGCCGAGCAGGCGGCCATAGAGCGCGCGACTGTCGGGAGTGGGCGTCATAGCAGCAACAGGGTGGCGAGCCCGAGCAAGATGACGAAGCCCAGGCTGTCCGGGATGACGGTGAGCCGTCCCGACGCGCCGATGGCCGGATCGTACTTCACGCGTTCCTGAATAATGTGCCGCGGCGGGTTTTCGGGGTTTTCGGTCATGGGGCGGATAGTGAAAAGCCCCGCGATTGTAACGCGCCCTGGTTCGCTGGCGTCGATTCTGGCGGGATGGGCGCCTCCGGTTCGGATTCCCGGCGGCATGGCATTTTGTCGCCAATTCGCAGTCCGAAGCGGTGCCTTGAACGAGTCGTCGAGCGTAGAATACGCGCCATGTCGGAACCCGTCGATCAACGCCCGCGCGCGCAGAACCAGTTGGAGCAGCACCTCAGCGAGGTGCAGCTGCTGCTCGCGCGCCAGCGGCGCGTCGAAGCCTTGGTGCAGAAGCAGGACATGCCGCGCCATGAACTGGTCGAAGGCCTGGTGCACCGGCAGCATCTGGTCGAGCTGCACAACCTGCTGCGCCGCCTGTCGGTCGGCGAGATTGCGCGGGTCATCGAGGCCTTGCCGGAAGAAGACCGACTTGCCGCCTGGCAGGAAGTCGAAGAGAACCGCTGCGAACTGGTCCTGGAAATCGTGTCGGACGACGTGCGCGCCGAACTGCTGGAGGCGCGTCCCCACAGCAGCGCGCGCAACATGCTCTCGGCCTTCGAACTGAAGAACGGCCGGCTGAGCCAGGTGCGCATCGACAGCCGTGCCGACCTGGCCAACGTCAACCCGATGTGGGTCGATCTCGTCGCGCCCACCGCAAGCGTGCGCGCCTGGGTAGGCGAGTTCTTCGAGCTCTACCTGCCCGACCCGGAAGAGGTCACCGACATCGAGGAAAGCGCGCGCTTCTATATCGACGACAACGATGCGGTGCACATGAGCTCGAACTTCCTGCTCGACAAGCAGGGCGATTCGCGCAACGTCCCGGTGGCCTTCATCCTCCACCGCAACATCCTGTTCTCGGTGCGCAACGAGGAGCTGCCGGTGTTCCGCCTGCAGCGCCTGCGCGCCCGGACCCAGCCCGGCTATGTCTCCGACGGCAAGGACGTCCTGCTCGACCTCTATGGCGCCGACGTCGAATACTCGGCCGACGCGCTCGAAGACGTCTACGCGGAATTCGAACGCGTTGGCCGCCAGGTACTGTCGCCGCAGGTCAGCGACGACGAAGCGGCCGAGATCCTGTCCGAAATCGCCAAGGGCGAGGACTTGAACGGCCGCATCCGCCGCAACGTGCTCGACACCCGCCGCGCGCTGTCCTTCCTAATGCGCGGCCGCCTGCTCACGACGGAACAGCACGACGATGCGCGGCAGATCCTGCGCGACATCGAATCGCTCGACGGCCACACGTCCTTCCTATTCAACAAGATCAACTTCCTGATGGACGCCACCGTCGGCTTCATCAACATCAACCAGAACAAGCGCGTGTCCAAGCTGACCGCGATTTCGGTCGTGTTCGTGCCGATCAACATCATCGCCGGCATCGGCGGCATGTCCGAATTCTCGATGATGACCGCAGGCATCCCATGGCCGATCTCCTACGGTGCCTTCACGCTGGCGATGGGCGCGCTCGGTTTTGGCACTTATCACGCACTGCGCTATTTCGAACGGCGCAAGCCCTTCCAGCAGACGCTTCCTGCCCGGCAGCGGAAGGAAGCCTGAGGGACGTTTTCTGTGTCGCCCAGTCGAAGCAGTTGGGAATATCGTAAGGGAAGTAAATAAAAAGAAGGGGATGGCTGTGTATGCAAGGCCGTATCAAACACTTAATCCCTCAACTAAAAACCTTTGATGTATCCGTAACCCCCCGTGTTACTTGGACCGGGATATCAAATCGACAAGGTAGAAAATGGCATCAGTACCGGAAAGGCGCCCACAGTCATTTACGGAGTTTGTCCAAACAGTGGAGAGCATACATGCTGGGCGGAGCGAACCATTATGGTTTCGCGGCTCAGGGAAGAGTTCCCATCCGCTCATCCCGGGTTTATATCGTCACAAAAAGAAGAAGACGCCTGCTGAATGGGCAAAATTAGAAGCTGAAATGATGGCGCGATTTAAACAGCGCAGCATTCCATTTTCTGATCGTTCTTTCTCTGACGATTGGGAAACTCTGTTTTTTATGCAGCATTATCGTGTACCGACACGACTGTTGGATTGGAGCGAAAATCCATTTGTTGCATTCTACTTCGCTGTAACAACTGCCAAATTCAAAGTTCGCCGCGATGGCATTTCGCAGTACGAGAATGATGCTGCCGTTTGGCTGCTCGACCCGGTAATCTGGAACCGGCATGCTTTGTCACATCAGTCTTTTGACGGCGATGTATTGACCACCAAAAGTGACGAACTGAAGCCTTATCAGCCTACGCCAACATTCTCGGGGATGCTAAACCATCCCGTAGCGCTTTATGGCGCCCATAACAGCCCTAGGATCGTGGCGCAACGAGGCGTCTTTACGATCTTTGGGCGCAACGTTGTTCCCATGGAAACTTCATACGATGAAGACAATTTTCCTCCCGATTGTCTGATCAAGATTGTCTTGGAAAAGAATCTTCTCCCCGCTATGCGAAAGTCCGTTCTTGCTTATGGAATTACGGAGTCAGTTGTATATCCAGACCTTGACGGACTTGCTGCTGAAATGCGTCGCGTTTTTGGTTTTGAGGTTTAAGTGATGAGTGCCCCACATTCCCGTTTCAAAGTTCAACAGATGGATCCGAAGCCACTCTTATGGTGGAAGGCGCGCAGGGCGAAAATAGACATGAATCCCCCTTATCAGCGCCGAGGCCGTTTATGGTCTGACGCTGACAAGGCGTATCTGATCGACTCAATTTTGAATGGATTTGACGTACCCAAACTGTATATGGCTGACTTCACCTGGGGGGACTCACCCCTAAACCAAAGTCGCCTGCCCTACGCAATCATTGATGGGAAACAAAGGCTTGAAGCGATTTTCGATTTCTTCGATGGAAAAATTGTTCTAAATGATGATTTCATCTTTAGGGCTCAACCTGATCTCCATCTAGGTGGCCTCGGCTACAAGGATCTTAAAGATAACTATGGAGAAATTGCCGAAATATTCGAAACATATCCATTGACGATTATGGAGGTGCTCGCTGACACGGAGGATCCAATCAACGAACTCTTCATTCGTTTGAATCGTAGTAAATCGCTCACAGGCGCTGAAATACGAAATGCAATGCATGGTCCGGCTCCAGACATTGTGCGCCAGATCTCAAGGCATGATTTCTTTGCCGTCAACATTTCCTTCTCCGTAAAACGGGGCGCAGATCTAAATGCGGCAGCGAAGCTGCTCTTGATTGAATACCGCGGAAAATTTGTCGAGACAAAAAAAAGAAACCTAGACCAATTCGTTCAGGAAAGTAGCAAGAACGAACCCATACAACTGGAGCTTTCAGCAAGAAGAGTGATGGAAGTGCTAGATGAAATGTCCGCTATCTTCCTACCTCGGGACAACATCCTGGGCAGTGAAGGTATTCTTCCTGTTTATTATTGGTTTATTAGAAGTCTGGAGGAGTCCAAATCCCATCAAGTCCGCGAATTTCTTGTGGCTTTTCAAAATGTTCGGAAAGAGAATCGGGAACTTACCAAGCTTGGCGGAACAGACATTAATCCTCTGTTAGTTGAATTCGATAATCTCAATAGGAGCACCAATGATCTGCACAGCCATGAAAGACGCTTTGAAATCCTAGCGACCTTCTTTGCAAAATGGACAAAACGTAGGCTAATGGCTAGTTTTGAAACTGCAAGTTAGTTGTGGACCCGATATTGAACTCTCCCTAGCGGAAGTGTCTCTTCATGCATAACCGGAAATTGTCAGGAGCCAGTTACTGAATTTATCCGAACTGGTGAGCCAATTGGTGCTCGAACCTACCGTAAGTGAGTGATCGTTTCTGGGGGACAGTGGTGGCAGGTCGGCATTACGGGGAAGTACGAAAAGGCCAAGATTTATGTGGGCGACATTGAGGTATTTGACTCAGCGCGGCACCTGCGCACTCCCCATATACCGACTGATGACCGCCACCCGCCGCTGATACGCGCGCGAGCTGCGGTGGGTCTCGTACCAGCGCGGGTTGGGCACCATGGCGGCCAGGCGGGCGGCCTGGTCGCGGCCGAGGTTGGCGGCGGAGGTCTTGTAGTAGCGGCGGGCGGCGGCTTCGGCACCGTAGATGCCGTTGCCCCATTCGATGACGTTGAGGTAGACCTCGAGGATGCGGCGCTTGCTCCAGGTGGCTTCGATCATGAGCGTGATGACGGCTTCCTGGCCCTTGCGGATGAAGCTGCGCTCGCCGGAGAGGAAGAGGTTCTTGGCGAGCTGCTGGCTGATGGTGGAGCCGCCGGCGACGAGGCGGCCTTTCTTCAGGTTTTTCTCGACTGCTACTTGAATGCCCTCCACGTCGAATCCCTCGTGTTCAAGGAATTTTGCGTCCTCGGCGGCGACGATGGCACGCTTCAGGTGGATGGAGATGCGGTCATAGGGCACCCACTTGTGGCGCAGTTCGGCGTCGGGGTTCTTTTCCTGCTGGCGTGCCAGGCCCGCTTCCATGAACGAGGTCATGCTGGGATTGTGATCGATCCACCACAGCACATGGGCGAACAGCCAGAGCTGATACAGCAGGATCAGCACGACCCCGGCGGCAAGGGCCTTGCCGATCCAGCCGAACAGTTTTTTCATCATGCTGTGTGCAGGGCCGCGATGACGGGGGCGGTGTCGGGGCGCACGCCGCGCCACAGATGGAACGCTTCGGCCGCCTGTTCGACCAGCATGCCGAGGCCGTCGGCGGTGCGTGCGCCGTGTGTGCGGGCGAAGTCGAGGAAGGGCGTGTCGCGCCCGTACATCATGTCGTAGGCGAGCGTGTCCGGGGTGAACACGCGCGGCGACAGCGGCGGCAGGTCGCCGGCGAGGCTGGCGGCGGTGGCGTTGATGACGAGGTCGACAGGGATGTCGGCCGCATCGAAGCCGCAGGCGCGGACGCCGTGGCCGAACAGCTCGGCGAGTTCCTCGGCGCGACTGACGGTGCGGTTGGCAATAACGAGCGCCGCGGGCTGCTGGTCGAGCAGCGGCTCGATCACGCCACGCGCCGCGCCGCCGGCGCCGAGCAGCAGGACGCGTTTGCCGACGATCGTGCAGTTCAGGTTGCGCGTGAGATCGGCGACCAGCCCGGCGCCGTCGGTGTTGTCGCCGAGGATGCCGTCGGCATCGAAGCTCAGCGTGTTGACTGCGCCGGCGCGCTGCGCGCGCGGACTCAGGCGGCTGGCAAGTCTGAAGGCTTCTTCCTTGAATGGCACAGTGACGTTGGCACCGCACCCGCCTGCCGCGATGAAGGCAGCGATGCTGTCCGCAAAGCCATCGAGTGGCGCGAGGATGGCTTCGTACGTCATGTCCTGGCCGGTCTGGCGGGCAAACGCGGTGTGGATCTGCGGGGATTTGGAGTGGGCAATCGGGTGCCCGAATACGGCGTAACGGTCGGTCATGGCGGCCGTATTTTATCCGCTCAACCGATCGCCTGGCGTTTTTGTATGGACTGTCGCGTCAGCCTTGTGTCCAGGGCAGGCTTCGGTGTTTCCAGCCGTTGAGTTCGTTGCGATGGCCGGTGGCCTTGTTGAGTTCGCCTTCGATGCCTTCCAGCACGTTGTAGCAACTGCCGCGTCCGGCCTCGGTGCAGGCAGCGGCGGCACGATGCGAGCGCTCGCCGCTGCGGCAGATGAAGAACAGCAGGGATTCCGGATCGGTGGCCTGAGCCAGTTGAGTCAGAAAATGAGGATTGAGGACCCAGCCGGGCCAGGATTGCCATTCGACATGCATCGCTCCCGGAATGACGCCGTTGAGTTCGAGTTCTGCATGGGAACGTACATCGATCAAGCGGGTTCCGGGGGCGATCTGCAGCAATTCGTACGCTTCGTGCGGCAATAACGCGCCGGCAAATGACCAGACATTCGCCTGGCTACGATGATGGGCGGTGTCGAGCAACTCGGTGATGCGTCCCATGGCGGTGTCCTTTTATTTATTGTCGATTCAGTATATGAAACCCCCTGCTCGATGCAATTTGCACCATGTTGGTGCGCATATTGGCTTTTTCGCCTTGTTTTGGTGCGCTAGAGAAAATGGTTGCGCACTATCCCCTGGCTTGAGCCTTATGGCACAATGGCTGGCGCTCGATTTTGGGTATGGCACGGTTGCTGCTAACACCTTTTCTGTGTGACGTTTTGTGTGGCGGGTTTGGGCGACATCCAGCGTCGTAATTCAATTCATTTCAGTGTGAGGAGATTCAGCATGGCCGTGGCCAATGTGATCAAGATGATTAAGGACGGCGAAGTGAAATTCGTCGATCTGCGCTTTACGGATACGCGCGGCAAGGAGCAGCACGTTTCGATTCCTGCCCGCATCGTGACTGAAGACTGGTTCGAAGACGGCCATCCGTTCGACGGCTCCTCGATCGCCGGCTGGAAAGGCATCCAGGCGTCCGACATGCTGCTGAAGGCCGATCCCGATTCGGCCTACATGGATCCCTTCTTCGACGAGCCCACGCTGATTCTGACCTGCGACGTGATCGAGCCCTCCGACGGCAAAGGCTACGAGCGCGACCCGCGTTCGGTGGCCAAGCGTGCCGAGGCTTACCTGAAGTCGACCGGCATTGCCGATACCGCGTACTTCGGCCCCGAGCCCGAGTTCTTCATTTTTGATTCCATCACCTGGCACGACAACATGTCGGGCTGCGGCGTGCAGATCAATTCCGAGGAAGCCTCCTGGTCGTCCGCCGAGAAATTCGAGAACGGCAACACCGGCCACCGCCCTGGCATCAAGGGCGGCTATTTCCCCGTTCCCCCGGTCGATAGCCTGCAGGACATCCGTGCCGCCATGGTGCTGGCGCTGGAAGAGGCCGGCATCCCGGTCGAAGTGTTCCACCACGAAGTGGCGACCGCCGGCCAGTGCGAAATCGGCACCGTGTTCAGCACGCTGACCAAGCGCGCCGACTGGACCCAGACCCTGAAGTACATCGTGCAGAACGTCGCCCACGCCTACGGCAAGACCGCGACCTTCATGCCCAAGCCCATCGTTGGCGACAACGGTTCCGGCATGCACGTTCACCAGTCGCTGTGGAAAGACGGCAAGAACCTGTTCGCCGGCAACGGCTACGCCGGCCTGTCGGAAATGTGCCTGTACTACATCGGCGGCATCATCAAGCACGCCAGGGCACTGAACGCGATCACCAACCCCTCGACCAACTCGTACAAGCGTCTGGTCCCTGGCTTCGAAGCGCCTGTGATGCTGGCCTACTCGGCCCGCAACCGTTCGGCCTCGATCCGCATCCCGATCGCCGCTTCCGAGAAGGCGCGTCGCATCGAGACCCGTTTCCCGGATCCCACGGCCAACCCCTACCTGTGCTTCGCCGCGCTGATGATGGCGGGTCTCGACGGCATCCAGAACAAGATCCACCCTGGCGATCCGTCGGACAAGGACTTGTATGACCTGCCGCCGGAAGAAGACGCGAAGATCCCGAAGGTTTGCCACAGCCTGGACATGGCGCTGGAAGAACTCGACAAGGACCGCGAGTTCCTGACGCGTGGCGGTGTGTTCACCAACGACATGATCGACGCCTACATCGAACTGAAGATGCAGGAAGTCACCAAGTACCGTATGGCCGCGCACCCGGTTGAATTCGCAATGTATTACTCGCTGTAAACACAGGACGTGTGCAAATAATAGGGCGGCTTCGGCCGCCCTTTTTTTGGTGCGCTGTCAGGCCGGGCTATTCCGGGATCAAGATTGGCCGGCCGGTGTCCGTTAGCAAACGGGTACGCTACACTCAGCCCTATGTCCATCGCCCGCTTGCCCTTCCTTCTGTGCCTGATTCTGGCTGCGCCTGCGCAGGCGGAAATCTACAAATACGTCGATGAAAACGGCCAGGTGACATTTACCGATGTCTACAAGAAAGGCGCCAAGCGCGTCGACCTGCCCGGTGCGCCGACACAACTGCCGGCCAGAGGCAAAGCACCCAGACGGGCCGCATATACACCCAGCCCGGCGGATTTTCCGCGTATCGATCCGGGCACCCAGAAGCGGCGCGACGATATCCGGCGCCAGGTGCTGCAGGATGAGCTGTCCAGCGAACGCCGCAACGCCGATGAAGCGCGCCGTCAGCTGACGTTGGGCGAACGCCTGCAGCCGGGCGAACGGGCGACCGACGCCACCTACCTCGATCGCGTGAGCAAACTACGGACGACGGTGCAGCAACACGATCAGAACATCACCTCCATCCAGCGCGAACTGGCCAATCTGAAGTAAGTCGCCTGCACACGTATTCAAGACGCCGCCGGCAGCCCCACCCGCTAATAGGCCGTCTGTGGTCTGAAGACGTTGAAGCTTCAACAACCACGCTCTGGCACAATCAGTGCTTCATCTGAGTGCATGAGCATGCCGCCGTTCTCGCCTACCGATTATTCAGGACTGGATTACCTCTCCACCGGCACCATGATTCTGGATGCCGGGCGCCGCATCATATATGTCAATCCTGCAGCCGAGACCTTGCTGGGCATATCCGGCGTCCTGCTGCTTGAGGATGACGCCATGACGGTATTCGAGCGCAGCCCCGAGTTGCTTGCTGCGGTCCAGACGGCATGTGCCCAGCAGGAAACCGTCATCGAATACGAACTCGATGTAGTGGTGAGCGGTCATCCGCCGATCCGGCTCAGCTGCAGCGTGTCGCCGCTGGACAAGCCTGAGGACGCCGTGCTGATCGAAATGCGCGCGGTCGATCCGCATCTGCGCATTGCCCGGCTGGAACAGGCGCGCTTGCAACAAGAGGCCAACCGCGAACTGCTGCGCAACCTCGCACATGAAATCAAGAATCCGCTTGGCGGCATCCGCGGCGCGGCGCAACTGCTGGAGCACGAGTTGCCGCGCGAATCCTTGCGCGAATACACCCAGGTCATCATCAAGGAATCCGATCGGTTGCAGTCGCTGATGGAGCGGCTGCTTACCCCGCATCGCATGCCCCGTTTTGGTGCAGTGAATATCCACGAAGTCCTGGAGCGGGTCCGCAGTCTGATCCTGGCTGAAACCCCGAGCATGTCGCTCCGCCGCGACTACGATATCAGCCTGCCGGAAATCCGGGCCGATGCCGAACAGTTGATTCAAGCGACGCTCAATATCGCGCGTAATGCCGTGCAGGCGATGCATGGCCAGGGTGAGATCATTTTCAAGACTCGGGTGGCGCGGCAGATTACGCTGGAAAGCCGACGCTACCAGCTCGGCATGCGCGTCGAGATCATCGATAACGGCCCGGGCATACCCGATGAGATCCGTGAACAGATATTCTTTCCGCTGGTGTCCGGGCGCGAAGGCGGCAGCGGGCTCGGGCTTGCCGTTGCACAGACGCTGGTCGCGCAAAACCACGGCACCATCGATTGCGAAAGCCGTCCTGGCCGTACCTCATTTTCCATTTTTCTTCCTTTGCCTGGCTGAACACTATGTCGAAATCAAGCTGCGTCTGGATCATTGACGACGACCGCTCCATCCGCTGGGTTCTCGAAAAAGCCCTGTTGCGCGAAGATATCGCGTGCATGACCTTCAGTTCGGGCAGCGATGCGCTGCGTGAACTGGAACGCAGCACGCCCGCCGCCGTGCTGTCCGACATCCGCATGCCGGGGGTGAGCGGCCTGGAATTGCTGCAGGCGCTGAAGGAGCGGCTACCCAAGGTACCCGTCATCATCATGACGGCGTATTCCGATCTCGACAGCGCGGTGGCGGCCTTCCAGGGCGGCGCGTTCGAATACCTGCCCAAGCCTTTCGACGTCGACCAGGCGCTCGAACTGGTGCGCCGCGCACTGGCGGAAAATGCCAGCCGCGACGTGCCCGCCAGCAGCGATGCCCCGATGCCGGAAATCCTCGGGCAGGCGCCTGCCATGCAGGAGGTGTTCCGTGCCATCGGGCGACTGGCGCAGTCGCATGCCACCGTCTTGATCACCGGCGAATCGGGCAGCGGCAAGGAGCTGGTGGCGCGTGCACTGCATCGCCACAGCCCGCGTGCCGGCGCGCCGTTCATCGCGCTGAATACTGCGGCCATCCCGCGGGATTTGCTGGAGTCGGAACTCTTCGGTCACGAGCGCGGCGCCTTCACGGGCGCGGCCGCGCAGCGGCGCGGCCGTTTCGAGCAAGCCGACGGCGGCACGCTGTTTCTGGACGAGATCGGAGACATGCCGGCCGAATTGCAAACCCGTTTGCTGCGCGTGCTGGCCGACGGGCAGTTCTACCGCGTCGGCGGTCATACGCCGATCAAGGTCAATGTGCGGGTGATCGCCGCAACCCACCAGGATCTGGAAGTACGGGTGCGTGAAGGATTGTTCCGCGAAGACCTGTTCCACCGCCTCAACGTGATCCGACTGCGCCTGCCGGCGCTGCGCGAGCGGCGTGAGGATATTCCGCTGCTGGTACGCCATTTCATGCAGAAAAGCGCGCGCGAATTGGGGATGGAGACCAAGGGCGTGTCGGACGCGGCGATGAAGACGCTGGTCAATCTGCCCTGGAGCGGCAACGTACGCCAGCTCGAGAACGTCAGTCATTATCTGACCGTGATGGCGCCCGGCCAGGTGGTCGAGGTCGGGGATCTGCCGGCCGATCTGATGCAGGGGACAGTCGAGCCAAGCGGCGGCGATTGGTTGCAGGGACTGGCCGCTGAAGCCGGCGCGCGGCTGGCACGCGGCGAGGCGGCGATCCTGGATGATCTTACCCAGGCGTACGAAAAAACGCTGATCGAGGTGGCGCTCCGCCACACCGGGGGACGCCGTATCGAGGCCGCGCATCTGCTGGGGTGGGGGCGCAACACGCTGACCCGGAAAATTCACGAACTGGGGATGGATGCGGAATCCGAGGGCGACGAGTCGAAATAGCCATTCGCTTGATAAGCGAAATTCGGGCAACAAAAAAGCCGACCTGGGTCGGCTTTTTTGCGGAGGCGCCTGAGCAGATCAGGCGGCCTGGGCTTCTTCCAGAAGCTTCTGGATTTCGCCCTTCTGGTACATCTCGATCATGATGTCGGAGCCGCCGATCAACTCGCCCTTCACATACAGCTGAGGGAAGGTCGGCCAGTTGGCATAGTACTTCAGGTTTTCGAAGATTTCCGGATCGGCCAGCACGTTCACCGCCAGAAAATCCTTCACGCCGCAAGCCTGCAGCACTTGCGCCGCGCGCGACGAGAAGCCGCACTGCGGAAACTGGGGTGTGCCTTTCATGTACAGCACGACGGTATTGTTGGTGACTTGGTCACGGATGCGGTCGAGAGGGGTCATGGGAGCTCCTGGGCAATACTTGACTGGAATAGTCGGGAATTATACGCTCGGAGAAACCGGCGTCAAGCCGGTTTCTCGTTTCGCTGATAGGGGCTGACGAAGGCCTTGTGAAGCAGATGCGGGATCAGCAGATGCACGGGCATGCGCAGCCAGTGGGCGCGCACGAAAGCGGCCAGCCGTGCGGCAGGGGTGAAGCGATCGGCACAACTCGCATGGTCGGGCGCGAGGACCCGTGTGAAGATGCGGTCCATCAGGGCAAGGGTGAGGCGATTCGGCCTGTCGCGCTCGAGGGCCGCCATTGCGCTGTCGGGAATCGGCGTATCGAGGAAATAGCGTAGATAACGCAGCGCATAGAACAGCGAACGACCTAGTTGTAGCTCGTTGGCGCGCGCCGTCAGCCGCGGCCAGAAATCGGGGTTGGCAGCGGCATCGCGCAGCAACAGGTCGAGATCGGTCAGATCGCGCAGGCCGTGCGGCAATTCGCCATCGTGAAATACGTGGGTGGCCGAATGCAGGATGCGATCTTCCGTCGCCAGCACCTGGACGCCCGGCATGTCCGCCACTGCGACGGCACGGTGGCGCAGCGTGGCGGAATCCGGGTGATAACGTGCCGTATCGGGAAGGATGGCGTGATGCACGTCGATCACCGTGGCGCGGACGGCATGTTGCAGCGGCGGGATTTCGTGCATCCAACGGCGGTAGTAGCGCTGGTCATAGTCCGACAACAGGGTCGGGTGCCAGCCTGCAAGCATGAGTGCGGCTTCGACTGCGCCAAGTTGTGCCCGCGGGACCAGGATGTCGATGTCATTGAACAGGCGTCCGCTTGCCGCGGGCAGATTGGCCATGACGTAGGCGCTGCCTTTCAGGAGAATGAAGGGGAAGGTCAGCCCTTTCAAGGCGGTACGGATCTTGCCCACTTCCCAGCGTACGGCCAGTTGCTGCTTCGCGGCCAGCGTGGCCGCCGCATCAAAATGCCAGCGTGCGACGGCCGGGATGGCTTCGGTCAGCTGGTGTCGGGCCAGAACGTGCCGAACACGCGCCAGCAGGCCGGCACTCCGTGCCTGCCGCACCAGCAGGTCCCACTCGCCCATCGAAAAGCGCGTGACGGAATCGGGCGAACGCAAGGTGCAACTGAGCAAATCGCGGGACCTGGATTTCATGAATTTCACACAGCCCGGCGTTCGGCCAGACGATCGAAAGCGGCGACTGCCTCGCTCAATGCGCTGTAGCGGAAATCGTAACAGTGCGCATGGTCGATCAGCGTGGTGCCGACGCGAAAGCCGTCCGCGCCCAGATGGCTGTAGTTGAATGCATTCTGTGCCAGAAACATGAACGTTTCGGCCCGGGAGCGGGGGGTCAGCTGTGTTTCGGCGCCAGCCTCCCATTTGGGAAAAATCACCCAGCCGGGGCGGGCAGGTTCATGCTGGCGCAGTACGCTGTCCCTTGGCGGGCGCATGTGTGCCACGGAACCTTTGGCCGTGTCGTGGGAGACACGATTGATGAAGGCTTCAGGACTGAACTGGCGGATGACGTCGATCGACTGGTTTTTCAGACTGACGGGGCGCGGCAACGCATGGAGCAGGCCCGTCCTGCGATCGATCAGGGTCAGTTCGTCGGAAAGCAGGCGCCAGCCCGATAACACCAGCCCTGCGGTCAGGGTGCTTTTTCCCGAACCGGGTGGCGCCGGGAGAATGGCGGCCAGACCATTTTTCTCCACGACGGCGGCATGAATGATCAGATAGTGGTGCGCGTGCATCGAGACGCACCAGTTCAGACCCCATTCCAGCATGGGGTAGGCTTGATCCAACGGCAGCGGTTTGAAAGGCTGGGCACCATCGAAGGAAAAATTGACCTGCGGACGGAACCAGCGCCGCAGGCGGGAAGGGGGGTTCAGTTCGACATGGAAATCCGCAAAGGCCTGGTGCGCGCTACGCACTTCAAATTGGCCATAGAGTTCAGCCAGTCCCTCGGCGACGCGCGGCAGGCGCGAACGGATCCGGAGCGAGAAAGGGCCGGTGCGCAGCCATACGCCGTTACCGGCGAGCTGATGCCGCAAATCGGATGGAGGGAGTTGAAGCAGCTTCATGGCGTTTCGAGCAAGCCGATCCGACGCAAGCTGGCGAGCGCTTGATCCGTTTGATGGGCGAGATCCGGGCCGAACTCAAGAGACAACTGGGAAGCCAGCGCGCCATGCAGCTCATCCAAAGTCATGCCAGGATTGCTCTGGACAAGCTGGAACAGGGCTACGTTGAACGGCGCGAGGTAGTGTGTGTCGCCGGATGCCGTATCGAATACAGCAGCTTCCTGTTCAAAGGATTTGATCTGAAAACGTGCCAATCGTATTTGAATCGGGAAGCTATTGAAAGAAAACTCAGATCATACGGGCATGGTGGTCTTGAGGTAATCCACGATCTGCGCCGAATTCCACTGTACGTTGGCCGTGGGTTCGAAATATCCCTTGCTGACCCATTCGTTCCAGATGCCGATCACATCCGTTTCCGAGAGAACCGGAGTCAAACCAGCTTTGGCGTTCAACAGTGCGGCAACGATATGCGCACCCAAATTGTCAGGGTCGGTCAGCCCCCAGGGGTTGGAACCATTGCTCAGCATCAGGACCTGCATTAGGGAAAGCGAGGTCTTGGGTGTGCCGGGATTGCCATCGAGATCCGCCATGAACTGGGTGCCGGAAAAAAGCGGATGGAACAGGGTGCCGCCTTTCCAGTTCTGGACCTTGTTACAGCTATTTCCCGCGTTGCAGCTTCCGGGAAGATAAGGCGACGGCCAGGATCCCGAATGCGTTTTCCAGTAACCCGGCGTCCTGCCGCTACACAGCGTAGGCGTACCATGCTGGCTCAGATTGCCCGATACGGCTCCTGACGGCGTCATGCACTGGTCGGTCGCCAATACTGGGCGGCTGGCCAGCGTGAAAATGGCGGATACGCCCAGTGCGGCCCCCGCCAGTCTACGGCGCGAGGGATTGATCTCACTGTTTGGCAATGCCTCGGGCGAGGTGTCTGGAGTTTCGGGTGTGTGGTCGGACATGTCAGGCCTCGATAATCATTCTGGTTGCTGTCCCCAGAAAATACAGCAAGAATCGCACCAATGTACGTCATTCCTGCTTGGATTGCCCGTCTTATGCTGTCTGCCGGCTTATCGAGTGTGCCCTGGGTTGGGTGAGTGTAAATTATTCCGACAGATTGCCGCCACTGACACGGTAGATGCTAGACAGGTCCGGCCAGCTTTGCGGATGGGAGAATCCCGCGGCCTGGAGCAAGGCCTGGACGGCATTCGCCTGATCGTACCCATGTTCCACCAGCAGCACGCCGCCGGGCTTGAGATGTCCGGGTGCTGCCGCGATCAGGCGGCGCAGGTCATCCAGACCGTCCGGACCTGATGCGAGCGCGGAAAGTGGCTCGAATCGCACATCCCCGCGCGCCAGATGGGGATCGGCAGCGGCGATATAGGGCGGATTGCCGACTATGAGATCGAAGCGGCGTCCGGCCAATGCAGAAAACCAGTCGCTGGTCAGAAACTCGACAGATGCGTTGAGGATGCTGCCGTTATTTTTCGCGGCGGCGAGCGCGGCATCGGAGCGATCCACGGCGGTCACGCGTGCAAGCGGCCGTTCCAGCGCCAGGGTGATAGCGATACAGCCGCTGCCGGTACCGAGGTCGAGGACCTCTACTGCCTGGTCGCCGGGCATGTGCGCCAGGGCCCGCTCCACCAGCAATTCGGTATCGGGTCGCGGAATCAGGACGTCGGGCGACACGCGAAAGCTGCGGCCGTAAAACTCGCGCGCACCGGTGAGGTAGGCGATCGGTTCGCCGACCAACCTGCGCGCGAGTAGCGTGCGGAATTGCGCGAGTTGCGCCTGGTCAGGCAGGTCGGTGTCGTGTGCGATCAGCCAGGCGGGCGCCACGCCCCAGGCAAACGCGGCGAGCACGCGCGCTTCCAGTCGCGCTTCGCGCGTGTCCAGTCCGAGCGTCGCGCCAATGCGTGTTGCGGCGTCGTCGAGCAGACTGGCGACGGTCGCCGCCTCGCGGGCCATGTTTCAGCCCTCGCCGGCAAGCGTCGCCAGCAATTCGGCCTGATGTTCGGCCGCGAGCGCGTCGAGCAGCTCGGTGAGGTCGCCGTCCATCATCGCGTCGATCTTGTATAGCGTGAGGTTGATGCGGTGATCGGTGATGCGGCCCTGAGGGAAGTTGTAGGTCCGGATGCGATCGGAGCGGTCGCCGCTGCCGATCAGGTTCTTGCGGGTGCTGGCTTCGGTGGCGTGCTGCGCCTGGATTTCGCGATCCTTCAGGCGCGCCGCCAGCACGCTCATCGCCTGTGCGCGGTTGCGGTGCTGGGAACGGTCGTCCTGGCATTCGACCACCAGCCCGGTCGGCAGATGGGTAATGCGGACCGCCGAGTCGGTCTTGTTGATGTGCTGGCCACCGGCGCCCGACGCACGGAAGGTGTCGATGCGCAGGTCGGCCGGGTTGATGTCGACTTCGCCGACCTCGTCGGCTTCCGGCATCACGGCGACGGTGCAGGCCGAGGTGTGGATACGGCCCTGCGACTCGGTTTCCGGCACGCGTTGCACGCGATGGCCGCCGGATTCGAACTTCAGCCGTGAGTATGCACCTTGCCCAACGATGCGGAGGATCACCTCCTTGTAGCCCCCGACTTCGCCGGGATTTTCCGACACGATCTCAACCTTCCAGCCCTGGCGCTCGGCATAGCGCGTGTACATGCGCAACAAGTTGCCGGCGAACAGCGCCGACTCGTCGCCGCCCGTGCCGGCGCGGATTTCCAGGAAGATGTTGCGCTCGTCGTTGGGATCTTTCGGCAGTAGCGCAGTCTGCAGTTCGGTTTCCAGTTGCTCGATTTTCGTTGCGCAATCGGCGAGTTCCGCTTCGGCAAGTTCGCGCATGTCCGGGTCGGCAAGCATCTCGCCAGCGGTTGTCCGGTCGGCCTCGACCAGCTTGTATTGACGGTAAAGCGCCACCACCGGGCTGAGATCGGCGTGTTCGCGGGTGAGCTTGCGATAGCTTTCCATATTGCCGGCGATTTCCGGCTGCGACAGCAATGCGTCGAGTTCCTCCAGCCGCTCGTCGGCGCGAGCGAGCTTGTCGGCCAGCGAGGCTTTCATTCGTGATGCAGCCCGTAGAGTTGGCTGATGAGGCGGACCAACTGGTCGCGTTCGGCACTGTTGGCGTGGTTGAGCGCGTGTGTGGGAGCGTGCAGCAGCTTGTTGGCGAGCGCATGGCTCATCGCGTCGAGTATGGCGCGCGGGTCGCCGCCGCGCGCCAGCGCTTTCTCGGCTTTCTCGATTTCGTGGCGGCGATGGCGCTCGGCATTGTCGCGCAGCGAACGGATCAGCGGCACCAGTTCGCGGCCTTCCATCCAGTGCACGAAGTTTTCCACGCTGGTTTCGATGATGGCCTCCGCCTGCGCCACTTGGGCGACCCGGTTGTCCATGCCTTCGCGTACAACTTGACCGAGATCGTCCACGCTGTAGAGGAAGACGTCGTCCATGTCGGCGACTTCGGCCTCGACGTCGCGCGGCACCGCCAGGTCGACGATGAAGATCGGGCGGTGGCGGCGCTGCTTGATTGCACGCTCCAGCATGCCCTTGCCTAGGATGGGCAGCGGGCTTGCGGTGGAGGTGATGATGATGTCGTAGGTGGGCAACTCGTCGGGCAGCGCGGTCAGCGGGATCACCTCGGCATTGAAGCGTTCGGCCAACGGACGGGCGCGCTCGGTCGTGCGGTTGGCGACGGTCATGCGGCGCGGGTGTTGCGCAGCAAAGTGGGTGATGCACAGCTCGATCATCTCGCCGGCGCCGATGAACAGGCAGGCCTGGTCCCGGATGCTGGGGAAGATGCGTTCGGCGAGCCGCACGGCGGCGGCGGCCATCGACACCGAATTGGCGCCGATTTCAGTGCTGGTGCGCACTTCCTTGGCGACCGAGAAAGTGCGCTGGAACAGCTTGTGCAGCAGCAGGCCGAGGGTGCCGGCTTCCTCGGCGGCCTGGACCGCCTGTTTCATTTGCCCAAGGATCTGGGTTTCGCCCAGCACCATCGAATCGAGACCGGCCGCGACGCGGAAGGCATGCTGTGCCGCCTGTTCACGTGGCAGCGTATACAGATAGGGTGCGAGTTCGCGGCGGTCGATGTGGTGGAAATCGGCCAGCCATTGCGTCACGTCATCGGGAGAGGGCGTGTTGACGTACAGTTCGGTGCGGTTGCAGGTCGACAGGATGGCGACTTCGGATGCACGCTGGCTCTGCGTCAGTTCATGCAGCGCTTGCACCAGTTTTTCGGGGCCGAATGCCACCTGCTCGCGAATCGCGAGTGGCGCGGTGTGATGGTTGACCCCGAGGGTGAGAAGCTGCATGACGGCAGATGGCCGAAAAATGAAGACCGCTATTTTACTTTACCCGCCGCCTAAGCGGCGGGTGTGGGGGTGTTGTTCAGATCGAAACGCAGGCGATCATAGTAGCGTCCGCGATAGAGCAGACGACGGTGGCCGGGAGAATCGGAGAACCCGTTACGGGTGTGCAGCACGTTGTTGCAGATGAGTCCCATGCCAGGGAGGAGGCGGGCGGTGAGAATGTATTCCGAGCCGGCGAGTATGTCGGCCAACGTCTTGACGGCGGCCTGCGTGACCGCGTCGTTCTTCCACACGATCGAACGGGTGCGTGCGGTGTAGCGCATATACAGAAAACCCGTGTCGGAATCGACCGCGAACACCGGGCCGCTCTGTTCCGGGCGGGCGATGTTGTCCTCGTCCATGCGTGCGGGGATGGTCATCGCATCGGGCTGCATCAGCGCGGCAACATAATCGGGGCTGGCATCGCGCAACTGGATATAGGCAATCTCGTGGTCGAGCAGGGCATTCTCGCCTCCGGATTCGGCATCCTGCGCGCAATGCAGCGTCATGCCGAGAATGCGGCGGTCGAGTGCGTTGTAGTAGCCGTCGGTATGCCAGTTGATCGGCTTGTGGGTATAGGGAATGAAGTCGCCGCGCACGCTGCCGCCTTCTTCTCCGGCCGGGGTGATGCTGGAGAGCCCGTCCTCGTCGGCGAGATAGTTGCCTTCCAGGTGGGTGAGACCGAGCTGCCGGGCCAACTGGTGGGGCAGCGACTTGTCGGCTGCGGGGAGATGGGGTGCGCTGTAGATCGCCATGTTGGCGAGCGCGCAGCATGCTCCGAGGGCGCCCGTTTCGGCCGCGCTCAAATGGCGCGGATTGGCCAGCGGCACGACAAGTTCGTTGACGCTACGCGGATAGGCCGCGAGCTTGGCATCACGCCAGGCCCGATAGGCGCACTCGTTGCCCAGGTCGAACGGTGAGGCTGCGGCGGGCATTTATTCCGGGGGCAGCATGTCGGGCGAGCCGAAGCCGCGCTTGACCGGCGCGTCAGACAGCAATCCCTTGAAGCTCTTTCTCACCGTGCCCATCATCTCGGGCATCTCGATGTCCATGATCTGGTCCATGATCCAGGTCTTGTCGCTGTCGCCCATCTCGTCGCGGATCTGCAGACCGAGGAAGCGCAGCGCCGGGAAGCTGGCCTTCTCTTCGTCGGGGAACTCGAATTCCGCATAGTCGGCGAAGCGGCGGTTGAGGAAATCGATGAATTCCTGTTTGTAGTTGCGCGGGTCGTTTTTGCCTACCACTTCGCGCACGTTCTGCTCCATCACTTCACCGAGCCGGTTGGCGACCGCCTGCAGTACCGCGACACGGCGTTCGGGTGTCAGCGTTGCATAGGCCATGCGGTCGCAGTAATGCACCAGGAAGGCGAGGAATTCGGCGATCAGCTTGAAGCCGCGCGCCGGGGTGATGATGTCGTAGTTTTCGCGGCCGAGGTTGTCCACGGCCTTGTCGGCGACGCGCCAGGTGGTCGTGGCGACGGCGGTAGCGATTTCTTCGGCGCTGCGCTCGCCGTCCTTCTTGAACCAGACAGTTTTGACGCGGATAGGCATGGCCATGATTATTCTCCTGTGGCGACGGGGCGGGCGGGATCGGTGATCCACTCGCTCCACGAACCGGGGTAAAGCCGTGAACCGGGAAGACCGGCGACTTCCATCGCCAGAATGTTGTGGCAGGCGGTGACGCCGGAACCGCACATGTGGATCACTTGCCAGGCCGGCTTGCCCTTGAGCAGGGCCTGATAGTTTTCGCGTAGCGCTTCGGGCGGCAGGAAGGTTCCGTCCACGTCGAGGTTCTCGTCGAATTGCCAGTTGATCGCACCAGGTACGTGCCCGGCCACCAGGTCGAGCGGTTCGAATTCGCCGGAGAAGCGGCGGTCCGGACGCGCATCGAGGATGAGTTGCTCGCCGGACTGTGACGCGCGCAAGACCTCGTCCGCCGCGACGATCTGGGTCGGTTCGGGCAGGCAGGCGCAGGCACCCCGGTGTGGCGCCGGGATGTCGGCATTGACCGGGCGCTTTTCGCGCAGCCATTTCGGGTAGCCGCCGTCCAGCAGGGCCACACCGGGGTGCCCGAGCCAGCGCAGCATCCACCACAGCCGCCCTGCCATGGCGCCATAGCTGTCGTCGTATACCACGACCTGTTTGTTGACGCCTACACCCCATGCACACAGCTTTTCGGTCAGCCCGCGCGGATCGGGCAGCGGGTGGCGCCCGGTGGTTTCGCCGATGGGGGCGGAGAGATCCTCGTCCAAATGCACATAGCGTGCACCCGGGATATGTGCTTTCTCGTACGCCTGACGACCTGCCTCGGTGTCGGTGAGGGTGAAGCGGCAGTCCAGGATGACCCAGTTGGGATCGTCCAGGTGGACGGCCAGATCTTCAGTGGTAACGAGGGTGTTGGAAAACATCGTTGGAGCCGTGATAAGTGAACTTCAGGTCGGAGCGGGCAGCAGGAAACCGCTGCCCGCCCAACGGGGTCTCTGACTGCTATCAGTAACCGCCCTTGCCGTAAGGCTTGGTCAGGCCGGCAACGCGGGCGGACTGACGTGCGGGCTGGTTGGGGAAGAGCTCATACAGCTTTTTCTTCCAGTCGGTACCGGGATGCAGGTCTTCCATCTCGGACAACATGTTGCGGAAGTTCGGGGTATGACCATCTTCCTTGTATTTGTCGCGCATATAGTTGATGACGGTCCAGTGATCGTCGGTCAGCGTGATTTTTTCAGCCGCGGCGATGACGGGGGGAACGTCGTCGCTGAAGTTGGCTTCCAGTAGGAAGTCTTCTTCACCGGTTTCGAGCTCTTCGCCATTTACAACATAAGACATGTTTTCTCCTTTCGGGTTGGTCACTAAAGAATCGCCGGAACAACCGGCAGCGGGTTCAATGGTTCGCCGGCATTACCGGCGCAATGGATTTGTGTGGGATGAAAATCCCGCATCCTAACAAACGGTTGCGTCCCATGCCTTCGTCCTGCAGTTGCAGGGATTTGTGTGGCGGCACGTCATGCAACATCAGACTGTAGCCATAGATTGGGCCGGATGCGGTTTGCAGGGTTTGCTGTTTGCCGCAGATGAATCCGCAGCGCAGCTGGAAATGGCCATCCAGTTCGCGCATCACGTCCTGCACGAATTGTTCTTCACTCGCCCGGCCCGTGTCAACGAAGTGTGCGTAGATGTTGGCGAAGGCACTGAATTCACGGGTCTTGAAGCTGCCGATCTGCAGGCGGTGACCGGCCAGGTCCAGTGTCTGCCCGACCAGGCGCTGCATCTCGTCCACACGTGTCTTGGGCACGCGCACGAGCATCTTGGTACGCCGATTGATGTTGAGCGTGGCATCGCCACTGTTGGTTTCTGCACCTTTGAGATGCTGGATGCCAGTGCCACCATCCTCACCCAGCCAGGGGAGCAGGCGCAGCAGTGCCTCCGACATCAGTTGTGCATTGTCGGCCGGAATGGTGGTGCCGGCCAGATCGAATTGCAGGTCGATCATGTGCGGCGTGTACTCTTCGGGCTTGTTTTCAGGCCAGCCTGCCCAGTTCACGGCGCGTCTCCCGCATGGTCCTTGGCCCAAGCCTGCATCAGGTCGGCCCATTTCTGCGCGCTGACCGGGTCGACGTCGAAAATAGTGAAGCGCTTGTTCTCGCGTATGCGGATGCGTAGAAACGGCACGCCTCCCGACTCGTGGGTCAGGTGCTGGAACTCGATCTCCTGGCCGCCGAAGGGGAGTCGCATCTTGTCTAATGGTGTGATCTCTGGCATGGAATCTCGATCTGGGTTGCTTCAATTCGATATGAATGCGTTGTACAGCAACACAAACAAACCTTGCTTTAATAAGGTTGTTGCGTACCATTTCAACCCTGCTTGTTACAGGGGCTTGCGTTTGCAACAATATTTTAATACTCTTATTGATTCCTGTGGCGGCCACGTAATGTCTCACCCTTTGCCTAGATGGGGCATTACCGCGTTGGGGAAATCGATCTACTCCTTTTGGGTAGGTTGGAACCTACCGCGATGGAGTAATCGTTTTACCCATGAGAATGATGGTGATGCGATCATCAACTCAATACGATGATGGGATACCGTTGAGCTGTCGGCTGAGCGGGCATTTCGAAATGTTCTAGGAGAGAAAACTATGGCAAAGAAGATGATTGATACGCCCAATCTGGACGAGCTCGAGAAAGGCCCGTGGCCGAGCTTCGTGACCGGTCTGAAGCGTCTGGCTAAGGACAACGACATGATGGTTGACCTGATGGGTCAGCTGGAGACGTCCTACAAGACCAAGTTTGGTTACTGGAAGGGCGGTACGGTTGGCGTGTTCGGCTACGGTGGTGGTGTGATCCCCCGCTTCACTGAGCTGAAGGACGAAAACCACCAGCCGCTGTTCCCCGAGGCCGCCGAATTCCATACCCTGCGCGTGCAGCCGCCCGCAGGCATGCACTACACTTCCGACCTGCTGCGCAAAATGTGTGACGTCTGGTCCGCGACCGGCGGCTCGGGCCTGATCGCCTTCCATGGCCAGTCCGGCGACATCATGTTCCAGGGCATCAAGACTGAAAACGTCCAGAAGGCTTTCGACGAGTTCAATGAAATGGGCTTCGACCTCGGCGGCGCCGGTCCTGCCCTGCGTACCTCCATGTCCTGTGTGGGCGCTGCTCGTTGCGAAATGTCCTGCTACGACGAAGCCAAGGCACTGCGCACCGTCATCAACAACAACCTGGACGATATGCACCGTCCGTCCCTGCCCTACAAGTTCAAGTTCAAGTTCTCCGGCTGCCCGAACGACTGCGTCAACGCCATCCAGCGTTCCGACATGGCCACCATCGGCACCTGGCGCGACAACATCCGCGTGAACGAAGAGCAGGTTCAGGCCTATTACAAGGCCCATGGCATGAACGATCTCGTCAACGACGTGATCAGCAAGTGCCCGACCAAGGCCATCACCCTGGTTGCTTCCGACAAGTTCAAGTCCAGCGAGAATGTGTCCGCTGCCAGCCTGGGCGACGGCAATACCCTGTGCATCGACAACAAGAACTGTGTGCGTTGCATGCACTGCCTGAACGTCATCCCCGGCGGCCTGCTGCCCGGTAGCGACAAGGGCGTGACCATTCTGGTGGGTGGCAAGGGCGTGCTGAAGATTGGCGCCACCATGGGTACCGTGGTGATTCCGTTCATGAAGCTCGAATCCGACGAGGACTTCGAGAAGCTGAACGAGCTGGCCCGCAATATCCTCGACTTCTTTGCTGAAAACGCACTGGAGCACGAGCGTACTGGTGAAATGATCGAGCGTATCGGCCTGACCAACTTCCTCGAAGGCCTGGATATCCCGGTTGATCCCAACATGATCAGCGCACCGCGTTCCAATCCCTACTTCCGTTCCGACGACTGGGACGAGCAAGTGGAGAAGTGGAACGAGTACAAGCAGTCCGCCGCTTAAGTTTTCGCTTACCGCGGGCTCTGGTGAGAGCTGGGGCCCGTGCATTAAATCAGTTGGAGATAAAACATGGCAGAACTACGTCCGCCTATCGAATCCGGCGCCCCGGATCCGATGCCCTACATGCACCCCGTGATGGTCAAGAACTATGGCAAGTGGGCATTCCACAGCCATCCGAAGCCGGGTGTCCTGTATCACCGCGCTGAGTCCGGCGACGAAATCTGGACCGTCAAGGCGGGTACCCAGCGCCAGATGGATCACTACACCATCCGTGAGCTGGCTGACATTGCTGACCAATATGGCGATGGCTTCGTGCGTTTCACCGCACGTTCCAATATCGAATACATGGTGGCTGACGGTTCCAAGGTCGAGCCGCTGATCAAGGCGCTGAACGATAAGGGTTACCCCATCGGTGGTACCGCCAACTCCGTGTCCATGATCGCCCACACCCAGGGCTGGCTGCACTGCGACATCCCCGGCACCGACGCTTCCGGCGTTGTGAAGGCGCTGATGGACGAGCTGTACGATGATTTCGTCAAGTGCGAGATGCCCAACCGCGTCAAGCTGTCGACCTCCTGCTGCGAAATCAACTGCGGCGGCCAGGCCGACATCGCCATCATCGTTCAGCACACCAAGCCGCCCAAGATCAATCATGATCTGGTCGCCAACGTGTGTGAGCGTCCTTCCGTCGTTGCCCGCTGCCCCGTGGCTGCGATCCGTCCCGCTCTGGTGAACGGCAAGCCCTCGCTGGAAGTGGACGAGAAGAAGTGCATCTGCTGTGGCGCCTGCTTCCCGCCCTGCCCCCCGATGCAGATCAACGATCCCGAGCATTCCAAGATCGCGATCTGGGTGGGCGGCAAGAACTCGAACGCCCGTTCCAAGCCGACCTTCCACAAGCTGGTCGCGTCCGGCCTGCCGAACAGCGCCCCGCGTTGGCCGGAAGTGAGTGAAGTGGTCAAGAAGATCCTCGCTACCTACAAGGCTGACGGCAAGCCTTGGGAGCGCATGATTGACTGGATCGACCGCATCGGCTGGCCCGCATTCTTCGAGAAGACCGGTTTGCCCTTCACCAAGTATCACATTGATAACTGGCGTGGTGGTCGTGCCAACCTGAACGCTTCTGCGCACATCCGCTTCTAAGCTGTTTGGGAAGCTGTCAGCTCCGCCACCGCCTTGGCTGTGGCGGATGCTTGATAACAATGACTGGATTTTTCGGAGTTTGAGCTAGCCATGCAATTCGGCATTCTTGTAAACGAAGGGCCTTACAACCATGAGGCCAGTGACTCCGCTTATCTCTTCGCCCGTACGGCGATCGAGAAGGGGCACAAAGTTCCGCGTATTTTTTTCTACCATGATGGCGTGAACAACTCGACGCGCATGGCTGAACCGCCGCAGGATGACCGCAATGTCACCGCGCGCTGGTCCAAGCTGGCCGAAGAGCACGGCATTGACCTCGTTGTATGCGTGGCGGCTGCGTTGCGTCGCGGCATCAAGGATGAGCTGCTGGCCCCGGGTTTCCGTATTTCCGGTCTGGGTCAGTTGGTGGAAATGGGTATTCAGTACGATCGTCTCGTGACGTTCGGTGATTAAGGATTAACGAGATGAGCGATATGGACGAAATGGATGACGGCTCCGGCGTCGTCAAGAAATTCATGTTCCTGAACCGCAAGGCGCCGCACGGTACCGTGTATGCGCTGGAAGGTCTGGAAGTGGTGCTGATTACCGCTGCTTTCGATCAGGATGTGAGCATGGTCTTCACCGATGACGGTGTCTATCAGCTGATGAAGGGCGTCGACACCAAGGGTATCGAGGTCAAGGATTTCTCCAAGACCTACCGTGCACTGGAAGGCTACGACATCGAGAAGCTCTATGTCGACCAGGTGTCGCTGGATGCGCGCGGCCTGACCGAAGACGACCTGATTGTGGATGTGACGGTGCTCTCCGTCGATGAGATGGCGAATCTCATGGCCGAGCAAGACGTCGTGATCAGCTTCTAAGGGGACCGGACATGCTGCATATTGTGAATAAATCGGCCACTGAGCGCAGTTCGCTGGAAAGCTGCCTGCGCATGGCCACCAAAGGTTCTGCTGTATTGCTGATCGAAGACGCGGTGTACGCGGCGACGAACGGTAACGCGGCAGCGGCGAAAATCCAGGCAGCAGCAGCTGACCTCAAGATTTACGCACTCGGTCCTGATCTGGCGGCGCGCGGCATGGCCGGGCGTGTGCTGGACGGAGTCAATGTCGTGGATTACGGCGGTTTTGTGGATCTGGTCGCAGAGCACAGCAACTGTCAGTCTTGGCTGTAACTTTTAATTAAAGGAGTATTGCTATGCCCATGGTGAATATCGCCGGTAAGGAAGTCGAAGTCGACGAAGAAGGCTATCTGGTCGATCTGTCGCAGTGGAACGAAGACATCGCCAAGTACATGGCCCAGGAAGAGAAAGTCGACCTGACCGAAAGCCACTGGGAAGTCGTCAACTTCCTGCGTGAGTACTATGCCGAATACCAGATCGCTCCCGCTGTTCGCGTTCTGACCAAGGCCATCGGCAAGAAGCTCGGCCCGGAAAAAGGCAACAACAAGTACCTGTACGAGTTGTTTCCCTACGGCCCCGCCAAGCAGGCTTGTAAGATCGCGGGTCTGCCCAAGCCGACCGGCTGTATCTAAGTTGTAAATCGTCGGGTCGCCTCGGATTTTTCGGGGCGGCTCCGGTCGTTATGTTTCCCAATCAAATGGGGCGGGGTTGACTCGCCTTGCGTTTGATTCGCAAACAAAACGTTGGTAAGGAATGCAATTCCGCCAGGCATTTCATCGCGTGGCGGGACGGGGTCCGATAGGAGAGTGAGTTTGTCTACTGTGACGATGATTTACGCCGGGATGTTCTACATCGCCACCTTCCTGCTGGTGGCGGGTCTGGTCTACAAGATTTTTGATTACAGCCGCACACCCGCACCGCTGGTCATCCCGACGACCCCTGCGCCGACTACGCGAACCGGCGTGGTGTACCGGATGGCGAAAGAAGTGGTGGTATTCGAGTCGCTGTTCAAATCGAACAAGTGGATCTGGGTCTTCGGCTGGCTGTTCCATTTCGGTCTGCTCCTGGTTCTGGCGCGCCACCTTCGCTATTTCACCCAGCCTGTCTGGTTCTGGGTCGACATCGTGCAACCCTTCGGCAAGTACGCCAGCATCATGATGGTCGTTGGCCTGGCAGGACTGTTGGCGCGCCGTTTCGTGGTCGACCGGGTGCGCTATATCTCGACCCCGTCCGACTACCTGATGCTGGTCCTGCTGATCGCGATCGGCGTATCCGGCATGCTGATGACCTTTGTTGCCCATACCGACATCATTTCGCTGAAAGAGTTCTTTATGGGCTTGATGTATCTGGATATCCAACCGCTCCCGCAGGACCCGATCCTGATGGTGCATCTGGCGCTCGTGGCGTCATTGATGGTGATCTTCCCGATCAGCAAACTGCTGCATGCGCCGGGTCTGTTCTTCAGCCCCACCCGCAACCAGGTTGACAACCCTCGTGAGCACCGCCATGTGGCCGCATGGGCTGCCCGGCTCGATCAGAACAACTGATTCGTTGGCATTGAATAACGAACATTAAGTACGGACAGAGGACACTCAAGTGGCTGTTGCAGAATTTGACATTCCGGAAATGAAAGACGACATCGAGATTCCCAAGCTTCGGGAAGGCGTGATGTCGCATATCAAGTCCTTCCCTGCGCCCAAGCCGGTTCAGGACTTCATGGGATACCCGTATGAACTGGGCGAAGACTGGAAAGAGCGCGCAATCGACAAGATGGGCGATCTGCTCGGCAAGTACCGCTCGCTGAAGGTTTTCCTTGATGCATGCGTGCACTGCGGTGCGTGCACTGACAAGTGCCACTATTACCTGGGTACCTCGGATCCCAAGAACATGCCGGTGGCGCGCCAGGATCTGATGCGTCAGGTCTACCGCCGTTACTTCACTACTGCGGGCAAGCTGTTTCCCAAGCTGGTGGGCGCCAAAGACCTCACCAAGGAAATCCTCGACGATTGGTACAGCTACTACCATCAGTGTTCGGAATGTCGCCGCTGCTCGGTGTACTGCCCCTACGGCATCGACACGGCCGAGATCACGATGGCTGGCCGCGAGATTCTTAACCACGTTGGCATGGGCCAGAAGTATTCCAACGAGATTCTCGGCAAGGTGCAGAAGATCGGCAACAACCTGGGCCTGCCAGGTCCGGCGCTGATCGATACCCTGGAAGGCCTGGAAGAGGACATCGAAGCCGATACCGGCGTGCCGGTCAAGATGCCGATCGACGTGAAAGGTGCAGAAGTGTTGCTGATCACGCCGTCCGCCGACTTCTTCTCCGAGCCGCATGTTGAATCGCTGATCGGCTATGCCAAGGTATTCCACGCGGCGGGCATCAACTGGACCCTGTCCACGCATGCGGCAGAAGCGGGCAACTTCGGCTTGTTCAACGGCAACTACGAAACGATGCGCAAGGTTGCCATGCGGATCAGGGACGCCGCGCTGGAGCTTGGCGTCAAACGCATCGTCGTCGGCGAGTGCGGCCATGCCTGGCGCGTCGCCTACAGTTTCTGGAATACGCTGACCGGCATCGGCTATGGCGGCAACGATCCTTTCTCGATCGAACTGCAAAAGCAGCTCGATCCGACCTATCCGCAGCCGCAGCATATTTGCGAACTGACCAACGATCTGATCAAGTCCGGCAAAATCAAGGTCGATCCGTCAATGAATGATGATCTGGTCGTGACTTACCACGATTCGTGCAACGTGGCCCGTGCGTCGCGCATGGGTACTGAGCCCGGCGGCCAGTTCACCATTCCGCGCGAACTGATCAAGTCGGTGGTGAACAACTTCCACAACATGGCGGACGACACCATCTATGAAGCCACGTTCTGCTGCGGCGGGGGCGGCGGCGTGCTGACGGACGACCTGATGGAAGTACGCGTCAAGGGTGCGTTGCCGCGTGCTACCGCACTCAACAATGTGGTCAAGGAATACCAGGTCAACTTCATGGCCACCATCTGCGCAATCTGCAAGGCGCAGTTCACCAAGGTTTTGCCCAAATATGGCTTCGACATGAGCATGGTGGGCGGTGTGCATCAATTGGTTAGCAAGGCGATCAAGCTGGACTGAGTTCGATACCGGGCTGATTGCGATTTATCTATCTTTAGTTACGTAGGCGTTAGGAGAACCAACATGGCTGTCACGACGAACAAAGCAAAAACCGAAGGCGTTACATGGCGTCGTTATAAGGACGGCGAGTCAGACGCTGACTTCCGTTCCGCACAGGACAGGATTTTCCAGTCGAGCTGGACGCACAAGTGCCCGGAATACATGCTCTCCACGCCGCCCTGCCAGGGTTCCTGCCCGGCCGGTGAAGACATCCGTGGCTATCTCAATATCGTGCGCGGCATCGAAAAGCCGCCCGCAGGCGTGACCTGGCAGGAATATGCGTTCCGCCGCATCACCGAAGCCAACCCTTTCCCCGGCGTGATGGGCCGCGTCTGCCCCGCACCGTGCGAATCCGGCTGTAACCGCAATCAGGTCGAAGACCACGTCGGCATCAACTCGGTCGAGCACTTTGTCGGCGACTGGGGTATCGAAAACAACATGGCCTACACGTCCACGGCAGCCGAAACCGGCAAGAAAGTGGCCGTGATCGGCGCCGGCCCCGCCGGCCTGGCTGCCGCCTACCAGTTGCGTCTGCGCGGCCATGGCGTGACCATTTTCGACGAGCACGAAGAGCTCGGCGGCATGATGCGCTACGGCATTCCCGGCTTCCGGACCCCGCGTGAAATGCTCGATGCCGAAATCAAGCGCATCATTGACCTCGGCGTGGAAACCCGCCTGAAGACCCGTATCGGCTCCGACGTTAGCTTCGAGCAGCTGGAAAAGGATTACGACGCCATCTTCATGGCGATGGGCGCCCAGGCTGGCCGTCCGCTGCCGGTTCCCGGTGCCGAGGCCCCCAACTGCGTAACCGCCGTCGCTTTCCTGCGCGCCTTCAACGAAGGCCGTCTGCAGCACGTTGGCAACCGCGTGGTGGTCATTGGCGGTGGCGACACCTCGATCGACGTCGCCACCGTCGCCCGCCGTCTCGGTAATGTCACCAAGTCCGGTACGCACGACGACCGTCCTGAAAACGTCATTGCCGGTCACATGGCGTCCGATGTTGCCTCGATCTCCGCCCGCGAAGGCGCCGAGGTGGTGCTGGTGTCCCGCGCCACCATCGACAAGATGGCCGCCAACAAGCACGAAGTCGAGCATGCCCAACAGGAAGGCATCGAGATCATCGGCGGCGTGACCCCGGTTGCCGTCGTCGTCGACGCGAATGGCCGTGCCACCGCCCTGCGCGTGGCCGACTTCGTGATGGAAGGCAAGGAAACCAAGATCATCGAAGGCACCGAGCGTGACCTGCCGGGCGACCTGATCGTGTCCGCGATCGGCCAGGGTGTCGATTTTACCGGCCTCGAGAAATTCAACAACAACAATGGCCTGATCAAGGCCGACAAGAACTACCGCTTCCCCGGCAGCGAGAAGATCTTCGTCGGCGGCGACGTGATCCGCCCGCACCTGCTGACCACCGCAATCGGCCATGCATCCATCGCCGTCGATGGCATCGATGCCTACCTGGCCGGCAAGGAACTCGACAAGCGTCCGAAGGTTGACGTCCACCACTTCGACGAAATCCGCAAGTGGCTCGAATCCGGCCACGAGTACAGCGAAGTCAAGGGCCAGATCTGGGGTACGTCGGAGCGCAAGGACATCCTGCACAACTTCGAAGACCGTTCGGCGCGCCACATCATTCCGCACAACGAACTGTTCCTTGGTCACTTCCCCAATGTTCCGCGCAACATCCGCGAGGTGACCGTGCTCGACAAGGAAGGCGCGCTGGGCAACTTCGAAGAGCGTCTGCATGCCCTGTCGGACAAGGCTGTCGTCGACGAGGCCAAGCGCTGCATGTCCTGCGGCCAGTGTTTCGAATGCGACAACTGCGTCGTGTACTGCCCGCAGACCGCCGTGTTCAAGGTCAAGAAGAAGGACAACCCCACCGTCGGTCGTTATGTCGATACCGACTACGGTAAGTGCATCGGCTGCCATATCTGCGCCGACGTCTGCCCGACCGGCTACATCGTCATGGGTATGGGTGACTGAGCGTGGCAGGCAAGATCAAACGCCTCCTGGCCTTGGGTGCGGTCGTGTTGACGACTGCGGCCCTGGCTTGGGCCGGGTCAGATGACCAGCCCAAGGCCAGCGGCGCGCCCAAGCCCGTGATTACAAAGGCTGTCAAGGGTGAGCAGTGCGTCGAACCCAACGATTTCATGCGACGCAACCACATGAAAGTGCTGCTGCATCATCGCGATGAGACTGTGCTTGAAGGTATCCGTACCAAGAAATACAGCCTCAAGGAATGCATCAATTGCCATGCCAGTGAAAAGACTGGCAGCGTTGCCGCGTCCAAGGACGACTTTTGCGTAAGCTGCCACAGCTATGCGGCTGTGAAAATCGATTGTTTCGACTGCCATTCCACGAAGCCGCAGGGCTCGATGGCGATGCACCCCTTGAACGCTGAGACGGCGCATTACGCGCACAAGCTTGCGGCCCAGGCCAATAGCAAGATCAGCGCGGAAGAGATGGCTGGGATAGCCCAATGAACGATATGAAATCGATGTCCGACAATACGCCCAGTTCGCCCGAGCGTCGTCGTTTTATCAGCGCCGCCACGGTGACAGCGGCCGGCGTGACGCTGGCCCCTGGCGTGATGTTGATCGACGTGGCGCATGGCCGCCCTGAAGAGCAGGCTGCCAGTAGCGCGGTGCGCTGGGGCATGCTGGTCGACGCGACCAAGTGCGCCAGCGGCTGTGACGAGTGTGTGTCCGCCTGCAGTACCGAAAACGGCTGGACCCCGGTGGCTGAAAGTGCGCATCCCAAGCAGGCGCCGCAGTGGATCCGCAAGCTGGAATTGCAGGACCCGTTGACGCAGGCGGAAACCAACCTGCCCATGATGTGCCAGCATTGCGAAGAGCCGCCGTGCGTGGACGTGTGCCCGACCGGGGCCTCGTTCAAACGTGCTGACGGCATCGTGCTGGTCAACCGCCATACCTGCATCGGTTGCCGTTACTGCATGATGGCGTGCCCCTACAAGGCGCGCTCGCTGGTGCACGAGCCCCTGAACGATACCCAGAAGCCGGATGTGCCGCGTGGCATCGGCTGCGTCGAATCCTGTACTTTCTGCGTGCAGAAGGTCGATCGCGGCGACGGCACGACGGCATGTGTCGAAGCGTGTACGGCCTCGGGCCACAACGCCCTGGTGTTCGGCGACATGAACGACCCCGAAAGCGAGATCTCCAAGCGCCTGCGCGAACTGCCGACCAAGCAGGTACGGGCCGACCTCAATCTCAACCTCGGCGTTCGCTATCACGGAATCTAAAACGACATGGCAAGCATTACTTTCCGCGAAGTTGAAGGCAGCAGCCTGAAGTACTGGATGCTGTTCGGGGGCATCGGCCTCTTCGTCCTGTTCGGCTTTCTGTCCTATTTGTATATGCACCATCACGGCCACGTGGTGACCGGCATGGACAACCAGATCGTCTGGGGCCTGCCGCACGTGTTCGCAGTGTTCCTGATCGTGGCCGCCTCGGGTGCCCTGAACGTGGCCTCGATTGCATCGGTGTTCAACAAGCCGATGTACAAGCCGTTAGCACCGCTGTCGGCCATCCTGGCGCTGGCACTGATGCTGGGCGGCCTGCTGGTGCTGGTGCTCGACCTCGGGCGCTCCGATCGTCTGATCGTGGCGATGACGCACTTCAACTTCAAGTCGATGTTCACCTGGAACGTGTTCCTCTATTCCGGCTTCTTCGCGCTGGTGGGCATCTACCTGTGGACCATGCTGGACCGCAACGTCAAGGCTTATTCCAAGGCGGCAGGCACGGCGGCATTCATCTGGCGGCTGACGCTGACCACCGGTACCGGTTCATTGTTCGGCTTTCTGGTCGCACGTGAACTGTACGGCACTTCGATGCTGGCGCCGATGTTCATCATCATGTCGTTCGCCTACGGGCTGGCCATCTACCTGATGGTGCTGGTCGCGGCCTACGCCTGGACTGGCCGGCCGCTTGGCGATGCCGTGATGATGCGTCTGAAGAGCCTCCTCGCGGTGTTTGTCGCCGCAGTGCTCTACTTCGTCGTGGTGTATCACCTGACCAACCTGTACTTCGCCAAGATGGGCAGCGTCGAAAGCTTCATCCTGCGCGACGGCGGCATCATCACCACCTTGTTCTGGGTGGGGCAGATCGTGATCGGCTGCGTCGTCCCGCTGGTGATCCTGCTGAGCGGCCTGGGCAGGCAGCGCAGCTGGATCATGATTGCCTGTGCACTGGTCATCCTGGGCGGTATTGCACAGATGTATGTCACCATCATTGGTGCCCAGGCCTACCCGCTGGACATGTTCCCGGGGATGACGATGAAGAGCAGTTTCTATGACGGCGTGATCCACACGTATTCGCCGACCATGGCCGAGCTCTTCCTGGGGCTGGGCGGCGTGGCCATCGCGCTGCTGGTCACCACCTTTGCCGTCAAGGTCCTGCGTTTGCTGCCGGCCAATCTGGACGACGCCACGGTTGCCAAACTGGAACATTGATGCATAACCTGCCGGACGCCAGTCCGGCAGGGGATCGTCCGGAATGAACCAGCAAGCCACATCAAACGATTCTGACAAGCGCGGGGCTCCAATGCCCCGCGTCTTCATTTCTGCCGCGCACAAATCGTCGGGCAAGACCACGCTCACGCTGGGTTTGTGCGCCGCGCTGCATGCGCGTGGTCATGCGGTCCAGCCGTTCAAGAAAGGCCCGGATTACATTGATCCCCTGTGGCTGGGCATGGCAGCGCAGCGCCCCTGCTACAACCTCGATTTCCACATGATGCAGCGCTGCGAAATCGAGCGGCAGTTCGCCAGTGCCGCGGCCGGTGCGCGCATCAGCCTGATCGAGGGAAACAAAGGGCTGTACGATGGTCTCGACCTCGACGGCAGCAACAGCAATGCCGCACTTGCCAAGTTGCTGGGCGCCCCGGTGGTGCTGGTGATCGACGCGCGCGGCATGACACGCGGGGTGGCGCCGCTGATCCTGGGTTATCAGGCGTTCGATCCGGACATCCGCATCGCCGGCGTCA
Organism: Thiobacillus denitrificans; assembly: GCA_002343685.1. GTDB lineage: Bacteria > Pseudomonadota > Gammaproteobacteria > Burkholderiales > Thiobacillaceae > Thiobacillus > Thiobacillus denitrificans_A. The sequence continues at coordinate 386,580 of DDRS01000017.1, read as the reverse complement.
TCCTCAACAATCTCGGCGGCAACCGCCATGAGTCCAAACTGCGCGCAGTGATCGAGCATTACACCGAGGTCGAGGTGATCGGCGCCGTCCAGCACGACGCCAGCATGCAGATCGCCGAACGTCATCTGGGCCTGGTGCCGGCCAACGAGCAGCAGGCTGCGCTGGCGCGCATCCGGCACGTGGGCGAACGGGTCGCCGCCCAGGTCGATCTTGACCGGCTGCTGGCCATCGCAGACAGCGCACCCGCGCGTGAAGTGGTGCCCGCCGAACGTTCCGGGCAAGCTGTCCCGGAGCGGGTACGGGTGGCGATCGCGCACGATCCGGCATTCGGGTTCTACTACAGCGAAGATCTCGACAGCCTCCGTTCGTCCAATGTGGAGCTGGTGGAGCTGGATACGCTGCATGCAGATGCCCTGCCGGAGGTGGATGGGCTCATTATCGGGGGCGGTTTTCCAGAAGTGTTCATGGATGACCTCGAAGCCAATGTTCCTTTGCGCGCCAGTATTCGCACTGCCATCGAAGCGGGTCTGCCCACCTATGCCGAGTGCGGCGGCCTGATGTACCTGTCGCGGCGACTCAGCTGGCAGGGCCGTACGTGCGAGATGGTGGGCGTGGTACCGGGCGATACGGTCATGCACGAGCGTCCGGTTGGACGGGGCTACGCCAGTCTGCAGCCGACCGGTGTCGATCGCTGGCGGGAATCCGTGCGCATTCCCGCGCACGAATTTCACTACTCCAGCCTGGAAAATCTCCCGGCCGACTCCATCTATGCCTATCAGGTCAAGCGCGGCCATGGCATCGATGGCGTCCATGACGGCTACCAGCAATACAATCTTCTCGCTGCTTACGTGCATCGCCGCGGCAGCGGGGAACAGGGCTGGATCGCGCCTTTTCTGAACCAGGTGCGTGCGCATAAGGCGTGCGCTGCCGCTTAATTAATCGAGGGACAAACCCATGATCAAGATCACCGACGCTGCGGCCGCGCAGATTCGTGCCGCCAACAACAATCCCGATGTATTCGAGATGATCCTGCGGGTGGCTGCCTACCAGGAGGACGACGGCAGCGTGAACTATGGCATGGGTTTCGATACCGAACGCGAGGCCGACGAACATCTCGTCATCAATGGGATCGAAATCCTGATCGCCGCATCCAGCACGCCGTATCTGCAGGGTGTGACGCTCGATTTCGTCGAAATGAAACCGGGCGACATGCGCTTCATCTTTATCCCACCCTATTCGGCAGAAGACGGACCCGCCGAGTCGGGCGACGATGCTGCGACCACCGAGTAAATCCCATGAACTACCTGCCGATTTTCCTCGACCTGCGCGACCGCCACTGCCTGTTGGTGGGCGGTTCCGAGACTGCCGCACGCAAGGCCGAACTGCTGCTGCGTGCCGGTGCGCGCGTCGATGTCGCCGCCCCCGCCCTGCATGAAGGCTTTGAACGTCTGCCACATGCCGATTGCCTGAATCGGGTTGCGGATGCCTTTACGCCCGATCTGCTCGATGGCAAGGATGCGGTGATCGTGGTCGAGGAGGATGCGGCCGCAGCCAAGCTTGTCGCCGACGCCGCGCGCGCGCGCCACATCCCGGTCAACGTGGCCGACAAGCCGGCATTGTGCAGCTTCATCCTGCCGTCGATCATCGACCGCTCGCCGATCATGGTGGCGGTCTCGAGCGGGGGCGAATCGCCGGTACTCGCGCGCATGCTGCGGGCGCGGCTGGAAACCCTGGTCCCAGCTGCCTACGGTCGCCTGAGCGCACTGGCTTCGCGCTACAAGGATCGCGTGCGTGCTGCGATCAAGCCGGAACAGCGTCGCGCGTTCTGGGAAAAAGTGTTCCTCTCGCCGGTCGCCGAAATGGTGTTCTCCGGCCGCGACGTCGAGGCCGAGGCGCAACTCCAGGCCATGATCCGGGACGGCGCCGAGCATACGATCAGCCGCGGCGAAGTCTATCTGGTCGGTGCCGGCCCGGGCAATCCCGACCTGCTCACCTTCCGCGCCCTGCGCCTGATGCAGCAGGCCGACGTGATCGTCTACGATCGCCTGGTCTCGCCGCCCATCCTCGACATGTGCCGCCGCGACGCCGAGCGCATCTACGTCGGCAAGGAGCGGGACGACCACGCCGTGCCGCAGGAAGAGATCAACCTGATGCTGGTGCGTCTGGCCAAGGAAGGCAAGCGCACGCTGCGGCTCAAGGGCGGCGACCCCTTCATCTTCGGCCGCGGCGGCGAGGAGATCGAAACCCTGGTCGAGCACGGCGTGCCGTTCCAGGTGGTGCCGGGCATCACCGCCGCCGCCGGTGTGGCGTCCTACGCCGGGATTCCGCTTACGCATCGCGATTACGCGCAGTCGGTTGCTTTCGTTACCGGACATCTGAAGGAAAACACCTTCAACATGAACTGGGAGGGCATCGCGCGCAAGGACCAGACCATCGTGATCTACATGGGGCTGAAAGGCCTGCCGCTGTTGTGCGAGGCGCTGATCAAGCATGGCCTGACCGCCGACACGCCGGCGGCCATCATCCAGCATGGCACGCTGCCGACGCAACGCGTCATTACCGGCGATCTCACCACGTTGCCCAAGCTGGCCGAGCAGGCCGGGCTCAAGGCGCCGACACTCATCATCGTCGGCAATGTGGTCAAGCTGCGCGAGAAGCTCGGCTGGTACCAGCCCGAGCTGCACAGCGAGCAGGCCCATCCCACCCCTCTCGAGGCGGTGGATCACTTGCGCTGAATCGTTCGGCCGATACGCGGTTCCAGGGCCGGCCGGCTACCGCGGCCGAATATCGGATCGAAAGGCGGCGCACTTAGACGTGTGCCTCGGCCGGTCCCTTCATGCATTCGCTCACGTGGCGCACCATGCTGTTCGCCAGCTCACGTTCCCCCACCAGGACATCCACGCTTTGCTCGCGCCGTAGCAGCGCAGCTTCGTCTTCACAATGGCTACGCACCAGGATGTGGATGCGTGGGTTGAGCGTGCGGGCGATCTCGATCATCTTGCGCGCCTGGAAGGCATCGGGAATGGCGATGACCAGCATCAGCGCGCGTGCGATGTGTGCCTGGATCAGGACGGCCGGTTCGGAGGCGTCCCCGACAACGGCGTGAATGCCGCGGGTACGCAGTTTTTCCACTTCCTCGCGCTGCTGTTCGGCAACCACATAGGGCTGGCCCTGGGTATCGAGTGCTTCCGCGATATGACGGCCGACGCGGCCGTATCCCGCCAGTACGATGTGGCCGGTGAGCGTGTGCGACGTGACGTCGGCGGGCAGTTCGGCCAGCGGGTCGTCGCGTTGCTCCAGTGTGCGCGCCAGTTTCGAACGTGCGCGGATCCACGTCTGTGCAGGCTCGATGACCGTAAACACCAGCGGATTGAGCGCAATCGAAATCAGCGCGCCGGCCAGAATGAGGCTTTGCCCCTCGGCAGGCAGCACCCCGAGCATCACGCCCAGGCCGGCCAGGATGAAGGAGAATTCGCCGATCTGCGCGAGGCTCGCCGAGACGGTCAGCGCGGTATTGAGCGGGTAGCGGAACGCCAGTACCAGCAGAAACGCCGCCAATGACTTGCCGAACACGATGATGGCAACCACGGCGAGTACTTGCAGCGGCTGCTTCAGCAATACGCTCGGATCGAACAACATGCCGACCGAGACGAAGAACAGTACGGCAAAAGCATCCCGCAACGGCAATGTTTCCTCGGCGGCCCGGTAGCTCAACGCCGATTCGCGCAGCACCATGCCGGCAAAGAATGCGCCCAGCGCAAAAGAGACGCCGAACAGCACGGACGAACCATAGGCAATACCGAGTGCAGCAGCCACCACGCACAGCGTGAACAGTTCGCGCGAGCCGGTGCGGGCCACCTGCCACAGTAGCCAGGGGAAAAAGCGCCGCCCAACGACCAGCATCAATCCGATGAACAGCGCAACCTCTCCGAGCGTGATCGCCAACGTAGCCACCAGCGAATGACCACTTGTCGTCCCAGGGGTGTTGCCGAACACCTGGGCCAGCGGCGGCAGCAATACGAGCACCATCACCATCACCAGGTCTTCCACGATCAGCCAGCCCACTGCGATGCGGCCGTTCGGCGTGGCCAGCGCACCCAGGCTTTCCAGCGCCTTCAGCAGCACCACCGTACTCGCGACCGACAGCGACAGGCCGAACACGATGCCGGCCATCAGATTCCAGCCCCACCAGCTGGCCAGTGCTACGCCCATCGCAGTCGCCACGGCAATCTGGACTACGGCGCCGGGCAGGGCGATCTTCTTCACCGACAGCAGGTCGTCGAGCGAGAAATGCAGGCCCACGCCAAACATCAGCAGCATGACCCCGATTTCCGCGAGCTGGCCCGCGAGCGCGGTATCCGCCACGAAGCCCGGGGTGTAGGGGCCGATCACGATGCCGGCCAGCAGATAACCGACCAGTGCGGGCAGCCGCAAGCGAACGGCAATGAAACCGAATATCAGCGCCAGGCCAAGCGCGGCAGCAATGGTGGTGATGAGTTCGACGCTGTGGGGCATGGCAGTGTGCAGGCAGGGCTGCAGCGAACAAGAGGAGTCAGTGTACTGGATGCAAATTCATTTCCCGATGCGTTTATCGTCACGGGGAGGCTGGCCCATTCGCGCGTCGCGTCTAGAATAAAGGACGGAGTTATCCTGTAAGAGTCCCTTATGACCACGACACTCACCATTGACGGCAACGAAGCCGTTGCCCGCATGGCCTACCTTGGCAACGAGGTGATCGCGATCTATCCCATCACCCCGGCATCCAGCATGGGCGAGTGGGCGGACGAATGGGCCTCGCAAGGCAGGCCCAACCTGTGGGGGGCAGTGCCTAAAATCATCGAGATGCAGTCGGAAGGCGGTGCCGCCGGGGCACTGCATGGCGCACTCACCTCCGGCGCGCTGGCGACCAGCTTCACGGCCAGCCAGGGCCTGCTGCTGATGATTCCCAACCTCTACAAGATCGCCGGCGAGTTGACGCCCTTCGTATTGCATGTTGCGGCGCGCACGCTGGCGACGCACGCACTGTCCATCTTCGGTGACCAGTCGGACGTCATGGCCTGCCGCGCCACCGGTTGCGCCATGCTTGCTGCCAATTCCCCGCAGGAGGCACAGGACTTTGCGGTAATCGCGCAGGCGGCGACCCTGGCGGGACGCATTCCCGTGATCCATTTCTTCGATGGTTTCCGCACCTCGCACGAGGTGGCAAAAATCGCTGCGGTCGATGCGGAAACCGTGCGCGCGATGATCGATGACAGCCTGGTGGCAGCGCATCGGGCACGCGCGTTGTCGCCGGAGCATCCGGTGCTGCGCGGTACCTCGCAGAATCCTGACGTGTTCTTCCAGTCGCGCGAGCGCGCCAATCCCTACTACGATGCCTTCCCCGGCATCGTGCAGGACGCGATGGATCGTTTCGGCGAACTCACCGGACGTCGGTACACGCTGTTCGACTATGTCGGGGCCACGGATGCCGAGCGGGTGATCGTACTGATGGGGTCCGGCGCCGAGACCGTGCACGAGACCGTCGAGCATCTCGTCGCGCGTGGCGAAAAGGTGGGGGTGCTCAAGGTGCGACTGTACCGGCCATTCTCGCCGGCGGCACTTCTGGCCGCGCTGCCGGCCAACGTGAAATCCATTGCCGTACTCGACCGCTGCAAGGAACCTGGCGCCGACGGTGAACCGCTCTACAAGGACGTGCTCGGCGCGCTGGCGCAGGCATCGGCAGATGGCCTGCGCAGCATGCCGCGCGTGATCGGTGGCCGCTATGGGCTTGCCAGCAAGGAGTTCACCCCAGGCATGGTGAAGGCAGTGTTCGATGAACTACTGAAGACGTCGCCCAAGCGCCAGTTCACCGTCGGCATCCACGACGATCTCACCCATCTGTCGCTGCCATGGGACACCCGTTTCCGCACCGATGCATCGCGGCAATTGCAGCACGCCGTATTCTGGGGACTTGGCGCCGACGGCACGGTGTCGGCCAACAAGAATTCGATCAAGATCCTCGGCGAGACCACCGACCTGCAGGCCCAGGGCTATTTCGTCTACGATTCGAAAAAATCCGGTGCCGTCACGGTGTCGCATCTGCGTTTCGGTCCGGCACCCATCCGGTCCACCTATCTGGTCGAGCCCGGCATGGCCGGATTCGTCGCCTGCCACCAGCCCATGTTCGTCGACCGCTATGAACTGCTCGAACACGCCGCGCCCGACGGGGTTTTCCTGCTCAATACGCCCGCGCCGCCGGACCAGGTATGGGATACGCTGCCACAGACATTGCGCGCACAGATGCGGGAGAAACGTCTGCAGTTGTGGACGATCGACGCCTACGCCGTCGCCGCGGAGGCGGGCATGGGACGGCGCATCAACACCATCATGCAAACCTGCTTCTTCGCCATCTCCGGCATTCTGCCGAAGGACGAGGCGATCGCTGCGATCAAGCAGGCGGTCGACAAGACCTACGGCAAGAAGAGCCGCCGGCTGGTCGAGTTGAATTACCGCGCCATCGACATGACCTTGTCCAGACTGCACCAGGTTGCGATTCCCGCCCAGCGAGCCCCAAGCGTGGCGCCCGGGCAGCCTGCCGAAACCGGGATGCCCGTTGCCTATCCGGACTTCGTGCGCGATCTGACGCTGCCGATCTACCACGGCCACGGCGATGCGCTGCCGGTGTCCCGCCTGCCGGCCGACGGCAGCTATCCGCTCGGCACCGCGCAATACGAGAAACGCAACATCGCGCTGGAGATCCCGGTGTGGGAGGCCGACCTCTGCACCCAGTGCGGCAAGTGTGTATTCGTCTGCCCGCATTCGGCGATCCGCGCGCGCGCGTTCGTGGCCGAGGCGGTCAAGGAGGCGCCGCCGACCTTCAAGCACGTACCGGCGAAGAGCAAAGAGTTCCCTGCCGGGACTCACATCAGTTATCAGGTGGCAGCGGAAGACTGCACCGGCTGCGGCGATTGCGTCGAAGCCTGCCCGATCCACGACAAGTCGAACGTCTCCCGCCGGGCCGTGAACATGGCGCCGGTTGCGCCGCTGCGCGAGCAGGAACGCGACAACTTCGCCTTCTTCCTGCGCCTGCCCGAGTTCGATCGTGGCGCGGTGAAGCACAACACCCTCCCGGGTGCCATGTTGCTCGATCCGCTGTTCGAGTTTTCCGGCGCTTGCGCAGGCTGCGGCGAGACACCCTACATCCGCCTTGCGACGCAGTTGTTCGGCGACCGCATGCTGGTCGCCAACGCCACGGGTTGCTCGTCGATATACGGCGGCAACCTCCCGAGCACGCCCTATACGGTGAACGGCGCGGGACGCGGCCCGGCGTGGAGCAATTCGCTGTTCGAGGACAACGCCGAATTCGGTCTCGGCATGCGGCTGGCGGCCGACCAGCTGATGGGCTACGCACAGCAGCTGGTCAAGGAAATGGCCACGGAGATCGGCGGCGATCTTGCCGCCGCACTCGTCACAGCCGACCAGCGCGAAGAGGCGGAAATTGTCGCGCAGCGCCAGCGTGTAGCACGGCTGCTCGAAAAACTGGCGTCTTCGCGGCACCCACGCGCGCCGGCGCTCGCCAGCGTCGCCGAATGGCTGATCCGCCGCTCGGTGTGGATCATCGGCGGCGATGGCTGGGCCTACGACATCGGCTACGGCGGCCTCGATCACGTGCTCGCGCTGCCCTACGACGTCAACATCCTGGTGCTCGATACCGAGGTCTATTCCAACACCGGCGGCCAGACTTCCAAGGCCACGCCGATCGGCGCGGTCGCCAAGTTTTCCGCCGGCGGCAAGGCCACTGCGAAGAAGGATCTCGCCAAAATTGCCACCGATTATGGCCACGTGTACGTGGCGACGGCGGCGTATGGCGCCAAGGACGTGCAGACCCTGCGCGTGTTCCACGAAGCCGAGTCGTATGCCGGCCCCTCGCTCATCGTCGCCTACAGTCCCTGCATCGCCCATGGCTACGACATGCTCTACAACCAGCGCCAGCAGGAACTCGCAGTGAAGAGCGGACATTGGCCACTCATCCGCTTCGACCCGCGACTGGCGGAAGCCGGCGCCAATCCCTTCAAACTGGACTCCGCGGCGCCCAGCCAGCCGGTCAAGGTCTTCATGGAATCGGAGACCCGCTTCGCCATGTTGCAGCGCAGCCATCCCGAGGCGGCGCAGCACTTCCTGGAGCAGGCCCAGCAGGAAGCCGACCGGCGCTACAAGGCCTATCAGGACATGGCGCAGGGCCATGCCGACGAATCCAAATCCGGAGCCTGACATGATCGACCTTTCCACCGACTATCTCGGCCTCACGCTCAAGAATCCGCTGGTGCCCTCGGCCTCGCCGCTGTCGCGCGACCTCGACACCGCTTTGCGGCTGGAGGACGCCGGGGCGGCCGCGCTGGTGATGTATTCGCTGTTCGAGGAGGAACTCTGCGCGGAGGACGCGATGCTCGACCGCTTCCTGTTGCATGCCGACATCGGCCATGGCGAAGCGGAAAGTTTTCTACCCGGCCATGGCGAGTTCCGGGGCGGCCTCGAGCGTTATCTGTCGCACCTGCACCAGCTCAAGCGGCGCCTGGAGATTCCCGTGGTGGCGAGCCTCAACGGCGTGTCGCCGTCGGGCTGGGTGGAACTCGGGCGTGCACTGGAACAGGCCGGCGCCGATGCGCTCGAACTCAACGTCTACCACGTCGCCGCCGACATGCACGCCGCAGGCGAAGCCGTCGAGGCGCGCTACATCGACCTGTTGACCGAACTGCGTCGCGTGGTGAGCCTGCCCATTATCATGAAGCTGTCGCCTTTCTTTTCGTCGCTGCCGCATTTCGTGCGCCAACTCGAAGCGGCCGGCGCGAATGGCGTCGCCGTGTTCAATCGTTTCTACCAGCCCGACATCGATCTCGACGAGATGCACATGACCGACCAGCTGCATCTCTCGTCGGCCGAAGAGGCCCTGTTGCGCATCCGCTGGATCGCTATCTTGTACGGCCGCACCCGCCTGACGCTTGCCGCCACCGGCGGCGTCCATAGCGAGAGTGAGGCACTGAAACTCTTATTGGCCGGCGCCGACGTCGTGCACCTGGCCTCATGCCTGCTGCAGCACGGTCCCGACAAGCTGACCGGGATTCTCGCGGCGATGCAGAACTGGATGGAGGAAAAGGAATACGCCTCGATCGCCGAGCTGAAGGGCAGCATGAGCCAGAAGAACCTGCCCGATCCCTCGCTCGTCGCGCGCGCGAGCTACCTGCGCGTGCTGGACAGTTTTACTCCGAAGCCGGGTGTCTGGTCCTGAACGGATGCCGAGCACCATGTCGAGAGAATGGGGCGTAATGCATGGTTGAACACGCCCTGGTCAGCCTCAGTGCCGTCGTCATCCTGGGTATTGCCGCCCAGTGGCTGGGCTGGCGCGTGCGCATCCCCTCGATCCTGTTGCTTCTGGTATTCGGGATCGTGGCCGGGCCGATATTGGGTTGGATCCATCCCGGCGAGCTGTTGGGATCGCTGCTGTATCCGGTGGTCTCGCTCGCGGTCGCGGTGATCCTGTTCGAAGGCGGTCTCAGCCTGTCGGTGAAGGAGTTTCGCGCCATCGGCGGCGTGGTGGCCTGGCTGGTCACGCTGGGAGCGGGCATTACCTGGGTCATCGGCACGCTGGCGGCGCACTGGATACTCGGGCTCGACTGGTCGCTGGCGATCCTGCTGGGCGCGGTGCTGGTGGTCACCGGCCCCACGGTCATCGGACCGATGCTGCGCTTCATCCGGCCGACCGGCCAGAGCGGCGCCATCCTGAAATGGGAAGGGATCGTCATCGATCCGATCGGCGCCATGCTCGCGGTACTGGTGTTTCAGGTCACGGCCTACTCGGGGGCCGAACATGGAATGGTCGTGGCAACTGGCGTACTGAAAACCGTCGCCTTCGGGACGCTGGTCGGCCTGCTGGGCGCACTGATCCTGGGACTGTGCCTGAAACGGGACCTGATTCCCGATTCCCTGCAAAACCCGGTGGCCGTCATGTTCGTCGTCGCGGTCTTTACCGGCGCCAACCTGCTGCAGTCCGAGTCGGGCCTGCTGGCCGTGACGATCATGGGATTTGCCATGGCCAACCAGAAAGCCGTCCCGATTCATCACATCGTCGAGTTCAAGGAAAACCTGCGGGTATTGCTGATCGCGGGCGTATTCATCCTGCTGGCCGCCCACCTCAAGCCGTCGGACCTCGACCAGATCGGGGTCGCCAGTTTTGCGTTTTTCCTGGTCCTGGTGTTCATTGCGCGGCCGGCCGCCGTCTTTGCTTCCACGCTGGGAAGCAAGCTCAGTTTTCGCGAGAAGCTGTTCATCTCATGGATGGCGCCGCGCGGCATCGTCGCTGCTGCCGTGGCGTCGGTGTTCGCATTGCGCATGGAGGAGGTGGGGCTGGCAAACGCGGATGTGCTGGTTCCGCAGACCTTCTTCGTCATCATCGGAACCGTAGCCCTGTATGGCCTGACTGCGCCGCTGGTCGCGCGGCGGCTCGGCCTGGCCAAGGCCGAGCCGCAAGGCGTCCTCTTTCTGGGAGGACGCTTCTGGGTTCGCGAAATGGCCAAGGTCCTCCTGGATGAAGGCTATCCCGTCATGCTGGTGGACAACAGCCAGCACAACGTGTCGGCGGCACGCATGGCCGGCATCCCGGCCTTTTATGCCAGCATCTTTTCCGACACCGTACTGGACCGTGTCGAGATCAGCGGGATCGGGAAACTCATGGCCATGACCAGCAACGACGATGTCAATTCGCTGGCGGCGCTGCATTTCGCCCCCTTGTTCGGGCGTGCGCAGGCCTACCAGCTGATGCCCGAGGACGAGAAACAGCTTGCGGCCCATTCACGTCATCTGCGGGGTCGTTTCCTGTTTGGCAAGGACATGACGCACGCAGCCTTGACTCGGTGGTTCACCGATGAGGCCGTGGTCAAGAAAACCCGGCTGAGCGAGGAATTCGGCTTCGAGGAATTGAAAGCCCAGTATGGCCAGGTGCAGCCGCTGTTCCTGATCACCGAAGAGGGCGCGCTTCAGGTCTTCACGGTCGAAGGGACCATCAAGCCCCAGATTGGACAGACCTTGATCAGCCTGGTGCTGGCGCAGCCGGAACCGGAACCGGAACCGGAGGAACTTGCTGCAGCCGCGGCGCAAGCGACACCATAAGCCTCGTATCTATGAGGGACTCCGCAACATTCCCCGGCCGGATGGTCGGTGTCCCGGCCAGCTAGCGCCCTTCGTTTCTCCCGCCGGGTGCGACCCGGTGCTCGACGGCAAACACCGCCGCTTCCACCCGCGACGACAGGTTCAGCTTGGCGAGGATGTGGCGGACATGCAGCTTGACGGTGTCGTGGCTGATGTCGAGGGTCCGGGCGATGGCCTTGTTGCTTTCGCCGCGCGACAGGTGGGTGAGGATTTCGCGTTCGCGCGGGGTCAGGGCGTCGAGCAGGGAGCCGGCGTCCTGGCCTTTCTGGTCGTACAGCTTGACCAGCTTGGCGGTCATGGCAGGCGCGACGACGGTCTCCCCGCGCTGGGCGCGCAGGATGGCGTCGACCACTTCGTCGGGTTCCATGCTTTTCAGCAGATAGCCATTGGCGCCGGCACGCAGCGCCCGCGCGAGGTCGTCCTCGGCTTCCGACAGGGTGAGGATGAGGATGGGCAGGTCGAAGTCCTCCGCACGCAACTGTTGCATCAGCGTGATGCCGTCCGTTCCCGGCATGTTGAGGTCGAGAATGAGGACGTCGGGGCGATGCGCCCGCAGCAGCCTGGATACATCGTCCGGATTGCCGGTGAAGGCGGTGACTTCGATGCTGCCGCTCTGCTCGAGCAACTCGGCCAGTCCCTTGCGGAACAGGGTATGGTCGTCGACGAGGATGATGCGGGTGAGGCTCATGCGGGGTGCTCGCTGTGCTGATGGGATGCGGCGCGTTGCGGGAAGACGAGGCGGATGACGGTGCCGCCGGCCGGGCGGGATTCCACGCTGAGCTTGCCGTTCAGCTTGGCTGCCCGCTCGCGCATGATGGTCAGGCCGAAGCTCTTGCCCAGGGTGGACGATTCGTCGTTCTTCTTCTGCACGCCGACGCCGTCGTCGGCGACGTTGACGATGTACTGGCCGTTTTCGAGGTCGAAGGTGATGACGACATGGCGCGCGCGGGCGTGCTTGGCGATGTTGTAGAGCGATTCCTGGATGATGTGGAAGACCTGGATCTCCTCGTCGGGCGACAGCGAGACGTCCTGCACCAGATTGAGGAAATCGACGTCGGCATTGGCCTTCTTGCGGAAGCTCTTGGCCATTTCCTGGATCGCCGGCACCAGGCCGCGCGGGTTGATGCGGTCGCGGTACTGGGTGATGAGGTCGCGCAGGTCGGCGTAGGCGAGGTCGACCGCTTCCTCGACGTCGCCGAGGTAACGATTGGCCTTGGGATAATCCTCGTGGCGCATGGCGTCGCTCAATACGGTGAGCCGCATCTTGGCGTAGGCCAGCGTCTGCGCCAGCGAATCGTGGATCTGGTTGGCCAGCATCTGGCGCTCGTTCATCAGCGAGATGCGCATGTTCTCGCGCGTCAGCCGTGCGTTTTCCAATGCGATGCCGAGGTGCTCGCTGATCGAGCGGAACAAGAGGCGCACATCCTCGGGAACGGTTTTGCCTTCTTCGAGGAACAGGTTGTAGACGCCCATGACCTGGTTCTTGTGCATCAGCGGCACCGCGACCACGGTGTTGCAGCTGTCGCTGAAATAGGCGTCGTTGGCTTGCCGCTTGCAGAAGGCGACGTTGTTCCAGCTGCTCACCGTCACCTCGCGCGCGGCCTTGCCGCATACGCCGCAATCGACGCTGACGATGCTTTCGTGCTCGACCAGTTCGGGCGGCAGCCCCACCGAGCCGATCAGCCGCAAGTGCGTGCGGTCGTCGGTGATGACGCGCACCGCCCCTGCCTGGGCGCCCGCCAGCCGGATCATGGTCGACAGGAAGCGCCCCAGCAGCTGTTCGACGTTGGAATCGGTGGACAGGCTGGTGGTGATTTCCGACAGCACGCGCAGCGCCGGGATGCTGACGTTGCCCGAATCGGGTGGCGTGTGCTGGATCAGGGGATGGATGTTGTCTTTCATGGTGCGATCAGAAGACGTAGCTTTTCAGCATATCCGATTTATGCGCGATCCCAAGCCGCGGGGGCGAGTCGGTCGCGAAAAAACCGGCTGATTCGACAGGGTTTCCGCGTCAAAGCAGGTCCCCCTGGATGACGGGAATCACGCGTCCGCCCACACTCACTTCAGGGGTTCCGTCGGCCGTGCCGGCACGCAGCCTCACCAGGGAAGGCCGGTTCATTTCATATCCCTGTTCAATGCGCAGCGACAGGCTGGATCCGGGGAGAATCGGATGTTCCAGGAGATAGGCGCCGAGGAAGGCGGCCCCGTTGCCCGTCGCCGGATCCTCGCGTACGCCGTGCGCCTCGAAAAAGAACCTGACGCACAGGTCGTTGCGGGCGTGATGCGTCTCGCGGCAGAACAGGTACACGAGCGAAGGAAGGCCTTGCCTGGCCAATGGCGCGAAGGCGTCGAGATCCAGTTTGCAGCGGCGTAGCGCATCGAGGCTGCGCAAGGGCACGATCATGGCTGAAATGCCGGCGGTCATCTGCTGGATGGGGGACGTCGTCTCGATGTCATCGGGCGAGATGCCCAGCGCCGCCGCAACGGGTTCGCGGTCGGATGTCGCCCCGGACGTCACCTGGGGGGCGTGAAACCATGCGGTTTCGGCTTCGTCGGCAGCGGTTTCGAACGTGACGGGGATCTGGCCAACCGCAAGATTCAGACGTACCGGCGCCGAGGAGCCGGGTGCAATCTGTTCCCGGATGACCCAGGCCGTCCCGAGGATCGGGTGCCCGGCAAAGGCGATTTCCCGTGCAGGCGTGAATATCCTGACCCGGTGGCCACCATCGCGCTCCGGGGTAGTGTAGACGAAAGTCGTTTCCGAGAAATTCATCTCGGTCGCGATCTGCTGCATCGTTTCGTCGGCGAGATCGTCGGCGTGGGTGACCACTGCCAGTTGATTCCCGGCGTAGGGCCGTTCTGCAAAAACGTCAACGATGTGGAAAGGGTGCGTCATGGTCGTGCTGCCCAGCAACAATCAACCGGGCAGTATAAAAGCTTTTCCTGCGTGCGGCATGCCGCTAAAAGCGGATGGCCAGGCCGGTCAGCAATGCCGAATCCGCGGCCGAATGGGTCAGGCCCTTGCGGTATCCGAGATCGATATCCAGATTCGGGGTGACGGAATAGACCAGTCCTAGCACCATGGAACCCTCGTTGGGATGGCCCGAACGGGCGGCGCTGTTTTCCACGCTGGCGTCGCCCACCAGTCGCAGCGATTCGCCCAGCGCGTATTCCGCGGCAACCGAGGCGTGGTAAATGTGATTCCGTTCGTCCGTTCCGTCGTGGATGTTGCGTGTATAGCCGAGGTGCACATGAAAGGTCCAGGGCTCGCCTGCATAGGTCATCACGGCGAACAGGCTGGGCGTGACGTGTCCCGCACTCAACCCTCTGTCCTCGTCTCCGGTCGGCAACCCCAGCCCGGGGCGCAGGGCGAAACTCAGCGCGCCTTCGTCGTAGAAACGCCACTTGGCGGCAATCTCCATATCCGAAAATCCCTGGACAGTGGTGTCTGCGCTGGCCAGCCGATCGGTCTGACGCTCATGCGGCAGGGAGGCGATCACATCGAGGGTGTCCGTGAGGCCAATGGATACAACGGTATTGATGCGCTGATCGCGCGTGTTGGTGGAGTCGTCCTTCGTGTGGCTGAGATCGTGCGTCAATTCCAGTTGAAGATGGCCGGTGCCCTGGGTGCCGGTGTCCTCCGTCAGGAGGGGGTGCGCGCCCAGCGCCGACACGGGCCATTGGCCGGACATGAGCAATACGAAGAGGCTCACGATTCTTGTTGTTGTCTTCATTCCCTTGTTTTTCCTGCTGAGATCGTTTTTATCGAATGATCTTGGTGTGCCCGCTTCGGAGACGGGCCGTTCCTTGTGTCAAGAATGGGCGTTGGCGGACGCCGGGTTCATGTGCGGCTCAGGGTTACCGTGTAGCTGGGAATCTGCTTCCTGGAATGTTTCGTCCAGCAATTCGATCCAATGGCTGACTGGTATCGGCGACGCCAGGGCCAGATGGGTCAGGCAGCCGATATTGGCCGTTGCGATGGCCTCCGGGCGACTGACCAGCAGGGTTTCCAGCTTGCGCTCGCGCAACGATTCCGAGAGCGTAGGCTGCAGCAGAGAGTAGGCCCCTGCCGAACCGCAGCACATGAAAGGATAGCGAACGGGAAGGAGCTTGAACCCGGCGCGCTTCAGCAGTTTTTCGACCACGCCGTTCAGTTTTTCGCCATGCTGCAGGCTGCAGGATGACTGGAAGACGATGCGCCGCGGCTTCTGGGGTGCGGGCAGGGCGTGAAGCGGGTCGTCCTTCCATTCCTCGGCGACGATTTCCGCGATGTCCCGGGTCAGTTCCGAAATGCGGGCTGCCTTGTCGCGGTATTGGGGATCGTCGTGCAGCAGCTGGCCGTATTCGCGAAAGTGCATGCCGCACCCGCTTGCAGTGAGCACGAGGGCTTCGGCACCCGCCTCGATGTGCGGCCACAAGGCGTCGATGTTCTTGCGCATGAAGACACGCGCTTCGTTCGTCTCGGCCATGTGATGGCTCAGGGCACCGCAACAGCCGTCGCTGGCCGGAATCAGCCGGATTCCGAAGCGATCCAGCACGCGCGCAGATGCGGCATTGATGTCGGGCGCGAGGCCGGGCTGCACGCATCCCTGCCAGATCAGCATGCGCCTGCCATGCGGCCGATCGGGCCAGACGCCGGCTTGGCGCCGCTGCGGGATCCGCGCGCGAAGCTCATCCGGCAGGAAGCGTCGCAGGGCCTGCCCTGTGCGTAGCAACGCCGTGAACCGGTAACGGTAGGGCACCACGGCACGCAGCGCACGGCGGGCCAGTTTCTCCTTGAGCGGACGGGGGGATTCCTTTTCGACCAGCTCTCGCCCGATATCGAGCAGACGTCCATAGCGGACGCCCTGCGGGCAGCTGGTTTCGCAGGACCGGCAGCCAAGGCAGCGATCGAGATGGAGTTGCAGATTGGCGCTGAGCGTCCGGCCTTCAAGGGTGCTGAGGGAATAGGCCGGCAGCTCAAGCGTGTCCGGGGTGGGTTCCTTGCCCTCCATGAACTGCTTGATGAGATAAATGCGCCCCCGCGGCCCGTCCCACTCGTCGTCGAGCAGCCGGAAGGTCGGGCAGGTAAAGGTGCATTGGCCGCATTGCACACAGGGAAGCAGGAGCGATTCCGCTTCGCGCCCCTGCTCGGTATCGCGGTAGGGTTCGGCCAGCTCGATTTTCATGCCCGTTCTCCATGTAGAAACACGTGTTTTACCCGATGGATCGAAGCCTGGTTCCGAGGTTCGGGCGACGGCGTTTGACGAGATGGGTTTTCAGTGCCGGACTTGCGCTGCGCCTTCGTGATCACTGCAGGCGGTCGCGCGGTCGCTCAAGCTCATTCGTCAGTCGCCTTCGCATCGGACTATGGGCCAGGCAAAAATGCTTGTCCAAGACCTTCTTTCGATTGTGCCGATAGGAACGGCTTATGGTGGGCCGGCACGTCGTCCGGAGAGGCAATTTCCCAGCCGGCGTATGGGATGCACGGTGGCGGGGCCGGACGGATTGGGCCGTCTGCGCGAGGTCGCAGCCGGGATGGCGGCGTGCCTGAAACGGCTATTCGTCCGAAGTGGATTCTTCGAGCAGGGAATCGAAATCGGCGCCGAACTCCGCGAGCGCGTTTTTGCTGGCACCGGGGCGGTTATGGCACCAGAGTGTGGCCAGCACGCCAAATGCCGTACAGGCCGGGCTCTTGTAGCCGGCTTTGCGGCAGATCAGGGTAATCGTGTGGTGCGGCATGTCGGGTTGCAGCATCACCGGATGGAGGCCCTGCTGCGAACAGATGATGCTGTGGGGCAGGATGGTGGCAAGCCGGCCGAGGCGGGCGACTTCGACGATGACGCTGAGCGAATTGGTTTCCATCGCGATACGCGGCGTAATGCCATGTTCCAGGCAATACAGGTCGATATGGCGCCGCAGCGCAAAATCGGTGTTGAGCAATACCAGCGACTCGTTTTCCAGTACCTGCGGGCTCAACGATTCGGTCTGCCCGGCGCGGGGGTGCGCCTTGCCGACGGCCAGGTTCAGCGTTTCGGTGAACAGGACATGGGTGTCGATCTCGTTCGAGCGGGCGACGGTCGAGAGTACGTTGGAGAAAGCGATACCAATATCGAGATTTCCCTCTGCCACGTCGGCCTCGACGGCATCCTGCGGCAGTTCGCGTGTGCTGACGGTGATCCCGGGATAGCGGGTATTGAAGGATTCCAGCAGGGGACTGACCAGGTGGTCGGTGATGGGCGTCATTCCCAGGCGCAGCGAACCGCGGCTCAGGTCCTGCAGCTCATGGATGGCCCGCTTTCCTTCGTCCAGTTCGCGCAAGGCGCGGCGGGCATAGTGCAGATAGACCTCGCCGGCGGCAGTCAGTTGCACTGACCGTCCGGACCGATCCAGCAACTGCACGTCGAGCAAATCTTCCAGGTGCTTGATCTGCTGCGACAGCGTGGGCTGTGAAACGAACAGCAATTCCGCGGCGCGCGTGAAGCTCTGCATATCCGCCACCGCGATCAGGTAGCGAATGGAGCGAGGGAAGATGAGATTGCGTTGTTGCATAGCCAAACCTTATAGCACTAATCGGAATAAAGACTTGGAAAACTATATCCAGTTAGTCCATTGTTGTGAACATACGATTTGTATCGATGTTCCTAAGACAGAGCAGCAGATCGACATACGCTTTTCATTATGACCGAACCTGCCTGGACGGGGGCTGAGCGGTAGTGAATCGGCATATTCGAGAATGTTTATGGACCATCGAGCACGTGTCGTAGTTTGACGTTGATCGACAGGCAAGGTTCTGCCACATGGGCGTGCGGCGCAGGCTGGCGCACATGGAAGTGGAGCAGTCTGTCGGTCATTCTGTCTGGATTACTGGTCGTTACCTGGCTGGGGCTGGGCAACAAGATTCGTTAGCGAGTGCACAAAGGAGGAAACACCATGCATATTGAACCAGGTATTGTTGAAGGCGCCAAAATGACACTGAGTTACGCTACGGCGATCGGGGTGTTTGGCTATACGGCGAAGGTGGCATTGAATTCGATCAAACAGGACGGGATCATCCCCCTGGGAATTCGCAGCCTGATCGCGGCAGCCCTCGTATTCAGCTTCTTCGAGGTGTTTCCGCACTATCCGATCGGTGTGTCCGAGGTCCACCTGATCCTGGGCTCGACGCTCTTCCTCATGTTCGGCGCGGCGCCGGCGGCCATAGGCCTGGCGCTCGGACTGTTGACGCAGGGTCTCTTCTTTGCGCCGTGGGATCTGCCGCAATACGGCATGAACGTGACGACGCTGCTGGTGCCCCTGTTCGCGCTCAGTGCCATTGCGCATCGCTATATTCCTGAGAAAACGGCTTACAAGGATGTGAAATACAGCCAGTGCCTGGCGCTGTCGACCGCCTACCAGGGTGGCGTGGTGGCCTGGGTTGCCTTCTGGGCGATCTACGGCCAGGGCGTGGGTGCCGCGAATCTGGCGCAAATCGGGACGTTCGGTGTTGCCTACATGTCGATTGTCCTCATCGAGCCGCTGCTGGATCTGGCCATTCTCGCTGCCGTGAAGAGTTTGCATCAGCTTCAGGACAGCACGGTGTTCCAACAGCGTTTCTATCGGGTAGCGGCGGCCCGCGTGGGAAGCTGAACCCCGCAACGGGGAGGGCTTCCGGGCAGTTGATGCCCTCCCCGCACGGATCGTTTACGCATTACCCGCACCATTTGACCAGAGACACAGTTGCCGGGCGGCCCGTACGCCCGGTCAACGCAAGGAGCAGTACGGATGAATAAAACAGAAATGAAAGAAGCGATCCTCCAGGCCAAGTCCGGGAAAGGCTTGACGTGGGGCGACATCGCCAAGTCGGCGGGCTTGTCCGACGAGTTTGTCTGCTCGGCGTGCCTGGGCATGAACCACCTGGAAAAGCCGCAGGCCGATGCGGTGGCCGAGACGCTTGGCCTTGGCGGTGAGGTTTCGGCCGCATTGCAGCGCTTCCCGATCAAGACATGGGATCGCCCCATTCCGACGGACCCGCTGATTTACCGCTGGTACGAGATGCTGAACGTGTATGGCGAGACGATCAAGGAGATGATCAACGAGAAATTCGGCGACGGCATCATGAGCGCCATCGACTTCACCATGAACATCGATAGACAGGAAGACCCGAAAGGCGATCGCGTACTGGTCACGATCAGCGGCAAGTTCCTGCCCTACAAATCCTGGTGAGCGCGTCATGGCCACGCGCCGAGGGCGTGACGGGAATGAGGTCCCGTTTGCCGTGAAGCTGCCTGAACTGATCATGGAAACACGCATTCATTGAACATAAGTGTTAGGGCTCCTCAATCCGGTATCTACTCCTCCTGTGCCGGATGTCCTAGGGTTGCCGCCTCCTCGTGAGGCGGCTTTTTTTTATGAATATGCCGCCGGCCATTGTGCTGTGCGGCGACCTGGGCTTCGGCATCGATCCGGCACGCCGGTTGTCGGGCGGGCACCTGCCTTACGGATTCGGTTGTGCTGGTCGATCGGGCTCCGTTTTGAAGATGAGGTGAAGCATGGCTGCGCGTGACCCCCACCGTTTCGTCAATGAACTTGATGAGGCTGCACTCGAACGTCTCGTCGCCCGACTTGAAAGCCGGGCGCGCGATGGTGTCTTTGCACGCCTGCTCGACAACTATGTGGCTCGACTTGCCTTGCCCCCGTCCGCCCAGGTCCTGGAAGTGGGCTGCGGTACGGGTGCCGTGTTGCGGTCGATCGCACGCCGGGGCGATTTTGCCGGCAAGGCGCTGGGCGTCGATCAATGCGGCCATTTCATCGATGCCGCGAACGGTTTCGCACGGGATGAGCAGGTCGACGCCAAGGTCGCTTTCCGGGTCGGCGACGCGCACCGCCTCGCGTTTCCCGATGCGGCATTCGATGTCGTCATCGCGCACACGCTGATCAGCCACGTGACCGCACCCCTCGCGGTTCTGGGCGAGATGGCGCGTGTTGTCCGTCCCGGCGGAACCCTGGTTGTTTTCGATGGCGATTACGCCTCCCTGACCTATGCTTACCCTGACCACGACTTCGGTCGCCTTGTCGACGAAGCCCTGGCGAATGCCACGTTCAACAATCCGCGGATCATGCGCGATCTGCCGCGACTGCTGCCCGAGCTCGGCCTGAAGCTGGCGGACGCCTGGGGCGATGCCGTGGTCGAAATCGGCCAGGCAAGCTATTTCAAGTCATTTGCCGAGACCTACGTGCCTTATGTCAAACAGGCAGGATTGCTGCCGGAACGTGCGATGGATGTCTGGCACAGCGAGCAGCGTCAGGCGATGGAGAACGGAACATTCTTTGCCGCGTGCAATTACTACACCTACATGGCGCACCGTATCTGAACCCCTTTGTAAGTCCGCGTGAAACGATGCGGACGGAGATTGAAAGATACCTATTAGATATTGTTTGGCGAGGGTCTTTGAAGGGGACGATGACAAACGGGTTTCAATGTGTTCTGAAGTGCCGAAATCCAGGCTACAAGCGGGTCTTGAGCCTATAGCAAAACCCTATAGAGATCATCGGAATTAAGACTTGGAAACCAATAGTTAGATGACGCATAGTTGGGCCATCAAAGATCTGCGATGGAATCCACCGCAACGCAAACATGAAGGTGTGACCGGAAATGCTTCAGGTTTTTGATGTTGGTAATTTGTAGAAGCCGAGTTGGCGTAGAAGTAAGGCAACCATGAATCGCATTACGGCAAGCCGACTTGTTCGTAATCCACAAAGGAGTCAACACAATGTCATCGTCAACCAGAGAAGAGGTGCTCCGACATATCGAGACTGTCGGCTACATGCAGCCGGCTCTGCACAAGCAGACGCACGCGCCCTCACCCGATCAGATCGACCACTCGCTGTGGCGCGCCTATACGCGTACGTCGCATGACGTCGGCGGCGAACCGGATGTGCCCATCGTATGGACCGAGAAGGAAGAAGAGGTCTGGGAACTGAATACCTTTGCCACTTGCGAATGCCTGGCATGGCGCGGTGTGTGGACTGCCGAAGAGCGCCGCCGCAAGCAGAACGTGGATGTCGGCCAGACGCAATACCTGGGATTGCCCTACTACGGTCGCTGGCTGCTGACTGCGGCACGCATCCTGGTCGACAAGCAGTTCTGCACGCTCACCGAACTTGTCAACAAGATCGATGAAGTGAAAAAACGCGCCAAGTCAGATCAGGGTCTGGGCGAATACCTCCCCGCAAAGACCAAGTAAATTTCAAGAGGTGAAGACGCTATGAGCAATAAGCCTGTTTACGACAGAACCCACCACGCCAAGATGGCCACCGGCATCGGCGATCCTCAGTGCTTCAGGGGCAAGGCCGGTCCAGCCAAGTTCAAGGAAGGCGATCGCGTGCGCATCAAGGATCTGCCCGATCTGTTCTATACCCGCACCATGACCTATACGCGCGGCGCGACGGGAACCGTCGTCAAGCTGGTATATGAGAGCCCTGCGGCCGAAGACGAGGCATTTGGCAACGAGGATCACCCGGAGTGGTTCTACAGCATCGTGTTTGCGCAGAAGGAACTTTGGCCCGAGTACAGCGACAGCTTCGGCAATGACACGCTGGAGACCGAAATCCCGGAACGTTATCTTGAGTCGGCTTGAATCGACTCGCGGACATTATTGACTAGAGGAAATACACATGTCTGATCATCACCACGACCATGACCACGACCACGGCCATAAGCCGGCTCCGATGGTCGATGAAGTCAGCGATTTCGAAATTCTCGAAATGGCTGTCCGTGAACTGGCCATCGAAAAAGGACTCTTTTCCGCTGAAGACCACCGCGTCTGGAAGGAGTACGTGCATACCCTTGGCCCGTTGCCCGCAGCGCGCCTGGTTGCCAAGGCCTGGCTGGATCCCGAGTACAAAAAGCTTTGCATTGAAGATGGCGTCGAGGCCAGCAAGGCCGTAGGCGTGAACTGGGTGACCAGTCCCCCAACCCAGTTCGGTACGCCCAGCGACTACTGTAACCTGCGCGTCCTTGCGGATACGCCTACGCTGAAGCATGTCGTGGTGTGCACCCTGTGCTCGTGCTATCCGCGCCCGATCCTGGGGCAGTCGCCCGAATGGTATCGCACGCCCAACTATCGTCGGCGTCTGGTGCGCTGGCCGCGCCAGGTGCTCGCCGAGTTCGGTCTGCAACTGCCGCCGGAAGTTCAGGTTCGTGTTGCCGACTCCAATCAGAAGACCCGCTATATCGTCATGCCGACCCGTCCTGAAGGCACGGAAGGCTGGACCGAGGATCAACTGACCGAGATCGTGACGCGCGATTGCCTGATCGGCGTCGCGGTGCCGAAACCCGGCATTACCTCGAACGCCAAGCGTCCGGTGCGCAAGGCGATTCGTCCGGTTCATCACGACCACTGAGCATCAGGCTGTACGTTAGCAAGGAGCGAGTCATGGCCACAGTTGAAAAAAATGTCCCCGGCGCAGCTGAGCGCTGGAACGGTACCGACCTGACGCCGATTGGCGTACTCGAGGACGTCCGCGGTCGCGGACGGGTTTGGGAGGATCTGGCGGCCCAGTACGGCGTCACGAATCCCGATCCACCCTGGAAAATCGACCTGGAGGCAACGTGCGACATGCTCGCCGCCGACTCCTGCGTCAAGCCATACGATCAGGTCGAGCCGGGGTCTTGTGCCTTGCCTTCGCTCGAGCGGCGTGCTGAAGAAGACGATTTGTCGGAAACGCTCTACGAGGATGTGCCGTTCCCCGAACGGCAGCTTCTGGCGCTGGCCCACTCGATGATCAAGCGTGGTCTGATCGACGAGGCGGAACTGGCCCGTCGTCTGGAGGAAGTTGGAAAACGTCTCAACAGCGCCTGATGGCGGGAACCCGGCATCTTGCCGGGCAGGGCGAAGCGCCCGCGAAATCAACCAGAATCCTGCCGTGAGTCCTTGTGGGCCGGGCGACGGAAATAAACAGAGGAATATGTAGATGGCAATACGTGGAACAGAAATCAAGATCCAGGGCCTGACCCACCGTTACAGTTCACGGACCGGGGTGACCTTCAATCGGGTTGATCTGGTGTCGCCGCCCGGTGAGGCGCTGGCAATTATCGGCCGTTCGGGTTGTGGTAAATCCACGCTGCTCCATATTCTGGCCGGCATCCTGAAACCTACCGAAGGCAAGGTCCTGCTCAATGGGACGGCGATCACTGCACCGTCACCCCGCTGGGTCATGATGTTCCAGGCCCCGCATCTGTTTCCCTGGATGACGGTTGCCCAGAACGTCGGCGTCGGCTTGAGTTTCGGGCGCTGGTCCAAGGAAGAAACCGAAGAGCGCGTGACGGAAGCGATCAAGCTGGTCGAGCTGCAGGATTTCGCCGCCGCCAACGTGCAGGATCTCTCGGGCGGCCAGCAACAGCGTGTGGCGTTGGCCCGCTCGCTGGTGATGGAGCCGGAACTCCTGCTGCTGGACGAACCGTTCTCCGCGCTCGACGCGTTTACTCGCTCATCCTTGCAAAAGGATGTGCGCAACATCGCCAAGCGCAAGGGCTTCAACATCGTCTTCGTGACGCACGATATCGACGAGGCCGTGATCATGGGCGACCGTGCCGTGATCATGGCGGGTTCGCCCGGGAACATCGTCCATGAACTGGATATCGACCTCCCCGATCCGCACGACCGCCACGACACGGCGGTTCAGGCCTTGCGTACACGCCTGATGGCGACGTTCCAGGAAGCGGCGAACTACAAGAAACCGGAGTCGGCCACGCTGGCCGCATGATCTGCGACTTACAGAATTGCTCAAAGTGAAGAGGCAGGATGAGCAAACACCGGTCGGGATACCGACCCTCACCTTAGGAGACCGAGAATGAAGAAATATCTATACGAAGAGCATGGCCAGCCGCGTCCGCTGGTGCACGTTGATGGATGTTCATGCGGTACATGTGGCAAGGCCCGTCCGATCGATCCGCGCATGCAGATGATGATGCCCAACAATCCGGATATCGGCGACGGCATGGAAGACCCGAATCTGGAGCTTGCCTATGATCCGCTGTTCAGTTCCGTCCTCGGCACGGGCGTCAGCCGCCGCGACATGCTCAAGATGGCCGGTCTCTCTGCGCTGGGCGGCATGGCCGGGATGGGTGGAATGCTGTCCTCGTCGGCTTTCGCTGCCGAGAAGAAGAAATTCTCCAAGCCGTTCGACCCGGTGGTCAAGATCGGCTACATCCCGATTACCGATGCGGCTGCACTCCTGGTCGCGCACGAAATGGGCTTCTTCAAGAAGCAGGGCATCGAGTCGGAGCCGCCGACGCTGATCCGCGGCTGGTCGCCGCTGGTCGAGGCCTTCTCGTCCCAGCGTTTCAACCTCACCCACATGCTCATCCCGGTGCCGATCTGGATGCGCTACAACAACAAGTTCCCGGTGAAGATCACCGCATGGAACCACACCAACGGCTCCGGCATCATCGTCCACAAGAACAGCGGCATCACGTCGCCCAAGGACTTTGGTGGCAAGCAGTTTGCCGTGCCGTACTGGTACTCGATCCACAACATCATCTCGCAGAAAATCCTGCGGGAAGCCGGCATCACGCCCGTGGTCCGGCCGCAGAACGCGAAGCTCGCGCCCAACGAGTGCAACTTCCTCGTGCTGAACCCGCCCGACATGCCGCCGGCCCTTGCAGCGAGACAGATCGACGGCTATTGCGTCGCCGAACCGTTCAATGCGCTTGGCGAACTCAAGGCAGGCGGTGTGATGTTGCGCTTCACCGGCGACGTCTGGAAAGGCCACCCCTGCTGCGTGGTCGTCATGCATGAGGACGACGCCATGGATCCCGCCCGTGCAGCCTGGGCGCAGGGCGTCCATAACGCCATTGTCGAGGCGCAGATCTATCTGTCCAACAACAAGAAGGCGATGGCGCAGATGTTGTCGAAGGACGGCAAGAAGTACCTGCCGTTCCCGTCCGAGGTCGTCGAGCGCGCGATGCTGTTCTACAGCCCGGCCGATTACTCGACGCCGCCCGCCATCAAGCATCCGGAGTGGGGGCAGAGCCGCATCAACTTCCAGGGCTGGCCGTATCCGAGCGCGACCGAGTATGTGGTCGACGAGCTCAAGAAAACGCTGGTCGGCGGCGACCTGGGCTTCCTTAACAAGCTCACGCCAGACTTCGTGGCCAAGGATCTCGTCAACTACACCTATGTCAAGAAGGCGCTCAATGCCAACCCGACATGGAAGGCCGATCCGAGCGTGCCGCAAAAAGGCGATCCCTTCGTGCGTAAAGAGGTGATTGAGCTATGAGTTATGCAGTCACACCCGCCGGGGAGGGCGGCTTCTGCCGCCTGATGAAGCATCGGGCGGTGCAGAGTCTTGGCTGGGCCGCGGGCGGCATTGCGATCCTGGCCATCCTCTGGTTGATCGGAGGGTACTTTATTGCCAACAACCCGACGACGAAAACCTTCGTCAAGTTCGGGTTGCTCCCCACGCTCGAGGCGTTCCCCGAGTTGTGGGGAGCGGGCAAGATCCAGAATGCGTTGGCCGCCAGCGGCTTCCGCCTGGGCTCGGGCCTGTTGATCGCCATCGCCATCGGCGTGCCGATCGGCATCCTCATGGGGCGCATCAAGTGGTTCCGCGACTTCACCAACTCGCCGTTCCAGTTCGTGCGGATGATCAGCCCGCTTTCCTGGATGCCGCTTGCGGTGCTGGTGTTCGCGACCTGGAACGGGTCGATCATCTTCCTGATCGCGATCGCGGCGGTATGGCCGGTGATGTTTGCAACTGCAGCCGGGCTGGCCAAGGTCGACCCGAACTGGTTCAAGGTGGCGCGCAATCTTGGCGCCAAGCCTCTGCATATCCTGACCAAGGTGATCATGCCGGCGATTACGTTCGACGTGTTGTCCGGCATCCGCCTCGCGCTGGGGGTTGCGTGGATCGTGCTCGTCCCGGCCGAATATCTCGGCGTGACGTCCGGCCTGGGCTACGCCATCGAGGATGCACGCGAGACGCTTTCGTACAACCACCTCACTGCGATGGTGGTGACGATCGGTATCGTCGGTTATTTCCTCGACAGCATCCTGGTGGCGCTCATCAAACGCTACAGCTGGCATCGGGGGGGCTGATGGGTAGCTCCATCTGGATATACATATGAACGTTGATAAGAAGTTACTCGATATGAATGACACGTATTTGATCGAAAGAGTGCCCCACGGCCAGGCGTTTTCCGCGCCGGTTGCATGGGCGGGGGGGATGAACGATGAGTAGCCAAACCGCAACAGTGGGCGGCGGCGTAGTCAGTGCCGGCGTCAGTGGAAACTGCCTGTCCCGAGCGATCAAGAGCACGGCAGACAAGTCGCTGCACTTTTTCGTGGGTCTGGGGGTTCTCTTTGCGCTCTGGGGCGTCGGCATCTACATCGTCACGCTCAACCCCACGATGTCGCAGTTTGTCGATTTCGGCCCCCTCCCGGCCCTCAAGTCGCTGCCCGAAATGTGGGAAAACGGGATCATTCCCAAGGCCTTGTCGAGCACCGGCTACCGGTTGGGTGCGGGACTGGGCCTGGCGATCGTCATCGGTATCCCGCTCGGCATCCTCATGGGCCGCATCCGGTGGTTCCAGCGGCTGACCAACGTGCCGTTCCAGTTTCTGCGCATGATCAGCCCGCTTTCCTGGGAGCCGATCGCGGTTGTCGTATTCGCGGGTTGGGAACAGGCGATCATCTTCCTGATTGCAATCGCTTCCGTCTGGCCGGTTGCGTTCGCCACCGCCTCCGGCCTGGCCAAGGTCGACCCCGCCTGGTTCAAGGTGGCGCGCAACCTCGGTGCCAAGCCCTGGCACATGGTGACGCGGATCATCATGCCGGCGATCACCTTCGACATCCTGACCGGTATCCGTCTGGCGCTGGGCGTCGCATGGATCGTGATCATCCCGGCGGAGTTCCTCGGGGTGACCTCCGGCTTCGGTTATGCCATTGAAGATGCGCGCGAAGGTCTGGAATACGCGCACCTCATGGGGCTGGTGCTGGTGATCGGCGTCGTCGGCTTCGTGCTGGACAGCATCTGCGTGCTGCTCATCAAGCGTTTCAGCTGGCATCGCGGTTGATCGGATGAACCGTCGCCAGACATCGATCCGAACATGAATTTTCACAAAGTAAGGTAGAAGCAAATGTCAAAAATCAACATCATCTGCGTCACGGGTACGCGCGAAAAACTACAGATGGCAGCAATGATCGCGTCGGTTGCCGCCGCGACGGGAGACGAGGTTTCGGTTTTCCTGTCCATGAATGCCATTCCGTATTTCGTGAAGGGCCACACGGAGGATGCGCCCGTTGAAGGTGAACTTGGCGCGCTGATGGCAAAGGAAAAAGGCGTGCCGTCCTTCAAGGTGCTGTTCCAGCAGGCGGTCGAATTAGGCGATGCCAAGTTGCTGCCGTGCTCGATGGCGATGGACATCATGAAAGTCACGCACGATGACTTCGACGCCGAAATCGGACCCGCCACGGGGCTGACACGCTTCCTGAGCGACGCCGAAGGCGGCCAGATGCTGACGTTCTGAGCGGACGGCGAATTGAACCACATGTTTTCTGGAGAACTGCAATGAGTGATACCAAGATTGTCGACGCACGCGATACCTTCTGCCCCGGGCCGCTGATGGAGCTCATCACCCACATGAAGCAGAGCAGCGTGGGAGATACCCTCGAACTGTTGTCGACCGACGAAGGTTCCGGCGCCGACGTGCCGGAGTGGGTCAACAAGGTCGGCCACGAGATCCTCAGCAATGAAAAGATCGACGGGGTCTGGCACATCAAGATCCGCAAGGCCAAGTAATGCGCTACGGGCTGGGCACGTTGTCACGCCCAGGTACCAGGACATCCTGGTAATTAATTTTGGATAGGAGAATGCAATGAGAATCTTAGTCGTCGGTGGTGGCACAGGCGGTACCATTGTGGCCAACAACCTGGCACGGCGGCTGTCTGCTGAGATTCGTTCCCGCAGAGTCCGGATTACGATGCTTTCGGCATCCGACAAGCATATGTACCAGCCCGGCCTGCTGTATGTTGCGTTCGGGCAAATGACCCCGGACCAACTGTATCGCGACCAGGCGAGCCTGCTCGAAGGAACCATCGATTTCCACGTGGACCCGGTTGAAAAATTTCACCTCGACCAGAACAAGGTCGTCACCAAGAGCGGCAAGGTTTACGAATACGACATCCTCGTGATGGCCACCGGTTCGCGCATCGTTCCCGAGCAGATTCCCGGCCTAGTGGAAGGCGCGGAGACGTTCTACACCGAGGCCACGGCAGTCAAGCTGTTCAAGCGCCTGCGCGAAATCCAGGAAGGCACGGTGGCCGTCGTCGTGGGCGTGCCGCACAAATGTCCGATCGCGCCGGTCGAACTCATCTTCGGACTGCACGATTATTTCAAGGCGCGCGGTATCCGCGACAAGATCAAGATCAAGTACCACTATCCGATCGGCCGCATTCACACGATCAAGGAAGTCGCCATCTGGGCCAAACCTGAATTCGACCGCATGGGTATCGAGTACGAGACGCTGTTCAACGTCGGTGAAGTGGACGTGGAAAACAAGGTGGTGCGCAGCGAGGAAGGCACCGAGACCCAGTACGACCTGCTCATCGCGATCCCGCCGCATCGTGGCATGGAAGTCGTCGAGCAGAACAACCTGGGCGAGGGCGGATGGATTCCGACCGACCGCTTCAAACTTACGATGAATGGCCACGACAACGTCTTCGTGCTGGGCGATACGACCAATCTGCCCGTCAGCAAGACAGGCTCCGCGGCGCATTTCCAGGCAGAGGTGGTCGCCGAAAACATCGCCTCGATGATCAAGATCGGCACGCCGGTCCGCGACTACGACGGCAAGGTCTACTGTTTCATTGAAACAGGCCACGACAGCGCGACCTACGCGATGTTCAACTATCAGAATCCACCCGATCTGAAGCCGCCGTCGAAACCCATGCACTGGTTCAAGATGTCTTACAACCAGATGTACTGGACAAGCGTACGCGGACTGCTTTGAGAAAGCCAAACCATGACAACACAAACTGAAACGTCTATCCCCGCAATGGCTACTGAAGATCTGCAGCGGCTCGTCGAAGTCGCACAGCTCGTCACCGCAGCCCGGGACGCCATGTCGGACGAAATCGTCACGCGGCTGTCATGGGCGATGAGCGAGGGCCTGACCTTGCTCGACCGTCTGACGCGCAACGAAGGCCTGATGCATCTGCTCAAGGTCCTCGATCGCCAGGACACGCAATATCTGCTGATCGCCCTGTCCGACGCGATCCATGAGGCAAGCCAGGAAATCCCGGCCAACCCGCCGGCAACGGGCGGTCTGGGATGCTTGATGCGCGTGGTCCGTGACCCCGGAACGCAGGAAGGCTTGCGCCTCCTGTCAGTCATCGGCAAGCACCTGAGCCACAGCATGCGCGAGCAGCACCGGCACGGCTAACGCAGCCAGGGTGCCAGGCGCAAGGCCTGGCACGCGCGGGCGATCCCGCTCCCTGGACGTAGCGTTTGAAACGGCGTGACGCCTGACGCGCCTGCGCGGCAGGCACATCAATTCTTCGTCGTGAGAAGTTGAACAGCCTTCCGCGCAACCGGGGTGACCAGCAGCACAGCTGGAAACGCAAAGAGCCACGCTGCAAACCACGAACTGGCCCACAGGCTTACGAAGTACGATGTCGGCCCGATAGCGCGAAACGTCGCAATTCCCGAGACCAGCATGGACATTAGCCCGGAAAGAAGCAGGCTGAACAGCTGCGGCCCGTATTTCCGGGGAATCATGCAAACACCTCCCAATCTTCCTTGAAGGCTAGGTGGCTATCTGAGACTCGATGCATAACCTCGGAAAAATTCCTGCCGAACATCCTGGCTGTCTTGATATCGCCTGACACGAATGAATCGGCTGGCGCCGAGTGGCCGGCCTGAGCCATCAGGCCCGACCAGGATCCGAGTCGATTGGCAGCTTCATCGTAGGGGACACCACTATGTTGCTCAGGCAGTATAGGGTTGCCCACCCAGAGCATCCCGTGTTGCATGCAGAAAACGAACATCGACATCAGGGTTGACTGCTTGTCGCCGGATGGCAGCGACGACACGGTGAATCCGGCAGCCAGCTTGCCCTTGAGTTGCTGGGTGCGCCACAGGCGTCCGGTGGCATCCATGAAGGTTTTGAAAGGACCTGAGACGCCTCCCAGGTAAGTCGGTGAGCCAAGAATGTAGCCGTCGTACTTGAGCAGTTCGTCGGGGGCCCCGGTCAGGTCTTCTACTTTCAGCATATGGACGTCGGTATCTGGGACGCTATGCGCGCCTTCAAAGATACGGTTGGCAATGTGTGCCGTGTGCCCCTGGGCGCTGTGGTAAATGATGGCAAGCTTTTTCATGTTTCTTACTCCAGACAGTGGTGGGTTTCTTTTCAGAAAGGCACGGCGCTCATCACGCTATCCATGCAATCAGGGCAGCGGATAAATAGAGGCCCAGACCAAAGACGGTGTGATTGACCACGCTACGGATGCAGTTCTTGAGTGGCGTCGGCGTTTTGGATGCAGCAAAGCCCGAGCCCATGGCCGGTTGCATCACAAAGAGCGGAACCACGACAGTGCCCACGCCGACCAAAACGGCCGGAACCCAGGATGGGTCACGTGTCCAGCCGATGCCAAAGATAGCCACGAGCAGGCCCGCGAAGGCGATACCTGTTGCATAGTGGGTGAACCAGCCCAGTATCAATTCACTAGGAATTGGCTGTGCCTTCCCGATGGATGGGTGGGCAAACCTGCCACGGGACAAGTGCCCAACCCATCTCCCGATAAACGCGAAATTGAGCGTCTGGACGCCTATTCGCTTGAGGAACATTAGCCAGATGTCCATGGCTGCGGTAGCGCCGATCCCGATGAGCGTAATGTTGGTGATGTCTTGCAGGTGTGTCATGTGAATCCCCTTTTCTGTTGACTGACGGACGTGTTGAGCGCACTGTACGAGTTGAAGTCAACTTCAAGTCAAGGGGTTTTTGGATGGACATCGCCGAAGTTGCCAAACACACTGGGGTGCCTGCTTCAACGCTGCGCTATTACGAGAAACAAGGACTCATTGCGTCGGTCGGACGACAAGGGATTCGACGCAGATTCGCCCCCGGCGTGCTGGATCAATTGGCATTGATTTCTCTGGGGCAGGCCGCCGGGCTTTCTCTGGATGAAATTCGCTCGATGCTCCTGCCCAACGGGCAGCCGAGCATCGACAGGCAGATGCTGGCAGACAAGGCCGACGAGATCGATGCGCTGATCAAGCGGCTGAGAGCCGTGAGCCGGGGACTGCGGCACGCGGCAGCCTGCCCCGCGCCCAGCCATGCCGAGTGCCCGAGCTTCCAGAAGCTGCTCAAGGCGGCCGCTTCCGGCGCCCTCGAGAAACGCTGGAGGCGTCCGGGACTTAAACTTCCCTACAAATAGAAGCTGAAGCCGCGCCATGTTGATTGTGCGGCGTCGTTGCAAATCATTGAGGGGGCGCATCCTCTGGATGCGGGATGTTTCGCATTCCCAACAATGGAAAATATCCGTTTTCAGACGCATGGTTGGCATCGGCGGCGCTTGTGCCGCCGGCTATTCCGGCCGAGGATGTGAAGGTCGGCAAGCTGGCCATGGCGGACAGGTCATCGGCCTAAGCGGAAGTTTCCGATGGATCGCTAGAATGTCCGCTCTGCGGGGAGAAGCAGACGGCACGAAAACGCTCTCATGTACTTTCGTCCAAGCGCACCATATATTGTGCCGTTATATCCAATACGCGAAGACCGTTTGCCTACCTCGTCCAGCTACATCTGGCTGATTTCATTTTCCATAAATAACGCCAAGGTTCGATATGCATGTTCAACAAGGTAGCAGTCTCGCCGAATGGTTGGGTCCTTTCCCCCATGAAATAGGTTATTTCGAACGCTATGCCAAAATTCGACCATATTCGCCCAATCTGACAATGATCTAACGACCCCTTGGGGGGATTTGTCGTCCTTCTTGGGATCAAAACCAGTGTTATTCCACCACACATCTATTTCTGGATTATCCAAATCGCGTGAACTGTTATGAAGAGGAGCCCGCCCGAGTTCAGCCATTACATCTAGCCAAAGCCTACGCAAGGGCTCGCACTCCCCAATGGCCGCGACGTAGACCTCCTCGCGAGCCCTGTCCCGTTTAAGAGCCTGTATCGTTTTTCTGTCGCTACCAGCCCCAATGAACAGCTTGTTTTGCAGTAAAGCAACAAACGCTAAGTATTCGAAGACAAATCTTGAAAAGAAGTCGCCCTCTTTAGCTTTCTCGTGCCAACTGACAATCAGAGGATCGTAGCTCGTCAGTTCATCCGTTATGAATTGAAACGCTCTTTGGCAGCTTGGACAGCGATACTCAACAATCCCAATGCCCCATGCACCATAGTCTCCTGATAGTTCTGCGGCAATATAATCCGCCATCTGGCCATCCGTGGCGCCTTCATCTAGTTCAGCCAACTCGGTTCGGCGATCAACCTTAATCAATTTTTTGTCGCAGCTATCACATCTCATCTTGGAAATTCCATATTCAGGATGTTGCTAGAGGTTAGAGCACGTCTTCACGAACGAGATAGGCCGTGACTGAACCTTGCTCGATTAGGAAGTTGAGAATGACTAGAATTGCCGCTTTGATCTGCGGCGTCGTCCGCACCTTGTGCCGATTACGTAGAACAAATCCGCGCACAAGATTCTCTAAGTAGTAGATCGTGTTCGTCTCCAGCTTTTCGTCTGCATGATTGATACCGCGCTCGATAATTTCGCTCACCCAGAATATTCCGTCCGAAGCAAACCCTGAGGCAATTTCGTTGAGAAGTCTCGCCAATGAGTACAGGACGGCGGGATGACTGCCAATGTCGCGAGCGACTCGTTGGAAGAATCCCTTTTCGCGGTCCTTGAGCGAATGCCATTCCTTAGCGTCCTTCCTCCACCACGGCCACGCGAGCAGGTAATTGTGCACGGTGCTAGACGAATGAAAATACGTGCTTCGCTGGCAAAGTACGAGGATGCACGGATAGAACAGCTCCCAAACCTCCCAGAACACATCGTACTTGTTGAGCTTATCTTCTGCGCTCACGAACTCCTGAAAGATGTCCTCCGTGTAATCAATAGTCTTGAAGTTGTCGACGAGCGGTTGTACGTACGCCTGGATGTCGGCTCTGTCGGCACTGAGCACGAAGTGCGCGAACTTCTGAAGGAAACGATGACGAGTACTAAAGTCGACTTGCTCCTCACCGTGCCCGCGTGTGCGTTTTACGCGCTTCGCCATCATCTCAGTTAATTCGATCGCAAATGCCTTATGGTGCAGCTCCTTGGTTCCCAATGGGAGAAGCGAAAATGCAGTGACGAGTGCGTCGACGTTCGCGTCCACGGGCGGCGGTAACTTGTCAGGCGTGAGCTCGTTGCGGAGGACTTTCGCGATTTCTTGCTCGTATTCCGTCGCGAAGCGCTGAATCGCCGTGAAATGACTGAACCCGTAGGTTCCATTCTTTCTATTCTCTCGCAAGAGTGTCTCGCAGAGCTTCTCGTATACGGGCTGGAGGCTTAGGTATCCAAGGAACAGGGCGTTTGCGTCTTGTGGATTCGTCTTCCAAAGTGTGTTGAGGATTGCCGATACGGCATGATCGGCGAAGCGTTGATTCATCCCCACGGGATTGCGGTCCAAGAGCGTGAGTAGCAGCGTAAACTTTACATTGTCTCGACACGCTGGAAGGTGCTGAAGTAGCAGCGGCAATGCGTTGATAGCGGCGTCGAGTCCGTCTCCGATCTGATAGTCGTAAGGGCCTCTAAGCGGCAACGACGCGTAGCCCAGCAGAACGTCCCTGCAAAACTCCCGCTCCGCTGGGTCGAGTTTGTCTGCGAAGTCGCGCATAAGGACGGCACATACTACCGGAGGTATGGAGCGATAAAACAACCTAAAGCGCTTATCCTCTGTTTCATCGATCTCCAATCCTTCGCAAACAGCCTTAGTGTCGGCCACGACCCGTTTGTAGTCGCTTTCATACTGCGCATAATTCGAATACTTGTCCTCTTCCCCCTCCCATCGATTGGTTGCCCAAAGCTTGAGCGGGATGTATTGCATCTCCTCCTCGTATCTCTCTTGAAATTCCTCACTGTGCTTCCGGAGGTCTGGATCGATCTCTGGGTTGAAGGTCAGGTGAATGCCATCATCCTTCGTCTCGGACGAGATATCCATCTTTCGACGATCCATGCGTGCGAGGCATAGCCTCCAGGACTTGTCGCCATCCGTCTCGACAGCCTTGTCGGGCAGCCGCACATAATGTTCGTCCAGTATCGCCCATACCGCCTCTTGCCGACGCTTGGCCAACTCATCGTCCTCGGTGCCGCTTCGGAACAATTGATACTGCAAGGCGAGGTTTTCGAGCGACCATCGACGGTGCGCATCGTCGCAGGTTCGAAGCCGCTCGTTCAAGAAGAGCCCGGTAGGATCATGACCGATCGAATATAGGCTCCGTGAGGTCATGTCGAACTGCATGCGCGCAAGTTCAAAGAAAAAGAAATCTTTGGTTCGAAAAAGCACCAGCGCGACGTTGAATAGTTTCGAGGACTCCGCGAGCGCGACACTCGCAACGACCGCCGTGATCGAAGCGGAGCGCGAGTTTTTTATTAGGTACAGACACCAGCTCTCGATTACTTCCGCTGAAGCCTGCTTGGCGGCTGCGAGTAGCCACTTTTCTAGTGCCATGTGGATCGATTCGAGGAGCGTCGGAGCCGCCTGCCCGCCGCGATACATCATCCAAAGTCTATGCGATATGTATTGCTTCAGTGGTCGTTCGGAAGGCGTCAGGTACACTTCGACTTCCTCGACTTCGCGTTGTCCCAAGTCAGTCTTGGCAAAATACTCGATTGACCTATTGGTGAATGCGACAATGAAGTCCACCGTCTCCATCGGCGCCACCTGTAGCAAACTGAATATCGGCGTCTGAAACGCGCTCGCGGGATAGAAGTCGTGGTGGTCAGGAGCCAGATCGAAGTATTGCTCGATGTCGTTCCGATAGTCGGAACCCCAACCGTCTCGCTTGGGTGGCGTGCAGGGCCAAAAAACACTCGCGAGGCCGATAATTTCCTTCGGTAGGCTCGCAGCGACGATCGCGCTCTTATCGATTGACGACAATGCGGTTGTAACGAGTTCGTGGTAACGACTGTGGCGTGAGACTTCCTTGCGCGCGATCACGCCTCTGAATATCTCCCCGAGCTGTTCCTTCACTTCCCCAGAACCGGCGAGAATGACTCGGATGAGCTGCTCTCCCACCTCGCTCTTCGAGCTATACGGGAACTCGCCATCCTTCGTGAGATCGTCGAGGTAGTACAACGCGATCTCGGTCGTAGCCTTCGTGGTCTCGCCCTTTTTGGTGTAACGATTCCAGTCATCGAGCATGGGTAGGATGGTGTGCATATAGTGCAGAGCAACCTTCGCCTTGTTGCGATTCAGGAAATCGATAACGCTGGCCCAGCCGGAGCCCTTGGGTTTCGTCATGATGGATGAAAAGCCAATCTGCGCGTCTTGTAGTTTCTCCAATGCGGTCAATAACGCTTGGTCCACGTCTTTACACGCAATGCGGATCAGGAAAAGAATTCGACGGAGCAAGCTCTTTTCGTATACGAAACGATCCGAAACGGTGGAAACGGTGGAAACGGCGGAAACGGCGGAGGAGGACTGACCTTGTTCAACAACCCTTGGCGGCAGTTCCAGTAGTTTCTTCTCGAAATACTGGATGAACGTACCGGAATAGTTAGAAAGTAGTGCGGCAACGATGGCCTCGTCTCTCCAGTGGCCCGGTATCGCGTCATTACTTACCGTGGCTTCAATGAGTCTCTCCGCATCGCCGTCGTTGGCGCCGAGCTTTTCAGAGAGCCAGCCTCGAAACGATCGGCGGTTCGCCAAAGCGTCGCCGATCTCTTGGTAAAAGAGCTCGTAGTCCGACATGCCACGGAACGACCGTTCGATCGTCCGCTCAAGCGCCCACTCCTCATAGATGTCATGGGTGATGAAGTAGCCTCCCGCGCTTGAATCGAACTTGATGATCTCGTCGATTTCAAGCTGTCGAAGCGCCTCGCTTTGTCCCTCGACCGTTACAAAGAAGTGACCCGACGCAGCTCGCTTGCAGGCGATTTCAAGAAAGCATTCTTCACGTTTTCGGTGAATATTGTCTTTCTGGTACGAAGAGTGCGCGATCTGACGGTTCCAAATGGACTCTCGAAATTCCGCGTAACTTGTTTTTTGGTTGCCCTTCGCGTCGATGCGCAGATATTCGTTTAGGTAGAACGGATTCTGGAGGAACTTACGCAGCCGCTCGTTCTCTGGCAACGAAAACTCGTTCGCTACGGAGAGCTCGACTAGCTCATCCTGAGTTAGCCCCGGGATGTTGAGCAGTTCGAACGGTGCGTTGTAGAGCTCGATGAATGCGTACTTGAGATCGTCAAGATAGCTCAAGCGAGTCGTGAAGAGAATCTTCCATCCGCCGCTGAGGAGCGTCGATAAAAACTCTTGAAACACTTCCGGTCGAACGAGATCGGTCAGCTTCTCTGCCGAATCGATGACGACGTATTTCTCAGCGAACTCTTCATGTTCACGAACAAAGTCCGAGAAGGTGAACGCACCGTAGTCTTTGAAGAGCTGGTTGACATGCGAGACGTTGAACTCTGTCGCTTTGAACACGAAGAACGGAGTCGTGTCCTTTACCTCATCGTAGAGGTCTTTGATGACTGCCGTTTTTCCAACACCAGCTTCTCCGCTGACGATCACCAGCGTTGATTTCGATAGCGTATCCTTCAGGCGCGTAACCAATGCCCGTCTATCGATCTTGATGGACTTCCCTTCGACTACGATCGCTGAACGGATGGGCTCAAGAACAGCCTCTGTGTGGCGCGTAATCTCTTGAACAAAATCGATGACACTAGCGCCAAGCATAAAGAAGTGGCTCGCGATGTTGGCGTTCGCCTCGCAGACGAATGGCGTCTCGAAGAAGCTCGCCGTCTTCCACGTAATAGCCACTCCTTTCGCCTTGGCATGTTCTTCGATCGCAGTCTTGTACGGCGGATCTTTGATCCCGGGCTTCTTGCTCCTTCCGAAGTCGACATTCACATAGAAGTAGAGCTGCGTGAGCGTCGGGTGCTGGGTCTTTGCGGTGTTGATGGCTTGGATGAGTTTCGTCTTATAGCTTGCGAGGTCGGTGCCGATGAACTTCGCTTGCCATCCGATCACGTCGGCCCCGACAATCACGGGCTCCGCTTCAATACCCGGTTGATTGAAGTACCTCAACGCGCCGGTCGGATGGCGTTGCTCTTTGTAGAAGAGCAACGAGCACAACCATTCGAAAGCCTTTTGCTCTTGTGCGTTAAATTTCGCCCTGAAATTACCCCAGTTGGCCTCTACAATCATCGCGCCTCTGCTCTCTTCTTGTGTTGAACTGATCAATCTGGAGCAATGAGCCGGCGAATAGCCGACCCTATCGTCGGCATTACCTAGAGGCAACGATCCGCTGGTATGTGACTCTCGCTGATGCCCTTCCTGACCGCGTCGCTCGCATTGCTGTTGGCATTATCGCCTAGTCGCGTAGCGTGGCTTTAATTCAAATCAGGGTATCCGCTGCTGGATTGAGCTCGTTGCATCGTGCAAGTCAGCCTTCTGAGGGCTAATGGTGAAGTGCCCGCTTTTGGTTGCGCAGCAGAAGTTCATCCAGACAGAGCCTATGGCCGCTAAGGCCGATCAAGCGTCGCCAAGCCTACCCCGCTTTTCATCCGTGCGCCGGCCGGCCTGCACTCCCCACGTCAGGGTGCCGGAACGGCAGGTGCAGGGTTCGCGGGCGGCGTGACCGGAACCGGCAGCACCACGTTGGGTTCGAGATCCTCGGGGAAGCCGCCCTGGTTGACCGGCTGCTTGACCGTCGGGTCGGCCTGGCTGGTGGAGCCGTCTGGTGTCTCCTTCACCGGTGCGCGCGGGCGAGCGGGAGTCGGCGCAGGAACGGGAGCCGGAGCCGCAGCCGGTTCGGGCGTGGGTTTCGCGGACGCAGACGGCGGGGTGGGCGGCTCCGGATACAGGTGGGGCTGCAACTGCGGCAGCAGGGTTTTCAGCATCTGTGCGGTGAGCGAACTGGTGAAACCGAACCGCCCGGCCTGTTCGCCTTCCACGACCGCAGTCAGCGTGCCGAAGTAGCGGTCGCCCATGTAGAACACGAACGTGGCGGAGCGGCTGACGACGCGCGAATCGATGAGTTGGCCGCCCTTGCCATAGGTCTCGAAGCGGTGGTCGCCGGTGCCGGTTTTGCCGCCCAGGGTGATGGGCTGGCCGGCCGGATCCTTGAGGGCGCCGGCCAGTCGCCCGGCGGTGCCGCCTTCGACGACTTTGGCCAGTGCGCGCCGAACGGTTTGCGCCACTTCGGCCGGCAGCAGGCGCTCGCCCTGGACCGGCTTGCGGGACAGGCGGGTGTCGTAAGGCGTGTGGGCCGCGAAGTGCATGCCGGTGAGGCTCACCGTCGGTGCACGCACGCCGTCGTTGACCAGGATGCCCATCAGTTCGGCCAACGCGGCAGGCCGGTCGCCCGAGGCCCCGATGGCGGTGGCGTACGAGGGCGTGATGTTGTCGAACGGATAGCCCAGTCGTTTCCAGTCGCGCAGCAGGCCGTCGAAGGCCTCGACCTCGAGCAGCGACTGGATGCGGATGTCCTGCGCATTCTTGCGGCTGGTCTTGAACAGCCAGTTGTAGACCTCGCGGCGGGCGTCGGCGCCCTGGTCGTCGAGCGTCTTGAGGTCGGTCGCGGGCGCGGCGCGCAGGGCTTTCACTACCCATAGTTCCAGCGGATGGATCTGCGTCACGTAGCCGCGGTCGGCCAGGTTGTAGGCATCAGGCGCATGAGTCTTGTAGAGCGATTCAAGCGTCTTCGGGCTCAGGCTGGCGCTGGCCGGCACGTTGGCGCGCAACGCGGCGACATAGGCGTCGAACCCGGCCTGCGGTTCGAGATAACGGTACGCCGAGGTGAAGCGTCGCGGGTTTGCGCGGACGCGCGCATAGACATCCTCGGCCATTTGCACAGGCGTCTGGCTCTTGTGGTTTTGGTAGAAGCGGCGGATGAACAGGCGCCCTTCCTGGTCGACGAAGCGCATCAGGTAGGTCTGGCGCATCGGGTTGCTGGCGTCGTCGAGGATGCGTGCGGCCGCGCCTGGCGAAGCGCTGGCGTAATGCCGCACGATGTCGCGCATGATGCGGATGTAGACGAGGTTGACCGAGTTCTTCGTGGCCTCCCACACGTCCATCACGCGGCTGTTGTCCTTGGCGTCGAAGTTGACGAAATCGTGCAGGCCGCCGCCGGTGAAGAACATTTCCCGCGCCGCCGAATACTGGCGACCCATCGCCGCCTCGAGCAGGGCGTCCCGCTTGATGTCCGGCTGGCTCAGCAGCGTGGCGGCCACCCACTGCGCCAGCACGTCGCGCTGCGGTTGGGCTTTCTGCTTGAGCGTCGCGGCGTCGAGTGTGCGGTAGGTGTCGTACGTTTGCGAAATGATCTGCAGGTAGGTGACCAGGGTACGCAGCTTGGCGGTGGAGCCAAGATCCAGCCGGGCCTGGCTGTTGATGTCGAACGGCTGGTTGAGGTTGTCGGCCTGGACGCGCAGCACATTGCCCGATGGCGTTTTCTCATACAGCGTGAAGCTGTAGATCACCTGGTCGAATGCGTTGTCGGGCTTCAGCAAGCGGAACCCGATCAGTCCCGAAGCGGCGGCGGCTTCCGGATGGGCCAGATTTTGCAGGTAGCGGCTGACGATTTTCTGCGCCGGCTGGTTGATGGTGGTGTTGACCTGCAGATCCAGCCGGTCGAGGTCGTACAGGCGGGGCTCGCCCAGCATCTGCGCGACACGGATGCGTTGGGCGTTGGTGGCTTTCTGGTCGACGAAGCGGGGCGCCGGCGGATCGACGCGCTCATGCGTGCTGCGCAGCTTGACCCGTTTGGCGCGATCGGCGAGTTCGCGCGAAATGACGTGGGCGTTGGCCAGCAGGTCGAGATGGTCGTCGGTCAGGGCGTCGAGCGCCTTGCGGTTGGCTGCCAGGTAATAGGATGGGCGACGCTCGGCGATGATCAGCGACAGCACATGCTTCAGCGCGCTTGCATAGGCGGTTTCGCCGACGCGCGTCTTTTTCTCCAGGATCGCGTTGATCTCGCCGAAATCCAGGCCATACCAGGCCCACAGCCCGTCGGCGATGCCGTTGACCTCGCCGAAGCGCGGCGCGGCGGCGAGCGGCACGGTGTTCAGGTAGGCCATTACCGTCCGTTTGCGCATCGGCAGCGTATTGGGGCCATCGAGATAGGCGCGCAGGCTGGCCGTGCTCATCTGACGCAGCTTCTCGCTCATGCTGCTGGTCAGCCCCTCAGAGGAGTGGCGGTATTTCTCGATCTGCGTCGGCAGCGTGCTGCCGCCGGGCACGTTGCGGTGGGTGTCGATGAGGCTGATGCCTTTTTCCATCAACGCCTGGGCGAGACGATCCCATTCCACGGCCGGATTGCGGGTGGGAAACTGCTCGGTCAGCAGTTCGCGGTTTTCGATGTAGAGCAGAGAATCGACCAGGACCTTGGGAATGTCCTCGAAGCGGTGGTACACCCGGGTCGGATGCAGCGCCTGGTACAACGGCTTGCCGTCGCTGTCGAGCAGGCTGAGACCGGCCTGGTCTTTTTCGTGATAGGGCAGGAACAGGCCGAGGTCGCTGGCGCGCGCCATCTGGATGCTGATCCGGGCCTGCTGGTCGATCTTCCAGCCGGCCTTGTCCAGTTGCGTCAGGTAATGCGGCAGCTTGCTATAGCCGAGCCGTACGTCGTATGGGCCCTGGCCCGGGTAACGGATGCGCTCGGATGGCCCGGGGCGGATTTGCCAGGTCATCTTTTGCGCCGCCTGCGCGATGTATTTCGCCTCCAGTGCCGACGACAGCAGCTCGTAGGCAATGAGCCCGGCCAGGACAACGAGCAGCAACAGGACGCCGAGGCCGATCAGGATGCGGCGCGGGATCTTATGCATGCCAGTCGCGCGCGGTCAGGAAATCGGCATACAGCGAAGCTTCCGGGGTGCCCGGCTCGGGGTGCCAGTCGTAGCGCCATTTCACGATCGGCGGCAGCGACATCAGGATGGATTCGGTGCGGCCGCCCGACTGCAGGCCGAACAGGGTGCCGCGGTCGTACACCAGGTTGAACTCAACGTAGCGGCCGCGCCGATAGGCCTGGAAGTCGCGTTCGCGTTCGCCGTATGCGATGTCCTTGCGGCGTTCGAGGATGGGCAGATAGGCGGTGAGAAACGCGTCGCCCACGCTCCTCGTCATCGCGAAAGCATGGTCGAAGCCGCCTTCGGAAAAGTCGTCGAAGAACACGCCGCCGATGCCGCGCGGTTCGTTGCGATGCTTGAGGAAGAAGTAGCGGTCGCACCAGTCCTTGAAGCGCGGGTGCAGGTCGGCACCGAAGGGGTCGAGCGCCTGCTTGCAGGTGACATGGAAATGCCGCGCGTCCTCCGCGAAGCCATAGTAGGGCGTGAGATCCATGCCGCCGCCGAACCACCATACCGGCGCCTCGCCGTCCTTCAGTGCGACGAAGCAGCGCACGTTCATGTGCACCGTCGGCGCATAGGGATTGCGCGGATGCAGCACCAGCGATACCCCCATCGCCTCCCAGCGACGGCCGGCGAGTTCCGGGCGATGCGCGCTGGCCGAGGGCGGCAACTGGCTGCCCAGCACATGCGAGAAATTCACCCCGCCGCGTTCGAAAACCCGGCCTTCCTCGATCAGCCGCGAGATGCCGCCGCCGCCTTCGGGACGTTCCCAGGCATCGGTACGGAAGGGCAGGCCGTCGGCGGCTTCCAGTGCGGCGACGATGCGCGCCTGCAGGTCGAGCAGATAGGGTTTGACGGCAGCGGTATCGGGGGCGGTGGCAGACATCAGGGGCGAAGTATCGTTCCGGTGGCAAGGTCGATCAAGGTGGAAGGACGGCGGCGGCGGCCGATGCGGCCGGCGACCACGCGTACCCGTGTGCCGAATATTCTGCGGCATTCCGCAGCGGTTTTGGCGGGTTTGCGGCCACTTTTGTTGGCACTGGTGGAAACCAGCGCCATGCCGAGGCTGCGGCACAGACGTACGGCGGCGGGATGGGCGGTCACGCGGATCGCGACCGTGGATCGGCCACCGGTCAGTTCGGGCGGGCAGTGCGCGGATGCGGGAACGACCCAGGTGACGGGACCCGGCCAGACGCACAACATCCGTGCCCGGTCGGCTGCGTTCAAGGGCTGGATGAAGGGCCGCAACGGCTTGAGCCGGTC
The DNA here is from genome assembly GCA_002343685.1 of Thiobacillus denitrificans. Lineage (GTDB taxonomy): Bacteria > Pseudomonadota > Gammaproteobacteria > Burkholderiales > Thiobacillaceae > Thiobacillus > Thiobacillus denitrificans_A. The sequence continues at coordinate 344,114 of DDRS01000017.1, read as the reverse complement.
GGCGATCAGCAGCATGCCTTTGGCTGCGTCGCGCCCCTTCAGGCGGAGCAACCGTTTCAGGGCGTGCGGATTGCGCGGGTCGCAGCCGAGGCCGTAGCAGGATTCGGTCGGGTAGGCGATCAGGCCGCCGCGTCGCACATGCGCGCGCAGCGCGTCGGTCTCACCGTTCACTGCTCACCGCTTGCCGTCTCATTTTTTCCGGTCAAGCGCGCGCCAGCCGATGTCGCGCCGGTATTGCATGCCGTCGAAATGAATGCTGGCGATCGCTTCGTAGACGCGTTTCTGCGCCATGCGCACGCTGTCGCCAAGTACGGTCACGGCCAGTACGCGGCCGCCGCTCACCACGGTACGATCGTCCTGCGTGGCGGTGCCGGCATGGAAGATATGCAGGTCGTCGGCAGCGGCGGGCAAGACGCCGATGACGGCACCCTTCTTCGGCGCATCGGGGTAGCCTTCGGCGGCAAGCACCACGGCGAGCGCGGTGCGGCGGTCCCATTCGGCTTCGATCTGGTCGAGCTTGCCGCTGACGGCGGCTTCCAGCAGGGCGACCAGGTCGGACTTCAATCGCATCATGATGGGCTGGGTTTCCGGGTCACCCATGCGGCAGTTGAATTCGAGCACCTTGGGCGTGCCGTCGGCACCGACCATGATGCCGGCATAGAGGAAACCGGTGAACCGGATGCCGTCGGCGGCCATGCCCTCGACGGTCGGGTGGATCACTTCGCGCATGATGCGTGCGTGCAGTTCGGGGGTGACCACCGGCGCCGGCGAATACGCGCCCATGCCGCCGGTATTGGGGCCCTGGTCGCCGTCCTGCAGGCGTTTGTGGTCCTGGCTGGAGGCCAGCGCCAGCACGTGCTCGCCGTCGACCATGACGATGAAGCTGGCTTCCTCGCCGAGCAGGCATTCCTCGATCACCACGCGGTGGCCGGCTTCGCCCATGCTGTTGCCGGCGAGCATGGCGTCGACCGCAGCGTGCGCTTCCTCGGCGCTCGTTGCGACGACCACGCCCTTGCCGGCAGCGAGTCCGTCAGCCTTCACCACGATGGGCGCGCCGTGCTGGTCGATGTAGGCGTGTGCGGCAGCGGCGTCGGTAAAGGTGCCGAAAGCAGCAGTGGGAATGCCGTGGCGCGCCATGAACTGCTTGGCGAAATCCTTGGAGCTTTCGAGCTGGGCGGCGGCCTGGGTGGGGCCGAATATCTTCAGTCCGGCGGCACGGAAGGCGTCGACCACGCCTGCCGCCAGCGGCGCTTCGGGACCCACCACGGTGAAGGCGATGTCCTCGTCGCGACGGACAAACTCGACCAGCGAGGGAATTTCTGTCAATGGCACGTTGACGAGTCCGTCTTCGGTTGCCGTGCCGCCGTTGCCGGGCGCGACGAACACTTGCGAGACACGTGGGGATTGCGCGAGCTTCCACGCCAGTGCGTGTTCGCGTCCGCCAGAGCCGATGACTAGGATTTTCATGGTGGGGGTAGGCAGTGAGGAGTAAGCGGGGAGCGGTGAACGTTCGGCGGTGAGGACAGGTTTTTCCGTTTGCTGCTCACCGCTTGCCGTTCACCCGGTCGTCAATGTCGGAAATGTCGCGTGCCGGTGAACACCATGGCGATGCCATGCTCGTTCGCGGCGGCGATGACTTCGTCGTCGCGCATCGAGCCGCCGGGCTGGATCACGGCCTTGATGCCGTCGGCACCGGCCTGGTCGATGCCGTCGCGGAAGGGAAAGAAGGCGTCGGACGCCATCACCGAGCCGGGCACCGCGAGGCCGGCGTGCTCGGCCTTGATCGCGGCGATGCGCGCGGAGTTGACGCGGCTCATCTGGCCGGCGCCGACGCCAACGGTCATGCGGTCCTTTGCGTACACGATCGCATTGGACTTGACGAACTTGGCGACGCGCCAGGCGAACAGCAGATCGTCCATTTCCTTGTCGGTGGGCGCGCGCTGGGTGACGACTTTCAGTTCGCCATGCAGCAGCACGTCGGCATCCTGCACCAGTAGGCCGCCAGCCACGCGCTTCATGTCCAGCTGGGCGACGGCGCCGCTCCATTTCCCGCATTCGAGCAGGCGTACGTTCTTCTTCGCGGCGACGGCGGCGGACGCTTCCGGGCTGACTTCGGGGGCGATGATGACTTCGACGAACTGGCGCTCGACGATGGCCTGCGCGGTTTCGCCGTCCAGGCGGCCGTTGAAGGCGATGATGCCGCCGAAGGCCGATTCGGGATCGGTCTGATAGGCGCGGTTGTAGGCGTCCAGCAGGTTCGCGCCGTAGGCCACGCCGCAGGGGTTGGCGTGCTTGACGATGACGCACGCAGGGGCGGCGTCGAACAGCTTCACGCATTCGAGCGCGGCGTCGGTGTCGGCGATGTTGTTGTACGACAGTTCCTTGCCCTGGATCTGGCGTGCCGTGGCGATGGTGCCGGCCGGGGCGTGGGCCTCGACGTAGAAGGCGCCGGCCTGGTGCGGATTCTCGCCGTAGCGGCAGGTCTGCGCACGGGTGAACTGCAGGTTCAGTTTTTCGCCGAAAGTCTCGCGCTCGTTGCTGTCGTCGAGCGCGGTCAGATAGTTGCTGATCGCGCCATCGTATTCGGCGGTGTGGCTGAAGGCCTTCTTCGCCAGCGTGAAGCGGGTGGCATCGGTCAGGGCGCCGCCGTTGGCCTGCATTTCCGCGACCAGCTTCGGGTAGTCGGCCGGATCGGTGACGATGGCGACATGGCGGTAGTTTTTGGCCGACGAGCGCACCATCGCCGGGCCGCCGATGTCGATGTTTTCGATGGCGTCGTCCAGCGTGTGCGGCTTCGACACCGTCGCGACGAAGGGATAGAGGTTGACGCACACCAGATCGATATAGCCCATGTCGTGCGCCTGCATGGTCGCGACGTGCTCCGGCAGGTCGCGCCGCGCGAGGATGCCGCCGTGGACTTTCGGATGCAGCGTCTTGACCCGGCCATCGAGCATCTCGGGGAAGCCGGTGTATTCGCTGACGTCGATCACCGCGAGGCCGGCGTCGCGTAGCGTCTTGGCGGTGCCGCCGGTGGAGAGCAGTTCGACGCCGGCGCCGGCGAGCGCGCGGGCGAAATCGACGAGGCCGGTTTTATCCGACACGGAAAGAAGCGCACGCTGTATTTTCGAGGTGGCGATGGTCATGATGGATTCAGTCGGAGAGGCCGTGTTCGCGCATTTTCTTGCGCAGGGTGTTGCGGTTGATGCCGAGCATGTCGGCGGCGCGGGTCTGGTTGCCTTCGGCACGATCGAGGATGTAGGCCAGCAGGGGCTTTTCCACCGCGCTCACTACCATGTCGTAGATCTCGCTTGGCGTTTCGCCGTCGAGATCCTTGAAATAGCGGTTGAGCGACCGCCGCATGCACGCGGCGATTTCGTTTTCTTCTATCATGTTGAAGTTCCCCTTTATGCCGCGAGCCTTGAAGCCGCCGGCATGTCTTCCGCGTTATTGTTGTCGTGACCGGTTTCATAGCGTAGACGGTCGTCTGCGCGTGCTGCCTGGGCAAAGTATTCGTTCACGACGGCGAGCTGTTCGGCCACCGAGTCGAGCTGGTTCATGGTGCGGCGGAAGGCGCTGCTGCCGACGAGTCCGCGGGTGTACCAGGAAATATGCTTGCGCGCCACGCGCACGCCGGTGACGTCGCCGTAGAACGCGTACAGATCGTGGATGTGTTCGAGCAGCACGGCATGGATTTCCGCGACTTCGGGCTGCGGCAGGTGCGCACCGGTGGCCAGGAAATGTTCGATCTCGCGGAAGATCCACGGGCGTCCCTGCGCGGCGCGGCCGATCATCACGGCGTCGGCGCCAGTGTATTCGAGGACGTATTGCGCTTTTTCCGGCGTGGTGATGTCGCCGTTTGCGATGACGGGGATGCGAGCTTCTGCCTTCACTGCGCGGATGGTGTCGTACTCGGCCTCGCCGGTGTAGGCGCAGGCGCGCGTGCGGCCGTGCATCGCCAGCGCCTGCACGCCGGCGTTCTCGGCGATCTTCAGGATATTGAGCGCATTGCGGTGTTCGCGATCCCAGCCGGTGCGGATCTTCAGCGTCACCGGGACTTCGGGAACGGCGGTGACCACGGCATCGAGGATGCGGCCGACCAACGCCTCGTCCTGCAGCAGCGCCGAGCCCGCCATCACGTTGCACACCTTCTTGGCCGGGCAACCCATGTTGATGTCGATGATCTGCGCGCCGCGGTCGACGTTGTGGCGCGCGGCTTCCGCCATCATCTGCGGATCGGCGCCGGCGATCTGCACGCTGATCGGGTCGACCTCGCCTTCGTGGTTGGCGCGTCGCGCGGTCTTGGCCGAACCGTACAGCAGCGAGTTCGATGTCACCATCTCGGACACGGCCATGCCCGCGCCCAGCTTCTTGCAGAGCTGGCGGAAAGGCCGGTCGGTCACCCCGGCCATGGGGGCGACGATCAGGCGGTTCTTGAGATGGTGGCGACCGATACGCATAAGGAGTGGCATTTTACCCTCCTCGCGGGTCTCGACCAAGCGTGAAAATTTCCGCTTTTGTGGTGGTGCATCGGCGCGTGAGCGGCTACCATCAATGCGGCTATACAGAGTTAACAATCAGGAGGGTAAGCATGAGTTTCGTCACTGAATTCAAGGAGTTCGCGGTCAAGGGCAATGCCATGGATCTGGCGGTGGGCGTGATTATCGGCGCGGCGTTCGGCAAGATCGTCGACTCGATCGTCAACGATCTGATCATGCCGATCGTGGGTGCGATATTTGGCGGCTTCGATTTTTCCAACCTGTTCCTGCCGTTGAAGACCGTGCCGGAAGGCGTGGCGATGACGTTGGTGGAAGTGAAGAAAGCCGGGGTGCCGGTATTCGCCTACGGCAGTTTCCTGACCATCCTGCTGAATTTCATCATCCTGGCCTTCATCGTCTTCATCCTCGTCAAGCAGATCAACCGGCTGAAGAAGGCCACACCGCCTGCGCCCGCCGCGCCGGCCGCACCGCCGGAAGACATCGTGCTGTTGCGCGAGATCCGGGACAGCCTCAAAAAATAGGTTTTATCGACTTTGCGTGAGCCCAACCCGGTAACCGAGCCATCAATCGGCAACCGGATTGCCGGGCGCGCTGTCCGTCTGAAAGACCCGATTCGCCCGAGCACCGAGGCGGCTGCGGGTTCGGTTTATTTGCATACGGGATCACCATGAAACAATCCTACGCAGTCTGGCTGTTGGCCGGTATGGCGGCATTGGGCGGCGCGGTCCATGCCGCGGACATGCCCGAGCACGAATTGGGGCTGCTGCTGGGCGGTGGCCGGGCAGACAAGGATCTGGTCGGCGGCAAGGATGGCGTCAGGCCGCTGTTCGGTCTGCGTTACGGCCAGCAGCTCAATGACGACTTCAATCTCTTCGGCGATCTGGTGTACGGCGCCTATGACGGCAATCGCGCCGGCGTGGGCGATGCCGATGTCATCACGTTGCGGGGCGGTCTCGAATGGCTGTTTTCCCGGCAGCAGCGATATCACTGGTTCCTGTCGGGCGGCCTGGGCCTGATGAACGTCAACACCGACGGCAACGTCGATTTCACCCGCCCCATGGCGTCGTTGGGTATCGGTCAGGACTGGGCCGTGGGGACGAACGATGCGTTCCGCTGGGAGCTGCGTGCCGACCAATCGTTCGGCAACAGCACGCTGCCGAATGCCGGGCTGACCAATGTCCAGGCGTTGCTGGGCTATTCCTGGGGCCTGGGCGCGCCGCCCGATTCCGACGGCGACGGCGTGGCCAACCGCCTGGACGCGTGCCCTCATACCCCGAGCGGCGCCAAGGTCGACGCACACGGGTGCCCGCTGGACGCCGACAACGACGGCGTGTTCGACGGCCTCGACCGTTGTCCCGATACGCCGGCCGGCGTGAAGGTCGATGCCGGGGGCTGTCCGCTGGATTCCGATGGCGACGGGATTCCGGATCACCGGGACGCGTGTCCGGCGGTGCCCGCACCGGGTACCGTCGATGGTTGCCCGCTCCGGGCCGTCGAGCCCGAACCGGCACCTGCCGTCGTACCTGCGGCACCCAGGAAGCTGATGCTGGATGGCGTGAACTTCGACAACGACAGCGCCAGCCTGCGTCCCGAATCCATCGCGATTCTGGACAATGCCGCCGCCACGCTGAAGGAGTGGGGCGAGGTCAAGGTGGAAGTGGCGGGCTACACTGATGCGGCCAGTTCCATTGCGTACAACCTCACACTGTCGCAGCGCCGGGCCGAGACTGTCCGCGCCTATCTCATCACGCGCGGAATTGCCGCCGAACGCCTGACTGCCCGGGGATATGGCGAAGCCCAGCCGGTGGCCGACAACAAGACCGCTGCGGGCCGTGCGAAGAACCGCCGTGTGGAACTGGTTCCGCTGCAGTAAACGGACTGGAGGCGAGCGGAACGGGCGCACTGGCGCCCGTTTTTTTCGTCCGGGCGGAGGAGCGTCGGTGGAAGGCGTTATGGATGGCCGGCGGTGAAATAGACCATCAGGCTGGCGATTTCCTCGTCGGAAAACGGGTTCTTCAGGGTGGTACGGGGGACCCCGTGAACCCCGCCCAGCATGCGCGCGACGAATTCCGTGGAGGGGGTCGAGCGTGCCATGTCGAACAGGTTCGGGGCAGGGTTGGCGGCATGTGGATCGCTGTATTGATGACAACCGATGCACAGCGTCCGGTAAAGATCTTCCCCGGTCTTGGCCCGCAGGGGCGTCTGGGTGAGGGGGATGAAATACGTGGTGTCCAGGGGCAACGTCGTCGCGAGGGACGTCGCACTGCGCAGTAACCGTTCCGGTCTACCCTGGCGGAAATCGGCGCGCAGGGCGGCGACGGCAGGAAGCGGGATCTGCGCCGAGGGGCTGTGGTTGTTCCGCTCGCGGACGGTCATGTCCAAGGTGCCCAGGATGCTGGCGATCCGGGCCTGCAGTCCGGTGCGGCGGATCGCGGGTGTGGCCGGGTCGGCGAGCAGTCGGGCATCGCCCTGGAGCACGGCCACGTCGACCCGTAGCGCCCGGTCATACTCCCCGGCGGCCAGCGCAGGCGCGCCAACCGTCAGGAGTGCGAGGACTGCCAGGCTGCGGCGTCCCATGCGGCCTTTATTCGGCCTTGACCTTCTGCACCATGGGCAGGCTGGCGTTGGCCGACCATTGGCTCATCGAGCCATCGTAGACTTTGGCCGACTTGTTGCCGAGCAGTTCGCTGGAGACGAACCAGCCCAGGGAGGCCCAATGCCCGGTGTTGCAGAAGTTGATTTCCTTGCCCGTGACCGGCACGCCGGCTTCCTTGTACAGGGCTTTCAGTTCGGCCGGCGAACGGAAGCTGCCCGTGTTGTTGTCGGTGAGCCAGCTCTCCGGCAGGTTCTTGGCACCGGGTAGGGTGCCGTTGCGTTTCACGGCCGGTACGCTCCGGTTGACCCCCAGAAACTGGTCGTTCGGCCGGTTGTCCACCATGACCACGCCTTCCTTCATGGCCTGGGCCACATCCGCTTCGCCCGGGATCATGTCCTTGCGCAGCTGGGCGGTGAAGCTTGCAGGCTTGGGCGTGTTCGCGCCGGTCTCGATCTTGTTGCCCTTCTCGTCCGCGTAGGCTGCGTAGCCTCCGTCGAGGATGGAGACGTTGTCATGCCCCAGTACCTTGAACGTCCAGTAGACGCGGGTGGCGCTGCCCATGTCGAGGCCGTTGAGGCCGGCGGAGTAGATCACCACGTGGTCGTTGTTGCTGATCCCCAGGCTGCCGATGAGCTTCTCCAGATCCTTCGCGGGCGGCAGCATGCCCGGGATGTTGTTGACCTTGGTACGCCAGCCGTCTTTCATGTAGTCGCTGTACACGGCGCAGGGAATGTGGCCCCGCAGGTAGTCAATCTTGCTGTGGCCGTCCAGCTGGTTGCGGATGTCCAGGATGACGACGCCCGGCTGGCAGGCATTCGCTTTGATCCACTGGGTGTTGACCAAGGGCGTGGCATCGGCCCAGGCCACCCCGCTACCCAGAATCCAGACTGCGGTCAGAGCTGTCAATACGCTTACGTTTTTCATCGGTTCTACCTCCGTGATATTGATTTAAACAACAACGATCCGGTCCGCTGCCAGCAAGGCTTGCAGTAGCCGGTCCCACCCCTCCTCGTCGTCTTGAGATGAGGGCATGACGGGTCGCCGGACCGTATGGCACGCAGGCAAGGCCGCCAGGGCCTCGGCCAAGGTGGACCGGTCCGGAAAAATCCCTGTTTCAAGCACGACGAATTCCATTAGCTTTCCTCCATCAGAAGCTCATCACCACGTCGGTCGACATGAGCGCCTCGGCCAGCCGGGACCGGTCCAGCTGAGGCAGATCCTCCGCCTGTACCGTGGTCTCCGGAGTGATCTCGGCCAGTTCCAGAAGCTCGGCCTGCTCGGCGTTTTCCGGCGTGTCGGCTACCGGCCGATCCATGAATACGAGCCGCACCTGGTGACCAAAGATGGTCAGGCCCGCGGCTACCCGCATGGCCTCGGCGTGGTCCCGGCGGGCCAGCAGCAATATTGATTTGATGGTGTCTGCCATGGCTCGCCTCACAGGGTCAGGATGTTGTCCGCAACGCCGACCATGGCGCTGTGGTTGGTTTGGCTGCCCAGTTCCACAGGGCATGCCTGCTGTCCCATGAAGCGGAACCAGGAGTGCTCGCACGCCACCTGTTGGTCGGCCTGGCCAACCAAAGTCGCCAGGGTCGGGTCGTCCAGGAGCTTCACGCCGTCATTGGTGAAGAAGCATCCCCACTGGATGTTGTTTCTCAGGCACGCCGAGGCCAGGGGCGCCAGCAGCGGCCCGCCCTGGTCGGTGGAAACCACGATCAGCAATTTCATGCTTTGTTTTTTCTCCGTAGATACCAAGCGCTTGTAATCAGGATCAACAGTCCCGCAACCGTCGCCACGGCCGCTCCTGCAGGTTGGGCAGGTTGGGCGGCAGGCGTTGGGGGAGCTGCGATCGGTGCCGCCACGCTATCCGGATAGGTCTCCGCGTCCATCGGCAGCGCCGGGTGGTTGGCCCATTCGACCCAGCCGCCCGGCAGGACTTTGGCCTGGGCGCGTGCACCGGCCCGGGCCAGGGTGAAATAGGCGACGGACTCGAAAGGGTCGTGCCCGTACACCACGAATGGCCCGGGCGGCAGTCGCGTTTGGCCCCGTCCGACTTCCGTCCGGAGTTCCGCCATGGGCAGGGATTGCGCGCCAGGCAGATGGCCGCCCCTGGATGCGCGGATGGTTTCGCCCCAGTACGCCGACTCGGGCCTGCCGTCCACCAAGGTCGGGGAATGACCGCGCTGCAGTTCAGCTGCCAGCTCGCTACGCAACACAATGGCGTCGGCCCTGACCGTTCCTTCGTAGATGGGCTGGCGGAGCATGCCGCGGGCCGTCCCCGGCCCCAGGCTGGAGATGGGAAGGCCGGCACCGTCCGAGATCGGCCGGTTCAGCACCGTGACCGCGGCCTGCCCGGACAGATACAGCATGCCGGCGACGAAATCGCGTTCCCAGGGATTGTCGCCGACCACCAGCACCGCATCCTTGGCGGCGATCCCGGCCGTGCCCAGCAGCCAGTAGATGTCGGTGAAGGCTGCCAGACGGCCATGCGGCCCGAGGAAATCCGATGCAGGCAGGCACTTGGCGTTCACCACGCTACGGTGCAGACACGCCGCCAGCGGACGCGCATCCACGACCGTGGCGTGACCGATCAGTCCGCTGGCATCGGCGGTATAGGCGAAATTTTCGCCATGCGCCGATCCCTGGACGACGATGCCCAGCGAGGCGGCCAGCAACAGCACATCGAAGCGTTTCATGTGCCGCGCCCTCAACAGCCCCCGAAACGATGGGGCGCTTCAGCCTGGGCTGCCGCGGATTTGGGGGCGGGTGGATTCTCGAGGTAGTAGCCCACGAGATCGGTAACCGAGACCGTGCCGTAGTCCTTGCCGAGGTCGAGGTCCGCCATGCTTTCCATGGGTTGGGGCGTCTGCGCCTTCGACAGGGTCGCGGCGGGCACCGCGGCGTAGGGGAACAGGATCGCGCACAGCCCCAGGGTCGTACCCAGAGCGGCGGTCCAGAACACCAGGATGTCTTTTTTCACGGGCATCTCCTCAGAACACGTCCTGGGTCAGGCACAAGTAGATGAGATAGAACGCCACGAAAAACATGACGATCTGCGCGATGGTTTCAAGATCCAGCGTCATGGCTGCCGTCCTTTCCAGTGAAATGGCGTACCAGCATGCCCACATCCAGGGGCGTGTCGTCGACCGGGTTGATGACGGGGGGCGTGAGATAGGGCACGCCGTCCCGCGTGGCATGCAGATAGGCGGGACGGGCGATGAAAATGTAGGCAAAGCTGCCTACCGTGATGGCTGCCGCGACGGCGGCGAATAGCGCCATCTGAATCTTTCCGGATGACATGGCGCGCTCCTTCAGTTCTTGCGGACAAGCACGCGCCAGTAGCGATCGGCACGGACCGTGGCGAGGTGCGTGCTGGCCAGGTCCTTCATCATGGGCGGGATGGCTTCCATGGAGGTCGGGTTGTCGATCATGACCTCGACCACGTCGCCTGACGCCGCGCCTGTCAGGGCCTTCTTGGTCATGAGCTGCGGACGCGGACAGGAATCCCCGAGGCAGTTGATTTGCTGTGCGACGGTGACCGACGTTCCATCCGGCAGCGTGACGGTTGCCGTCGGGGCGGCGTGGGCGGTCGAGTCGTTCTTCTTGCTGAAAAGTCCCATCGTGAGTGTCTCCTGGTCTGAATGTGCTTAGGTGGATTGTTCGGCCGTCACCCGGGCGGCGCCTTGCGGCACGACCTTGTCGTTGTCGGTCCAGGCGTTGCAGGCGGCGGATTCGCTGTCGGCCTGGGTGTCGGCGCCGGCACCGGCGCGCTCCCGGCGCAGGATCGCCCGGTAGAGACCGTACAGAACCAGCGTTTGAATGGCGCCGAAGACGACCGCCGGGATCTTGGTCTTTTCCTGCAGGGTCGCGGCGTTGGCGAAGCCGAGCTGGAGGCCTGCCAGGTTGAAATTCCCGGTCATGGTGCTTGGCGCCGGGGGCCAGTAGGTGAAGGACCACAACAGGGAGAACAGGAACATGCCGATGAAGGTGAACAGCAGGGCCCAGATGGCCCCGACGTTGCCTTCTCCCGCCTTGACCCAGGTGGAGACCGTGCATGCGCCGGCCAGCACCATGCCGATTCCGAACAGGAACAATCCGACGAAGGTGTTCAGGCCGACGTCGAAGTGCAGGGGTTTGCCCGCTCCCACGGTGATGAAGGCGGTGAATCCCATGGTGAGGATCATCATGGCGACCAGCAGCGCTTTGGTATTGCGATAGGTCTTGAACAGCATGGCGTCCCGCAGGGCCGCCACGTTGCAGTAACGGGAACGCTGCACCAGCAGCCCGACGACGGAGCCGAAGACGAATGCAGTGAGGCATTGGGCAATGACGTTGTTCATCGTGTCATCCCTCCAGGCTTTTCTTGTAGATCCAGGTACCTACCCAAGCCCCGGCCAGGATCCCGCTGATGGCCAGATAGCCGCCCAGATTCATTTCCGGGGTGAGGCCATAGAAGGTGCTCACGTTGCAGACGAAGGCCAGGCGGATGCCGATGCCCATGAGCAGCCCGCCGATGGTGATCATCACCCACTCGGACAGGCGGTGCGGCATGTGCCAGTTGAATTCCTTGCTGAGGACGGCGCCGACCACCGCACCGAACAACATGCCCAGGCTGATGTAGATCTTCCAGTAGCCCGGGTCGGGCGGAAAGGCGACATTCCAGAACGGGATGCGGGAGAGGGAGTCGCCCATGACCATCTGGGCGATGAGGCCGGTCATCATGGTTTCGCCGCCGCCCACGGTCCAGGCGCCCACGATCTGAAAGAGGAAAATGTTCAGTACAGCGATGATGGCCATGGCGGCCACCGGACTGAGGGTCTTCTTGAATAGCTCCATCCTGTTGCTCCGTAGGGGTTTTTGGAAACACCGTGCGAAGGTGTTTGCCACTACGTTGAGCAACGGCTGTGCCAGGCTGCTTTATCGACGCCGTTTCAATGGCTTGGCAAAAAGCCGGCAACCGCACCGGCCATTGCCGTGAATCATTACGCTACAGGGCTGGATCGGAATCGGCCACGGCCAGTACGCCCATGTCCTGCAATTTGCGGCGCAGGGTCGAGCGGCTGATGTCCAGGCGGCGAGCGGCGGCCACCTGGTTGCCCTGGCAGGCATCCAGGGTCTCCCGGATGTAGTCCGCCTCGATCTCGGCCAGGGTCTTCCGCTTGTCGGCGACGGGCTTCGACGCGTGCATGGTGATGGCAACCTCGTCGGCGCCCAGCACGGGCCCCGAATACAGGGCGAAGCTTCGTTCGATGACGTTCTTCAATTCCCGCACGTTGCCCGGCCAGTCATAGGCGAGCAGTTTTTGCTTCGCCGCCGGGCTCAGGCCCAGCTCGGCATGCTTGAGACGCTGCCGCTCCATATCCAGGAAATGTTCCGCCAGGGGCAGGATGTCCTCCTGGCGTTCCCGCAGTGGCGGAATGTCGATGCGCAGTACATCGAGGCGGAACAGCAGATCGCTGCGGAAGGTATTCTCCGCCGCCATGTGTTCGAGGTCGCGGTTGGTGGCGGCGATGATGCGCACATCCACCTTGACCGAGGTTTCGCCGCCCACCGGCCGCACCTCGCCTTCCTGGAGGACGCGCAACAGCTTGGCCTGCAGGCGCGGGCTGATGTCGCCGATCTCGTCCAGGAACAGGGTGCCGCCGTGGGCCTGCTGGAACAGCCCCTTGCGGTTGCTGGTGGCGCTGGTGAACGAACCCTTGATATGGCCGAACAGCTCCGAGTCCAGCAGGTCCTCGGGCAGGGTGCAGCAGTTGATGGCCACGAAGGGGCCTTTGCTGCGGTTGCTGATGCTGTGGAGGGCGCCCGCCAGGACTTCCTTGCCGGTGCCGGTTTCCCCGGTGATGAGTACCGGCAGCTCCCGATCCCGGATGCGTTCCACGATCTCCAGGATGCTGGCCATGCGCGCACTGCGGGCAACGATGTGGCCAAGCCGGTCGCGGCCCAGCAACTCGCCCCGCAACCGCGTGACTTCCTCGCGCAGCGAACTGCGTTCCAGCACCTTGCGGATGCGCAGTCGCAACTCGTCCGGATTGATCGGCTTGGTCAGGTAGTCGTAGGCGCCCAGGCGCATGGCCTCCACTGCGGATTCGATGGAAGCGTAGGCGGTCATCATGATGCTTTCAGCCGGGTAGGCGATTTCCTTGAGATACGCCAGCAGGGACAGGCCGTCTTCCGGCCCGATCCGCATGTCGGTGATGACCAGGTCCACGATATGGCGGTCCAGCTGGGTTCGGGCCTCTTCCAGATTGGCGGCTTCCAGTGCGACGTGGCCATCGCCCTTGAGAAGCAGGCCCAGGGTTTTGCGTATGGAGAATTCGTCGTCGACGATGAGGATGGTCGCCATGGTTATCCGCCGCTGTCCAATTCAAAACTGATCTCGCTGCCAACGCCCAGTTCGCTGGAAACCGAAAGCTGGGAGCGGTGCTGGACCAGGATGCGCTGGACGATGGCCAGGCCCAGGCCGGTACCGTCCCGACGTCCGGTGACGAAGGGCTTGGTCATGTCCTTGATGAAATCCGGTTGGATGCCGCAGCCAGTGTCGGCCACGGTCACAACGATCTTGCCGCCCCGGCGGGCGGTCCGAAAGGACAGCAGGCCATCGTCCCCCATCGCCTGGACGGCATTCAGGGCCAGGTTCCAGACGACCTGGCGAATCTGGTCGTGGTCGAACACGGCCAGACAGGCGTCGGGCGGGCATGTCACGGCCACCCGGATGTTCTTTCCGGGCGGCAGGTCCTGGCGCAGCATGCTTGCAATCTCCTCGATCAGCGCCGCCAGATTGCCTGGCGCCGGCTGGGATTCGCGGATCTTGGCGAAATCGAGAAAGTCGCTGAGGATGCGGTTCAGGCGATGGGACTCGTTGTTCAGAATGCCGATCACCTGTGACCGGTCTTCGCCCTGTAGCGTGTCGCCGCTCAGCAGGTTGACCGAATTGATCACCGCCGACAGGGGATTGCGAATTTCATGGGCGATGCTGGCGGACATCTCCCCCACGCAGGCGAGGCGCTCCGCCTGGGTACGCTGACGGTGTTCCCGCAGCGCCTCTTCCGACGTGTGTTTGAGGGAGGCCACCATGTTGTTGAAGGCGATGGCGAGCATGCCCACCTCGTCGCGCGACGTGATGGGTAGCTGGACATCCAGGTCGCCCTTGCCGATCCGGGCGGTGGCCTCGACCATGTCATGCAGCTTCCGGGTGGTGGCCAGGGACAGGAGCCAGGCGGCGAAGCTGCCCACGACCAGCGCCAGCAGAATGAACAGGGATCCGTCCAGCCAGGTCTTGCGCATGGCCGAATCCATGCGGGCCGTGGACAAGCCGAGCGTCACGGTGCCGACCGTCTGGCCTTCGATCTGGATGGCTTCCCGCAGGTCGAGCGTGGGGTCGCCGGGCGCCAGGGGAAAACTGTCGGATTGGTCGACCCGCGGCGGGAGGCGTTTGCCCAACCGGTCCGGCAAGGTGGTGCCGAGGATATAGCCGCGCGAATCGGCGATTTCGCAATACGCCACATCGGGCTGGCGTTCCACCTTCTGGATGATTTCCGCCAGGGCGCCCAGGTCTTCGGTCAGCACGGTATTGGTGGAGGCCACAGCGGTCATGGAGATCAAGGCGCGGCTCCGGTTCAGGAGTTCAAGCTCGATACGGTCCGATTGCTCATGGACCGCAGCGGCGGCGAAGATGCCCATCAGAACCACGTGCACCAGCGCCACCGACAGGATCAGGCGGAAGCGCAGCGTCTGGAACAAGGCCGTGCGTAACGGCGCGCTGCCCGCGAGCGGCGTGGCAAGACCGGGGGGCGCCACGGCACTCATTCTTCGCCGACCTTTTCATATTCCCGGTCGTTGGCGGCCACGAATCCCTGGGGCAGCGCCATGCCGCCCAAGATGGCCTGACCACGAGGCGTTTGACCCAGTTCTGTCAGCACCGCCACGATGGCTTCGGCATCGGCCGGCGGCATGTCGTTGCGCACCGCGATGGGCATCTGCGGTTCCGGGGGCGTTTCAGCGATCACCCGCAAATCGTTGCGCACGTCCTTGGGCATGGAACGCAGGGAAGGCTTCCAGGTGCCGGCCATATCCACCAGACCCGAGTACAGCGCCATCAGGGCGGAATCCTGGGAGCCGAAGTATTTGACCTGGAACCTTCGATCCACGTCGATTCCCTGTCGGGACAGATAGCGCCGGGTCATGACCGTGGCCGCGTAGGCGCCGGGGTCGGGAAAGCCGATGCGGAGTCGGGAGGGCAACTGGGCCGGGTCCAGCTCCTTGAGCGGGCTGTCCCGGCGCACAACGAGAATGCCGGTGAAGGGCTCCCCACCTACCTTGGCAACCACGTGGTAGCCATGCGCCAAGGCGCGCGAACATAGCAGGGGATTCAAATAGAGAATGTCATAGTTTTTTTCCGAGACCCGGGTCATGAAGGCGGAAAAGCTGGGGGCGGTGACGAATTGCACCGGTCGTCCCAGGCGCTCGCTCAGGGCTTCTGCCAAAGGCAGGAACATGACGGCCAGCTTGTTCGGGCTCTGCAGGGGCAGCACACCCAAGCGGTAGGCACCCTGATCGGCGCTCGACGACGGCGTGCCGAACAACATGAACAGGGCCACGAGCGCGCTATGGACTGTCGCACCGGCCCGCCCGCGGGAGGCGAAAAGGAGAGGGCTGCATTTACCCATGGCGCTCAATGGTATCCGAGTGGCATCGACAGGTTAATGCGCCCGGAGGCAACAAGGAACGAGCCATCCGCGAAAGGCATGCGCTTCAATGGGCGCGTTCCCAGTTGGGACCGACGCCCAGCTTGGCATCGAGCACGACCTTGAGCTGGGCAACGCCGCACATGAGCGCTGGGAGCACTCCGCAGATCGCGTTGCGTTCCGCCTCCGGCACTTCGAGAATCAGTTCATCATGCACTTGCATGATCAGCTTGGTTTGCATGCCCTGTCTGTCGAGGTGAGTCTGTACCGCGATCATCGCCAGCTTGATGAGATCGGCGGCGGTACCCTGCATCGGTGCGTTGATGGCGGCGCGTTCGGCGCCCTGGCGGCGCGCCGGGTTCTTCGCGTTGATCTCCGGCAGGTACAGCCGGCGTCCGAACACGGTCTCGACGTAGCCCTGGCTGCGCGCGGTCTCGCGCGTGCGCTGCATGTAGTCGGCCACCCCGGGGTAGCGCGCGAAGTAGCGGTCGATGTAGGTCTGGGCGGCGGCGCGCTCGAGGTTGAGCTGGCTGGCCAGACCGAATGCCGACATGCCGTAGATGAGCCCGAAGTTGATGACCTTGGCCATGCGCCGCTGGTCGGCGCTGACGTCGTCGAGCGGCACGCCGAAGACTTCGGCGGCAGTGGCGGTGTGGATGTCGCGGTCCTCGGCGAAGGCGGTCAGCAGGCCGGCGTCGTCGGACAGGTGCGCCATGATGCGCAACTCGATCTGCGAATAGTCGGCGGACACCAGCACGTGTCCGGGCGGCGCGATGAAGGCCTCGCGGATGCGGCGGCCCTCGGCGGTGCGCGCGGGGATGTTCTGCAGGTTGGGGTCGGAGCTCGCCAGCCGGCCGGTCACCGCGGTCGCCTGCGAATAGCTGGTATGCACGCGCCCCGTCCGCGGATCGATCATCTGCGGCAGCTTGTCGGTGTAGGTCGACTTCAGCTTGGCCATGCCACGATAGTCGAGGATCGCGCGTGCGATGGGGTGGTCCAGCGCCAGTTGTTCCAGGGTTTCCTCGTCGGTGGAGGGTGCGCCACTCGGCGTTTTCTTGACGACCGGCAGGCCTTTTTGCGTGAACAGGATGTCACCGATCTGCTTGGGCGAACCGAGATTGAACGGCTGGCCGGCCTCCTGGTAGGCGCGCTGCTCCAGCTCCAGCATCTTGCGGCCGAGTTCGCCGCTCTGGGCGGCGAGCAGGGTGCGGTCGATCAGCACCCCGGTGCGCTCCATGCGGAACAGGATTTCCGCCACCGGCAGCTCGATGTGACGGTAGACGAATCCCAGCTTGTCGGACGCCTCGATCTGCGGCGCCAATGCATCGCGCACGCGCAGCGTGACGTCGGCATCCTCTGCGGCGTATTCGCTGGCACGTTCGATGGCCACTTGTTCGAAACCGATGCGCGCCGCACCCTTGCCGGTGACGTCGTCATAGCTGATCGTTTCCAGCCCGAGGTGACGTGACGCCAGGTTGCCGAGCTCGTGCGACTGATGGGCTTCGATCACATAGGACTGCAGCAGCGTGTCGTCGATCACGCCGCCGAGCACGATGTCGTAGTTGGCAAACACGTGACGGTCGTACTTGAGATGCTGGCCGATGATTTTCGGTTCGCGGTTTTCCAGCAAGGGTTTCAGCTTGGCCAGGGCGGCGTCGCGATCCAGCTGCGCGGGCGCGCCGGCGTAGTGGTGTGCCAGCGGCAGGTAGGCCGCCTCGCCATGTGCCGTGGCGAACGAGATGCCGACCAGTTCGGCCTGCATGGCATCGAGGCTGGTGGTTTCGGTGTCGAGCGCAAACGTCGGTGCCGAACTCAGCCTGGCGATCCATGTGTCGAGCTGGGTCTCCGTGAGGAGGGTTTCGTAGTGGGCGCGGTGGTTGCCGCTGCTGTCCTGTTCGGGGATATCGGGGTTCGCCGTCGCGGCAGCGTCGAGTTCGCGCAACCAGGTCCGGAACTCGTAGCGCTCGAACAGCGGCCGCAGCACGCCGGTATCGCGCGGTTTCAGGACGAGCTCGTCGAAATCGAAAGGCAGGTCGACGTCGGTCTTGATCGTGATCAGCACGCGTGCCTGCGGCAGCCAGTCGCGGGCGGCGCGCAGGTTGTCGCCGACCACGCCCTTGATCTCGTCGGCGTGCGCCATCAGGTTGTCGAGCGTGCCGTATTCGGTCAGCCATTTCACCGCGGTCTTGGGGCCGCATTTGGCGACGCCGGGCACGTTGTCGACCGCATCGCCGACCAGCGTGAGGTAATCGATGATGCGCTCGGGCGGCACGCCGAACTTGGCGGCGACACCGGCCTCGTCGAGCGTCTCGGCGCTCATGGTATTGACCAGCGTCACATGGTCGTCGACCAGCTGGGCCATGTCCTTGTCGCCGGTGGAAACGATGCTGTGGATCCCCTTCCGCTCGGCGTGATGCACCAGCGTGCCGATCACGTCGTCGGCCTCGACGCCGTCGATGACGACGAGCGGCCAGCCTTCGGCGCGGATCGCCTCGTGCAGCGGTTCGATCTGGCTGCGCAGGTCGTCCGGCATGGGCGGGCGATGCTCCTTGTAGGCCGGATACAGCTCGTCGCGGAAGGTCTTGCCCTTCGCGTCGAACACGCAGGCGATATAATCGGCCGCATGGTCCTTCCGCAGCTTGTGCAGCATGGAGAGCACGCCCTTGATCGCATTGGTCGGCTCGCCTGCCGAGTTGCGCAGGTCGGGCAGCGCGTGGAACGCGCGATACAGGTAGGACGAGCCGTCCACCAACAGCAGGATTTTTCTTGGCTGGCTTACATTAGAATCGTTCACGAGGCGCTCGAAAATGCACTTGGAAAAATTGCCCGCCGCCGCTGACCCGGGGCGCACCGCCGAGATCGACTACTCGGCACGCGAGTCATGGCGGATGCTGGGAATTATGGCAGAGTTCGTCGAGGCGACCGAACGGCTGGCGTTCATCCGTCCGGCCGTGTCGATTTTCGGCAGCGCCCGCACGCCGCCCGACCACGCGTATTACATGCTGACCGAAGTCATCGCGCGCAAGCTGTCCGACGCCGGCTTCTCGGTCATCTCCGGCGGCGGCCCCGGCATCATGGAAGCCGCCAACAAGGGAGCCTACTTCGGCAAGTCGCCCAGCGTCGGCCTCAATATCCAGTTGCCGCACGAACAGAGTGCGAACACCTACCAGGACATCAGCCAGACCTTCCAGCATTTTTTCGCGCGCAAGGTCATGTTCGTCAAGTTCGCCGCTGCCTATGTCGTCATGCCGGGCGGTTATGGCACGCTGGACGAACTGACCGAGGCGCTCACGCTGGTGCAGACCGGCAAGATCGCGCGCATCCCCATCATCCTGGTGGGTTCGAAATTCTGGGCGGGGCTGGTCGACTGGGTGAAGGGCCGGCTGGTGGAAGAGGGCATGATTTCCCCGGAGGATGTCGACCTGATGCATGTCATCGACGACCCCGAGCAGGTGGTCGACGCCATTTTCGGCCACTATGAGAAACGCGGCTTCATCCCGTCGCTGGCCGAGCGCGACATCCAGTTCAATCTGTGAGTTGATGTACCCCGCTCATTTAAATCCATTCTGTTTGCCTTGATTCCGGAGCCTGCCATGCGTTATCCCGTTTTGTTGTTGACCCTGATGTTGAGCGGCCTGGCCGTCGCCGCCGGCCCGTCCGACCAGCCGCCTGGGCTCACGCCCGTCCCCGATGGCGCGCCGGGCCCCGGCGACGCGCCGCCCGTGACCATCAAGCCGAGCAGCCAGGGAGGGCGCGTGATCGAATATCGCGCCCATGGCAAGCTTTATATGCTGAAAGTGATTCCCAAGGTCGGCAAGCCGTATTACCTCATCGACGAAAAGGGCGACGGCCAGTTTGCCCGGCAGGACAGCCTCGATTCCGGGATGCGGCCGCCGATGTGGGTGATCAAGGAATGGTGATCACGGCGTTCTGAATCTTTGCATGCGGCGTCGGTTAAAATCGGCCGCATGAATACTGCTTCCGATCAAGACGTCCCGCGCAAGGTCGCGGCCAGCCAAGGTTTCCAGTGGGTGGCCGCGGGCTTCCGCCTGTACCGAAAAAATCCCTTGTTGTTGTCGGCCGCGTTCGGCTTGATGTTCGGCGCGATCATGGGGCTCGGCCTCATTCCGCTGGTGGGCGGTTCGCTGTCGGATCTGGCCTCTCCCTTGATGGTGGCAGGTTTCATGGCGGCGTATCGCGCACTCGACCGGAGCAAGGAACTCGAGTTGCCGCATTTCCTGGCAGGGGTGCGCGGACCGGTGATTCCGCTGATGACGGTCGGTGCAGTGCAGTTGCTGGGTGCGCTGGTGATCGGCCAGATCATGCTCGCCATGGGCTTCGACCCGCAGGCCGTGATGGACACCGCCAAAGGCGGTAAGGCCTCGCCGGCCGAGATGCAGGCCATGATGAATCAGATCCTGCCTGCCGTTCTGGTCGGCATGGCGCTGTTTGTCCCGCTGATCATGGCCACCTGGTTCGCCCCCGCGCTGATCCTGTTCGGTGGCGCCCGCCCGGCCACCGCGCTGGGCGTGAGCCTCAAGGCCGTCGCCCGCAACTGGCTGGCCATGCTGACCAACAGCATCGCGCTCGGCCTGCTGCTGTTCATCGCCGCGCTGGTGCCGCTGCTGCTCGGCCTGCTGGTTGCGATGCCGGTGCTGTTCGGTTCGCTGTATACCTCGTACCAGGCGATTTTCGCGGTATGGGCAGACGATACTGCGCCGGTTCAGGCAGGCGACAGTTTGGCGTAGGCCAACGCGAGCCACTTCGTCCCGGCGTCGCGAAATTTCACCTGTACCCGTGCGTCCGCGCCGCGCCCTTCGAAATCGATGATGATGCCGGTACCGAATTTGGCGTGGGCGACGCTTTGCCCCACCTTGTAGCCGGTATCGTTGCCCGGGTTGCGCGGGGCTGGCGTGCCATAACGACCGGCGGTCTGTTGGACGCCTGACGGATAGGCGGAATCGCGGCGGTTGAGGTTGAGCAAGACCTGTTCCGGCAGTTCGTCGAGAAAACGCGACGGCAGGCTGTAGCGGATCTGCCCATGCAGCATGCGCGACTGCGCGTGCGACAGGTACAGACGCCGCCGCGCGCGGGTGATCGCCACGTACATCAGCCGGCGTTCCTCTTCCAGGCCGTTCTCCTCATGGGCGCTCTGCTCGTGCGGAAACAGGCTTTCCTCCAGGCCGGTGATGAACACTGCGTGGAATTCCAGCCCCTTGGCGGCATGGACCGTCATCAGCTGCAGTGCATCGTGCCCGGCGCCGGCCTGGTGTTCTCCGGCTTCCAGTGCGGCGTGGGCGAGAAAACGATCCAGTTCGGACGGCGTCTCGGTTGGAACAGAACCGTCCGGTATTGCTTCGGGCGCATCCGCAAGCCCGCCTTCTTCCGAAAACAATGCAGCGGCGTTGATCAGTTCGTTGAGGTTTTCCAGGCGATCGGCACCGTCCTTGTCGGCGCGGTAGTAATCAGCCAGGCCGCTGGCCTCGATGACATGGTCGATCACCTCGGCCAGCGGCAGATCGGCGGTGGCCTGCTTGATCTCCTCGATCAGCTTGGCGAAGCCGGCGACCTTGCCGCTGCTGGTGCACGCAGCCTGCCACAGGCTGCTGCCCGAGCGCGCGGCGTGGTCGGCGAGCTGTTCCAGACTGCGCGCGCCGATGCCGCGTGCAGGAAGGTTGACCACGCGCAGGAAGGCGCCGTCGTCTTCCGGGTTGGTCAGGAGACGCAGATAGGCCAGCGCGTGCTTGACTTCCTGGCGCTCGAAAAAGCGCAAGCCGCCGTACACGCGATACGGCACGTGGGCGGAAAACAGCGCGTGTTCCAGTACCCGCGACTGCGCGTTGGAACGATACAGGAGCGCCATGTCTGACAGCGCCACACCCTCGCGATTGAGCGCCTTCACCTCGTCGACCACGAAACTCGCCTCGTCCTGGTCGGAGTAGGCCTCGAAGATGCGGATCGGCTCGCCTTCGCCTTCCGCCGTCCACAGGTTCTTGCCGAGGCGGTGCGCGTTCTGCGAGATCAGTGTATTGGCGGCGGTGAGGATGTGGCCGTGGCTGCGGTAGTTCTGTTCCAGCTTGATGACGTTGCTGTGCGCGAACTCGCGCTCGAACTCGGCCATGTTGGCGGTGTTGGCGCCGCGGAAGGCGTAGATCGACTGGTCGTCGTCGCCGACCGCGAACAAGGCGGTGTGCGGGCCGGCGAACAGCTTCAGCCAGCGGTACTGCAGCGTGTTGGTGTCCTGGAATTCGTCGATCAGGATGTGTTTGAAACGGTCGCGGTAATGCTGGCGCAGCGGCTCGTTGCGGTACAGGAGCTCATAGGAACGCAGCAGCAGTTCGGGAAAGTCGGCCACGCCCTCGCGCTGGCATTGCGCATCGTAGGCCTCGAACAGTTCGGCCATGCGTATCGAGTACTCGTCGAAGGCCTCGGCGTCGCGCGCGCGCCGGCCGGCTTCCTTGTGGCTGTTGATGAACCACTGCACTTTTTTCGGCTCGTATTTCTCGGTGTCGACGTTCATCGCCTTCATCAACCGCTTGATCGCCGACAGCTGATCCGAACTGTCCAGTATCTGGAACGACTGCGGCAGCCCGGCCTCGCGCCAGTGCGTGCGCAGCAGCCGGTTGGCCAGCCCGTGGAAGGTGCCGACCCACATCCCGCGTGTATTGATCGGCAGCATCGCCGAAATGCGGGTGAGCATTTCCTTCGCCGCCTTGTTGGTGAAGGTCACCGCGAGGATGCCGTGCGGTGAGACCTGGCCGGTCTGGATCAGCCACACGATGCGTGTGGTCAACACCCGCGTCTTGCCCGAGCCGGCGCCCGCCAGAATCAGCGCAGATTCGTGCGGCAGCGTCACTGCGGCACGTTGCTCGGGATTGAGGCTTTCCAGCAGATGCTTGTGCCCTTCAGGGGAGGCGGACATACGGGGGTAAAATCAGACAGTCAATCGCAGATTATAAAGGTCTACAGATGGTGAAAATTTTGTTTTTTGGCGATCTCGTGGACACGCTCGGCATGGCGTCAGACGAGATCGTCCTGCCGCCCGACGTGACTGACGTCGAGCGCCTGTTGTTCGTGTTGTCCCAGCGCGGCGAAATATGGAAAAAAATGCTGCTCGGCAATCCCAAACTGAACGTCACGATCAACAAGCAGTTCGTTGAAAAATCGTCGCCCGTCAAGGACGGAGACGAGGTCGCCCTGGTCGGGTTCGCGATGATCTGAATACGCGGCCCCGGTTTGCCGCCGCCGGGGCGGAAAGACCGACTATGATGTGGCAGTTGGATAGCGTTACACCACGATTACCGAGGATCCTTATTCATGACGATGGGGTCGAGCGCAATGGCGGTTCCAGACACGCACCATCTCAACCGTCCCCTGCTTGTGGGCGTGATTGTTTTTCTCCTCTCCGCCATCGTGTCGGGTGCGCTCGTCTGGCAGTTTGAACAGAATTTCCGGGAATCCGAGCGCGCGCGCGCGGCCCGCCTTGCCACTGACCATGTGCATTCGATCGAATATGCCATCAAGCATGCGCTGTCTGCCAGCCAGACCCTGGCGGCCCTGGTGCGCCAGGGACAGGGACGCGTCCCCGATTTCGCGTCCCAGGCTGCGACGATCTTGCCGTTATATCCCGGCGTATCCGCGCTGGCACTGGCGCCTGACGGGATTGTCCGGGACATGGCGCCCGGCAACCGGGCCGGCATCGGCCTGGATCTGCTGAATGCCCCGGCGCTTCGCGACGACGCCTTGCGCGCCCGCAACAGCGGCAAGCTGACCCTCGCCGGGCCGCTTGAACTGGCGATCGGCGGAACGGGGATCGTTGGGCGTTTGCCGGTGTTCCTTGAAGACAGGACGGGACATTCGTCATTCTGGGGATTCACCATGGTCGTGATGCGCCTGCCGGGGGCACTCGATCAGGCCCATCTGGGCCATCTCGACGGAGAGGGCCTGGCATATGAGCTGTGGCGCGTCCAGCCGGGCAGCGGGAAAAAGCAGGTCATCATTCGTTCCTCAAGCATGTCGCTCGTCAATCCCGTCGTACAGGCTGTACAGGTACCCAATGCCACCTGGATGCTGAGCGTGGCACCGGCTGCGGGATGGGCGCAGCCGCTCAGATTCTGGGGCATGTCGGTGCTGGCGCTGGTGTTCAGTCTGATGCTGGGCTACCTGGCATGGCTTCTGTTTGTGTTGAAAGCGCACAAACAGCTGCTCGAGGCGCGCGTCGAGCAGCGCACCGCCGAGATCCTGATGACGCAGCGCAAGCTGCGGGCCACGCTCGATGCCATTCCCGACCTGGTCTGGCTGAAGGATACGGAGGGGATCTATCTGGGCTGCAATCCGAGGTTCGCGCGCTTCGTCGGCGCCAGTGAAGCCGATATCGTCGGCAAGACCGACTACGATTTGGTCGACAAGGAACAGGCGGATTTTTTCCGTGCACATGACCTCCGGGCCATGGAGGCTGGAAAACCGAGCACCAACGAGGAATGGCTGAACTTCGCCGACGGTGGCGGCGGATTGTTCGAGACGGTCAAGACGCCCATGTTCGACATGGCGGGGAGGCTGGTCGGCGTGCTGGGCATCGCCCGCGATATCACCGCGCGGGTCGAGGCAGAGCGGGCCCTGCGCGACTCCCAGGAGCGCACCCAGCAATACCTGAACATCGCCGGCGTGATGCTGGTCGCGCTGAACATTGCGGGGTGCGTCGAACTCGTCAATCGCAAGGGCTGTGAAATGCTGGGCGTGCCGGAAACGGACATTCTCGGCAAGGACTGGTTCGCGCACTTTCTGCCTGAACGCATACGAAACGAGGTCAGGGACATGTTCTTCCAGATGCTGGAAGGGAACGTCACGCCGGTCGAATACACGGAGAATGCGATCTTGGCCCAGGGCGGAGAGGAGCGCATCGTGGCCTGGCACAACGCGGTCCTTCGGGACGCAACGGGCAGGGTGAAGGGCGTGCTCTCCTCCGGGGAGGATATTACCGAGCGCAAGCGGGCGGAGCAGGCATTGCGCGACTCGCGGGAGCGCCTTCAACTGCTGCTCGATTCGATGGCGGAGGCCGCCTACGGTGTGGATTTCGAGGGCAAGTGTACGTTTGCCAACCGCGCCTTCCTGCACATACTGGGCTACCAGGATGAGCGGGAAGTACTGGGCAAGTCCACCCACGACCTGATTCATCATTCCTATCGTGATGGGCGCGCTTATCCGGAAAGCGAATGCAAGATGCATCGCGCCTACCTGTCCAACCAGGCGGTCAATGTGTCCGACGAGGTATTCTGGCGCAAGGATGGCACGTCGATCCCGGTCGAATACTGGTCTAACCCCATCGTCGTCGACGGCGTGACGGTGGGTGCGATCGCGACGTTCGTCGACATCAGCAAGCGCAAGCAGGCCGAAGCAGAAGTCAGCCTCGCGGCCAAGGTATACGAGCAAAGCGGCGAAGGCATCATGATCACCGACGCCCAGCACAATCTCGTGATGGTCAACCAGGCATTCACCGCGATCAGCGGCTACAGCGAGGCTGAGGTGCTGGGGCGGAATCCGCGCATGCTGTCCTCGGGACGCCACGACAAGGCGTTCTACGCGGCGATGTGGGCCGACATCGCCGCACACGGCCGCTGGCAGGGCGAGGTCTGGAATCGTCGCAAGGACGGCAGTCTGTACCCGGAGCTGTTGTCGATCATTCAGGTGCGCGACGAGAAGGGCGAAGTAAGCCACTACATCGGTATTTCAAGCGACATCACCCAGCGCAAGGCGGCGCAGGCGCACATCCAGCGTCTGGCGCATTTCGACCCCCTTACCGGGCTACCGAACCGCGCACTGCTTGGCGACCGCATCAGCCATGAACTCAGTGCAGCCCAGCGCAATGGCACGCAGGTTGCCATCCTGTTCGCCGATCTCGACCACTTCAAGAATGTCAACGACACGCTGGGCCACCGCATTGGCGACGAATTACTGATCACCGTCGCCGGCCGTCTGAAAGACGCCATACGCGACGTGGACACGGTTTCACGCCAGGGTGGCGACGAATTCATCCTGATCCTGCCCACCACCGATAGCGGCGGCGCGGCACATGTGGCCGAAAAATTGCTGGAAGCCGTGGCGCAGCCTTACCAGATCGAGGGGTTTGAACTGGGCGTGACGCTGTCCATCGGCATTGCCCTGTATCCCAGCGATGGCGAAGACTTCGAGGCACTCTCCAAATGTGCCGATGCCGCCATGTATCGCGCCAAGCACGACGGGCGCAATACCTACCGTTTTTTCACTGCGGAAATGCAGGCGCGCTCGGTGCGCAGTCTGCAGATGGAAAACGCCTTGCGCCGCGCACTGGAACGCAACCAACTGAGCCTGCACTACCAGCCCCAGCTTTCATTGCATGGCGGAGGGCTCATCGGCGTGGAGGCGCTGCTGCGCTGGGAGCATCCCGAGATCGGCACGATCGCGCCAGCCGAGTTCATCCCGATTGCGGAAGAAAGCGGACAGATTCTGCCGATCGGCGAATGGGCCATGCGCAGTGCCGTGCAGCAGATGAAAGCCTGGGTGGATGGGGGACTGGCGCCCATGGCCATGGCGGTCAATCTGTCGGCCGTGCAGTTCCGTCATCCCCATCTGCCTGAACGGGTCAGCCAGATCCTTGAAGAGGTCGGGCTGTCGCCGCAGTACCTGGAACTGGAACTGACCGAAAGCGTGGCGATGGACGACGCGCCGGCAGCCATCGCGATCATGAACAACCTCTATGAGCGCGGCATTCGCATGTCGATCGACGACTTCGGAACCGGGTATTCCTCCCTGAGCTATCTGAAGCGTTTCAAGGTCCATCGTCTCAAGATCGACCAGTCCTTCGTCAGGGGAATCGCCGAGGACCCGGAAGACCGTGCCATCGTCAGCGCCATCATCCGTCTGGCAGACAGCCTGGGATTGCTCACCATCGCAGAAGGCGTCGAGACGGACGGTCAGTTGGCTTTCCTGCGCGAACAGGGATGCCGCGAGGTGCAGGGGTATTACTTCAGCAAACCGCTTGAGGCAAGCCGGTTCGAAGCGTTTGCGCGCACGGCGTATCCCACGGCCTGGCGGGGATGAATTTCTCGATGTCCAAACGAAAACGGAGCCGCCTGGCTCCGTTTTCGTTTGGGGTGAGACCGGTCACAACCGGCTACCCCTGTGTTTACTTGTTCTTGTTCGCGATCATGTCCTGGATCAGCGGCGCCAGGATCAGTTCCATGGCGAAACCCATCTTGGCGCCCGGCACCACGATGGTGTTGCGGCGCGACATGAAGGAGTTCGGGATCATGTTCAGCAGGTAAGGGAAGTCGACGCCCTTCGGTTCGCGGAAGCGGATCACGATGAAGCTCTCGTCCGGCGTCGGGATGTCGCGCGTGATGAAGGGGTTGGAGGTGTCGACGGTCGACACGCGCTGGAAGTTGATGTCGGTGCGCGAGAACTGCGGGGTGATGTAGTTCACGTAGTCCGGCATGCGGCGCAGGATGGTGTCGACGATGACGTCGGCGGAATAGCCGCGCTCGGCGCCGTCGCGATGGATCTTCTGGATCCACTCGAGGTTGACGATGGGCACCACGCCGATGCCGAGGTCGACGTGCTTGGATACGTCGATGTCGTCGGTCTTCACCAGGCCGTGCAGGCCTTCGTAAAACAGCACGTCGGAGCCGGCAGGCACGTCTTCCCACGGAGTGAACTCACCGGGGTTGAGGCTGGTGTTGAGGCGCTTGTTGTGCTCGGCGGCTTCCTCGTCGCTGTGGATGTAGTAGCGCTTCTTGCCGCCACCCGTCTTGCCGTAGGTCTCGAACAGTTCGGCCAGCTTCGCGAAGTGGTTGGACTGCGGGCCGAAGTGGCTGAACGACATGTTGCCTTCGGCTTCGGCCTTCTTCACCGCTTCCTTGAATTCAACGCGTGACAGGCTGTGGAAGCTGTCACCTTCGATGACGGCGGCATTGATTTTTTCGCGGAAGAAGATGTGCTCGAACGCGCGCTTGACGGTTGTGGTGCCGGCGCCGGATGAACCCGTGACCGCAATGACGGGATGCTTCTTGGACATGCTGGGACTCCCTGAAGAGGTATGAGAATGAAAGCGAAACGCGCCATTTTAACCGCAAGGCGTAGGCCGCGGTAGTGGCGGTGGCGCATGCGCTGGATGGCGCCGATCCGTTGGCGCCCAGGTGCGTCGTGGATCATTGGCGCCAACGAACGCGCGGTCTCGCACGGGCGTCCAGCGCACAATGCGCTACGAGGCGAATTCCAGGCGTTCCTCGACTTTCTGCAGGGCGGAAGCGGCACAGGCGGCGTCCTTGTCGCCGCCGGGCGCGCCCGACACCCCGACCGCGCCGATCAGGCTGCCGGCAGCACGGATCGGCAGGCCGCCTTCCATCACGATGAGGCCGTCGATATGGTTGAGTTCGGGACGGATATCGCCGCGAGCGGCGCGGAATTCGCCGGAATCGATGCCGGACATGATGCTCATGCCGGCTTTGCGCTCGGCGATTTCGAGGGTGTGGCGCGCCGCCAGCGTGTCGCGCAGTGCGGCCTGAACGTTGCCGGCGCGGTCGAGCACGACGGCGGATACGTTATATCCCTGTCCCCGGCAGGCTTCGACAGCGCCCATGGCGATGTCGCGCGCGAGTTCGAGACTGATCTGCTTGACCGGCAGGACGTCGGGCTGGGCAGCGGCAGCCGGGAAGGAGAGGGCGATCAGCGTGGGTAGAAGCAGGTTTTTCATGGGGTCTCCTCAGGGGTAAAGGTTCTTGATGCGATAACCGCGCATTGCCAGCAACGCAGGCACGCCGTCCGCACCGGTCAGGTGCAGGGCGCCGATGGCGACAAAGGGGTGGCGGCCTGCGGCGAGCATGCGGTCGATGCTCGCCGCCATGTGACGGTTGCGTTCGGTAAACAGTTTTTGCTGCATCCAGCGTGCCGAACGCGGGTTCTCGCGCATCGATGCCAGCGATTGCTGCTGCAGGGCCTGCGCATCGCTATCGAGCCAGGCCTCGACGAGTGCCTGGGTGTCGCCGCGTAGCCGGCCTTGCTCCAGCATCCGGAGCGTTTCATCGAGAAAGGCGAGTTGTTCCTGGCGCGTGGTGCTGTCGAAAAGGTCGAGCTGATAGTCGATGCTTTCCAGTTCATCGATCGTCTTGTTGAGTCCCTTCGCCAGCGCGATCAGGTACAGATCGGTGGCATAGGCAGGCTCGAAGCCCGATGCCTGCATGGCGCCCATCATGAGTGATAACGAGGCCATCCAGGGTTTGTATGCCTGAAGCGAGTCGCGAGGGATCCCCAGGGCGTCGAGCTGGGTTTGCAGCCGTTTCCGGAGGGAGGGGGACAGCAGGGAATCGAGACGTTGGGAACCGGGCAGGACGGCATGACGCCGCACGGCAGCCTGCATCTTGTCGCTCTGAGTGGCGTCGAGTTCAACCACCAGTTCGCTGGATTGCGCCAGGGCCTGCGTGACGACAAGGTCGAGCGGAAAGAAATCCGGCCTGCCGACGTGTATCGTGCCGAAAAGATAGGCGGTCTGCCCGTCTCGGCTGATTTCGTAAAGCAGCCCCCGGCTGGGCGCAGCCTTGAGCTGCTGCAGGATATCGGTTGAAGCGGCCGGGGCTTCAGCCGGCGGCGGATCCGCCCACGCGAATTGCCACCCGGCCAGCAGCCACAGCAGAATCAGGCGAAGCGTTCGACAGGGCATGCGGTTTCTCCCGGGGGCACCAAAAATAGCGCCATCCTGCCATGCGGTAGCCGCATGAAGGCGATAGGTATAATCGCCCACCAGCATTTTCACTATTTTGAGCGGTTTTGATGCAAGAAAAATACCTTCCCTCGGAAATCGAGCGCGCCGCGCAGGCGCAATGGGCGGCCAGCCAGGTCTACCGCGCCCGCGACGCATCCGATCGCCCCAAATACTATTGCCTGTCGATGTTCCCCTACCCGTCGGGCAAGCTGCACATGGGCCACGTCCGCAACTACACCATCGGCGACGTGCTGGCGCGCTACCACGCCATGCGCGGCTACAACGTGATGCAGCCGATGGGCTGGGATGCGTTCGGCCTGCCGGCCGAAAACGCGGCGATCGCCAACAACGTGCCGCCCGCCGCCTGGACCTACGCCAACATCGACCACATGCGCACGCAGCTGCAGGCGCTGGGCTTCGCGATCGACTGGTCGCGCGAGCTCGCCACCTGCAAGCCGGACTATTACCGCTGGGAGCAGTGGCTGTTCACCCGCCTGTTCGAAAAGGGCGTGATCTACAAGAAGATGGCCACGGTCAACTGGGATCCGGTCGATGCGACCGTGCTCGCCAATGAGCAGGTGATCGAGGGGCGCGGCTGGCGCTCAGGTGCGCTGGTCGAGAAGCGCGACATCCCGATGTACTTCTTCCGCATCACCCAGTACGCCGACGAGTTGCTGTCCGGACTCGACACGCTTCCGGGCTGGCCCGAGCGGGTGAAGACCATGCAGGCCAACTGGATCGGCAAGAGCGTCGGCGTGCGTTTCGCCTTCCCGTACACGCTCGACGGCAAGAATGAGCAGTTGTGGGTGTTCACTACCCGCGCCGACACCATCATGGGTGTGACCTTCTGCGCGGTCGCCGCCGAGCATCCGCTCGCCACCTGCGCCGCCGCAAACAACCCCGAACTCGCCGCATTCATCGCGGAATGCAAGCAGGGCAGCGTCGCCGAAGCTGACATGGCGACGATGGAAAAGAAGGGCATGGACACCGGCTTCAAGGTGACGCATCCGCTCACCGGCGAACAGGTGCCCGTCTGGGTCGGTAACTACGTGCTGATGAGCTACGGCGAGGGCGCGGTGATGGCCGTGCCGGCGCACGACGAGCGCGATTTTGGCTTTGCCGTGAAATACGGTCTGCCGATCAAGCAGGTGATCGGCGTTGATGGTGAGATTTTCTCGCTCGACGCCTGGCAGGAATGGTATGGCGACAAGGTACGTGGCCGCTGTGTCAATTCCGGTAAATACGACGGCCTCGGTTACGAGGCGGCGGTCGACGCCATCGCCGCCGACCTCGCCGCGAAGAATCTCGGCGAAAAGAAGACCCAGTTCCGCCTGCGCGACTGGGGCATCTCGCGCCAGCGCTACTGGGGCTGCCCGATCCCGATCATCCATTGCGATGCCTGCGGCGACGTGCCGGTGCCGGCCGAGCAGCTGCCGGTGGTGCTACCCGAGGACGTCGTGCCGGACGGGTCAGGCAACCCGCTCAACAAGCGTGCCGACTTTGTGAACTGCACCTGCCCCACGTGTGGCGGCGCGGCGCGGCGCGAGACCGACACCATGGACACCTTCGTCGAGTCCTCGTGGTACTACGCGCGCTACGCCTGCCCCGATTTCGATGGCGGCATGCTGGATGAACGGGCCAACCAGTGGCTGCCGGTCGACCAGTACATCGGCGGCATCGAGCACGCCATCCTGCACCTCTTGTACGCGCGCTTCTTCCACAAGCTGATGCGCGACGAGGGGCTGGTGGCGAGCGACGAGCCGTTTGCCAACCTGCTGACGCAGGGTATGGTAGTCGCCGACACCTATTACCGCGAGGCGGCCGACGGCAAGAAGACCTGGTTCAACCCGGCCGATGTCGAGCTGCGCGACGGCGTGGCCACCCTCAAGACCGACGGCCAGCCGGTGGTCGTCGGCGGCACTGAAAAGATGTCGAAGTCGAAGAACAACGGCGTCGACCCGCAGGCACTGATCGACCAGTATGGCGCCGACACCGCACGGTTGTTCACCATGTTCGCCGCGCCGCCGGAGCAGAGCTTGGAATGGTCGGACGCCGGCGTCGAGGGTGCGCACCGCTTCCTCAAGCGCCTGTGGAAACTGGCCTACGAGCACGTGCAGGGCGGGGTGGTCGCGGCATTCGCCAGCGGTGAGCTGCCCGACGCAGCCAAAACCCTGCGTCGCCAGCTCCACCAGACCATCCAGAAAGTCAGCGACGATATTGAACGCCGCAAGCAGTTCAACACGGCGATCGCCGCGGTGATGGAATTGATGAATGCGCTGGCGAAGCTGGAGGGCGATGACGCCGTCACCCGCAGCGTGCGCCAGGAAGTGCTCGAAGCCGCCGTTGCCCTGCTGGCGCCGATCGTGCCGCACATTGCCGAAGCCCTGTACGCCGAACTCAGGCCCGGTGCTGCACTGGCGTGGCCGGCGGCCGACGAGTCCGCGCTGGTGCAGGACGAGATCGAGCTGATGCTGCAGGTCAACGGCAAGCTGCGCGGGCAGATCCGCGTCGCGGCCGCGGCCGACAAGACTGCGATCGAGGCCGCCGCGCTGGCGAGCGAAGCGGCGCAGAAATACCTGGGAGGCCAGCCGCCGAAAAAAGTGGTGGTGGTGCCCGGGCGTTTGGTTAATATCGTGCTATGAACCGACGACTCTTCCTTGCGGCCGTGCCGGCACTCCTCGCGACCGGGTGCGGTTTCCAGTTGCGCCGCTATGACGGCATCCCGTTTGCCACCCTGTATGTCGACGCGCCGGCCGGCAGCCTGGTCGCGCAGCGTATCCGGAACAGCCTGACCTCGAACAAGAAAACCCGGCTGGCGGCGAGTGCGGGCGAAGCCGAGGCGGTGCTCAAGATCAGCCAGGAAGAACGTACCAAGGTCATTCTTTCGTTGTCCGGGGCGGGACGCGTCACCGAATACCGCCTGGGTCTGCGGCTGACGTATTCAGTGAACGACAAGGCGGGAAAACGTCTGGCCGCTCCCGAGGTTCTCGAACTCACGCGCGATATCACTTACGACGACACCAAGGTGCTGGCCAAGGGCGCGGAAGAACAGCTGTTGTATCGCGATATGGACGACAACGCCGCCCAGCGGATCGTGCGCCGTCTGCAGGCGATCAAGCCCAGTCCAGCAGCCGATGAACATCCCGGCTGAACGTCTGCCCGAGCAGCTTGCGCGCGGCTTGGCCGCGCTTTACGTGGTGGTGGGCGACGAGCCGCTGGCGGCGCAGGAGGCGGGCGACGCGATCCGGGCGGCGGCACGTGCGGCGGGACACAGCGAACGCAGCGTGTTTACGGCGCAGGGGCGCACCAACTGGCAGGGTATTTTTGCCAGCGGCGATAATTTCTCGCTGTTCGGCGAACGCCGCCTGACCGAAATCCGCATCCCCTCCGGCAAGCCCGGCGTCGATGGCGCCAAGGCGCTGGAGACCTACGCCGGCCGCCTGCCGGCCGATACGCTTACGCTCATCAGCCTGCCGGGGCTGGACTGGAAGACCATGCAGAGCCGCTGGTTCGCGGCGCTCGCCAAAAACGGCATGGTCGTCGAGGCGCGACCGGTCGATCGCGCCGCCTTGCCTAACTGGATCGATCGGCGGTTGATCCGGCAGGGCCTGCGTGCCGAACGCGCCGCGCTGGATTTTCTGGCCGACCAGGTCGAGGGTAATCTGTTGGCCGCCCAGCAGGAAATCGACAAACTCGCGCTGTTGCTGCCGCCAGGAACGGTGACGCTGGCCGATGTCGAACATGCGGTGGTCGATGTCAGCCGGCTCGAAGCCGAAGCGCTACAGGATGCGCTGTATGCGGGTGACGGCGTACGATTTGCGCAGGTGGTCATCGATCTCAGGGATGCTGGCGAAGCGGTACCGGCCATCCTATGGCAGGTGTCGTCGGCAGTGCAGTTGCTCCTCAGGCTAAAATTGGCGCTGGCACAGGGCGACAGCCTGTCCGGTTTGATGCGCACGCTCTGGGGGCGCGACAAGCAGCGTGCACCGCAGATCGAGCGGGCGCTGAAACGCCTGGGCCTGGCGCAGGTCGAAACCGCACTGGCCGATCTGGCGCTGATCGACCGCCAGGCGAAGGGACTGGAACGCGTGGGCGACCCTTGGGATACGCTGCTGCGCGTGGGTATGACACTGGCTGGACCTGATTCCGGGCAGCCAGGGAACAGGACAAGATGATGGATGTGAAAAGCTATATGCAGACGGTGGGCAAACAGGCGCGCGAAGCTTCGCGCATGATTGCCCGTGCCGACACCAACCAGAAGAACCGTGCCCTGCAGGCCATGGCGACAGCGATCCGGCGCGATGCCGCAAAATTGCTCGAGGCCAATATGCGCGACATGGAGCATGCACGCAGTTCGGGCTACGATACGGCGCTGCTCGACCGCCTGCAGTTGACCGACAGGACCATAGCGGGCATGGCGGATGGCCTGGAACAGATTGCCGCCCTGCCCGACCCAATCGGCGAGATCGACGGCCTCAAGTACCGCCCTTCCGGCATCCAGGTTGGCAAGATGCGGGTGCCGCTCGGCGTCATCGGCATCATCTACGAAGCGCGTCCCAACGTAACGGCGGATGCCGCCGGGCTGTGCCTCAAATCCGGCAACGCGGCGATCCTGCGCGGCGGTTCCGAAGCACTGCACTCCAACCAGGCGATTGCCGCCTGCGTGCGCGAAGGCCTGGAAGCCGCCGGGCTGCCCGCGACCGTGGTACAGGTGATCGAGACCACCGACCGCGCCGCGGTGGGCGAACTCATCACCATGAAGGATTACGTCGACGTCATCGTGCCGCGCGGCGGCAAGGGC
The DNA here is from genome assembly GCA_002343685.1 of Thiobacillus denitrificans. Taxonomy (GTDB): domain Bacteria; phylum Pseudomonadota; class Gammaproteobacteria; order Burkholderiales; family Thiobacillaceae; genus Thiobacillus; species Thiobacillus denitrificans_A. Next base: position 309,805 of record DDRS01000017.1, on the reverse strand, counting down.
CTGATCGAGCGCATTACCGGCGAAGCCAGGGTGCCGGTGATCAAGCATCTGCACGGTAACTGCCATGTGTACGTCGACGACCGCGCCGATCTGGCGAAAGCCGTGAAGATCGTCGAGAACGCCAAGACGCAGCGCTACGGCACCTGCAACACCGCGGAATCGTTGCTGGTGGCGCGCGGGGTCGCCGCGACGGTGTTGCCCGAGATCGGGAAAATGCTGACGGGAAAAGGTGTGGAAATGCGCTGCTGTCCCGAGGCGCTGGGCATCCTGATGGGTGCAGGCGTCGCGGCGGACAAGCTGAGGGCCGCGGTGGACACCGACTGGGACGAGGAATATCTCGGCCCCATCATTGCGGTGAAAATGGTCGACGATATCGACGCCGCGATGACCCACATCAACACCCACGGTTCGCACCATACCGACGCCATTGTCACCGAGGACTACGGCCGGGCGCGGCGTTTCCTGCGCGAGGTCGATTCGGCCAGCGTGGCGGTCAACGCTTCCACCCGTTTTGCCGACGGCTTCGAATATGGCCTGGGCGCGGAGATCGGCATTTCCACCGACAAGATCCACGCACGCGGTCCGGTCGGCCTGGAAGGTCTGACCAGCCAGAAGTGGGTGGTATTGGGAGATGGGCACGTCCGCGGGTAAGGCCATGCCGCCCATCGGCGTGATGGGTGGCACCTTCGACCCCATCCATTTCGGCCACCTGCGTCTGGCGGAGGAGATGGCCGATGCCCTGGCCCTTGAGCGCGTCCTGTTCATCCCTGCCGGGCAGCCGCCGCACCGAGATGCGCCGTGTACGGCGGCCGGCCACCGGCTGGAAATGGTGCGTCGCGCGATCGGCGGCAATCCGCGCTTTGTGGCGGATGCGCGCGAGGTGCAGCGCCCACAGCCAAGCTACACGGTCGACACACTCATGGCCTTGCGTGCCGAGCTGGGCCAGCAGCAGCCGCTCTGGCTGCTGCTGGGGGCGGATGCGTTTCTCGGCCTGCCCGGCTGGCACGACTGGCGGCGGCTGTTCGAACTGGCGAATATTGCCGTGGCGACCCGGCCCGGTGCGCAGTTGCTGCAGCCGGGCGCCATAATGGAGCCCTTGAAAAGCGAAGTGACGCAACGTCAGGTCGCCAGCCGCAATCCGGCTGCCCAGCCGGCCGGTGCGATACTGCTGCGCACAACCCCGCTGCTGGACATTTCGGCCACCGCGATCCGTGGCATGCTCACCCGACACGACAGTGCGCGTTACCTGCTTCCCGACGCCGTGCTGGATTACATTCACGAATACCAACTTTACGCATGCACATGAATATTGAAGAGAAAGTTAAACTGATCGTCGCCGCCCTTGAAGACATCAAGGGCCAGGACATCGCCGTACTCGATACCAGCAAGCTCACCTCGCTGTTCGAACGCATGGTGATTGCCAGTGGCACGTCCAACCGTCAAACACGCGCGCTTGCCGACAATGTGCGCGTCAAGATGAAAGAGGCGGGCGAATACGTGGGCAATACGGAAGGCGAGGACACGGGCGACTGGGTGCTGCTGGACCTGGGCGAAGTGATCGTCCATGTCATGCAGCCCGCCGCACGTGCCCATTACAATCTGGAAGAACTGTGGGGTGCGGGCGAAGCAGCGCGCGCGCGGCACATCCAAGCCGACCACTAGGATTGGCGTGGCCCGATGAAACTCCATGTGATCGCCGTCGGCCACAAGATGCCTGGCTGGATCGATGCGGGCTACGATGATTACGCGCGGCGTATGCCGCCGGACATGCCGCTGCTCCTGAATGCGATCAAGCCCGGGCATCGGGTGGCAGGAGAGGATGGGTCACGTGCGCGTCAGCTGGAGGCCGAGCGTATCCTGGCCGGGTTGCCTGCGGGCTGCGTGCCGGTGGTGCTCGATGAGCGCGGCACGCAGGCGACCACGCGCGAACTCGCGGCGTGGCTGCAAGGCTGGATGGCGGAGGGACTGTCGCCGGCATTTGTCATCGGCGGGGCGGACGGTCTTGACGCCAGCGTGAAAGCGCGCGCCGACAAGCTGCTGGGCCTGTCGAAACTGACCTTGCCGCATGCGCTGGCGCGGGTGCTGCTGGCCGAGCAGTTGTATCGTGCCGTATGCATCATCAAGGGCCATCCCTACCATCGGGATTAGGGCGTGGTAACACTAATTTCACGCCCGCGACGAGGCCGATTCGGGATGCAGCCCACGAAGCGAGACGGGCCGCAGTGTCATTCACTGCAAGCGGCTCGCGACAAAGGGATGCGCCCGAATCAGCCCGTCCCTCCGGGTTGCCGCGAGAAAGCGCGTCTGCGGCGTTGCGCCGCTTGGCAAGGGATGGCCCTTGCCAGCGCAACGCGCCTTGCATCCATCGCTTTCTCGCGGCAACGCGGGTGCGAAATTAGTGTTACCACGCCCTAGGGGGAATAACGAGAATCATGCTGGTCGACAAACGAATCTATCTGGCGTCCCAGTCGCCGCGACGGCGCGAGCTTCTGAAACAGATCGGGGTGGCCTTCGACGTGCTGGCGCTGCGCGCGGTGGCGGGTCGCATGGACGTCGTCGAGGTTCCGCGCGCAAATGAGGCGGCGTCCGATTTCGCACAGCGCATGGCAATCGAAAAGGCTGCCTGCGGCTGGCGCGCAGTGGACGCGCGCCGTCTGTTGCGTTTTCCAGTGCTGGGTGCGGACACGGTGGTCGAGCTCGATGGCGCCATTCTAGGCAAGCCGGCCGATCGCGCCGGCGCTGAAGCCATGCTGATGCGCTTGTCGGGGCGTACGCATCAAGTACACACCGCTGTGGCGGTACAGCATGAAGACCGGATGGAAATGCGCCTGTCTTCCAGCCAGGTCAGACTGGCCGAGCTCGACGCGGCGGCCATCGGCCGCTACCTGGAAACCGGCGAATACCTCGGCAAGGCGGGTGCGTATGGTATCCAGGGGCGCGCCGGTGCGTTTGTCGAGCATATCGACGGCAGCTACAGCGGCATCATGGGACTGCCGTTATATGACACAGCCATTTTACTGAGGGCCTTCGGTCTCGCCGTCTGAGGATATGTAACCAATCCTTTCCTAAATCAAAACCGAGGCGCCGTTTTCCGGGCGCGCCACGCGGTTGCCGTGGACGTTCGCGTCGGTTTTGATTTAGCAATGGATCCAGTATTTGCCATGAGCGAAGAAATCCTCGTCAACGTCACGCCGCAGGAAATCCGTGTCGCCGTGCTGCACCTGGGCGCGGTACAGGAACTGCACATCGAACGCGCCCAATGTCGCGGCCTGGTGAGCAACATCTACATGGGACGCGTGGTACGCGTGCTGCCGGGCATGCAGTCGGCCTTCATCGACATCGGCCTGGAGCGCGCCGCCTTTCTTCACGTGGCCGATATATGGGAAGAACGTCACAACGGCGAAGCGGAACGCCCGATCGAGCAGATCCTGCACGAAGGGCAGAGCCTGATGGTGCAGGTGATCAAGGACCCGATCGGAACCAAGGGCGCGCGCCTGTCCACCCAGATCAGCTTCGCCGGCCGTTACCTGGTCTACCTGCCGCAGGAAACCCACATCGGCATCTCGCAGAAGATCGAAGGCGAGGAAGAGCGCGAGCACCTGCGCCAGAAACTGCATCAATTGATGCCGGAAGACGCCACCGGCGGCTTCATCGTACGCACCATGGCCGAAACCGCGCAAGACATCGAGATGCAGGCGGACATCGACTATCTGCGGCGGCTGTGGGGCAGCATCCAGTCTCGCGGCAACTGCGCGGTGCCCTGCCTGCTGTACCAGGATCTCGATCTGTCGCTGCGCGTGCTGCGCGACTTCGTCAATCGCGACACCAGCCGCATCCTGATCGACTCGCGCGAAACCTATCAGCGTATGGCGGAGTTCGCGAAGAACTATACGCATGCGGTGCACGACAAGCTGCAGCACTATGGTGCCGACCGGCCGCTGTTCGACCTGTATGCCATCGAGGATGAAATTGCCAAGGCACTGGGGCGGCGCGTCGACCTGAAATCGGGCGGCTATCTCATCATCGACCAGACCGAGGCGTTGACCACGGTCGACGTCAACACCGGCGGCTTCGTCGGCGCGCGCAATTTCGACGACACCATCTTCAAGACCAATCTCGAGGCCGCGCAAGCCATCGCACGCCAACTGCGCCTGCGTAACCTCGGCGGCATCATCATCATCGACTTCATCGACATGGACAACGCGGAGCATCAGGACGCGGTGCTGACCGAGCTGAAGAAAACCCTGGCGCGCGATCCCACCCGGACCACCGTCAGCGGATTCTCCACGCTGGGTCTGGTCGAGATGACCCGCAAACGGACGCGGGAGTCGCTGGCGCATGTGCTGTGCGAACCCTGCCCTACCTGCGCGGGACGGGGTGAAATCAAGACCGCGCAGACCGTGTGCTACGACGTGCTGCGCGAAATCCTGCGCGAGGCGCGCCAGTTCGGTGCGCGCGAATACCGCATCGTCGCCGCGCAAAGCGTGATCGACCTGTTTCTCGACGAGGAATCCGGCAGCCTCGCCCAACTCATCGACTTCATCGGCAAGCCGGTGTCGCTGCAGGTCGAGACGACCTATCCGCAGGAGCAGTACGACATCATCCTGCTGTGAAAACCCGGGCGCAACCGACCTACTGGCACCAGGCCTGCACCGAACTCGGCGCAGGCGATCCGGTGATGGCAGGCCTGATCGCGCGCTATCCCGACGCTGTGCTGGGCAACCGCGGCGACCCTTTCCAGACGCTCGCGCGCGCCATCGTCGGCCAGCAGATTTCGGTCAAGGCTGCCGACAGCGTATGGGCGCGTTTTGCCGAATTCGCTCAGCATGTGACGCCTGGGCATGTCGCCACGCTCGAATTGGACGGTCTGGCAGCGTGCGGCCTGTCGCGTCGCAAGGCCGAGTACCTGCGCGACCTGGCCGGGCACTTCGTCGATGGCCGCGTCGAGCCGGCGCGCTGGAAAAACATGGGCGATGAGGCGGTGATCGCCGAGCTCGTCGACGTACGCGGCATCGGCCGCTGGACGGCGGAGATGTTCCTGATCTTCAGCCTGCGCCGCCCCGACGTGTGGCCGGTCGACGACATCGGCCTGCAGAAAGCCGTCGCGCGGTATTACCTGGACGATGCGCGTCCCACGCCCCAGGCCTTGCGCGAGCACGGCGTGCGCTTCGCGCCCTGGCGTACCGTCGCCACCTGGTATCTGTGGCGAAGTCTCGATCCGGCGGTGGTGCAGTACTGACACCGGCCTGACTCGATCCGCCATGCCTGCACTGAGGTAAACAGCGGCCCGGATCAGCCCAGATAGGCGGCGAGCACGCGCTCGTCCTCGCGCAGGTGGGCAGGGGTTCCTTCGATGGCGATGTGGCCGCGGTCCATCACGTAGGCGTAGTCCGCCACTTCGAGGGCGCTCTTGGCGAACTGTTCCACCAGCAACAGGGTGATGCCGGTTTCCTTGAGGCGGCGGATGGTGTGGAACACCTCCTGCACGATGATGGGGGCAAGCCCCATGGAGGGCTCGTCCAGCAGCATGACCTTGGGCTTGGACATCAGGGCGCGGCCGATCGCGAGCATCTGCTGTTCTCCACCCGACAAGGTGCCGGCCGTCTGCAAGCGCCGTTCCTCGAGGCGGGGAAACAGCGCGTAGATGTTTTTCAGGTCGGCGGCGGCCCGGGCGCGGAAGCCGAAGAACCGGGGCAGGCGGCCATAGGCACCCAGCAGCAGGTTGTCCTCCACCGTCAGGGGGCCGAACACCTTCCGTCCTTCCGGCGAATGCGCCAACCCGAGGCGGGCGATATGGGCGGCATCCTGGTCCTGGACCGGCCGTCCGTCCAGCAGCACGCGTCCGCGGTTCGGCCGGATCATCCCGGATATCGCCCGCATGGTGGTGGTCTTGCCCGCGCCGTTCGCCCCGATCAGGGCCACTACCGTGCCCGCCTTCACTTCAAGCGACACGCCGACGAGCACTTCGCTCGTCCCGTATCCCGCATGCAGATTCTCGACCGTCAGCACAGCTCCGTCCTTCCCTTCATCCAGCCTGCGCGGGCGCGGCGGCGCCTGCCGGATCGTCCACCACACCCAGATAGGCCTCGATCACCTTGGGATCGCGTTTGACCTGCTCCGCCGTTCCGGCGGCGATGATCTTGCCGCCATCGAGTACCGTCACGACCCCGCACAATTCGCTGATCACGTCCATGTGATGCTCGATCAGGATGATGCTGATGCCGCGTTCATGAATGCGCTTGATGATGTCCATCAGCTTGTTCACATCGGGATGGGCGAGCCCTGCCGCCGGCTCGTCCAGGATCAGCAGTTCGGGTTTGCGTGCCAGCGCGCGGGCGATTTCCAGGAAGCGCTGGTCGCCGTAGGTCAGGTCCTTGGCCAGGCTGCGGGCCTGGTCTCCGAGCCCCACCAACTCCAGCAAGGCCAGGGCGGCGGCACGGGCGCGTTTTTCTTCGGCCCGGGCCAGCCCCAGCAGGACAAGCGGCAGCGGACTGCGGTAAACGTCCTTGAGCGCGACCATGACGTTGTCCAGGGCGCTCAGTTCGCCGAACAGCTGAAGGTTCTGGAAAGTGCGTGCCACGCCTGTCCGCGCCACCTTGAACAGGCTGCCGACGGGCAGGAGCTTGCCTCGCAGCAGCATGTCGCCGCCGGTCGGGACGTAGAGACCGGAAATGACGTTCACCGCAGTGCTCTTGCCGGAACCGTTGGGGCCGATCAGGCCGTGGATTTCTCCGGCCTGTACGGTCATGGACACCCCGTCCACGGCCTTGACGCCGCCGAAGTACCGTTCCAGGCCGCGCAATTCCAGAAGCGCGCCGCCGTTCGCGGTCCGTTTGGGCAGGACGGTATCCAGCGAGGCCGGCGCCGGCAGGCGCGGCGGCTCAATGTGGAACAGCCTGGTCAGGAAACGGGCAGCGAAACCCATCAGGCCCTCCGGCAAACCCACCACCACGGAAAACAGCATCAGCGCGAAAATCGCCTTGCGCCAGTCCTCGGTGTTCCCCACGATCAGGCTGCCCACCATCAGAATGCCCATGGCCGCAACGGGCGCAAGGGCCTGGAACGGGCGGGTGGTCTTTTTCAGCAGACCTTGTCCGCCTGCCGCCAGGGCGATCAGCAGCCCGATCGCGGAAAAGATCTGGAACAGCCCCCGGTTGGACAGCAGATTGGGCAGCAGGGCGATCAGGGAAGCACCCACCAGCGCGCCCCACAGGCTCTTGCGCCCGCCCAGCACCACGCCCAGGAGCAGGATCACCATCAGATCCCAACCGAAACTCTGGGGCTGGAGATACTGGAAGTTGAAGGCATACAGTCCCCCCGCCAGTCCACCCAGCCCGGAAGCGAGGGCAAAACCGGCCACCTTGTGGCGGTAGGTTCCCACGCCCATGGCATCGGTGGCGATGGGGCTGTCGCGCAAGGCTTCGAAGGCCCGTCCCCACTGCGACGACAGCAGATTGCGCATGGCCATCCAGACCAGGGCGAGCAGCAGCAGGCACAGCCAGAAAAACTCCGGCGCATCCAGGGCCATCCCCAGGAAGGGCGGCCGGCTGACCTGCAGGCCCTGAGCGCCCAAGGTCAGGCCTTCCCACTCGTTCAGGGTGGTCGCGCTGAGCGCCGAGAAGCTCAGGGTCGCCAGGGCGAACTGCGGGCCTTCCAGGCGTAGCGCGGGGAAGGCCAGCAAGGTGCCGAAGATGAGCCCCACGACGAGCGCCGCCGCCAGCGCCGCCAGCATGCCGAAATCGAAATTGGCCACGCAGAGCCCGGCCGCATACGCGCCCAGGCCGAGGAAAGCGGCCTGGGCGAGGTTCACCTGACCGAGGTAGCCGACCGTGACGTCGAGACCGATCAACAGGATGCCGTAGATGGCGAGCAGCGTCAGCAAGCCCAGGACATAGCTGTTGTCCACCATCAGGGGAATCGCGGCAAGCAGCGCCAGGGCGGCCAGCTCGGCGCCACGGATCAGAAGCAGGCGTTTCCACATGTCCGCTATACCTTCCGGATGCTGGCCTTGCCGAACACCCCGTTGGGGCGCACAGCCAGCGCAAGAATGAGCAGGACCAGCCCGGGCGCCTCGCGCCAGCCGCTGCCGAGATAGAAGCTGGTCAGGCTTTCCAGTGCGCCGAGGAAAAGGCCGACCAGCACGATCCCGAATCCGGAGTCGAGCCCCGCCACCACGGCGACCGAAAAGGCCTTGAGGATCAGCACCGAGGCCATGGTCGGCCCCACCGTGGTGATCGGCGCCACCAGGATGCCCGCCAGCGCCGCGACCAGACCCGACAGGCCGTAGGAGAGCTGGATCGTGCGGGTGGCCGAGATCCCCATCAACTGGGCAGCATCGCGATCCGCCGACACCGCTTCGAACGCCTTGCCCAGCAAGGTCTTGCGCTTGAACAACTCCACCAGTCCCATGACCGCCAGCACGCCGATGGCCACCGACAGTTCCAGCGGCGTGACGTCGATGCCGAAGAAATGCAGGGGATCGGAAGAGATCGGGGTGGGGAAGGGGCGGTCGTCCCGGCCCCAGATGTTTTCGGCCGCCGAGAACCCCAGCAGACCCAGGATGATGGTGAGCAGGATCCAGCCCTCACCCTTCTGCTCCAGCGACAGGCGTACTGCCGCCCGCTCGACGAACAGGCCCAGCACCGCCCCGAACAGCATGCCTCCCGGGACCACCAGCCAGTAGGGCAGGCCGCTGTCGATGAGGGTCAGGCTGAAGAAGGCGGACAGCATGACCAGTTCGCCCTGGCCGAAGTTGATGCTCTTGCTGGTGGCGAAAGTCAGCTGGAAGCCGTAGGCGATCAGCGCATAGACCATGCCCATCAGCGCGCCACTCACGGCCAGCTGGACGATCAAAAGGGTATACATAGCGTGTGTCGTATTGGCTGTCGGCAGCCGGGGAGGGAATGATGCCCCTCCCCTCCTTGTTTATCTTATTTGCCCGCTTCCTTGATCAGGCGCTGGCGATCGGCCTTGTTGGCGAACACCACCCGGCCATCCTGGACCATTCCCATCACCACCTGAGCGCGGCGAAACGCCTCGTGAGTCTGCTCGTTGGCCGGATCCCATTTGCTGTAAGGCTGCTTCCAGGTGGCGATCACGCCTTTGACCGGATCGCGAAGGTCCTCCAGGGCATCCTTGATCTTGTGGGTATCGGTACTTTGTGCCTGCTTGACGGCGGCAGCAAAGACGTAGACGGCATCATAGCCCTGGGCGGCGGACATCGGCGAAGGAATGCGGGATACGCCGTAGGTCTTGTGGTAGCTGTCGATGAAGCTCTTGACCTTGGGTGTGATCGGGTCCTCGATGAAGGTCTGCGGCATCAGGGTGCCATTGCCGTTCTTGCCCGCGTTGTCGATGTAGTTGGACATCGACAGGGTCCAGCCGCCGATCAGGGGCTGCTTCATCCGCAGCTTCGCCATGCCGTTGGACACGGCCGCCAGTTCCGGCCCGATGCCCCAGATCAGGATGCCCTGGGCGCCGCCGAACTTGGCTTTCAGCAACTGGGCGGTCATGTCCTTGTCGCCGATGTTGAATTTCTCGGTGGCTACCACCTGCAGCTTGTTGCCCTGCTTCTTGATCTGGTCCAGGAGGTCATCGCGCCCGGATACGCCATAGTTGGTCGAGTCATGCAGGATCGCCACCTTGGTGAGTTTGCGGTTGATGGCGTCTTCCACGACCATCGCGCTCTGGATGCCGTCATCGGCGGAGAAGCGGAAGATGGACAGGTCCTTCACCCCCGCCTTGCTCCACTGGGTCATGGAGGCGGAGCCCGCGGCCGGTGTGATGATCTTGGTGATGCCTTTTTCCTGGAAGTACTTGTCCCCTGCCAGGACGACCCCGGTATTCACCGTTCCGATGACGCCCGACAGGTCGCCCATGGACGAGAGTTCCTGGGCGATCAGGGCGCCACGCTCGTTCTTGCCTTCGTCGTCCCGTTCGACCACTTCGATTTTCATCTTGTTGGCGCCCACCTGGATGCCGCCGGCGCGGTTGATTTCATCGATCGCCAGTTTGGCGCCGTCCCGCATGGAAACGCCCATCGGCGCCGAGCCGCCGGTAAAGGGGCCGGTCAGGGCAATCTTGACCGTATCCGCGGCGTACGCCTGGAATGTGAACAACCCCATCGTGAGAGCGGCCAATATCGTTTTTTTCATGATCTCAATCTCCGTCCTAAAGTTAAACACCGACCCAGTCCCCGATTTGCACCGGGGTTGAAAGGATTATAGGTCGAACATCGAAGGAAAACGGGCGCGGAATCCTGTGCAAGCAGCTGTGTCGCGCGCTCCGGTGGCATTCCGGCGGATATCGGCAAGCCGGACGCATGCGTGCTACCCGTTCGTGCCGATCTCCGCGACCACCGGCGCGTGGTCGGAGGGCCGTTCCAGCTTGCGCATGTCGCGGTCGATCGTGCTTGAGATGCAGGCGGCCGCGAGGGGCGCGGAAAGCAGGATGTGATCGATGCGCAGGCCGTGGTTGCGGCGGAAGCCCATCATGCGGTAGTCCCACCAGGAAAAACTTTTTTCAGGCTGCTCGAACAGGCGGTAGCTGTCCTTGAGACCCAATTCCAGCAGGGCGCGGAAGCGTGCACGCTCGGGTTCCGATACCAGCACGCAGTCTTTCCAGGCTTCGGGGTCGTGCACGTCGCGGTCTTCCGGCGCGACGTTGTAGTCGCCGAGCACGGCGAGCCTGGGGTGGCGCGTCAGTTCGTCTTTCAGCCACGCCGCCAGCGCATCGAACCAGGCGAGCTTGTAGGGATATTTGTCGGAATCGAGGCTTTGGCCGTTGGGGCAGTACACGCACACCAGGCGGACGCCTTCGACCGTGGCGGCGATCACGCGCTTTTGTTCGTCGTCGAATCCGGGGATGCCGGCCTGTACGTCGACCGGCTCGGTGCGACTGAGAATGGCGACGCCGTTGTAGGTCTTTTGCCCAGAAAATACGACGCGATAGCCCGCCGCGGCGAGGTCGGCGACGGGGAAGGCGTCGTCGGTGAGCTTGGTTTCCTGTAGGCACACCGCGTCGGGCTGGCGGGTGGTGAGAAAGTCCAGCAACTGTGGCAGGCGGACCTTGAGGGAGTTGACGTTCCAAGCGGCGATTTTCATATCGCCGAGTGTAGCGCATACGATCTTTCATGGGCTTTAGCCCATAGAAAGTCGGAGTCCCCTTGTGGGGCATACGATTCCACACGGGCTTCAGCCCATAGTGGATCGGAGTCCTTTAGGGCATACGATTCCACATGGGCTTCTACCCTAAAGGGCACAAGAGCCCATAGTGGATCGGCGTACCCACAAGGGGCATCGCGATCCTGTAGGGCAGCCCCCAGGGCGGCGCCCTGGACGCAAAAGGGTTCAGGGATGGGGCGCGGCGGGTGCGGGCTGTGACGTCGGTGCGGGTACCGGTGCAGCAGCGGTCTCCGGCTTGCCGCCCGAAGGCGCTTTGGGATAGCCCGCACGATCGAGCGCGGCCTGCCACTGCCCGGCTTCGAAACCGTCGATCCGCTCGCTGCCGACGACAAGGACCGGCACGCTCAAGCGGCCGGTGAGCTTTTTCAGTTCGGCCTGGGCTTCGGGACTGGCTTGCGGATCCTTGCCGCTGAACGGGACGCCGCGCTGGGTGAGCAGTTGGCGTGCCTGGTCGCAGGGAATGCCGCAGGCGCTGGCATACAGCGTGACGGGGTATTTTTCGCGTGCAGTCTTGGCGTCGTAGGATTCGCCGATCTCGATGACGTTGCCCTTGAAGGCCTTTTGCTGGGCGTTCTTGATGCTGGGAGGAGGCGGCTGGTCGCTATATACCGTGCGGCCCTGCGCGTCCTTCCACTGGTACAGCTGGGCGGCGCCCGCCGACAAACTTGCCGCTGCCAGCCAAATCGCCATCAAGATGGATCCTGCTTTCATGCCGTGCTCCCTTAAGACGTAATCAACCGACTTAACGGACATTTGGGCGCCGAGCTTTACCCGTACATCCAGAAGGGAATCCAAGGACAGCCGGGGACGAAGGCCGCTTGCACGGCTTTCGTCCCCCGTTCACGCCATGCCGTTATGGCGCAGCAGGGCGTCGATGGTCGGTTCGCGGCCACGGAAGGCCTTGAACGATTCGAGTGCCGGGCGCGCACCGCCCTGGGCGAGAATCTCGCTCCAGAAGCGGTGGCCGACCTCCGGGTTGAGCACGCCGCCGTAGCCCTCGGCCTCGTCCTCGAACAGCGCATAGGCGTCGGCCGACAGCACCTCCGCCCATTTGTAGCTGTAATAGCCGGCCGCGTAGCCGCCGGCGAAGATATGCGAGAAATTGTTGGGGAAGCGGTTGTAGGCCGGCGGGATGATGACGGCGACCTTCTTGCGGATATCCTCGATCAGGTCTTGGGCAGTGCGCTTGCCGTTGGGATCGAAGTCGTCGTGCAGGTGCATGTCGAAGCTGGCGAACTCGATCTGGCGCAGCGTCTGCAGGCCGGACTGGAAATTCTTCGCGGCCAGCATCTTGTCGAACAAGGCGCGCGGCAGCGGTTCGCCGGTGTCGACGTGGGCAGTCATGTGCTTCAGCACGTCCCATTCCCAGCAGAAATTCTCCATGAACTGGCTCGGCAATTCGACCGCGTCCCATTCGACGCCGTTGATGCCGGAGACGCCGAGTTCCTCGATCTGCGTCAGCAGGTGGTGCAGGCCGTGGCCGGTCTCGTGGAACAGGGTGATGACTTCATCGTGGGTGAACAGCGCGGGTTTGTCGCCGACCGGGCCGGAGAAATTGCAGTTGAGGTAGGCCACCGGGGTCTGGATACCGTCCGTCGTCTTGCGGCGGGTGATGACGTCGTCCATCCACGCGCCGCCGCGCTTGGAGGCGCGCGCGTAGAGATCGAGGTAGAACTGGCCGACGCGCTGGCCGGCATGATCGGTGAGCGTGTAGAACTTCACGTCCGGGTGCCACACGGGTGCGCTGTCTTCGCGGATGTGCAGGCCGTAGAGCGTTTCGACCAGCTTGAACAGGCCGGCCAGCACGCGCGGTTCGGGGAAATACTGCTTTACTTCCTGATCCGAGAAGCTATAGCGTGCGACGCTCAGCTTTTCCGACACATAGGTGTTGTCCCAGGCCTGCAGGTCGGCCATGCCAAGTGTGTCGCGAGCAAAGGTCTTGAGCTCGTCGTAGTCCTTTTCCGCATAGGGGCGGGCGCGGGCGGCAAGTTCGTCGAGGAATTTCAGCACGTCGGTCGGGGTGTCGGCCATCTTGGCGGCCAGCGACACTTCGGCGTAGCTTCTGAATCCCAGCAGTTCGGCCGCTTCGCGTCGCAGCTTGAGAATGCTAGCGATCAGCGGCGTGTTGTCCCAGAGCGCGGTTGTTGATGCTTCAGCGTCTTTACAACCGCGGCCTGCCCCTTGCGGGCGCTTTGCTTCGCCCTTGTCCCCGGATGCCGTGGCCGGGGGGAATTCGGAGGCGCGGGTGACGTAGGCACGGTAGATCTGCTCGCGCAGGGCGCGGTCGTCGGCGTACTGCATCACCGGCAGGTAGGACGGCATGTGCAGGGTGAGCTTCCAGCCGGCTTTGCCGTCGGCCTCGGCCGCTGCTTTCATCATGGCCAGTACGTCGTCCGGAATGCCGGCGAGTCGCTTCGCATCGTCGACATACAGCGCGAAATCGTTGGTGGCGTCGAGCAGGTTTTCCTCGAACTTGGCCGACAGCTGCGCCAGTTCCTCCTGCACCTGCATGAAGCGGGCCTTCTTGTCGGCCGGTAGTTCGGCGCCGCCGAGGCGAAAATCACGCAACTCGTTGTCGACGATCTTTTTGCGCGGGGCGGACAGCGCGGCGTAGCCGGGGCTGGCCTTCAGCGCCTTGAACTTGGCGAACAGCGCTTCGTTCTGCCCCAGTTCGGCGTAATAGACGGTGATTTTCGGAAGATTGGCGTTATAGACCTCGCGCAACTCGGGCGAGTCCATCACCGAATGCAAGTGCGACACCTGGCCCCAGGCCCGTCCCAGTTTCTCGTTCGCGTCGTCGAGCGGTGCGACGAAGGCGTCCCATTCAGCCGGAGTGTCGGCCGCTTCCGCGCGCGCCACGGCCGCGCGGCAATCGGCCAGCAGCTGGTCGATTGCCGGCGTGACGTAGTCGGGCTTGAACTCGGCAAAGCGGGGCAGGCCGGAAAAATCGAGCAGAGGATTGTTGCCCTTTAGGGTATTCATGGCGATAACCAACAAGGAGGAGAGAGGGGAATTATACTTTCGGGCTGGATACCTGATTTTCAAGCCCGGTTTGAAACCCCTATGACTGACAATGTTTATGCCGACAGACTGGCGCCGCACCACGGCGCCGCCCCCATGCTTGCCGCCGGCGCCTGGGTCCACCCGCGGGCCACGGTCATCGGCGAGGTCAGCCTGGGACGGGACGTCTCGGTGTGGCCGGGCGCGGTGATCCGTGGCGACGTCAATTCGATCGCCATCGGCGAGGCGAGCAACATCCAGGACGGCAGCGTGCTCCACGTGTCGCACAAGACGCCGCTCAGCCCGGCGGGCGGGCCGCTGGTCGTCGGTGCGCGCGTGACGGTGGGCCACACGGTGATCCTGCATGCCTGTACCATCGAAGACGAATGCCTGATCGGCATGGGTTCGATCATCCTCGACCGTGCGGTGATCCAGAAGCACGTGCTGCTGGGTGCCGGCTCGCTGGTGCCGGAAGGCAAGGTACTCGAGTCCGGCCATCTCTATCTCGGCCGCCCCGCCAAACTGGTGCGCCGGCTCACCGATGAAGAAATTGCCTATTTCAGTTATTCCGCGCAGCACTATGTGGCGCTGGCGCGGTCGTACCAAGACGTTTAATTTCCGGGAATCCGTATGAAACTCGCCAAACCCCTTCTCATCGTCGTGGCTGTGCTCGCCATTGCGGGCGCGCTGGCCTATGCCCTGATCGACAAGCCCACGGCGCCTGCATCCACCTTCACCACGCTGGAAGGCAAGCCCATTACGCTCAACGACCTGCGCGGCAAGATCGTACTGGTCAACTTCTGGGCGACGTCCTGCCCCGGCTGCGTCAAGGAAATGCCGGACCTGATCGAAACCTACAACCAATACAAGGGTCGCGGCTTCGAAGTCGTCGCGGTGGCGATGAGCTACGATCCGCCGAACTACGTCGCTAATTTCGCGAAGACGCGCCAGTTGCCGTTTCCGGTGGCGCTCGACGTCAACGGCGAGCACGCCCGCGCATTCGGCAACGTGCAGCTCACGCCCACCAGCTTCATCATCGGCAAGGATGGTCACATCCTGGAACAGAAGCTGGGCGACCTCGATTTCGCCAAGCTGAAAGCCCTGCTCGACAAGGAACTGACGTGATCAGGACATTCGTCGCGGCCGGCCTGCTGCTGATGCTGGCCGCGTGCGACACGCTTCCCGCCCAGCCCCACGCCCAAGGGAGCAGGAAACCGGCGCCGGCCGGACCGCCTCCGCCCGCGATGCCCGATGGCCCCCTCGTCTGTCCGGCCGACGTCAAGCTTTGTCCGGACGGGCGCTACGTCAACCGCAGCCCGGACAGGGAATGCGAGTTCGACGCCTGCCCCGGCGACCCTTCCCACTAAGTTTTCTGGATTGTTTATTTCATGGCGCAATACGTTTATTCACTCAACCGCGTTGGCAAGATCGTGCCGCCCAAGCGGCAGATCCTGAAGGACATTTCCCTCAGCTTTTTCCCCGGCGCCAAGATCGG
>DDRS01000017.1:94692-294005 GCA_002343685.1 Thiobacillus denitrificans | reverse complement strand
CCCGGCGCCAAGATCGGCCTGCTGGGCCTGAACGGTTCCGGCAAGTCTTCGCTGATCCGTATCATGGCGGGCGTCGACAAGGACATCGAGGGCGAAGCGATCCCGATGCCGGGCATCCGCATCGGCTATCTGCCGCAGGAGCCGCAGCTCGATCCGTCGCATACGGTGCGCCAGGCGGTCGAGGCGGGACTGGGCGAGATCGTTGCGGCGAAGGCGCGGCTCGACGAGATCTACGCGGCGTACGCCGAGCCCGATGCCGATTTCGACAAGCTGGCCGAGGAGCAAGCCAAATGCGAGGCGATCCTCGCCACCGCCGGCGCCGACCTCGACACGCAGATGGAAATCGCCGCCGATGCCTTGCGCCTGCCGCCATGGGACGCCGTCATCGGCAACCTGTCGGGCGGCGAAAAGCGCCGCGTCGCGCTGTGCCAGCTGTTGCTGTCGAACCCCGACATGCTGTTGCTCGACGAGCCGACCAACCACCTCGACGCCGAGTCGGTCGACTGGCTGGAGCAGTTTCTGGTGCGCTACCCCGGCACCGTGGTGGCGGTGACGCACGATCGCTACTTCCTCGACAATGCCGCCGAGTGGATCCTCGAACTCGACCGCGGCCACGGCATTCCGTGGAAGGGCAACTACACCAGCTGGCTGGAGCAGAAGGAGGCGCGGCTGGAGACCGAGTCCAAGCAGGAAGCCGGCCGCATCAAGACCATGAAGCAGGAACTCGAATGGGTGCGGCAGAATCCCAAGGCGCGCCAGGCCAAATCGAAGGCGCGTCTGGCGCGCTTCGAGGAATTGAATTCAGTCGAATACCAGAAGCGCAACGAGACCCAGGAAATCTTCATCCCGGTCGGCGAACGGCTGGGCGACAAGGTCATCGATTTCCACAACGTGACCAAATCCTTCGGCGACCGCCTGTTGATCGACAATCTCAGTTTTTCGATTCCGCCCGGCGCCATCGTCGGCATCATCGGCCCAAACGGCGCCGGCAAGTCGACCTTCTTCAAGATGATCACCGGGCAGGAGAAGCCCGACAGTGGGGAAGTCGAGATCGGGCAGACGGTGAAGCTTGCCTACGTCGACCAGAGCCGCGATGCCTTGAGTGCCGATAAGACCGTGTTCGACGAGGTCGCCGAAGGCCGCGACATCCTCACGGTCGGCCGCTACGAAACCCCGTCGCGCGCCTATCTGGGCCGCTTCAACTTCAAGGGCGGCGACCAGCAGAAGCTGGTCGGCAATCTGTCCGGCGGCGAGCGCGGGCGGCTGCATATGGCGAAGACGCTGATCGCCGGCGGCAACGTACTGCTGCTCGACGAACCGTCGAACGACCTCGACGTGGAAACCCTACGCGCGCTGGAAGACGCGCTGCTGGAATTTGCCGGCTGCGTGCTGGTGATCTCGCACGACCGCTGGTTCCTCGACCGCATCGCCACTCACATCCTCGCCTTCGAGGGCGACTCGCAGGTGAGCTTCTTCCCCGGCAACTACCAGGAGTACGAGGCCGACAAGAAGAAGCGCCTGGGCGAGGAGGGTGCCAAGCCGAAGCGCATCCGCTACAAGCCGATCAGCCGGTGAGCACGTGATGATTCTCGCTACGCTAGCCGAGGCCGACCGCTACGCCGTGTTGCATCCGCTGTTTCCGCGTGCTTTTGAATTCCTGCGAAATGCCGATCTGATGACGCTCGCGCCCGGCAAGCACGATGTGCAGGGCGAGCAGCTATTCGCCATCGTCGAGGCGTGTGATAGCCGCACGCGGGCGGAGGCGAAACTGGAATGCCACCGGCGTTACATCGACATCCAGCTGGTGCTGGAAGGAATGGATGAGATGGGATGGAAGCCGGTCGCGGCATGCCTGGACCCTGCGACGGATTACGATGCAGCGCGCGACATCCGGTTCTTCAACGACACGCCGTCCAACTGGATCGCCACCCCGCCCGGGGCGTTCTGCCTGTTTTTTCCCGAGGACGCACATGCGCCGCTGGTTGGCACGGGCGTGATCCGCAAGGTGGTGGTGAAGATCGCGGTCTAGCTATTGGTCTTTCCATAAAACGCGACATGTTCCACCGTTCGGGCTGAGCTTGTCGAAGCCCCGTGCCCACTCGGAAATGCCCTTCGACAAGCTCAGGACGAACGGAATTTCGTCATGCGCAATGGAAACCCCAATAATTCTAATAGTGCGGCGGGATCTCGTCGCGCGGCGTGCGCGCTTCGTCGGGCCGGCTGTCCTTCAGCCTTTCGTTCAGCAGGCGGAGCTGCTGCTGCAAGGAGTCGATCTGGTCCTGTTGGCGGACCACGGTCTGGTTCAGTGTCTCGAGCAGGTCTTCGGCAAAAGCGAGTTTGGTTTCGAGTTCGGTGAGGCGCGCATCATTCATGGCTGTTTGGCCCGGGAAGCAAGGGCACGACGAGTTTTTCCAGCCGGGGATAATGCAGCTGTCCGGCGACCTTGTGACGGATATGGCCGTCGGCATCGAGGATGAACGAGGTCGGCACGGTCGAGACGTTGCCAAACGCCGCGACCACCGAGGCATTGGTCGGCGCGGCCCGGAACGTATAGCCCTTGTCCTTCATCCAGGCGTCGATTTTCTCCGGCGGGTCGTCGACACTGATCGACACGACGTCGAATCCGCGGCTGCGGTAATCCTGCCAGAAGGCGTCGATCACCGGCTTTTCCTTGCGGCAGTAGGGACACCAGGTCGCCCAGAAGTTCACCAGCACGACCTTTCCCTTGAGCGCGTCGCTGGTCAGCGCGCTGCCATCGGTCAAGGTGACCTGCCAGGGCGGGACGGCATGATTTTCATCGCTGATCTCGGCCGGTGGGCGAAACCACAGCCAGGCGACCAAACCCAGTAAAATCAGGGTCAGCGGACTCGGTGTCCATTTCTTTACGAAGGCGCGTCTATCCATGTTGTGGCTGAAATCGTTTCATATCGTGATGGTGGTCAGCTGGTTCGCCGGCCTGTTCTACCTGCCGCGCATCTTCGTCAACCTCGCGATGGAAACCCACGAAGCCGCCTACGACCGCCTGTTGCTGATGGCGCGCAAATTGTATCGGTTCGTCACCCCCATCATGTGGTTGACCCTCGCCACCGGCATCTGGCTGTGGCTGGCATATTTTCCGTTCAGCATGAACTGGATGTGGGCCAAGCTTACGCTGGTCGCCGGTTTGATCGGTTATCACCATGTCTGCAAAGGTCTGCTGCGCGCATTCGAAGCCAGACAGAACGTCAAGTCGCACCTATGGTTCCGCTGGTTCAACGAAATCCCGGTGATCGTGCTGCTGGTCGTGGTATTGCTGGTGGTGCTGAAACCGTTTTAAGCATTCTTGAAAGTATTTTTTGAAGCCTCATCCCCAAAAAAACCAGCCCCGCCGTAAACCTGCGCCGCACCCCGTTCGCCCCGAGCGCGAGGCGCTGCCGCCTGCCAGCCATTTCGCCACCTGCCCGCGCGGTCTGGAGGCCTTGCTTGAAACCGAGCTCGCCGCGGCCGGTGCGCAGGTGGTGCGCCAGGTGCCCGCCGGCGTGCTGTTCATGGCCGACGCCGCCGCCGAGATGCGCGCCAACCTCACGTCGCGCATTGCCACCCGCATCCTGCGCAAAGTCGGTTATACCCGCTATCGCAAGGAAGAACACATCTACCGTGCCGCGCTCGACCTGCCGTGGCCGGCGTGGTTCGACGTGACGAAGACCATCGCCGTGAAGGTCGGCGCCCAGAATGCGCCGCTGAAAAGCCTCAACTTCATCACGCTGAAGATCAAGGACGCGATCTGCGACCGCTTCCGCGAGGAGACGCGCGAACGTCCCAGCGTCGACACCGACGCGCCCGACGTGCCGGTGTATGCCTTCTTCACACCGGATGCCGTGACCTTCTACCTCGACACCAGCGGCGAGCCGCTGTTCAAGCGCGGTTTCAAGCGCGAGGCAAGTGCCGCGTCGATCAAGGAAAATCTCGCCGCCGGGCTGCTCATGCTGTCCGGCTGGGAACCCGGCACGCCGCTGCTCGACCCGATGTGCGGTGCCGGCACCATCCTGCTCGAGGCGGCCGACCTGGCGCTCAACCGCGCGCCCGGCCGCAGCCGCCATTTCGCGTTCGAGCACTACCGCGACTTCGATGCCGCGCTGTGGCGGCAGATCAAGCTGGAGGCGCAGAAGCAGGAGAAGCCGCTGACGCGGCTGCCGATCTTCGGCGCCGACCAGGATCGCTGGGTGCTCGACAAGGCGCGCAACAACCTGGAGGGCGCGGGCTATGCCGATGCGATCGAGCTGAAAGTCTCCGATGTCCTCGATTTGAAGGCCCCCACGCCGGTGGGCACCATCGTCACCAACCCTCCCTATGGCGAGCGGCTGGGCGAGGCCGAGGATCTGGCCGCGTGGTATCCGCTGCTGGGCGACTGGTTGAAACAGAATTTCGCCGGCTGGGAGGCGTGGATCATCTCGGGCGACCCGCTGCTGCCCAAGCTGTTCGGACTCAAGGCGAGCCGCCGCATCCCGCTGTTCAACGGCCCGATCGAGACGCGGTTTTTGCAGTACAAGGTGATTGCGGGGTCGATGAAAACGCGAGCCGAACGCCAAGGTGAATAACGCAGGGGGAATATCACAATTGTAAGGAATGATAGATGAGCGACCAGCGTTATCCCGACGATCTCGTTGTTACGGCACAAGACTTCGCTGACTGTGGATGGAAGGATGTCTTGGACCAGACCGCCCGAGAAGGGTATTCGGCGATGTGGCACGCATTCTCCGACGCCGCACGCAAGGCCATGGATGTTGGGCGACAGCCACAGGGCAAGGTCCTGTGGCTGCTAGCGGATGCCTGTTCGATGATGCTTTCCCCGTCGAGTCAAAACGAACCATTCAAACCTTTTGCGGTGTTTTCCGCTCGTCGATCCGTAATTCCAGACGACCTTTCCGAATCGGATATTGAGTTTTTCGCTGAGATCCTAGATGAGGTAGACGATATATGGTTGAAAGCACGCCTCGCAGACTTGGTTTGGCTAAAACGCAAACTGCGCGATGTGAAGTTCGCATTGGCGGCTATCGACAGTTACCGGTCGATTTCTCTGGATACAAAAACATGGATACGCGACGGCCAAGAGTGCTGGGAGCGTGCCATCAGACTAACCCGCATGCTCAAGGCAGGTGCTGGAGGCAGGCTTGAGGAGATGGAAGGCGTGGTGTTGCAGGCACTGACTGACGCGACTACTGGCGATGGCTTTTTGGGCGTTTGGTTGGCGGGTCTGCTCGAATCGAATGGACTCGGCCACGATCAGAAGATGCTCATCGCGCAGAAACTCGAGTCGCTGGCCCGGGAATTCGATGGAATGGGTGAGTTACATCGTTCCCGAGATTTTTTTAGTACAGCAGCAAGATGGTTCGAGCGAGCGGGGGATGAGACGAAGGCTGCCGCTATGACCGTCGAAGTTGCCGAGGGGTGGGCCAAAGAAGCGATTGCACGAATCTCCAACGAGAGCCCCAGCCACATGGTAGCGGCGAGCTTTTACGAGAACGCTATCCAGACTTATCGCACGATTCCCAGGGCCGAACGTGTAGCGCATCAGGTCGATGAGAGGCTCGCCGAGCTTCGAACCCATTTGAATGATTCTGGTGAGAAATCGTTGAGCGAAATGGGCTTGGTTAGCACACCCGGTATCGACATCACACAGATCGTCGAAAATGCCCGCAAGTCCGTTAGCGGGAAGTCGGCCACTGATGCGCTACTTGCTTTCGCAAACCTCCATCGTGGAGCGAAGCTGGATGAATTGCATAAGAGCGCACTTGAACGGATGAGGGAATTTGTCTTCTCGTCGCTTTTTTCCTCAACTGTCTTGAGCGGGGACGGGCGAGTGATTGCCAAACGCCCTGCGATGAGCTTGAGGGCCGAGCTTTCTCCTGACGACGAAATTGCCATCCGTGCTGAAATGATCCGCGACTACGGAATTTCGGTCAGCATCGTCGTTCAGGGTGACATCTGGCCAGCTCTCGAAGTGCTGTTGCTTGAACATCGTCTGCGCGAAGTGGATTTCGTAGGCTTGGCTGAGCATGCGCCCATCGTACCGAAGGGGCGAGCCAGGCTGTTTGGCAAGGCATTGTTTGCGGGTTATGACAGGGATTTCATTACGGCACTGCATCTGTTGATCCCGCAAGTCGAGCATATGGTTCGTGTGCATCTCAAAGAAGCTGGGGCGAAGACGACGAATCTCGATAAGGACGGCATCGAAACTGAGAATGGCTTGAACACGTTGATGGATCTGCCCGAAACGGAGAAGGTCTTTGGAAAAGACCTCGCTTTCGAACTGAGGACGCTTTTTTGCGATGCATTCGGCCCAAATTTGCGCAACGAACTCGCTCATGGCTTGCTAGATGAGGACGCCTGCCATTCCCCATTTGCCATTTACGCGTGGTGGCTTGCTCTAAGACTTGTATTCAACACATGGTGGAATGCTGCGCGAAAAGAACCGAACGGTAGGGAAGAGGGGGAGCCCCGTGGTGGATAGCTTGGGAGCTCAAACGATATCGAGGTGATCCAGCCCCGCCATCATGTCGCGGCCCTTGGCTTCCTGGCCGTGCAGCTTGATCTGCAGGCGCAGGTCGTTGAGGCTGTCGGCGTTGCGCAGCGCGTCCTCGTAGGAAATCATGCCGGCCTCGTAGAGGTCGAACAGCGCCTGGTCGAAGGTCTGCATCCCGAGCTCGCGCGATTTCGCCATGATTTCCTTGATCTCGTGCACGTGGCCCTTGAAGATCAGGTCGGCGATCAGTGGCGAATTGAGCAGGATCTCGACCGCGGCGACGCGGCCGTTGGTGCCCTTGCGCGGGATCAGGCGCTGCGAGATGAAGGACTTGAGGTTCAGCGACAAATCCATCAGCAACTGGTCGCGCTTTTCCTCGGGGAAGAAGTTGATGATGCGGTCGAGCGCCTGGTTGGCGCTGTTGGCGTGCAGGGTCGACAGGCACAGGTGGCCGGTTTCGGCGAAGGCGATGGCGTATTCCATGGTGTCGCGGTCGCGGATTTCGCCGATCAGGATGACGTCGGGCGCCTGCCGCAAGGTGTTCTTCAGCGCCGAGAACCAGTTGTCGGTGTCGATGCCGACCTCGCGCTGGGTGATGATCGATTTCCGGTGCTCGTGCACGTATTCGATCGGGTCCTCGACCGTGATGATGTGGTCGGCGGCGTTTTCGTTGCGGTAGCCCACCATCGCCGCCAGCGAGGTCGATTTACCAGTGCCGGTGCCGCCGACGAAGATGACCAGGCCGCGTTTGATCATCGCGACGTCGCGCAGGATCGGCGGTAGGTTCAGCTCTTCCATCTTCGGGATCTTGGTGTTGATGGTCCGCATCACCACGCCGACGCGGCCTTGTTGCACGAAGACGTTGACGCGGAAGCGGCCGATCTCGGGCGGGCTGATGGCGAAGTTGGATTCGTTGGTGGCCTCGAAGTCCTTCCATTGGCGCTCGTTCATGATCGAACGAGCCAGTTCGCTGGTGTGCGCGGGGGTCAGGCTCTGATTCGATACCGGGGTGATCTTGCCGTCGACCTTGATGGCTGGGGGAAAGCCGGCCGTGATGAACAGGTCGGAGGCATTCTTCGCCAGCATCAGACGCAGCAGGTCGTGGATGGTTTTCTCGGCATTCATCGTTCAGTCCTCAGCCCATGAAGGCGTCTTTGTTCTGCGCGGCGGCACGCGCCACGCCCGAGGCGACCACATTGCGCCGGACCAGGTCCTGCAGGCACTGGTCGAGCGTCTGCATGCCGAGGTTGCCGCCGGTCTGGATCGACGAGTACATCTGCGCCACCTTGTTCTCGCGGATCAGGTTGCGGATGGCCGGGGTGCCGATCATGATCTCGTGGGCCGCCACACGGCCGTTGCCGTCCTTGGTCTTCAGCAGCGTCTGCGAGATGACGGCGCGCAGCGATTCCGACAGCATCGAACGCACCATTTCCTTTTCTGCCGCGGGGAACACGTCGACCACGCGGTCGATGGTCTTGGCGGCGGACGACGTATGCAGCGTGCCGAACACCAGGTGGCCGGTTTCGGCGGCGGTCAGCGCGAGGCGGATGGTTTCCAGGTCACGCAATTCGCCGACCAGGATGACGTCCGGGTCTTCCCGCAGCGCCGAGCGCAGGGCGTTGTTGAACGATAGCGTATGCGGGCCGACCTCGCGCTGGTTGATCAGGCATTTCTTGCTCTGGTGCACGAATTCGATCGGGTCCTCGACGGTGAGGATGTGGGCGTACTGGTTTTCGTTGACATAGTCCATCATCGCCGCCAACGTGGTCGACTTGCCCGAGCCGGTCGGTCCGGTGACCAGCACGATGCCGCGCGGCTGATCGGAGATTTCCTTGAAGATGGGCGGTGCGTTGAGTTCTTCCAGCGTCAGCACTTTCGACGGAATCGTCCGGAATACCGCGCCGGCGCCGTACTGCTGGTTGAAGGCGTTGACCCGGAAGCGCGCCAGCGAGGGAATCTCGAACGAAAAGTCGATTTCCAGCGTTTCCTCGTACACCTTGCGCTGGCTGTCGTTCATGATGTCGTACACCATGCGGTGCACGTCCTTGTGGTCCATCGGCGGCAAGTTGATGCGGCGGATGTCGCCGTTGACGCGAATCATCGGCGGCAGGCTTGCGGAGAGGTGTAAGTCGGACGCCTTGTTCTTGACGGCAAAAGCCAGCAGTTCGGAAATATCCACGCGTGCCTCGTTCAGTGTTGGGTAGGGTTTTGTCAGATAATAAGCCCTATGGATAACGGCCCGGAAACACGAAAACTTGAGCCTGGCTTGCCACCTTGCGGCAGCACGGCAAGAGGCCGTTTGCAGGCCGTGCAGGTGCGGATCGCGGGTGTGGCATCCGAAGCTGGGCGCGACCCGGCGGCGGTCTGCCTGTTGGCGGTCAGTAAGACCTTCGATGCGGCGGCGGTTCGCGGCCTGGCCGCCTGCGGCCAGCGCGAATTCGGCGAAAATTATGTGCAGGAGGCGCTGGAAAAGCAGGCGGCGCTGTGCGATTTGCCGCTGGTGTGGCATTTCATCGGGCCGATCCAGAGCAACAAGACGCGGGCGATCGCCGAAAACTTCAGTTGGGTGCATAGCGTCGACCGGCTCAAAATTGCCGAGCGCCTGTCCGCCCAGCGCCCTGCCGATGTGCCTCCGCTACAGATATGCATCGAGGTGAATGTCAGCGGCGAAGCGAGCAAGGGCGGCGTGGCGCCGGCCGAGCTGCCCATGCTGGCGGCGGCGGTGGCGGCGCTCCCCGGCCTGCGCTTGCGCGGCCTCATGGCGATTCCCGCGCCGACCGCCGACGCGTCGGCACAGCGTGCCGCATTCCGGCAGGTACGTGAACTGTTTGACGATCTGAAAACGCGCGACCATGCGCTCGACACCCTGTCGATGGGCATGTCGGGCGATCTCGAAGCGGCGATTCTGGAGGGCGCGACCATCGTTCGGGTCGGAACCGCTCTCTTTGGTGAAAGGACCAGGTATGCATAAAGTGAGTTTCATCGGTGGCGGCAACATGGCGGCCGCCATCATCGGCGGTTTGATCGCCAGCGGCACCCAGCCCACCGACATCGAGGTGGTGGAAATCAATGCCGACGCACGGGCGCAGCTGTCTGCGCGCTTCGGCGTCGTGACCCATACGGACCTGTCGCAGGCGCGGCTGCATGCCCTGATCGTGCTGGCGGTCAAGCCGCAGAGCCTGCCGGAAGTGGCGGCCTCCCTGGCGTCACGGCTCGCGGGCCATCTGGTGATCTCGATCGTCGCTGGGATTCGCGTGGCTGACCTTGCGCGCTGGCTGGGCGGGCATGGCCGCATCGTCCGCACCATGCCCAATACGCCGGCGCTGGTCCAGGCAGGGGTGACCGGCCTGTATGCGCCGCCGGACGTCGACCAGGACGCGCGCTCGCAGGCCGAAGCGGTCTTGCGGGCCGTGGGTGGCGTGGTGTGGGTCGAGGACGAGTCCTGGCTCGATGCCGTGACGGCGGTATCGGGCAGCGGCCCCGCCTACGTGTTCTATTTCATCGAGTCGCTGGAGGCCGCTGCCGTGGCGCAGGGCCTGCCGGCTGCCACGGCGCGCCAGCTGGCCCTGCAGACGTTCTTCGGCGCAGCCAAGCTGGCGCTGGAGTCGGGCGAGGAACCGGCTGTCCTGCGCCAGCGTGTCACGTCCAAGGGCGGCACCACGGAACGCGGCCTCGCGGCCCTGGAGGCGGCGTCCGTGAAGGCGGGCATTCGGCAGGCAGTGGAGGCGGCCAGCCTGCGCAGCGCCGAACTGGGCGATGAACTGGGGCGACTCGCATGATTGCAGGTGCGTTGACCTTCCTGATCCAGACGCTGGGCAACCTGTTCGTGATTGCCGTATTGCTGCGTTTCATGATGCAGCTGTACCGGGTGCCGTTTCGTAATCCCTTCTCGCAATTCATCGTTGCCGTCACCGATTTTGCGGTCAAGCCCCTGCGCCGGGTGGTGCCGGGCCTGTATGGACTGGACTGGGCGTGCCTGCTGCTCGCCTGGCTGGTCGAACTGGCGGTGGTGACGGCGAGCTACTGGCTGGATGGCTTTCCATTCGCGCTGGCAGGGGGCAAGGTGTGGCCGGTCATGCTCGGTCTGGCGGCGGTACGGCTGATCAGCCTGACGGTATACATGATTATCGGCCTGACCCTGGTGCGCGCGGTGCTGTCCTGGGTGAATGCGAATACCCCGCTGATGCCGGTGGTCTATGAGTTGACCGAACCCTTTCTGCGTCCCCTGCGCCGCATCGTTCCGATGATCGGCCAGGTCGACCTGACGCCGCTGGTGCTGTTCATCCTGTGCCAATTGATCCTGATGGTGCCGGTACTGGCGATTGAACGGGCCTTGCTTGGCGCACTCTGATTCAGATTCAAAACCAACCGTGACTTTGTCGATTTCACCTCGCCGTGCTATTCGCACTGTCTTCGGCTCATCTTCGCGTCACAGTTGGTTGTGAACCCGAATAAACCGCCGGTCTGGGCGCACCGCAATGGTGCGGACTGGCTGCTGGAGTTGCACGTGCAGCCAGGCGCGAAGGTGACCGCTGCCGTCGGCGAGCATGGCGGCCGCCTGAAACTAAAGATTGCCGCGCCGCCGGTCGATAATAAAGCGAATGCGCATCTGTTGGCCTGGCTGGCCGCGCAACTGGGGCTGCCGAAATCCGCGGTGCGCCTGGTGCGGGGCGAGACTTCGCGGCAGAAGACCGTGGTGGTGTGTGGCGCCGACGCACCCTGGCGTGATATCGAGACAAGCAGTCAAACATGAGCATCCACCTGGAACAGGAAGTCGCCGAGTACAGCGAGCGGCGGTTGCGGCTGGCGACTGCGATTACCGACTATGCCGACTGGCTCGACCGCCAGCACGGCATCGATGCCGAACGCACCCTGCGCCTGGCCGATACCGCGGCGGGCCTGCGCCAGGACAAGCTGGTGGTGGCGTTCGTGGCCGAGTTCTCGCGCGGCAAGACCGAACTCATCAATGCCCTGTTCTTTGCCGACCACGGCCAGCGTCTGCTGCCATCCGACGCCGGGCGCACCACCATGTGCCCGACCGAACTGTTCGCCAATGCGGACGAACTCCCCAGCCTGAGCCTGCTGCCGATCGAAACACGTCGCCGCAGCGACTCGCTGGCGCGTCTCAAGCACATGCCGATCGAATGGTGCCGGGTCTTGCTCGATCCTGCCGATCCGCGCCAGTTGCAGGAGAGCCTGAAAAAACTGACCGAAACCAAATCGATGCCGGCGGTGGATGCCATCGAAATGGGACTATGGAACGGCGAGGACGCCAGCGAGCGCCACTTGCTTCGCGCCGACGGTACCGTGGAGGTGCCGGCCTGGCGCTACGCCATGGTCAATTATCCCCATCCGCTGTTGCAGGCCGGGCTGACGATCCTGGACACCCCGGGACTCAACGCGTTGGGGGCCGAACCCGAGCTCACCCTGTCGGTGATTCCGAATGCGCATGCGGTGATGTACCTGCTGGCCACCGATACCGGGGTGACGCGCTCGGATCTCGAAATCTGGCAGAAACACGTCCACCGCCATTCCAACTACCACGTGGCGGTCCTCAACAAGATCGACATGCTGTGGGATGAACTCAAGAGCAACGCCGAAGTACAGGCGACCATCGAACGCCAGGCCGAGGAAACCGCGCGCGTACTGAAGCTGCCGCGCAGCCGTGTGTTCACCGTGTCGGCGCAGAAAGCGCTGGCGGCCACGATTCGGGGAGATGTGGCGCTGCGGGTGCGTTCCGGTATCGAATCGCTGGAATATCTGTTGGCGCATCAGGTGATCCCGGCGCGACGCGACATGCTCTACCATGCGGTCAGCCGCGAAGTGGCGGCGCTGCTAGACGAGAGCCGGACCGATCTGGCCGCGCGACTCAAACGCAGCAGCGACGAGCTGATCCAGCTGACCCAGTTGTCGGGCAAGAACCGCGAGCTGATCGAACAGACGCGCGCCAGCCTGCAACAGGAAAAGGACAGTTACGACGCCACCGCCGACCAGTTCCGCGCGACCCGGAAAATGGTGCAGGGACAGGGCGAGCATTTGTTGTCGCACCTGTCTGAAGATACGCTGGACGCGATCCTGAAAGCGGCCCGCGACGCCATGGAAAATAGCTGGACCACGCGCGGGCTGACGGGCGGCATCCGCCACCTGAGCGAAGAGATGGGCAGCCGCTTCCAGCAGGCGACCCGGCTGGCGGACAACATGCTGGATGCGCTCGACCAGGCCTATATGCGGTTTCACCGCTTGCACAATCTGCCGAAGATGCAGGTGCCGCGGCTCGACCTGGGCGCCTACCGCAACCGGCTGGACGCACTGACCCGCGAGACGGACGCTTTCTGCAAGGATCCCGCCAACCTGATGCTGGAAAAACGTTTCATGATCCGGCGTTTTTATGCCGGCCTGGTCGAGGAGGCGCGCAAGGCATTCAAGCTCGCGCGGCTGGAGGCGGAGCGCTGGCTGCGTATCGCGCTCGATCCCATCATGACGCGCATCCGCGAGCACAAGCAGTATCTCGACACGCGGCTGGCCAGCCTGCAGCGCATCCTGGAAAACATGGGTACGCTGCACAGCCGCATGGCGCAGATCAAGCAGGAGATCAGCACGCTGCGCCACGACAAGCTCGAACTCGCCCGCATGGCCGAGCAACTCGCGGCTTAGGGGGCCGCCAGGCTCGACTAGCCGTTCAGGCGTTCCAGCAGCACCGAGGTCTTGTCCGGGTCGGTGTTCTTCAGCAATCGCTGCGTGGCCGAAGTCAATTCATCCAGGTGGGATTTCAGCACCTGCTGCTTGACCTGCAGCAGGCTGGCGGGCTGCATCGAAAACGTCCGCAGCCCCAGACCCAGCAGCAAGCGCGTCAGCAGCGGATCGCCCGCCATTTCCCCGCATACCGAAACCGGCTTGCCGGCCTTGTCGCCGGCCCGGATGGTCAGTTGGATGAGGTTGAGTACCGCGGGATGCAGCGGATCGTACAGATGCGCGACGCTGTCGTCGGCGCGGTCGATCGCCAGCGTGTACTGGATCAGGTCATTGGTGCCGATCGACAGGAAGTCGAGCTGCTCGGCGAAGAAATTGGCCGAGAGCGCGGCGGCGGGGACTTCGATCATGCCGCCGAGCGGGATGCCTTCGTCGAATTTCAGCCCGTCCTTGCGCAGCGAGGCCTTGGCCTCGTCGATACGTTGCAGGGTCTGGCGCAGTTCCATGAAACTCGCCAGCATGGGGATGAGGATGCGCACCTGGCCGTGGACCGATGCCCGCAGGATCGCGCGCAACTGGGCATGGAACAGGCCGGGTTCGGCCAGGCACAGGCGGATCGCGCGCAGGCCCAGTGCCGGATTGTCGGCCACGGTGTGGCCCCACGGCGCCTGCTTGTCGGCGCCCAGGTCGAGCGTGCGGATGGTGACCGGCTTGCCGTCCAGCGCTTCGGCCACTGCCTTGTAGGATTCGTATTGTTCTTCCTCGCTCGGCAGGTCGCTGCGGTTGAGGAAGAGGAACTCGCTGCGGAACAGGCCGATGCCGTGCGCACCCGCGGCCTTCACCGCGTCGATGTCGGAGAGCAACTCGATGTTGGCCATCAGTTCGACCGGCGTGCCGTCCAGGGTGGCCGATTTGCTGGTCTTCAGCCGCTTGAGCTTGTCGGTGTCGATGCGCCATTGATTCTGCCGCAGCCGGTATTCGGCCAGCACCGATTCGTCCGGGTTGACGATCACCACGCCGTCGCGGCCGTCGACGATCAGCAGGTCGTGGTCGCGGATCAGGCCGCGCCCGTTGTGCAGCGCCATCACAGACGGCATGCCCATGCTGCGCGCGAGGATCGCGGTATGCGACGTGGTGCCGCCGAGATCGGTGATGAAGGCGGCGAAATGCACGTTCTTGAAGATGACCATGTCGGCCGGCGACAGCTCGTGCGCGACCAGGATGCGTTCGCTGTCGAAATCGACGTCCAGCGGCAGGTGGCTGGGGTGGCCCATCAATGCCTTCAGCACGCGCTGTACCACCTGCACCACGTCTTCCTGGCGGCTGCGCAGATAGGCGTCGTCGATTTCCTCGAAGCGTGCCACCAGCGCTTCCATCTGCTGCGCCAGCGCCCATTCGGCATTGCACTGGGTTTCTCGGATCAGGCGCTTGGGCGCCTCGGCGATCATCGAATCGCCGAGGAACATCAGGTGCATGTCGAGAAATGCCGACAGCTCGGCCGGTGCATTGGGCGGAATGTGGCTGCGCAGGACCTCGAGCTCGGCGCGGGTGGCGAAGATGGCCTCGTCGAAGCGTGCCAGTTCGTCCTTGATGTACTTGCGGTCGAGCATGTACTGCGGCACTTCGACGCGTGCGTTGGAGGTGAGGTGCGCATAGCCGATGGCGATGCCGCCCGAGACACCGATGCCGTGCAGCGAGAAGCTCACAGTTCCTCCCCGAAACCGCTGGAAATCAGGCCGGCCAGTGCGTCGATGGCTTCCACTTCATCGTCGCCGTCGGTCTCCAGGGACACGGTCGTCCCCTTGGCCGCGGCCAGCATCATCACGCCCATGATGCTCTTGGCATTGACGCGACGGCCATTGCGCGACATGAACACATTGCTCTTGAAGCTCGACGCTAGCTGGGTCAGCCGGGCCGACGGGCGCGCATGCAGGCCCAGTTTGTTGACGATTTCAACGTCCCGTTGCTGCATGGCACATGGTCTCGGAAATATGGTTGATGCTGTTGCGGCCGCCTTCGACGATACGCTCGATGAGTTGCGGCAATGCCAGGGTGTCGCGGTAGTTCAGCGCCTTCAGCAGCATCGGCAGGTTGACGCCGGAAACGCCTTCGATATGGGCGGGTTCGAGCAGGCGGCATAGCGTGTTGCTGGGTGTGGCGCCGTATACGTCGGTCAGCACCAGGATACCGTCGCCTTCGTCCAGTTCGGCCAGGCGGGACTGCAACGCCTTCTGCCGCTCGTCGGGATCGGCATGGCCGATGAAATCCAGCGTGGCGAGGCCGCGCGGGCGCTGCCCCAACACGTGGGTGGCGCATTCGACCAGACTGTCGGCGAGCGAGCCGTGGGCGACGATGAGAATGCCTATCATGGGGTGGATGTCAGGCCAAAACCAGCATTCTAGCGAAGCCGGGCCTTCATTGCTGGGGAGACATGGATTTGCCCGGCGGCGTCCACCGCCAGATAGTTGGCGATGCCCAGACGGGATGCATGATCGGCCAGCCGGGCGGCACCGTCGATGAAGAGCGGTTTGGACAGCGCGTCCGAACGCGTCCCGGCATGATCGCCCGACACCAGGATCGTGACCGATTGCATGCCGGATGCCGGCCAGCCGGTGCGTGGATCGATCAGGTGGCAGTAGCGATGCCCGCCGGCCTCGAAATAGCGCTGGTAATCGCCCGAGGTGCCGATTGCGTCGCCGTCGTGCAGATCCAGCGTGGCCAGCGTGCCGGGCTTGCGCGGGTGCTGGATGCCAACGCGCCATGGACGGTCGCCGTGCTGCCCCAGCGCGATGACATTGCCGCCGATGTTCACCAGCGCGTTCTTGATGCCGTGGGATGTCAGGATGCGAACGGCCTCATCCAGTGCGTAGCCTTTGGCGTAGCCGCCGAGATCCAGCTGGACGGCCGTATTGTCGCTCCAGACCTGGTTGTTTTCGATATGCAGGTCTTCCATGCGCGGCGCTGCCCTCACCCAGCGTGCAATGGCGGCGGCATCCGGTACGTTCCCTTGCGGGGTGTCGGCATGGAAGCCCCACAATGCAATCAGGTTGCCGATGGCCGGGTTGAACAGATCGTTCGACCGGGCCGAAACCGTTTGGGCGTCACGCAGCATGGCGGCGAGCTCGGGGGAGACGGGGATGCGTGCCCCTTTGGCCAGTCCGGCGTTGAGCCGCGACAGTTCGCTCGGTTGCCAAGCATGCAATTGGTGATGCAGTGCATCGAAACGCGCCAGGACGGCGGCGATCGCCTGTTGGGCCTGTGCTTCCGGCGCATCATAGACGCTGACTTCGACTAGGGTGCCGAAAACGTAGGATTGCTGCTGGACCAGTGGCGGCGAACTGCAGGCAGCCAGTGCGAGGGGCAGGAGTACACACCACATGACGAACCGTGCGATGCGTCCATTCAGGGCGGTGGCGTTCGACATGGTACGCCTCACAACAGCGTTCTCAGCTTGCGGCCACCGGCAACAGAGAATCCTTCGCGCACATAAAACGCCAGCGTCCTGTCGAATTGCGGAAGCGGCGGGGTGGTGACTTCCAGCCGTTTCCAGCCTCGCGCCGTGCCGTATGCCTTGGCTTCGGAGACCAGCCGCATTCCCAGCCTGCGGGTGCGGTATGCCGGGCGAACGTACAGTTCCGGGATCGTGCCGAAAGCGCCTTCGGCATACAGCGCGTGGCATTCGCAGAGCGCCACGAAGCCGACCGGATCGCCGTTGGCAGGCCGGGCCACAAAGACGACATAGGTCCCGTTGGCGAGGTATGCCTCCAGTCTTGCGGTCGTTTCCTGGAGATTGAAGTTGAAGGCCTGGGTGTCGATCGCGTTCATGATTTCCACGAGCAATTCGCCGACCAGGACGGCAATCGCGGGGGCATCCTTCGTATGGGCCTGCTGGATCAGGATGTCGGCGGTCATCCCGGCGACTGTTCGACGAGCCGGGTGTGCTCGACCGCGGCGATAAATTGTGCGGCAACGTCGTGCCCGGTCTGGGCGGCGATCTCCTGGAAACCGGTCGGACTGGTGACGTTGATTTCGGTGAGGCAGTCGCCGATCACGTCGAGCCCGGCGAGGAAGATACCGCGGGCCTTCGCCCATGGTGCGATCGTGTCGGCGATCTCGCGGTCGCGCGCGGACAGGGGTTGCGCACGGGCCGTGCCGCCCGCGGCGAGGTTGCCGCGCGTCTCGCCCGCCAGGGGAATGCGCGCCAGCGCCCATGGCACCACTTCGCCGTCGATCAGGAGGATGCGTTTGTCGCCGTCCTGGATTTCCGGCAGATAGCGCTGCGCCATGATGGCGCGGCGGCCGCGTTGCGTCAGCGTTTCGAGGATGGCGTTGCGATTGAGGTCGGATTGCGTAAGGCGGAAGATGCCGCTGCCGCCCATTTCGGTGAGGGGCTTGACGATGATGTCCCGATGCTCGGCGAGGAAACGCCCGATATTTGCAGCATCAGCGGCAACCAGGGTGGGGGCGACGAATTGCGGAAAATTGAGGATCGCCAGTTTCTCGTTGAAATCGCGCAGGGCGGCCGGCCGGTTCAATACGCGCGCGCCATTGGTTTCGGCAATACCCAGCAGATGGGTGGCCAGCAGATAATCGGTGTCCACCGGCGGGTCGGTGCGCATCACCACGGCGTCGAAATCCTTCAGGGCGCGAACATCGCTTTGCGTGACGCGGTACCAGTCGTCGTCGGCGCGTACTTCAAGCGCGGCGCAGGCCGTACAGGCGATGCCGCTTGCGATGTGCAATTGGCTGGCCTCGGCAGCGAACACGGCATGGCCGCGCGCCACGGCGGCGCGCATCATGGCCACCGAACTGTCCTTGTAAGGCTTGAGGCCGGCCAGGGGATCGACGATGAACAGCAGTTTCATGCAGCGGCAACCGCGTTTTCGGTGTTCTCGGCCTCGTTGAGCGCCTCGTCGAGCTCGATGCTGGCGGCCAGCATCGCCAGCCGTGCAATCACCCCGTAGGCGTAGAAACGGTTGGGCGCGGCGTCGGGGTTGGCGCTGCGGTCGGGCGTCAGGCAGGTGTCGTCGAACGCCAGGGGCACGAAATGCATGCCGGGGCTGTTGAGGTTCTCGTCCGACCCGCGCCCGGTGTGCACGCGGTAGAAGCCGCCGACGACGAAATGGTCGAGCATGTAGACCACCGGTTCGGCGACTGCGCCGTTGATGCTCTCGAAGGTATAGACCCCTTCCTGGATCAATACCTCGCTGAAGGCGAGTCCTTCCTTGCCGACCGCCATCTTGTTGCGCTGCTTGCGGTTGAGTTCGCGCACATCGTCCGGCGATTTCACCGTCATGATCCCCATGCCATAGGTGCCGGCGTCGGCCTTGACGATGACGAAGGGCGGCTGGTCGATGCGGTACTCGTCGTATTTGAGCTGGATCTTGTCCAGCATCTCGCCCACTTTCTCGGCCAGGCATTCTTCGCCTTGGCGCGCCTGGAAGTCGATCTTGCCGCAGTGGTTGAAATAGGGGTCGATCAGCCAGGGGTCGATGCCGACCAGCCGGGAGAATTCGCTGGCGACGTGCTGGTAGGCCGCGAAGTGGCTCGACTTGCGGCGGGTCGCCCAGCCGGCGTGCAGCGGCGGCATGATGGTCTGCTCGATACCCTTGAGGATATCGGGCACGCCCGCCGAAAGGTCGTTGTTGAGCAGTACTGCGCAGGGGTCGAAGCCCTCCAGCCCGACGCGGTCGCCCTTGCGGACGAGCGGCTCCAGCGTGAGACGCCCGCCGGCTGGCAGTTCCAGTGTGGTCGGCTGGGTGATCTCGGGAATCAGGGTGCCGATGCGTACGATCAGACCGGTCTGGCGCAGGATGTGCGCGAGCACCGCGACGTTCTGCAGGTAGAAGGTATTGCGCGTGTGGTTCTCCGGGATCAGCAGCAGGCGCTGGGCGTCGGGGCAGATCTTTTCCACCGCGCCCATCGCCGCGTGGATGGACAGCGACATGAACGACGGGTTGAGGTTGTTGAAGCCGCCCGGAAACAGATTGGTGTCGACCGGGGCCAGCTTGAAGCCCGCGTTGCGGATGTCGACCGAGGTATAGAACGGCGCCGACTGTTCCTTCCATTGCTGGCGAAACCAGTGCTCGATGGTCGGCTGGGCATCAAGCAGGCGTTTTTCCAACTCCAGCAGCGGGCCGGTGAGTGCAGTGGTGAGGTAAGGAACCATAGAATAGGGCTTTCGAAGAAGGTTTTATTTTAGGCCAAGCCGGATGTTTGACATCGTTTTGTTTCAGCCCGAGATTCCGCCCAACACCGGCAACCTCATCCGCCTTGCGGCCAACACCGGTTGCCGTCTGCATCTGGTCGAGCCACTGGGCTTCGACCTGTCGGACAAGCAGGTGGCGCGCGCCGGGCTGGATTACCACGACATGGCCTGCGTCACGGTGCATGCCGGCTGGGACGCGGTACAGGCGGCCCTGGCCGGCCGGCGCTGGTTTGCGCTCACCACCAAGGGCAGCGCACGCTATGCCGATATCGCCTTTCGGCCGGACGACGTGCTGCTGTTCGGCCCGGAGTCGCGCGGCCTGCCTCCGGATATCCTGGGGCAGTTCGACGCGGACCATCGCCTGCGCCTGCCGATGCTGCCCGGCTCGCGCAGCATGAACCTGTCCAATGCCGTCAGCGTGGTCGTGTTCGAGGCCTGGCGGCAAAACGGCTTTACGGGCGGCACGTAAGCCCGCAGCGCGTAAGGCTGCATCCTCTCGCATACTTTGCGACATTACCTGTCTCGATTGACCTGCCGGGTGTCCCATGGTTCGGGTCTTGTCTGCCTGCGCGTGTATTCCAGATAGGTCGGGGCGCTAAAGTTTAAGCTGGGAAAGACGATATTAAGGATAACGTTATCTGTATATGTTTCATTTGTCTTGAATGGTCCGCCGGATAACGTATCGAGAAATAGCAGATAGTTGAGGAAGGTATGCGCGTCAATTTGCCCATTACGAATCGTGAATATGAATTGAGCGACGGCGTGTCGCTGGTCTCCAGGACTGATCTGAAGGGGCGAATCATCTACGCAAACCTCGCCTTCATCGAGGCAAGCGGTTTTAGCGAAGCAGAACTGCTCGGGAAACCCCATAATCTTGTCCGCCACCCGGACATGCCGGAAGAAGCGTTTTCGGATCTCTGGGCCACCGTGAAAGCCGGTTTGCCCTGGAGCGGCGCGGTGAAGAACCGCCGCAAGGATGGCGATTTCTACTGGGTGTTCGCCAACGTGACGCCAGTGCATGAAAACGGCGTGACGAACGGCTACCTGTCGGTTCGCACCAAGGTGTCGCGGGCACAGATAGCCGAAGCCGAGCATCTTTATCGCCAATTCAAGGAGGGCCGGGCGGACCATATGGCGATCCGGCATGGCATGGTCGTCCGTACTGGACTGCTCGGCCGGTTGATGTCTTTCCGGCGTATTCCGGTCAATCAGCGCATTGCGTTGAGCACCGGGATCGGTGCGGTCTTGATGCTGGGGCTCGGCCTGTTCGGCGGGTGGGAAACCAGCGCCCTGGCCAAGGCAGCCGGCGTGCAGAGTGCGCTTCCTGCATTGATGGTGACGGCAGGCGGAATCGGTGCGTTCCTGACGCTGTCATTCGGTTATTTCATCTCGCGCACGATCCTGCGCCCGCTGGACCGTGCGTTGGGCGTCGCACACGCGATCGCGGGCGGCGATCTGTCGCTTCAGTTCGAGGTGTCAGCCTGGGACGAGACCGGCCAGCTGATGCGTGCGCTGACCCAGATGAAGGCCAACATGGTCGGCGCGGTGTCCGATATCGGCTTGAACGTCGAGAGCATCAGGATTGCGGCCAGCGAGATCGCTTCCGGCAACGCAGACCTGTCTGGGCGTACCGAATCGCAGGCATCGAGCCTCGAGGAAACTGCCAGCTCCATGGAAGAGCTCACCAGTGCGGTGAAGCAGAATGCCGAGCATGCGCGCCATGCCAACCAGCTGGTCGGCTCGACTGCCGAGATTGCTGCCAAGGGCGGGGCGATGGTTGGACAGGTGGTCGACACCATGGCCTCGATCAGCGCCAGTTCGAAGAAAATTGCCGACATCATCGGCGTGATCGACGGTATCGCCTTCCAGACCAATATTCTGGCGCTGAACGCCGCCGTGGAGGCGGCGCGCGCCGGGGAACAGGGGCGCGGTTTCGCCGTGGTTGCGGGCGAAGTCAGGAGCCTGGCGCAGCGTTCCGCCGGTGCCGCCCGCGAGATCAAGTCGCTCATCGGCGATTCGGTGGAAAAGGTCGATCTGGGCAGTAAGTTGGTGGGTGAAGCAGGCGGGGCCATGGAAGACATCGTCACTTCGGTGGAGCTGGTGGCTGAGCTCATGAACGGGATTGCCACGGCAAGCCAGCAGCAGAGTGCCGGCATCGAGCAGGTCAATCAGGCAGTCGGCCAGATGGACGAAATGACCCAGCAGAATGCCGCGCTGGTGGAGCAGGCCGCAGCGGCGGCAGAGAGCCTGCATGAACGGGCGGACAAGCTTGCCCAGGCTGTAAGCATGTTCCGCCTGCAGGGCGGTGGTGGAACGTCAGTCCGACCCGAGCGTCCCATGCGAGCGGTTTTGCACCTTCACCCGGGCGTCCCGGCCGCGTCCGCGATACCTGAGAAGCGGGCTGTCGCACGCTAGCCTGGCTGCCTGCTCGCGGATGTTTGGTCGATAATCGGGGCATCCTGCTTGCAGCGAGCCTGCTGCAGCCAGACGAGCAGCTCGTCCAGGGGAAGAGGCCGGCTCAGGTGATAGCCTTGGGCTTGCTCGCATCCCATGCTGGCCAGCAGGGCCAGGGTTTCCGCATCCTCCACGCCTTCCGCGATGACGCGCAGCCCCAGGCTATGGGCCAGGGCGACTGTGGACCGTACGATGATCGCGTCCTGGGTGTTGCCGTTCATGCCCATGACGAATGAGCGATCGATCTTCAGGGCGCTGAGCGGGAGGCGCCTCAGATAGGCCAGGGAGGAATAGCCTGTGCCGAAATCGTCGACGGCGATGTTCACGCCCATGGCCGCGATTTCCTGCAGCAACGCGACCGAGCTGTCCGGGTCGTGCATCAGGGCGGTCTCGGTCAGTTCCAGCTCGACTTCCCGTTCTGGGATGCCATGCCGGGTGATGGCATCCGCAAGCCGGGTCACGTAGTGGGCGTCCATCAGGTTGCGTACGGAAAGATTGATGGCCACGGGTTGTGTATACCCCAGGTCGTGCAGGCGCCGTTTGTCCGCCAGCGCCAGATCCATGATGGCGGTCGTAAAAGGGTGGATGACGTCGTTCATTTCCACCAGATGGATGAAGGCGCCGGGATACAGCAGACCGCGACGGGGGTTCTGCCAGCGCACCAGCGCCTCGAAACCGGTGATCTGTCCGCTCGCAATGTCCAGCTTGGGTTGGTAGTGAAGCACCAACTCCCCGCCTTGGACCGCCTGCACCAGTTCGCTGGCGAGGGCGAGACGGTCCGGGCTGTAATTGTCGAAACTGCGGTCGTAGACCACGACACCAGCCGTCAGCGTCTTCGCCTGATACATGGCCACATCCGCCGCCCGCAACAGCGCATGGCTACTCTCGCCGTGTTCCGGGTGGTACGCCACGCCCACGCTGACGCCAACCTGCAAGGCCATGCCATCCACCATAAAAGGCCTGCGCAGCACCGTCGTCACATGTTTGGCCAGCGTGACGGCATCGCTTTTGTCATGCAGTCCCGTGAGCAGTACGGCGAATTCATCTCCACCCAGGCGACAAACCAGGGCATGCGTGCCAGACAGGGCGTCTTGCAGCCGCGGGCCGATATGCGTCAGCAGGTGATCGCCAACGTGGTGGCCCAGGGTGTCATTGATTTCCTTGAAGTGATCCAGATCCAGCAGCAGGAGTGCGGTCAGCCCGTCGGGAGCCTGCTCGATCCGGGCTGCGAATTCCTCATGCAGGACCGAGCGATTGGGCAAAGCGGTGAGACTGTCGTGTTTGGCCTGGAAGCCCAGGCTGACGACATGGCGCGAATTGGCGATGGCCAAGGCGACGGTATTGCTGAAGGCGTTCAAGGTTTCCAGTTCCACATCGCTGAAGGTCCGCTGCTCACGGTATGCCAGATTGATGCAGCCCAGTGCCTGCTCGTGATAAATCATGGGAATGATGAGTGCCGAGTTCAGATTCGCCGCTATCAAAACATTCTTCAGATCAGTCGGAACACGGTCGTCGTGGGAAAGATCGTTGCTGGCCAGCAAGCGCTTTTGAGTCACCGCCTGGCCGCTGTGGCTTCCCGCTACGGGCAGATTGACGATCAGCCGCAATATCCGCTCCTCGAAACCGCGATGGGCCACCAAGTCCAACCGGGCGGCATCCGCAGACAGCAGATAGATCGCGATACTCGGCGCATGGCTGAGGCCGAGCAGGGCCTCCATGGTTTCCTGGAGGATCGCGTCCAGTTTCAGGGAGGCGTGCAGGCGGTTGGACAACTGGTTGATGAGACGCAGATGTTCGTTGCGTTCGATCAGCGCCTGGCGCGACAGCATCAATTCGGCCTCGGCTTTCTTGCGTTCGCTGATGTCGCGCACGGTCGCCAGGATGTGCGGTTCGTCCCCGATCGTGACGATGTTCAGGGTCACTTCCGCATCGAAGGGCGAGCCATCGTAACGTTGGTGGCGCCATTCGAAGAACTGGGTTTCACCGTCGAAGGCCGCCGTGATTTTCTCCTGCGCCTTGGTCTTGGATAGGCGGCCATCCGGCTGGAACTCGGGGGAATACCGATAAGGCGTGGTGCCGACGATCTGCTCGCGCGTGCAGCCGAACATCTCCAGCGTGGCCGGATTGCAATCCACGAAGTATTCCCCCTTCATCAGGAAGATGCTGTCGCCCGCACGTTCGAACAGGGTGCGATAGCGCGCCTGGCTGTCGCGCAGACTGGCCTGGGTCTGCTTTTGCGCAGACAGATCCGCTGCGATTCCCATGAAGCCTTCGATCCTGCCATCCGGGGCATGCAAGGGCGTGACGGATAACCACACAGGAATACGGCCCCCATCCTTCCGCAGGTAGGCCCACTCGCGTTCCTCGGATTGACCGCGCCTGGCCTTGGCGACAAAGACGTCAAATCCGGGCTGGATCGGTTCGCCCAGTTCCTGGGTGAGCGCTGCCGCGTGCTGACGTATTTCGTCCGTGTCGTGGAAGAGGGCCGGCGTCTGCTTGCCGATCACCTCGTCCGCGGCATACCCGAGCATGCGCTGGGCTGCCGCATTGAAGCTGACAATGATGCCGGCGGTATCGGTGGAGATGATGCTGTAATCGGCACTGTCCAAGACGGCCTGTTGCCAGGCGGAAAGATGCGCGACGGCTGCGTCGGACTCGATCTGGCGTGCCAGTGAGCGCCGATAGATCCATGTGCCGCCCAGCAGGAAGACGATGAGCAGCAGGCTGGCCAACAGCAGCCGCTGCAGCCAGTTGTATACGATGGCATGCCAGGGAATCAGCGAGCCGGCCAGCAGGCCATACTCGTCTATGCGTTCGTAGACGAGATAATGGCGTCCCTGATTACGCGGAAGATTGATACTCATCGCGCCGCGTTCGCGCTTGGCTGCGGCAAGCTGGCGAAGGGTTTCCGGCGAGACCGGCTGGCCATATGTACGTTGGATCGTGGCGCGTGGTTCGCCCGCGGGCAGCGGATAGAAATATTGCAGGTAATGGTCGTCGCGCAACAGCCCCATCTGGATCTCGGGCGGCAGGGTCGTGTGCGCCCACAAAGTGGTACCGCCCTCGATCGAATACCCGGCCGTCATGACTGCCACCAGCCGCCCCTGCGAATCGAGAATGGGCACCCGCACCGGGTTTACCCAGAGATTCAAGGCTTTCATGTAGTACGGCCGGCCGAGCTGGATATGGCCGGAACGGATACAGGCGATGAAACTGTCGCGGGTTTCGGGTTGGCTCAGCAGGTTGGGTAAGGGTTTGCCATCCGGGACGCCGCTGACCAGGATGAGTTGTCCATCGGGCCTGGCCAGCCCCAACCCGGCCATGCCCGGGTCGATCGATTTCATGCGCTCGATGAGTTCGCGCCCGCGGGAGGGTGATTGCAAAGCGCCCTGGGCGATGAGTTCGCTACCCAGGCCGCGCAGGACCAGTTCATAGTTTTTCAACGTGGTGCGCGTGTTCTGCACCAGGATGCTGTTGAAATAACGCAATTGCGC
Organism: Thiobacillus denitrificans; assembly: GCA_002343685.1. Lineage (GTDB taxonomy): Bacteria > Pseudomonadota > Gammaproteobacteria > Burkholderiales > Thiobacillaceae > Thiobacillus > Thiobacillus denitrificans_A. The sequence goes on along the minus strand of DDRS01000017.1, from coordinate 268,657 downwards.
CTCGATATCCCGTTTCGCATCGAACCAATGCCGGGTAACGGCGATGAAATAAGCCAGCACGAAGAACCCGATCAAGGCATAGAACAGGCCGCGCAGAGGTCTGGGGTCGTTCTTGGATAGCGGTTTGACGGAGCTGCTCATGCTGATGGAGGCCTAGGGGGCGAATCCTTTGTTCGTTGTGTTGTGAGGCAGCCTGTCCGATGTGTAACGGACATTGTTAAATGGACTGTAGCCGGGCGCCTGCACTACGACAAGCGCCGTTTTAAGGTGGGCGTCGGGTCGATTCTGCCTGCGATACAGGCGAGGTGGCTTTCGAAAGGCGTGAGGCCGGCGCTTTAAAACTCGGTCTTGATTTCCCGGTTCAGCAGGGTGTCGACCGCATGAGCGGCAGGCATGCCATCGAACAATACCTGGTAGACAGTATGGGCGACCGGCATATCTACGCCGAGTTCGTCGGCCAGTGCGGCGACTTCGCGTGCGGTGGTGACGCCTTCGGCCACATGGCCAAGTTCGCGGAGGATGGCATCGAGCGGGAGGCCGCGGGCAAGCCGCAGGCCGACCTGGCGGTTGCGCGACAGATCGCCGGTTGTGGTGAGAATCAGATCGCCGAGGCCCGACAAGCCCATAAAGGTTTCGAAGTGGCCGCCGAGCTTGACGCCGAGGCGGGTCATTTCGGCGAGGCCGCGGGTGATCAGTGCGGCGCGGGCGTTGTGGCCAAGCTGCAGGCCATCGCAGATGCCGGCGGCAATCGCCATGACATTTTTCAGCGCGCCGCCGAGTTCGACGCCGATGACATCGTCATGCGCATAGATGCGCAGGCGCTGGCCCGACAGGCTCTCAGCCAGATGTTGTGCCAGCGCGGTGTCGTGGCAGGCCAGCGTAAGTGCGGTGGGATAGCCCTGCGCAACTTCCTGGGCAAAGCTGGGGCCCGACAGCACGCCGGTTTGAGCGTGCGTGGGGAGCAGCTCGGCGACGAGTTGATGGGGCAATTTCCGGCTGCCGGGCTCGAAGCCTTTGCTGACCCAGATCAGCGGCGGCAGGTTGGCACGGGTGGCCAGGGCGGCCAGCGTCGGGCGCAGGCCGCCGCTGGGGACGGCGAGGACGATGAGGTCGGCCGCCTCGACGGCGGAGCCGAGATCGGGATTGAAGTGCAGCGCCTCCGGTAATCGGCAGTCAGCCAGATAGCGTGCATTGACGCGGGTCGTACGCATGGCGTCGAGTTCAGCCGCATTGCGTCCCCACAGGGTGACGGTATGGTGGGGAGCCCAGCTGGCTGCCAGCGCGGTGCCCCATGCGCCGGCACCCAGTACCGACAGCTTCATTGCCCCCAGACCTCTTGCATCAATATCCAGCCGGTCAGGCCGTTGGCATGTTTGACTGGCAGCCAGCCGGTGGCGTCGGGTTGGCCGGTGACGTCGAGCAGCACGCCGCGTGTGGCACGAAACACGGGGGCGGCATCGGTCCGCGGCTGTTGCCGGACGGTGCCGGTTTCAGTCTTGACGATCACGCTCCGGGGACCGTCGAGGGCTGATTTCTCGATCCATGCCAGCCGGCCGGTGTAGTCGCGCACCTTGACCCAGGCCGCGGTGTCGACGACGACTTCGAGCGGCAGGCCGCTCCCCGCAACGGCCAGCTTGCCGGCTGCGGTCGAGGGGGCGTCGTACAGCACGGCGGCATGTCCGGTGCTGCGGTATTCCAGTGCGCTGGCCGGATCCGCCAGTGCAAACAGCAGGCTGCCTGCGAGCAACAGGCCGGCGCGAAACCGTCGCACGGTCAGCACGTCCGCTTCAATGGGTTTGCGCCGGCGCGGCCTGCTGCTGCGCCTGCTGTTGCTGCAGGAACAGGGCTTCGAAGTTGACCGGATTGAGCAGCAGCGGCGGGAAGCCGGCGCGGATCACCACGTCGGACACGGTCTCGCGCAGATAGGGGAAGACGATGTTTGGGCAGCCGATGCCCAGCACCATGGGCAGCTGGTCCTGCGGCACGTGTTCGATGCGGAAGATGCCGGCCTGGGTGCATTCGACCAGGAACATGGTCTTGTCGCCGGTCTTGGCGGTGACGGTGACGGTGATGCTGGCGTGGTACAGGTCTTCGCCGAGTGCGCGGCTTTCGGTTGACATGTTGACGTCGATCTGCGGGGCTTCGCGCTCCAGGTAGATGGCAGGTGCGTTGGGCACTTCCACCGACAGATCCTTGACGTAGAGCTTTTCGATGTTGAATACGGGTTGTTGCGCGTCGGCCATGATGTCTCCCTGAATAAGAAAACCGGAGCCTGCGCTCCGGGGATGGGCCTATTTTACACGGGCTTTAAGTCGCCTCCATGAATCTGCCGCGCGATGACGGGACCTGCTTCGCAACCTTATTGGACGCCTTGCGACGCCAGCCAGCGTTTCAGCGCATGGGCTTCCATCGCACCCGAGATGCGCGCGGCCTCGACGCCATTCCGGAACAGGATCAGGCTGGGGATGCCTTTGATGTGGTGGCGCATCGACACCTGCGGATGGGCTTCGGTATCGACCTTGGCGAAGCGCACACGCGTGCCCACCTCGGCGGCCACCTGCTGGAAGACCGGCGCCATCATCTTGCAGGGGCCGCACCAGCCGGCCCAGAAATCGACCAGTACCGGCAGTCCAGCCTTGGCGATGAAGCGGTCGAACGTGTCGGCGGTGAGATCCACGGGTTTGCCCGGCAGCAAGGGCGTGCCGCATTGACCGCATTTGGGCCCGTTGGACAGCCGATCGTCCGGCACGCGGTTGATGGCGAGGCAGTGGGGGCAGGCAAGTTCCATCGGGAGTCCTTGAAGCGAATGATCTTCGCTTCAAGGTGGGGGGCGATGCCGGAAATTCAAGCGTGTTCCGGCAAGCGGCGCGCTCAGGCGCGGTTCAGCAGCGGCACCAGTTCGCCCGCGGCGTCGAGTGCGGACGTGTCATCGAAGCCGCCGACGTGGGTGTCGCCGATGAAGACCTGCGGGACGGTACGACGGCCGCCGGTGCGCGTCATCATTTCCTCCTGCTTGGTCGGGTCGAGATCGATGCGGATCTTTTCGATTTCGGTGACGCCGCGGCTCTTCAGCAGCCGCTCTGCGGCGACGCAGTATGGACAGACGGCGGTGCAATACATGACGACTTTGGCCATGGGGCCTCCTTGTTCGGGATTACTTGGCGACAGGCAGGTTGGCGCGTTCCCACGCCAGGATGCCGCCCGCCTGGTTGTACACGGTCTCGAAACCGGCCTTTTTCAGCAGGTTGCAGGCGCGCGCCGAGCGCTGGCCGCTACGGCAGGTGACGAGGATGGGTTTGGCCTTGAATTTCTCGAGTTCCTGGAGACGGCCGGACAGCTGGCCGAGCGGAATGTGCTTGGCCCTGGGAATGTGGCCGGTGGCAAATTCCTTGTCTTCGCGCACGTCGAGGATCAGCGCGTCGTCGTTGAAAAGGCGGGTGGCTTTCAGCGTGTCGGCTTCCTCGATGCCGGAGAGCTTGCCGCCGATGAAGGACCACACCAGCATGGCGCCGGATACGCCGGCCACGGCCACCAGCATCCAGTTCTGCTGCAGGAATTGAATGTCCATGTCCCCTCCTTACAGTCCGCAGCCCGGTTTGACGCCCGCCTTCTTCAGCATGATGTCCATCGGGCAGAAACGGGTGATGCCGGACTGGAACAGGTTGAAGCCGACGAAGGCGGTGAACCACAGCCACGACAGGTGGGTCATGTCGACGCTGCCGGAAAAGTGGGCCAATGCCAGCGACAGCATGATGAAAAATCCGGCGATGATACGGACCATACGTTCAACGGTCATGATGAAACTCCTGCTTTCGGTGAAGAATGTTTACGGTAGTTGGCAGCGTAATACAGCACGGGAATCACCACCAGCGTCAGCAAGGTGGAGACGAAAATGCCGAAAATCAAGGATACCGCCAGTCCGGAGAAAATCGGATCGTCGAGTATGAAGAACGCGCCCAGCATGGCGGCCAGCCCGGTCAGCACGATGGGCTTGGCCCGGGTGGCCCCGGCCTGGATCACTGCTTCCTGGAAATCCATGCCGGCTGCCGCCTGCTCGTTGATGAAATCGACCAGCAGGATCGAGTTGCGCACGATGATGCCGGCCAGGGCGATCATCCCGATCATCGATGTGGCGGTGAACTGCGCGCCGAGCAGGGCATGGCCCGGCATCACACCGATGATCGTGAGCGGGATCGGCGCCATGATGACGAGCGGGGTCAGGTAGCTCTTGAACTGCGCGACGACCAGGATATAGATCAGTATCAGCCCGACCGCATAGGCGAGTCCCATGTCGCGGAAGGTCTCATAGGTGACCTGCCACTCGCCGTCCCATTTCAGGCTGAATCCGGTGTAGGGATCGGCGGGCTGGTGGATGAAGTACTCCGACAGCGTGCCGCCCTGCGCCAGCGGTTTGTCTTTCAGTGCGCCGCGCATTTCGAATAGGCCATACAGCGGCGAGTCCAGCTTGCCGCCGGTGTCGCCGACCACGAAGACCACGGGCAGCAGGTCCTTGTGGTAGATGGTTTTTTCGCGTGCGCTCGGCATCACTTCAATCAACTCCGACAGGGGTACCAGGTTGCCGTCGTTACCGCGCACCGTCAGTTTCAGTAAATCGTCGAGCCCGCTCTGACGTTCAGGCGGCAGGGTGATGCGCACCGGAATTTCGTACTTGGCGCCGCTGCCGTGGATGGGTGTGACATTCTCGCCCGACAGCCCCATCTTCATCGCTGCGACGATGTCCTTCTGTGCCACGCCGGCAACCGCGGCCTTGTTTTGCAGCACGCGCAGCACGAAGCGCTGGGCATCGTCTTCGACCGTGTCGTCGATGGCGACGATGCCCTTGGTTTTTTCGAAGACGCCGCGTACCTGCTTGGCGACCTGGATCTGTGCGTCGTAATCGGGGCCGTATATTTCGGCCACGATTGGTGACATGACCGGCGGCCCGGGCGGCACCTCGACCACTTTGACGTCGGCGCCGTGCTTCCTGGCGATCGCTTCGACCACCGGACGGATCGCCTGTGCAATTTCGTGGCTCTTGCGGTCGCGGTCGTGTTTGTCGAGCAGGTTGACCTGCAAATCCCCGACCTCGGGGCCTGAGCGCAGGTAATACTGTCGCACCAGGCCGTTGAAATTGATCGGTGCAGCGGTGCCGGCATAGGCCTGATAGTCGGTGACTTCAGGGACTTGCGCAACCGCCGTGCCCATTTCGCTCAGCACCTGGGCAGTCTTTTCCAGGGGCGTGCCAACCGGCATGTCGACGATGATCTGGAATTCGGACTTGTTGTCGAACGGCAGCATTTTCAGGATGACGAGCTTGACCATCGGCAAGGCGACCGACAGCAGAATGGCGACGCCGATCCCCAGCCACAGCTTGCGACGCGCACCCTTGCCCTCGCTGCCGCGCAGGAAAGGCGTGAGGCGGGCGCGGAACAGGGCGAGCAACTTGTTGTCGCTTGCCGCGTGTGCGCCGTGCGCTTCTTGCTTGATCAGTTTCAGCGCCAGCCAGGGCGTGACGATGAAGGCGATGGCGAGAGAGATCACCATGCCGATCGAGGCGTTGATCGGAATCGGGCTCATGTACGGGCCCATCAGACCGCTGACGAAAGCCATCGGCAGCAGGGCCGCGATCACGGTGAGGGTGGCGAGGATGGTCGGCCCGCCCACTTCGTCGACTGCACGCGGAATGATCGCTTCGAGGCCGTCGTGGTCCAGATTCATGCGACGGTGGATGTTTTCCACCACCACGATGGCGTCATCGACCAGGATGCCGATCGAGAATATGAGTGCGAACAGCGATACCCGATTGAGCGTGAACCCCCAGGCCCACGAGGCGAACAGCGTGGCCGCGAGCGTCAACAGCACCGCGGCGCCGACGATCAGTGCTTCGCGCTTGCCGATGGCGAACAGCACCAGCAGGACGACCGAGGCCGTCGCGAAAATCAGCTTCTGGATCAGCTTCTTGGCCTTGTCGTCGGCGGTGGCGCCGTAGTTGCGGGTGACGCTGACCTCGACACCTTCTGGCAAGACGCTGTTTTGCAGGCTGTTGACGCGTGCGATGACCTTTCTGGCCACGTCGACCGCGTTTTCGCCGGGTTTCTTGGAAATCGCCAGTGTGACCGCCGGGTAGGTCTGGCCGTTGTCGGCCTTGTTTTTTCCGCCGGCGCCGGGGCCATGCCAGACGTAGCGGGTGGGCTGGTCGGGGCCTGCAGTCACGCTTGCCACATCGCTGATGTAGACCGGGCGGCCCTGGGCGACGCCGACGACAAGTTGACGGACGTCGTCGGCGCCGGTGAGGAAGGTTCCGGTCTGGACGAGAATTTCCTGGTTGTTCGAGACCAGCGTGCCGGAGGGTTGGGCTGCGTTGGAGACTTGTAGCGCGTCGCGGATGTCCTTGGGCGTAATGCCGAATGCGGCCATGCGATCGGGATCCATCATCACCCGCACGGCGCGGCCGGGGCCGCCGATGGTCGTGACTTCGCGGGTGCCGGAAATGCGCTTGAGTTCGATTTCGGCCGCGTGGGCGGCCTGCTCCAGTTCGTAGGCGCCGCGGTTCGGGTCGCGCGTCCACAGGGTGACGGTGACGATCGGCACGTCGTCGATGCCGAGCGGTTTGATGATGGGCTCGCCGACGCCAAGCTCGGGCGAGACCCAGTCACGATTGGCCTGGATGGTGTCGTACAGCCGCACCAGTGCCTGGGTGCGGTCCTGGCCGACCAGATACTGCACGGTCAGAATCGCCATGCCGGGCTTGGAGACCGAGTAGATGTGCTCGATCCCGGCGATCTGCGACAGCACCTGTTCGGCGGGCGTTGCCACCAGGGCTTCGACGTCCTTGGCCGACGCGCCGGGGAAGGGGATGAACACGTTGGCCATGGTCACGTTGATCTGCGGCTCTTCCTCGCGCGGCGTGACCAGAATGGCAATCAGGCCCAGCAGGGCCGCGATCAATGCGATCAGCGGCGTGAGCTGGGACGTGAGGAAGAAACGGGCGATGCGTCCGGAGAGTCCCATGCGTCTGTCCGTTTACTTGGCTGGCTGGTTGGCGGTGCTTTTGGCGTAGATGCCCGCCTTGACCGGATCGAGCGCAATGACGTCGCCCGGGTTCAGCCCGGCCAGCACTTCCACCTGCCCGCGTGCGTTCGGCGTACCCAGCCGGACCTGCCGCAGGCTTACCTTGCCCTGATTGACGACATAGACCGCGGTGATTTCCGAACGCCGGACGACGGCGCTGAGCGGGATGGTGAGCTTGCGCGCGCTGGCCATGGAGAAATGCGCACGCGCGAACATCCCGGGAATGACACCTTCCACGTCGGCAGGCAGGTCGATGCGCACCTTGACCGTGTGGGTGGCCACGTCGGCGGACGGCAGCACGGTGATGCCGGTGGCGGCAATCCATTTGTTGAGCGAGGGAATCTCGACTGCGACGCGCGGTGCAGCCTTGACCTCGGCGAGCTTGTATTGCGGGATGTTGGCAATGACCCGCATGTCCTTGGGGTCGAAGCCGGTCATCAGCGGTTTGCCGGGCGTAACGGTTTCGCCGACTTCGACATGGCGGGCGGCCACAATTCCGGAAAACGGTGCGGTGATCACGGTGTAGCCACTGACCGCTGCGGTTTGTCCCGCGCCGGCGCGGGCAGCACGGGCGGCTGCCTCGGCTGAGCGGTACTCGGCCGTGGCGCGATCGAGCGCGGCCTGACTGATGAATTTCTGCTGGAACAGTTGCTGCTGGCGTTCGTAATTGGCGCGTGCATTCTCCAGCGTGGCGGTAGCTTGGGCCACTTGTGCCTGGCTGCCCGTCGCGGCCGAGGACAACTCCTGGGCAGACAGCCGTACGATCACCGATCCTGCCTTGACGTAATCTCCCGCATCGAAATTGACCGCGGCCACGCGTCCCGATACCTGGGCCGCGACGGTGGACTGCTTGACGGCCTCGACGGTGGCTTCGGTGCTGTAGCCTGTATCCGTCATCTGGTAATTCACCGTGGTGGTGGTAAATGGCAGCGCAGCCCAGGCGGGTTGCGAAACGAGTACGGCACAGGCCAGCAGGCAGGCAAACTTAGACACTGACGCATCTCCCGAAAAATCGTCCATTAGTTTAGTCTAATATATTATTTAATTCAATAACTTGTGATGGACGTGGTGACTCGTACTGGCTTGTCATGCGCACTCGCTCAGTGCGGTTTCCCCTCTGTCGCCCCGGCAGCGAGGGGGCTGTACGGAATATAAGCTTAGCCCGTCTCACCTCGTGGCATGCAGATCCGATTCGCTCAGGCACTACGCTTCTTCTTGCGGCCGCCGGCCGGAGACGAAATATCGTGCACCAGGTGCAAGGGGGCCACGAGTGGAGGCATGGAGCTCCCCGTGATATCTGACAGGCGATAAAAATCCAGGGTGGCCAAGAAGCTTTTGCGTGCCTCGATCAGAATGGATTTCAGTGCGCATGCCGGCAGCATCGGGCAATTCTGGTGCTCGGCGCTGAAGCATTCCGCGATGTCCATGTTGTCTTCGGTATCCCGTACCAGATCGCCTACGTTGATCATGTCTGGTGATCTGGCGAGCCGCATGCCACCCCCCTTCCCACGCACCGTCACGATGTAGCCGCATTGCGCCAGGCGATGTACCACCTTCATCAGGTGCGTGGAGGGGATGTCGTACTCCTGCGCAATGTCGGCAATGGTCGCCAAGCCGTTTGGGTGACGAGCCAGATAAATCATCACACGCAAGGAAAAGTCCGTGAATTTGGTCAGCCGCATGGCATCTCCTTCGGTCTGCGTTATGCCATGTGGCGTTGTGCTGGATGCTCTGATTGACACGTCATTATATCTGGCCGCGTCTGGCCGTGCGCCCGGCCTCGGATTGGCACTTTATAACCATTAGGAAATTGAAGCCCAGGTCCTTGTCATATGACATTTGTTAAGATATATTTCATATATATCTTAAAGGGAGGCCATATGAAAAAAGGATTTCACCGTCGAATCAGCATCACCCGCGGCGCGGCCCTGTTGTGTCTGGGGGTGGCTTTGGGTCATCCCATGCCCGGGTATGCCGACAAGCGCACGTTCGAGATGACGATCGAGGACACCAAGATCACGCTGGTCGACAAGCAGCAATTCCACACATTCGCCTTCAATGGTCAGGTGCCGGGCCCCTTGATTCATGTCAAGGAAGGCGACGAGCTCACTGTCAACGTCAACAATCTGACCACGCTGCCGCACACGATCCACTGGCACGGCATGTTGCAAAAAGGAACCTGGCGCATGGATGGCGTGCCGGACACCACCCAGTCTGCGATCAAGCCTGGCGACACCTTTACCTACAAGTTCATTGCCGAGCCGTCCGGCACCATGTGGTACCACTGCCATGTCAACGTCAATGAGCACGCGGCGATGCGCGGCATGTGGGGCCCCTTCATCGTCGAACCGAAAACACCCAGGCCGATCGAGAAGAAGGTGACGAAGGACTACATCCTGATGTTGTCCGACTGGGCGTCGAAATGGGCTTTCAAGCCGGGTTACGGCGGCGTCCCCGGGGATGTGTGGGATTACTTCACGCTCAACGGCAAGGCTTTTCCCGATTCGCAGCCGCTTCGGGTGAACAAGGGCGATGTGGTGCGGATCCGCCTGATCGGCGCGGGTGAATTGACTCATTCCATACATATCCACGGCCACGTCTTCCAGGTGGCCTTCAAGGATGGCCGTCCGCTGCCCATGCCCTACGAGGCGGATACCATCATGGTCGGCCCGGGCGAACGCTACGACCTCATCCTGACCGCCGACAACCCGGGTCGCTGGATGGTGCATGACCACGTCGACTCCCACACGATGAACGGCGACAAGCCGATGGGCGGCCTGATGACGGTCATCGAGTACAACGAAATCAACCGCAACGACCCGTTCTATGCCTGGAAGGACAAGGCGTTCGTGCCCGATTTCTATTACGAAGAATCCCTGAAAAAGCCCTATGGCATGTATGACGCGCCTGCCTTCAAGGGCCAGGCCGTTCAATAAGAGAAAGGATCGACGATGAAATTATCTTTTCTGGCCGCATTGGCCATGGGGCTGGTCGCAGCTCCGGCATTCGCTGCAGACAGTGTCGGGGCTGGCATCCTGAAATCGCAATGCATCAGTTGCCACGCCGTCGTAAAACCGGACAACGCCAGCCTCGACCGCCTGTGGGAGCGGAAGGGGCCGGACCTGTACTACGCAGGCAGCAAGTTCAACCGGCCCTGGCTGGAAAAATGGCTGCAGAACCCGGTACGCATCCGGCCGGCCGGCGAGTTGTATACCAAGCATATAAAGGGCAGCGACAAGGAGGACGTCGTGGATGAGTCGACTATGGCTGCTCATGTGAAGCTGTCGCAAGCAGATGCCGAAGCGGTTGCCGAGGCGCTCATGGCGTTGACGGGTCCGGCAGGCCTGGTGAGCAAGGGCGCATTCAAGGGCGACAAGGTGAGCATGTCCATGGGGGCGATGTTCTTCAACAAGCTCCGCGGCTGTGCTGCCTGCCATCAGGCGAAACCTGGAACCGGCGGTTCGTCGGGGCCTGAGCTCTACACCGCCGCCGAGCGCCTGCAGCCCGATTACCTCTACAGCTACATCAAGAACCCGCAGGCGATCGATCCGCACATCTGGATGCCCACGCTCAACCTGGCCGAACCGGATCTGCAGCGACTGACGGGTTACATCCTGCAACTCAGCGCATCGGAGGGGAAATGAAAATGAATTTCGGTCAACGCGTGCCTGCATTCCTGCGGGCCGGATTGCTCATGGCCTCCTGCTTCGTGTTCAGCGGCCCTGCCTCGGCAGATGAACCGTACACGCAGGGTGCGCTTCGCAACTACAACACCTACTGCGTTCAGTGCCACGGCATCAATCGCAACGGCAGGGGGATCAACAGTCGCGATATGTCCGTCCAGCCACGGGACCACAGCGACGCGAAGGGGATGGGCGACATTCCCAACGAGGAAATATTCCACGTCATCAAGGACGGCGGGCTGGCAGTGAACAAGTCGGTGCTCATGCCGGCCTGGGGCAATGTCATGAATGACGAGGAAATCAAGGAGTTGGTGGCGTATCTACGCTTTGTCTGCAACTGTGGTTCGGGTAAATAACAAGGAGCTTCAAAATGAAACAAAACAAGATGCTGGGGATGGCGCTGGCAGGCGTGACGGCATTGTCGATGCTGTCATTCCAGGCCGAGGCAAAAACGGTGCAAGTCACGCTGCACGCAACGGAAGTGGATTTGCCGATCGATAACAAGGGGACGATGTACCGAACCTGGACCTTCGACGGCAAGGTGCCGGGCCCGGTGGTTCGGGTCACCGAAGGCGACACCGTTGAGTTCACGCTGATCAACGACAAGACCAACAAGAATTCACACTCCATGGATTTCCATGCGGCGCGACTGGATGTGGTGAAGGACTTCGGCTCCATCAAGCCGGGCGAGGAGAAGCACTACACCTTCACCGCCAATTATCCAGGTGTGTTCTTCTACCACTGCGGCTCCGATCCGATGATCCAGCACATCGCACGCGGCATGTTCGGGACCATCATCGTCGATCCGAAGGATGCCCATGCCATGCCGAAAGCGGATCGCGAATATGTGCTGATCCAGTCCGAGCTCTATCCGAACCCGGATGCCAAGGAAGACATGATGCAGAACAAGTGGAGCAACGTCATGTTCAACGGCGGCATCTTCAAGTATGACCCGGTGCACGATCCGGCAGCGACCCGTTGGTTGCAGGCCAAGCCGGGCGAGCGTGTGCGCGTCTACTTCGTCAACGCGGGCCCCAACGAGTTTTCATCTTTCCATCCGATCGCGGGCATCTGGGATGCCGTCTACCCCAGCGGCAACCCGAAAAACGTGGAGCATGGCCTGCAGAGCTTTGTCGTGGGGCCGGGCGACGCAGCGACATTCGACCTGATCTCGCCCAAGGAAGGCGCCAATGCGATTGTGACCCACTCGCTGAAGGCCGCCCTCACGGGCGCCATCGCAGTGATCATGTTCAGCAATGATGCCGATCCCAACATGGGCCACGGCGAGCAGATCCTCGTTCGCTGATGGCAGGAAAGTGATGGGCGCCGAGTACCCGGCTTAATCAGGTGCTCGGCGCCCACTCGACATACGGAGACTCCCATGAATGTCAAACGACCGTCGAAACCCGTCGCACGCGTACTGGCAAAAGTATCGTTCCTTGCCATGCTCGCCGGCGTCATGCCGGGATACGCCGCTCAAGCGGCAAGCCAGGACGGAGGCGCGCCCGCCACACATACCGGGATGTCCGACAATGGCCGACCGGATTCGCTCGCACCGCGCAATGCCGAGGACAACTGGACATGCCCCATGCATCCCGAGATTCATCGCCACGAACCCGGAAAGTGCCCCGTGTGCAAGATGAAACTGGTCAAGGCCAAACCGAAGAGCGTCTAGCCGCCGCGATCCGGATGGTCCTTTGACTCGCGTCAGTAACAGGCTGGATTCCTCCCATGACCCCGTCGTTTGTTCGTACGTTGTATTACGCCGTGCTGCTGGCCGTTCCTGTCTGCATGGCAGGCGTCGCGTATTTTGCGGAACGGCTCCCGGGCGCAAGGTCGAATGGCATCGTGCAGTCCGCGCAGGCTTCGGATCGCCTTGAGCAGCTGGACGGAACGGCGGGCATCCGAAAAATGTGGGTCTGCCCTATGCACCCCAATATTCTCCAGGACCATCCCGGGTCCTGCCCGATATGCGGAATGGACCTGGTGGAGACGGGCGCTGCACATGATCATCGCACAGCGGGCATACAGGTCGACACGGCGTTGCAGCAGCGCATGGGCATGCGGTTGGCGGATGTGACGACGCACCGTATGAGCCGGGCGGTGCATACCTACGGCAACGTCGGAATCGACGAGACTTCCCTTTACAGCATCAGCCCCAAGATCGACGGCTGGATTCGCAAACTGTATGTCAGTGCACCGGGTCAGCGGGTCACCGCAGGGCAGATCCTGTATGAGATCTATTCGCCCGAACTGGTGCAGCGCCAGCGCGAATATATCGAGCTGCTGCAACGGCGGGATCAGCTGCTGGAAAACATGACGGATTATTCCGGCCAGAATGCCCAAATGGCCGCCAGCCTGGCACGCGAACGCATCCGTACGCGGGATAAATTCGCCTATGCCGATGTCAGCGACGCCACGCTCGCCGCCATCGAGTCCACCCGCCGCACGATTGACCGGGTACCGGTATATGCCGCCCGATCCGGCTTTGTCACCCAGATCGGCGCGCGGGAGGGGGATTACGTGACGCCGATGACCAAGCTGCTGACCGTAGCCGATGTCGCCACGGTCTGGATCGACATTGTCCTGTATCCCGACCAGCTCGAATGGGTCGGGGAGGGCGACGACGTGACGGTGACGTTTCCTCATTCCGGACGACCGCCGCTGACCGGGCATCTTGCGTTCGCCTTGCCTACGGTGGATGGCATGACTCGCACCGCGCGGGCGCGCCTGACGGTGAAGAACACGGATCGCCAGCTTCGGCCGGGCACATTCGTGGATGTCGTCATTGCCACGCATCCGCGAACGGCGCTCGCCGTACCGCGTTCGGCCGTGATTCGTACTGGTCGGGGCAACCGGGTTATGCTGGCGCTGGAAGGCGGGCATTTCATGCCGGTTCCCGTGGAAACAGGCATCGAAAGCGGCGACTTCGTCGAGATCACCGACGGGTTGCAGGAGGGAGCGCGGGTTGCCGTGAGCGGGCAGTTCCTGCTGGATGCGGCTGCGTCCATGAACGATTCCGTGCAGCGCATGCAGAACAACCACTGAACATGATCCGGCGAATCATCGAGTGGTCGCTCGCCAACCGATTGTTGGTGCTGCTGGCCACGCTGCTGCTGGCGACATGGGGCGTGTACTCCGCGCAGAATATTGCGCTGGATGCGATACCGGATCTGTCCGATACCCAGGTCATCGTCAAGACGGCGTATCCCGGCCAATCGCCGCAGCTCGTGGAAGATTCGGTGACCTATCCGCTGACGTCGAGCCTGTTGTCGGTGCCGGGCGCCACGGCGGTGCGGGGTTTTTCCATGTTCGGCGAGTCCTATGTCTACGTCATTTTCAAGGATGGCGTCGATCCGTACTGGGCGCGTTCCCGTGTGCTGGAATACCTGAGCCAGGCGGCGTCGCGCCTGCCCGCAGGCGTGACGCCCACGCTGGGGCCCGATGCATCCGGCACAGGCTGGATATTCGAATACGCGCTGGTGGATCGCCACCATCGCTACGATGCGGACCAGTTGCGGGCGGTCCAGGATTTCTACCTCAAATACGAGTTGCAGGGTCTGCCCGGCGTGGCCGAAGTGGCCAGCGTCGGCGGCATGGCACGCCAGTTCCAGATCGAGGTGGATCCGAACCGCCTGGCCGCCTACGGGATTTCGCTGGAACAGGTCAGCCGGGCGGTGCGCGACAGCAATCTCTCGGGTGGCGGGTCGGTCATGGAGATGGCGCGCGCCGAATACATGATTCGCGCCAATGGCTATCTGAAGACGCTGGACGATTTCCGCACGATTCCCCTGGGCACGGATGCCGAGGGCGTTCCCATTCGGCTGCAGGATGTGGCACATGTCCAGACGGGACCGGAAGCGCGGCGAGGGGTGACCGACCTCGACGGCGAAGGCGACGTCACAGGCGGCATCGTGGTCATGCGTTATGACAGCAATGCGCTGGAAACCGCGGCACGCGTCAAGGCCCGCCTCAAGGAGCTGCAGGCGGGCCTACCGCCCGGCGTCGAACTGGTGATCACGTATGACCGTTCCGGCCTCATCGCGCGCGCCATCGACAATCTGCGCAGCAAACTGGTGGAAGAGACCTTGATGGTGGCGCTGGTCTGTCTGCTGTTCCTGTTCCATCTGCGCTCGTCCCTGGTTGCTGCGCTCACCCTGCCGGTCGGCATCCTCGCGGCGTTCATCGTGATGAAGCAGCAGGGCGTCAGCGCCAACATCATGTCTCTGGGGGGCATCGCCATCGCCATCGGCGCCATGGTGGATGCGGCCATCGTGATGATCGAGAACATGCACAAGCACCTTGAGCGGGCCGGACCCGGCAGCGACTACTGGGCGGTCGCACGCGCCAGTTCGGTGGAAGTCGGTCCTGCGCTCTTCTTCTCGCTGCTCATCATCACGGTGTCCTTCCTGCCGGTTTTTGCGCTCTCGGGCCAGGAAGGGAAGCTGTTCGCGCCGCTTGCCTACACCAAGACCTATGCCATGGCGGCGAGCGCGGCGCTGGCCGTCACGCTGATACCGGTGCTGATGGGCTATTTCATTCGCGGCCGCATCGTCCATGAGCGCAGCAATCCGCTCAACCGCGTGCTGCAAGCGCTTTATCGGCCGGCACTGCTGGCGTCGCTGAATCACCCCAAACGGGTGCTGCTGCTGGCCGTTCTGCTGCTGGCCAGCGCGGCATGGCCCGTATCCCGCCTGGGTAGCGAGTTCATGCCACCCCTGTACGAGGGTGATCTGCTTTACATGCCGACCACGCTGCCGGGCGTATCCGTCGACGAGGCCGCCAATATTCTGCAGGTCACCGATCGCCTGATCCGCCAGATGCCGGAAGTGGCGCGCGTGTTCGGCAAGGCTGGCCGCGCCGACAGCGCAACCGACCCTGCGCCGCTGTCCATGCTGGAAACCACCATCTTGCTCAAACCGAGGAATGAATGGCCGCCGGGTGAGACGGTAGAGGAACTGATCCAGAAGCTCGACCGAGCCGTACGGTTGCCCGGGCTGACCAATTCCTGGGGCTATCCGATTCGCACCCGCATCGACATGTTGTCCACCGGCATCCGCACAGCGGTCGGCATCAAGATTACCGGCCCCGATCTGGCCGGGATCGCCGCACTGGCGGAAACGCTCGAAACCACGCTGAAGAAAATTCCCGGAACACGCGCCGTATTCGGCGAACGTGTCACCGGTGGGCGGTATATGGATATCGATATCGACCGCGCGCAGGCCGCGCGTTACGGCGTCACCGTCGCGGCGGTGCAACGCCTGGTGCAAAGCGCCATCGGCGGGGAGAACATCGGTACGGTCGTGGACGGGCGCGAACGGTTTTCCATCAACCTGCGCTATCCGCGCGCCTTGCGTGACTCGATGGAGACGCTTGCCGAGAGCCGGATTGCCACCCCGTCCGGAATTCAGGTGCCGCTCGGGACGGTCGCCCGGCTGCGCATCGCCGACGGGCCAGCCGAAATCAAGAGCGAAAACGGACGCCTGACCGGCTATGTCTATCTCGACATCGAAGGTCGGGACTTGGGCGGCTACGTCGAAGCGGCCCGGCAGGCGGTCGATACTCAGGTCAAACTGCCGCCTGGCTACGCCATCGCCTGGTCCGGCCAGTACGCGAACCTGCAGCATGCCAGGCAAAAAATGCTGTGGTTGATTCCGTTCACCGTGCTGCTGGTTTTGCTGCTGCTCTACCTGCACTTCCGCGAACCGGGCAAGGTGGTATTGGTCGCTGTCTGCCTGCCGTTTTCCTTGGTAGGCGGGTTCTGGCTGGTCTACTGGCTAGGCTACAACCTGTCGGTGGCGGTGGGCGTCGGCTTCATCGCGTTGGCGGGCGTAGCGGCGGAGTTCGGGGTCGTGATGCTGCTCTATATCGACAAGGCCGTCGAGGAATCCCGGCAGTTGGGCTGCCAGTCGGTTGATCGCGTCGTGCTCCGGCAGGCGATTGTCCAGGGCGCGCTCATGCGTGTGCGGCCCAAGATGATGACAGTGGCGGTGATCGTGGCGGGCCTGCTGCCCGTCATGTTCAGCGATGGTGCCGGCTCCGAAGCGATGAAGCGGATTGCCGCGCCGTTGGTGGGTGGCATGCTGACGGCACCGCTGCTGTCGTTTTTCGTCATCCCGGCGCTGTACTGGAGTTGGCAGGGGCGTGGTGCGCATTATCAAACTGGAAATGATTGAGCGGCGCATTCGAAACACAAGGCCCGCACGCTTGCGCGTGGCCGGGCCCGGGATACAGCTTGACTTACTTGGTGAAACCGCAGAAGACGTCGCGCATCATGCCCAGAAGCTTCAGGGTGCGGGTGTCGCCCACGCGATAAAACACGCGATTGGCATCCTTGCGGGTGCGTAGCACGCCTTTGTCGCGCAGGATGGCGAGGTGCTGCGAGATATTGCTTTGCGACGTGCCGACATGGTCGACGATGTCTTGGACACTGACTTCCTTGTCGCCCAGTACGCAAAGAATTTTCAGGCGCAGAGGATGTGACATGGCCTTCATCGCACGCGAGGCTTGCTCGATGTGCTCATCCTTGTCCATGAGGTCCACTTGATCCCAGTCAGCTGCCATATTCATTCCTCAGTCCTACGGGTCGCGTAACGGCGCGGCCAACTCCGTCAAAATACAGCCGTGCGTTACTTATAATCTTACTTTTTGGATTGCGTATAGATTAGCAATCACGCATATATTAAAATATTTCCACGAAAACGAGTCAGGTTATATAAATTTTTTCATGAAAACCGTGCCGGTTCTCCTCATCATCCTCGACGGTTTTGGTTGCCGCAAAGAAAGCGCGGACAACGCGATTGCCCAGGCCGCCAAGCCCAATTGGGACCGGCTATGGAAGAATAATCCCCATACTCTTATCCATGCATCGGAATCCGAAGTAGGGCTGCCCAAGGGGCAGATGGGCAACTCCGAGGTGGGGCATCTGAACATCGGCGCGGGGCGGGTGGTGTATCAGGAGTTCACCCGTATCGACCGCGCCATCGAATCGGGCTATTTCTACACCAATCCGGCCCTGCTGAACGCTGTGCATCTGGCACGCGACAATGGCAGGACGCTGCATGTGCTGGGCCTGCTGTCGGATGGCGGTGTGCACAGTCACGAGTCGCATTTCCATGCCCTGCTCGATCTGGCTGCACGTGAAGGACTGCACAAGGTCTGTCTGCACGTATTCCTGGATGGTCGCGACACGCCGCCAAAAAGCGCCGAGATCTATTTGCGCCGTCTCAACGAGAAAATCGGGCAGGCAGGCGTCGGCCACATCGCATCCATGATCGGCCGTTATTACGCGATGGACCGCGACAGGCGCTGGCAGCGGGTCAAATCCGCCTACGATCTCCTGACCCAGGGGCGCGCCGAGTTCATGGCGGAGAATGCGCTGGCCGGACTGGAAGCCGCCTACGCACGCGGCGAAACCGACGAATTCGTCAAGGCCACGGCCATCCTGCCGCCCGACGGCAAGCCGGTGAAGATGGAGGACGGCGATTCGGTCATTTTTCTCAATTTCCGTTCCGACCGCGCGCGCCAGTTGTCGCGGCCCTTCATCGAGCCCGATTTCAGCGAGTTCGAGCGCGAAGTCACTCCCCGGCTGGCGACCTATTGCACGCTGACCGGCTACAGCGACGATTTCCAGGTGTCGGTCGCCTTTCCGCCCGAACGGATCAAGAATGGCCTGGGTGAATACGCAGCCAACCTCGGCTTGCGCCAGTTGCGCATCGCCGAAACGGAGAAATATCCGCACGTCACCTTTTTCTTCAACGGTGGCGAAGAAGTGTCCTTTCCCGGCGAGGATCGCGTGCTGGTGCCGTCCCCCGACGTGGCAACCTATGACCTCAAGCCCGAGATGAGTGCCTTCGAGGTGACCGACAAGCTGGTCGCCGCGATCGGCAGCCAGCAATACGATCTCATCGTCTGCAATTTTGCCAATCCCGACATGGTGGGCCACACCGGCGACCTGCAGGCTGCGATCAAGGCGATCGAGACGGTCGACACCTGTCTGGGCCGGGTGGTGGACGCGCAGCAGGCGCGGGGCGGGGAAGTGCTGATCACCGCCGACCACGGCAACGCCGAATTGATGCGCGACGCCGTAACCGGTCAGCCGCATACCGCGCATACCATGAACCTGGTACCGCTGATCTATGTTGGGCGACGCCATGCCACGTTGGCGGAAACCGGCGCGCTCGAGGATGTCAGCCCGACCCTGCTGAAGATGATGGGCGTGGCGCAACCGCCTGAAATGACCGGCGAGGCCCTGGTGCAGTTTGAGTAAGCCCGTCCGGTTCGGGTAAGCTCGCCAGGGTGAACTTCAAACAACTCTTCGTCCTGCTGGCACTGTCCGGGCCGTTGTGCGTCAGCGCCAACCAGGCCGATCGCAAGCAGTCTGAACTCGACGCCCTCAAACAGCGCCTGCAAACCCTGCAGCAGGATTTTCGCGACACGCAGGCGCATCGCCAGGAAGCGGCCGACGAGCTGCGCCAGTCCGAACGGGCGATCAGCAACGCCGTACGCCAGTTACGGCAGCTGGATGGCGAACGTCAGCGCACGCAGAGCGACCTGCAGTCGCTGACACAACAGGTCGATGCAACCTCGGCGCGTATTCGCACACAGCAGGCCCATCTGGCGCAGACGCTCAAGGGCGCTTACCAGCGTGGGCAGGGCGATGCGCTCAAGCTCATCCTGAATGGTGCGGACCCCAACCAGACCGCACGCGATTTGCGCTATCTGGCCCACCTCTCACGTGCGCAGCAAGCCATGATCGACACATTGCGTGCCGACTTGGCGCAACTGTCCGCTTTGCAGCAACAAGCCTCGCAGAAGACAAACGACCTGGCGCAATTGCAGGCTGCGCACGAAGCCGAGCAGCAAAAGTTGTTGGCCGACAAGCACGCCCGCGAGCAGGTGCTGCAGAAACTCTCCGTGCAAATCCAGCAACAGCGGCGCGAGATTTCCACCTTGAAGCGCAATGAACGCAGCCTGACCCAGTTGGTCGAGCGCCTCAACCGGGTGATGGCGGAGCAGGCGGCACGTGAGGCCGAACGTGCGCGCGCCGCCCGGCAGGCGCAGCAGCGGGAGGCAGAGCGCGGCTCAACCGGCCAGCAGCGCCGTCCCGTGGCGGTCAATACCGATACGCCGGTGGCTTTTCGGTCGAGCCAGCCGTTCTCTCGGCTGAAAGGTTTGCTGCATTTACCGGTTGCTGGGGAACTGATGAACCGCTTTGGTGCTCCGAGAGAAGGCGGCGGGCTGAGCTGGAAAGGCTTGTTCATCCGGGCCGCCCAAGGTACGGCGGTGAAGGCGATCGCAGCCGGACAGGTGGTGTTCGCCGAGTGGCTGCGCGGCTTCGGAAACCTCATTATTGTTGACCATGGCGACGGCTATATGAGCCTGTACAGCAATAATGAAAGTCTGTATAAGCAGGTGGGCGACCGGGTTCAGCCCGGCGATGCGATCGCTGCGGTTGGCAACAGCGGCGGCCAACCCGAGACGGGCCTGTATTTTGAAATGCGGCATCAGAGCCGTCCTGTAAACCCCCTGGACTGGGTGAAGTGAGATGACACAAAAGGCAAAACTCGTACTGGTCGGTCTGGCTGGCATACTGGCTGGAGCCGCATTGACACTCAATTTGCCGGCGATCGCCGACAAGGATGCGGAGACTGCGCTGCCGGTCGAGGAGTTGCGTGCCTTCACCGATGTATTTGCCCGTATCAAGAGCGATTATGTCGAACCGGTCGACGACAAGAAGCTGATCTCTTCGGCGATCAACGGCATGTTGAGCGGGTTGGACCCGCATTCGGCCTATCTCGATGCTGAGGGCTTCAAGGATCTGCAGGTGGGTACCCAAGGCGAATTCGGCGGCCTGGGCATCGAAGTCGGGATGGAAGACGGCTTCGTCAAGGTCGTGTCGCCGATCGAGGATACGCCAGCCTTCAAGGCCGGGGTCAAGCCAGGCGACCTGATCATCAAGCTCGACGATACGCCGGTGAAAGGCATGACGTTGAACGACGCGGTGAAACGCATGCGCGGGAAGCCCGGATCGCCGATCAAGCTCACCATCGTTCGCAAGGGCGTCGACAAACCCATCGTGCTGACCCTGACCCGTGCGGTCATCAAGATCCGCAGCGTCAAATCCAAATTGCTGGAAAACGGGTACGGTTACGTGCGCGTGACGCAATTCCAGGAACATACCGGCGAACTGCTGGCCGAGGCCCTGGACAAGCTCTACAAGGACAACAAGGCGCCGCTCAAGGGCCTGATCCTGGACCTGCGCAACGACCCGGGCGGCCTGCTGAATGGCGCGGTAGCGGTGGCGGCGGCTTTCGTCAAGCCGGACAGCCTGGTGGTATACACGGACGGGCGTACGGAGGACGCGAAGATGCGGTTGACCGCCAGCCCGGAAAATTACCTGCGCCCGATGCAGCTTGATTATCTGAAAGGTTTGCCGGAGGGCGTCAAACAGGTGCCGATGGTGGTGCTCGTGAACGGCGGCTCGGCCTCGGCCTCCGAAATCGTGGCGGGGGCGCTACAGGATGACAAGCGTGCCGTCATCATGGGTACCCGAACCTTCGGCAAGGGATCGGTGCAGACCATCCTGCCGATCGGCAACGGCACGGCGATCAAACTCACCACGGCGCGCTACTTTACGCCGAGCGGACGCTCCATCCAGGCCAAGGGCATCGAGCCGGATATCGTGGTGGAAGACCCAACCATGCCGTCCGACGATCAAGGTCTGGGCATTCGCGAGGCGGATCTCGAGCATCATCTGAGCAATCCCAATGGCGGGGATGCGGCGCCAGCAAGCAAGCCGGACGAGATGATCATCAAAGCCCCGGCCGCCGACAAACCCAGCCTGGACGGCAAGGACAAGAAGCCGGTGCCGCTGGAGCCGGGCGAGATCGTGTCGAAGAACGATTTCCAGGTGAACCAAGCGCTGAACCTGCTTAAAGGCCTGCAGATCCTGCAGGGGCGTTGAGCAGCTGTGCTGTGTGGCCCGCAGGGGTTCCACAGCACAAGCGGCGCGGTATACTGAGTTGACCTAGCCTGCCGGGAGGTGTCATGCGTCCGTGCGACCTCGAGAAAAACCGCGAAATCGTCTTCCATGCCTTGCCTGCCGGCCAGGCCGAGCGCGCCTTGGCGCTTTTGGCCGGCCTGGAGGGACTGGACGTGACCATCGGCGCAGACGTCTATCGTCTGCAGGTGCGGTATCACATCTGCGAGTACACGCTGGAAGGTCTGGAGACTGCGCTGGCGAGCCAGGGGTTTCATCTCGACAACAGCCTCCTCTGCAAGCTCAGGCGGGCGCTGGCGTATTACTGCGAGAGCGTGCAGCGACGCAACGTCGCAGCCAACGAGCCGGACATCAAATCCCAGCAGGCATTCATGAAGGTCTACGAGCGCCACCTGCATGGTGATTGCGACGAAACGCCGGAAGAGTGGCGGAGCTATAAATAGCCGTGCTGGCCATGGAGTTGAACGACACACTGCTGCTGCGCTACAGCAGACACATCCTGCTGCCCGATGTCGGTGTGGACGGGCAGGCACGTATCTCAGGCGCGTCGGTGTTGATCATCGGTGCCGGTGGGCTGGGCTGCCCGGTCGCACTTTATCTGGGGGCATCGGGCGTCGGACGGTTGTGGCTGGCGGACGGTGATACGGTCGACCTGACCAATCTGCAGCGGCAGATTGGCCATGCCACGGCAGCCATCGGCGAGAACAAGGCCGATTCGCTCGCGCGCAGCGTGCGCGCCATCAATCCTGAAATCGAAGTGCAATCCATTCGGGAAGCGCTGGGCGGCGAAGCGCTGCATGAAGCGGTGGCGGCGGTCGATCTGGTCGTCGATGCGTCGGACAACTTTGCTACCCGGCATGCGGTCAACCGGGCCTGCGTTCAGTTGGGCAAGCCGCTGGTGTCGGGGGCTGCGATCGGTTTTTCGGGACAACTGGCGGTGTTCGATACCCGCCGTGCTCGCACACCCTGCTATCACTGCCTATTTCCGGATCAGGCTGGCGAACCGGAGGTGCGCTGCGCCGAGGCGGGGGTGTTTTCTCCCCTGGTCGGCGTCATCGGCGCAATGCAGGCGATGGAAGCGCTGAAATATCTGGCTCAGGTGGGAGAGTTGCTGATTGGCCGGCTGCTGCTATGGGATGGCCTGCGGGCCGAGGCTCGCGTGATGAACGTGCCGTATGACCCGGCTTGCCCGGTGTGCAGGCAGGCTGCGCGTCAGGCGGGGTGAACGTCAAGCAAACGCGCCATCAGCAGTTCGATATCGCCGCCGGGCGGGCGGCTGAATCCGCTCTTGGCGAACTGATGCCAGCGTCCTACCACCATGCATTGCAGCAGATTGGCCAGCGGCCCGCTCAGTTCGGACTGCTTGTCGCCGCAAAAGCGCAGGCATTGCCGCAACTGGGCTTCGATTCGGTCGTGTAGTTGATTGATGCGTTTTTGCAGGCGCTCGTTTTCATGCACCAGTGCATCGCCGATCAGCACGCGCGTCATCCCTGGATTCTTCGCCGCAAAATTCAACAGCATGCTGAGGATGGCCTCGATTTGGGCGGACGGCGAGGGCGTGTCGGCGGTGATGCGCGCAATCAGGCCAAACAGGGTTTGTTCGATGAATTCGATCAGCCCCTCGAACATTTGCGCCTTGCTGGAAAAGTGCCGGTATAGCGCGGCTTCGGATACCCCGATGCGGGCTGCCAACGCCGCCGTGGTGATTTTCTCAGGCTGCGGTTCCTGTAGCATCGCGGCGAGTGTTTGCAGAATCTGCAACCGGCGCTCGCCGGGTTTTCTGGCTTCCCCTTGCATCTGACACCCCCAGTTTTTATTAGGGGGTGATTATCGCTGATGTTGGGTAATTGGTGGGTCTGCACGGACTTGAACCGTGGACCAAGGGATTATGAGTCCCCTGCTCTAACCAACTGAGCTACAGACCCGAAAACGTAGCTGCCCCGCGATGGGCGGGGCAGGGAACTTACACTTCGCCGCTGCCGGTAAAGCTTTTCAGCTTCTCGGAGCGGGTCGGGTGGCGCAGCTTGCGCAGGGCCTTGGCTTCGATCTGGCGGATCCGCTCACGCGTGACGTCGAACTGCTTGCCGACTTCTTCCAGCGTGTGATCGGTGTTCATTTCAATGCCGAAGCGCATGCGCAATACCTTGGCTTCGCGCGAGGTCAGGCTGTCCAGCACTTCGCGGGTAGCGTCGCGCAGGTTGGCGTAGATCGCGGAGTCGTCAGGCGACAGCGTGCTGGAGTCCTCGATGAAGTCGCCGAGGTGCGAATCCTCGTCGTCGCCGATCGGCGTTTCCATCGAGATCGGCTCCTTGGCGATTTTCATGATCTTGCGGATCTTGTCTTCCGGCATTTCCATCTTGATCGCCAGCGTCGCTGGATCGGGCTCGATGCCGGTTTCCTGAAGGATCTGGCGGCTGATGCGGTTCATCTTGTTGATGGTTTCGATCATGTGCACCGGAATGCGGATGGTGCGCGCCTGATCGGCGATCGAACGCGTGATCGCCTGACGGATCCACCAGGTGGCATAGGTCGAGAACTTGTAGCCGCGGCGGTATTCGAATTTGTCCACGGCCTTCATCAGGCCGATGTTGCCTTCCTGGATCAGGTCGAGAAACTGCAGGCCGCGGTTGGTGTACTTCTTCGCGATCGAGATGACCAGACGCAAGTTGGCCTCGATCATCTCGCGCTTGGCGCGCCGTGCCTTGGCCTCGCCGGTCGACATCTGCTTGTTGATGTCCTTCAGGTTCTTGATCGGCAGACCGACACGATCCTGCATCGCGATCAGGGCTTCCTGGTGTGCTTTGACCTCGTATTGCACCTTGGAAAGCGTCGAGCAGTAGGCTTTCTTCGCAGCGATCTCCCTGTCCAGCCACGTCAGGTTGGTTTCATTGCCGGGGAAAGCCTTGATGAAGTGCGGGCGCGGCATGCCCGAACGGGTGACACAGAACTCCATGATCTTGCGTTCGTGCGAGCGCACCTCTTCCACCGCACTGCGGATCTGCTCGCACAGGTTGTCCACCTGGCGCACCGAGAAGCGGATCGCCATCAGCAGCTCGGTGACTTCGGACTGGGCTTTCATGTGCTGCGGACTGCCGAGGCCATACTTGGCATGGGCTGTCTGTGCTTTTTTGTAGGCCTTGCGGATGAAGTCGAACTGCACCAGCGCTTCGGCTTTGAGCTGCGCCAGATTGGCGGCTGCGAGCTTGGCGCTGGCTTCTTCGTCGTCGTCCTCGTCCGTCTCTTCTTCGTCGGCGGACGTGTCTTCCTCTTCAGCCGCAGCTTCGGTTTCCATTTCGACGAAGCCGTCGATCAGCTCGTCGATGCGCATCTCGTCTTTCTCGACCTGCGCCGCCATGTCCAGGATTTGCTGGATGGTGAGCGGGCACGACGAAATCGCCTGCACCATGTGGCGCAGGCCTTCCTCGATGCGCTTGGCGATCTCGATTTCGCCTTCACGCGTCAACAGATCGACCGAGCCCATTTCACGCATGTACATGCGGACCGGATCGGTCGTGCGGCCGAATTCGGAGTCGACTGTGGTCAGTGCCTGCTCGGCTTCCGCGACGACATCCTCGTCGGCGACGGCAGGGGCGGCTTCTTGCATCAGCAGGGTTTCGGCGTCCGGCGCTTCATCGTAGACCTGGATGCCCATGTCGTTGATCATGCTGATCACGCCTTCGATCTGGTCGGCGTCCAGCACCTCGTCGGGCAGGTGGTCGTTGATCTCGGCGTAAGTCAGGAACCCCCGTTCCTTGCCGAGGATGATGAGGTTCTTCAGCTGGGTGCGGCGCGCTTCCGCCTCCACCGGCGTCAGCTCCTTCAGGGGGAGCAGCGCTTCGGGCTTTTTGGCGCTACCACCTGGTTTTCTTCCACGTACAGCCACAGGTTATTCTCCGCTCAGGTCCCGCCCCCGCGCATCGCACGCGGACAGAAAAAAATCGTTCAAAAACCGGCAATTATACCGCAAGCCGGCACTTTGTCTTGCCGTTTCTGGCAAGCTAGGAACGTGCCAGTTCAGTCAATTCCTGGCGCTCGCTGGCGCTCAAACTGCCGAGCGGGCGCATGGCCAGTTCCTGTTGCCTTCGCCTGCGCCAATCGTCGCGTAACTGTTTGACGGCGCCATCGAACTCCGCGTTCCAGTCCCAAGTGTCGTCTTTGTCGAGCAAATCGGTCATTAGCTCATCGATCAAGGGCTCCAGCACGCTGCCTTTGGCCGTTTCGCTTAGGGTCTGCGGCTTGAGGGGGCCAACCTCGCACAGCCAGGCCATCAATTCGCCGGTAGGACCGCTTAGCGGGTCGTTTACATCGAGCCAGCAGGGTTCGACCTCGGCCACCCGCTGTGGATTCATCAGCAGGGTGCGTGCCAGGCTGCGCACCCGCGATGGCGTCGGGCGGCGTTGCGGACGCGGGAGAAGTCGGCGTGCCGCGATGGGTTTGAGCCCGAGGTGGCTGAGTTCGTCAGCCTGGAGGTGCGCAAGTTCCGCAATCTGTCGTTGGATCAAGCTGGCCAGCAGGGGCGCGGCAATTTTCTCCAGCAAGGGCTTGGCGTCCTTGATCAAGGCTGCCCGGCCTTCCTGGCTGTCGAGTTTGCGGTTGCGCGCCAGTTCACGCACCAGAAAGGCGGACAGCGGCAGGGTGTCGGTGTCCAGCAGGTGCAGGAATGCGTCGTGGCCGTGGGTTCGGATATAGCTGTCAGGGTCCTCGCCTTCCGGCAGGAACAGGAAACTGACCTCCTTGCCGTCCTGCAGCGCCTCCAGCGAGTTTTCCAGCGCGCGCCAGGCGGCCTTGCGCCCGGCATTGTCGCCGTCGAAGGCAAAGACCAGGCGGTCGGTGTGGCGCAGCAGGGTACGTGCATGGATTGGCGTGGTGGCGGTGCCGAGGGTGGCGACGGCGAACTCCACGCCGAGTTGCGCCAGCGCGACCACGTCCATGTAGCCTTCGACCACAATGACGCGTCCGGCCGTCTTGATCGCGGCGCGCGCCTCGAACAGGCCGTAGATTTCCGAACCCTTGTGAAACAGCGGGGTTTCCGGCGAATTGAGGTATTTCGGTTCGCCCTGGTCCAGCACGCGCCCGCCGAAACCGACGATCTGGCCCTTGATGTTCCTGATAGGAAACATGATGCGGTCGCGGAAGCGGTCGTAGCGCCCGTGATCGCCGTCGATGACGAGGCCCGAGGCGGCGAGGGCCTCGGCCGCATAGTCGGCGTAGACCTGCTTCAGGGGGGACCCCTCCGGCGCGTAGCCGATGCCATAGCGGGCAGCGATGGCGCCAGTCAGGCCGCGGCGCTTCAGGTAGTCGATCGCGCGCGGGGTCTGCTTGAGCTGTTTCTTGTAGAACTGCGCCGCCTGTTCGAGTGCATCCCACAGCGCTGGCGGCGGTTTGGGGCGCTCGGGCTCGCCGGACTCGGGCACGGGCAAGCCGACGTCCTGGGCCAGGGCCGCTACGGCGTCGGGGAAGCTCATGTGCTCGTATTCCATGAGGAAACCGAGCGCCGTGCCATGTGCGCCGCAGCCGAAGCAGTGGTAGAACTGCTTGGTCGGGCTGACGGTGAAGGAGGGGGTTTTTTCGCTGTGGAAAGGACAGCAGGCCTGGTAATTCTGCCCGGCTTTCTTCAGCGGCACGCGGCGGTCGATGACATCGACGACGTCGACGCGGGCGAGCAGGGTATCGATGAAATCGCGCGGAATCATGATGGCCGCATGATAAACCCGGGCGCGTCGCGCCGGATGGGGTTAGCTTGCGAGACGGGCCTTGATCAGCGCGGAGACCTGCCCCATGTCGGCACGGCCGGCAAGGCGGGGTTTCAGCAGCCCCATGACCTTGCCCATGTCCTTGGCGCTGGACGCGCCGGATTCGGCAATGGCCGCGGCAACGGCGGCTTCGACTTCGGCAGCGGAGAGTTGTTCGGGCAGGTAGGCCTGCAGCACGACGAGCTCGGCCTGTTCGGCCGCCACCAGGTCGTCACGACCGGCAACCTGGAATTGGCTGATCGAGTCCTTGCGTTGCTTGATGAGTTTTTCGACGATGCTGCTGACTGCAGCGTCGTCCAGCTCGATACGCTCGTCGACTTCTCTCTGCTTGATGGCGGCCAACAGGAGACGGATCGTGCCGAGGCGCGCCATCTCTTTGGCGCGCATGGCGGTTTTCATGTCGTCAGTGATGCGTGCCTTGAGCGACATGCGTGGGGATTCCGCGTCAGCGCGGAATCAATACATCTTGGGGGGGAGTTGCTGGCTGCGCAGGCGCTTGCTTTGGCGCTTGACTGCGGCGGCGAGCTTGCGCTTCCGCTCTGCGGTGGGCTTCTCGTAGAACTCGCGGGCGCGCAGCTCGGTCAGCAAGCCGACTTTTTCGATGGAACGCTTGAAACGACGCAGGGCGACGTCGAACGGCTCATTTTCTTTGACTTTGACGTGAGGCATGTGACAGTGGCTTCCGGGAAACGGGAAAAACGAGAATAATAGCAAGCCCTAACGGATTTTTCCAGTCCCCCCTGTTTCCCCTATGTTGGTACTTGGCATCGAGTCGTCCTGCGATGAAACCGGTGTTGCGCTATATGACAGCGTGCGCGGCCTGCTGGCGCACGCGCTCTATTCACAGATCGCCATGCATAACGACTATGGTGGCGTGGTGCCCGAACTGGCGTCGCGTGACCATATCCGGCGGGTTCTTCCCTTGACGCGCCAGGTTTTGGCTGAGAGTGGGTGCACACTGGAAGCGCTCGACGGCATCGCCTATACACAAGGACCGGGGCTTGCCGGCGCGCTGCTGGTGGGGGCGGGGATGGCGCGTGCGCTGGCGTTTTCGCTGAATATCCCGGCAGTCGGCGTGCACCATCTGGAAGGCCATATGCTGTCGCCTTTGATTTCCGATACGCCGCCAGAATTCCCCTTCGTTGCCTTGCTGGTGTCGGGCGGCCATACGCAGTTGATGCGGGTGTCGGGCGTCGGACGCTACACTTTGCTGGGTGAGACCCTCGACGATGCGGCCGGTGAGGCCTTCGACAAGACCGCACAGCTATTGGGCCTGGGTTATCCGGGCGGGCCGGCACTGTCGAAGCTGGCGGCCGCGGGTGATGCCAGCCGCTTTACCCTGCCGCGCCCGATGCTCAATTCGGGCGATTTTGATTTCAGCTTCAGCGGCTTGAAAACCGCAGTGCTGACGCTGGTGCGCAAGCAAGGGCTGGATCAGGCAGCCGACATCGCGGCGGCGTTTCAGGTGGTGGCGGTGGACGTGCTGGTGGGCAAGAGTCTGGCAGCCTGTGCCCACAGTGGCGTGACGCGGCTGGTGGTTGCCGGCGGCGTGGGCGCCAATACGCATCTGCGCGAACGGCTGACACGCGAGGCGGCGGCACGCGGTATCAGCGTGTTCTATCCGCGGCTGGAGTTCTGCACGGACAACGGCGCGATGATCGCCTACGCGGGCGCGCAGCGGTTGGCGACGCATAGGAAGACATCGGATCTGACGTTTGCGGTCAAACCGCGTTGGGAGTTGGCGACGCTCGATGCCGTGTAAGCCTTATCTGCGGAACATCGGGTAGGCCTCGCGCAAGGCCTTGAGCCATTTTTCACCGCCTGTGAAATGGGCAATCTGATCCGGGAATAGCAAGAACCCCACCAGCACGGCCATCAGGCACACCAGGATGACCGTGCTGAAAATGCTTTCCGGACGCAGCACGCCCCAGTAGCGGCTGACCAGGAACAGCGTGTCCTTCTTGTGTTCCGACATCGACAGCCAGCGGCGCAGTAATTTGACCGCGAGGTAGGCTGCGTAGCCGCCGGCCAGCGAAGCGAACACGATGCGGAAGATGGAGAACACATCCAGCCCGCCGCCCAAGTATTCGTGATACAGCCAGGAGACGAAACCCAGCGACAGCGACGCCAGGATCGCGATGGCCACGTTGATGAACAGCCGCCGCCGTTCGCGGGCGAGGTCACGCTGTCGTTCGATGAAGAAGCTGTCGACTTCGCGCTTGAAGTATTCGACCTTTTCCTGCACCAGCGATGAAAACTCCGCCTTGGCGTGCACGATGCGGGCATCCATCAGGGAGCCCAGCCGTTCGCCGGCATAGTCGACCAGTTCGCGTACGTCGTCCTTGGTGAACTGGCGCTGTTCATGCAGTTCGTCGGAAATCTTGTCGAGCTTGGCGTCGATCTCCTGGCTGGCGCGCCAGATGACGTCCTTCAGTTCGGTGCCAGCCTGCGACACGCCTTCCTTGACTACCCCTGACAGGCGCTCACCCGCGTGGTCGATCGCTTCGCGCGACACCTCGGCGAGACTTTCTTTTGCGTGCTCGATGCTTTTGTCGAAGAAGGCCATGTTCAGTGAGACGGGGTCAGGAGCGGGCGCCGATGCGTCCTTCCTGGCCGGATATCAGTTTGATGAGATTGCTCTTGTGACGATAGACCAGCAGCAGTGCGACCACCAACACGGTCATGGCCGTATTGCCCCAGCCCATCAGTAGGCCCGAATAGACTGGGGCCAGTGCGGCGGTGATCAAGGCCGCTAGTGAGGAAATACGGAATAGCCCGGCCATGAGCAGCCAAGTCGCCAGGCATGCCAGGCCGAGCCAAGGGTTGAGGCCGAGCAGCAGGCCGAGTGCTGTGGCCACGCCCTTGCCGCCCTTGAAACGGAAAAACACCGGGAACAGGTGGCCGATGAACACGGCCAACGCGCACAGCAGGGCAATGTCTTCGGACATATCGAACTGTGGAGCCAGCATGCGCGCGAGCACCACGGCCACCCAGCCCTTGAGCGCGTCGCCAAGGAGCGTCAGCGCGGCCGCGGCCTTGCGTCCGGTGCGCAGCACGTTGGTGGCGCCGGGATTGCCCGATCCGAAGCTGCGCGGGTCGGGCAGGCGCATGGCGCGGCTGACGATCACGGCAAACGACAGCGAACCAAGCAAATAGGCGGCGGCAATAAACAACAGCGTGGTCATAAACAAGTCAGTAAAATGGCGGGCTTTGGGCGGGCTTGTGGGTGAGCGCCGCCATGGATGATCAAGACAATGGATATTCTATTTTTGCGGGACTTCCGTCTCGAGCTGATTATCGGCATATACGAGTGGGAACGCAAAGTGCCGCAGCCGGTTCGACTCGATCTGGAAATCGGCTTGCCCGACAGCAAGGCCAGCGGGACCGACAATGTGGCCGACACCATCGACTATGGTGCGGTGGCCATGCGGGTGAAAGACTACCTGCACAACGCGCCGCAGCCGATCACGCTGGTCGAGTCGGTCGCCGAGCATGTGGCGGCGATTATCTGCGGCGAATTCGGCGCGCCGTGGGTAAAGGTGTCGGTAACCAAGTTCGCCATCGTGCCGGGCATCAAGGAGCTCGGCATCACCATTGAGCGCGGCACGCGTCTGTGAGTATTGAGCAGATCGCCCTCATGGCGGTCATCCTGCTGGTGGCGTATGTCATCCGTGGCATCACCGGTTTTGGGTCGGCACTGATCTCAGTGCCTTTGCTGGCGTTGATTTTTCCGCTGAAATTCGTGGTGCCACTGGCCCTGCTGCTGGATTTCACCGCATCGATGGTAATGGGTAGTTTCAATTTCGGGCGTGTGAAATGGAGCGAGATCGGTGCACTGATTCCGTTTAGCATCCTCGGCGTGGCGCTGGGCACCAGTCTCTTGGTCCATTTGCCATCCGGCCCCGTGATGATTGCGCTGGCCGGGTTCGTGTTCGTTTTTGCGGTACGCAATGTATTCAATATCCGTGGCGACAAGCAGATCGCGCGCGGCTGGGCCGTGCCGGCCGCGCTGACGGGGGGGACGGTCGGCGCGTTGTTCGGTACTGGCGGGCCGCCCTATGTGATTTACCTGACCCATCGCATCCGCGACAAAAGCGATCTGCGAGCGACGTTTTCTGCACTATTCTTTGCGGATGGCATGTCCCGCATCGTCAGTTTCCTGATAGCCGGGCTGCTGACGAGTGCCAAGGTGTGGACTGCCTATTTTGCCGCGCTGCCGCTCATGCTGGGTGCACTCTATCTGGGCGGGCGCGCGCATGTCGGGTTGAGTCCATCGCTGATGACGCGCCTGGTCGGCGTACTGCTGCTGGTATCAAGCGTGTCGCTTTTATTCAAGGCCTTGCATGCATGAATATGCTTGAATCGTTGCATTTCCAATCCGTGTCGTTCAGCGGCCTGGAGCCGGGTACGCGCCTCATCGTGCTGGGTGCGGTACACGGCAACGAAACCTGCGGGACACAGGCGATCCGTCGCGTCATTGCCGAGATCGAGTCCGGGCAACTGGATATCGTGGCCGGGAGTGTGACCTTCGTGCCGGTCACCAACCCGTTGGCCTACGCACGCCATCAACGCATGGGGGACCGCAATCTCAACCGCAATCTCGTGCCCACTGAAACCCCGGTCGAGTTTGAGGATCGCATTGCCAACTGGCTGTGCCCATTGCTGGCACAGCATGACGCGCTGCTCGATCTGCATTCGTTTCACACTGCGGGCGAGCCTTTCGCCATGCTGGGTCCGGAAGACAACCAGGGCTTGCTGGAGCCGTTTGCGCGTTCGCAGGAGGAAACCGCGCTGGCGTTGCGGCTGGGCGTGCGCCGCTTCGTCGACGGCTGGCTCGATACCTATGCCGCAGGTGTCGCGCGCCGCTTGGCGGCTGGCGTGTCGGCACGCGAGGCCGACGTGCATTACGGCGTGGGCACCACCGAATACATGCGGGCGCAGGGCGGCATCGCGCTCACCCTTGAGTGCGGGCAGCACGATGATCCTGCCGCGCCTCAGGTGGCTTATCGCGCCATTCACAATACGCTGGCGCATCTGGGACTGACGGCTGCAGCCAGGCCGGCAGCCGTGACCGATACCGAGGCGCTACGCCTGTATCAGGTTGTCGATCGCGGCCATGCCGACGATCAATTCGTTCGCGACTGGGCCAGCTTCGATCGCGTTCGTGCCGGCGAAGTCATCGGCACGCGTTGCGACGGGGCGCCGGTGGTGGCCGACCGTGATGGCTACATCGTGTTCCCCAACCCCAATGCGCAGCCCGGGCAGGAATGGTTCTATCTGGCAAAACCGAGTGCGCGCGTGTGACGTTCAGCCGCGCGGGTGGTGTTGTGCGTGCAACTGCTTCAGCCGCTCGCGTGCGACATGGGTGTAGATCTGCGTAGTGGAAATGTCGCTGTGCCCGAGCAGCATCTGCACGACCCGCAGGTCGGCGCCATGGTTCAGCAAGTGGGTGGCAAAGGCGTGACGCAGTGTGTGCGGTGACAGCGGGTGGGTGATTCCGGCGGCCAGTGCACGGCGTTTGATGAGATGCCAGAATGCCTGGCGCGTCATGCCTTCACCGCGCGATGTGACGAATACGGCGTCGGAAAGACGCTTTTCCAACAGTTGCGGGCGCGCTTCCACCATATAGCGGCGCAGCCACTGCACCGATTCTTCGCCCAGCGGCACCAGCCGGTCCTTGTTGCCTTTGCCGGTGACACGCAGCACGCCGTCGTTGAGATTGAGCGCGGTCAATTTCAGTCCCACGAGTTCCGAGACCCGCAAGCCGGTGGCATAGAGCGTTTCCAGCATCGCGCGGTCGCGCAGGCCCAAGGCCGTGTTGGAATCAGCGCTGTTGAGCAGGCATTCGACATCCGTTTCGGTCAATGTCTTGGGCAGCGCGCGTGGCAGTTTGGGACGGTCCAGATTGAGCGTGGGATCGCAGGCGATCAGGTTTTCACGCAGCAGATAACGGTAAAAGCGTTTCAGCGCCGAACTGTAGCGTGCCGCACTGCTGGGCTGGCTGCGGTGGGCGAAGCGCCACGCCAGGTAAGCTTCAAGATCGCCCGGGACGACCGTATCCAGGTTGCGTGTCCGTTCCTTTTCCAACCAGGCGGCAAAAGTTTTCAGGTCGCGGCGATAAGCCGCCAGCGTGAGGTCGGCCAGCCCGTCTTCCAGCCACAGATGATCACAAAACCGGTCAATCAGGGCGTCGCTCATGTGCTAGCAACCAGGTTTTCACGTCGAGCGGTGTGCCGCTCGACGCGTGCATGAACCCTCCGAGTCCGCTGGCCGCCACGACGCGATGGCAGGGAATGAGGATGGGCAAGGGATTGGATCCGCAGGCCTGCCCCACCGCGCGCGCGGCTGTGCCGAGCTGCTTGGCCAAGGCGCCGTATGTTGTCGGTCGCCCGGGAGGAATCGCCATCAGCGCATGCCATACGCGCAACTGAAATGGCGTGCCTGACAGTGTGTAGGGCAGGGTGAAGGCATGAGTGGGATTGCGCCAGTAGGCATCGAGTTCGTGGCTTAGTTGGTGGGCGCGGGTATCCCGTTGGCCGGAGAGGGGCGTCTCGATGGGCAGAAAATCCAGCCGTGTCAGCAGCTCGCCGGTGAAGCAGGCACCGAGGCGGCACATCGGGGCGGGGAGGATGGCGTCATGCGCGAGCATGCCTGCATTCTAAGCGGGGTGAGGCAGTCTGTCAGGACAGTGTCACGGTGTGGCACGATTCTCGTGCCCGGTCAGGGGGCGGGGCGGGTGGCGGCCAAATCGACCAAGCTGCAGCTTGTCTTGCGAGTGACTTGGCAATCCGGCGTACCTGGGGCATATTCAAATGCACATGAACGCGCCTGCAACATGGCCCAGTCCGCTTCGGGATAAGCCTGCGCCGGCAGGTTGGGTGGGTAGAACACGCAGCCGACGCAAAACTCTTCGGTTGTACAGCCTGAGAGGGAGGGCATAGGGGACCTTTTAAGCGGTTCTGGGGGCTGCGACTGCTCGCCAAGCGCAGTCCCAGACTTCATCCAGATAGCCTGGCAGGGGATGGGGCAATATCCCGTCCAGGCGGGTGGTAATCATGCGGAGGGGGCCGCCGAACAAACTGGCGGAGGCGACCATGACATCCATCTGGCGGATTTCGCCGCGGGCGATGCCACGGCTGATCATCTCGCGCATCATGACAAACGGCCGGGAGGAGCAGATCGGAGGTTCGTCCGGCAAAAACTCACGATGCCGGGCATATAGCAGGAAAGCCATTTCCCATGGTCCGGCTTCGGCCCAGGCAAACAGACGCGCCATCAGTTCACGGGCTTGGTCGTGGCTGCTGCCTTCCATGTGTACGACGTCCTCGACGAGGTGTTGCATCCGGGTAGTGAGTGCCGCGTATAACGTGCGTGCCAGCCCTTCCTTGTCGCCGAAATGATGATAGATCGATCCGATGCTCACGCCGGCCGTGCGGCCGATGTCGTGTACTGACGTGTTGAAATATCCTTGTTCGGTGAACAGGCGCAACGCGGCACCCAGCACGAGTGTGCGGGTGTCTTCCTGCTGAAAGTCGGCTGCGGGCATGGTGTAATTAGAACGAACGTTCGTTCTAATCTAGTGCGGTACGCGATGGTAGTCAAGCGCAGTTTGCGGTCGGGCGAAACAGGCCAATCCAGCAAGGGGCCAAACAACAACGCCCGCATGAAGCGGGCGTTGAGTGGGCAACGGAGAGGGCTTATTCCGCAGCTGTGGCCGCAGCCTTGCGGGCGGGCAACTTTTCCTTGATACGCGCGGACTTGCCGGAGCGCTCGCGCAGGTAGTACAGCTTGGCGCGGCGGACGTCGCCGCGGCGCTTGACTTCGACGCTGGCGACCAGCGGCGAGTAGGTCTGGAAGGTGCGCTCGACACCTTCGCCAGCAGAAATCTTGCGAACGGTAAAAGCGGAGTTGAGGCCGCGGTTACGTTTGGCGATGACGACGCCTTCGTAGGCCTGCAGACGCTCGCGGTTGCCTTCCTTCACTTTCACTTGGACGACGACGGTGTCGCCGGGGGCGAAGGCGGGGAGGGTTTTACCCAGACGGGCGATTTCTTCCTGTTCGAGTTGTTCGATGATATTCATGATGTTGCTTCCTTGCATCTGGCGGGAGAGGTGCGTCCTCGGTCTTCCGACCATTGGGCGGACATCACGCCGTTTCACATGGCCAGAGACTATTCGCCTCGTGCCGCTTCGTTCTGCAATGCACCCGATGGGTGCCTCGCAAGAAAATCCTGTTCCTGCTTTGACAATCCACGCCTGGCCAGCAGGTCAGGGCGATGGGCTGCCGTGATCGCCAGGCTTTGTTGCAGTCGCCACTGGGCGATCGCAGCGTGGTTGCCGTTTTTCAGTACCTCCGGCACCGCCATGTCCTGCCAGACTTCTGGCCGGGTGTAATGCGGGCAGTCGAGCAGACCATTGGCGAAGGAATCCTCCAGTGCCGAATCCGCATCGTTCAGCGCGCCCGGCAGTTGCCGGATGAGGGCATCCATCAACGCCAGCGCAGGCAACTCGCCGCCCGAGAGCACAAAGTCGCCGAGAGAGCATTCCTCGTCCACGCGGCGCTGCAGCAGCCGCTCGTCGATGCCTTCATAACGCCCGCACAGCAATACCAGCGCAGGCTTTTCCTTCAGTTCCATCACCCGCTGATGTGTCAGCGGCCGGCCGCGGGGGGAAAAATGCACCACCCAGGGCGTCAAGTTCTCGCCGGCCAGATCCTGCTGCACGGCATTCAATGCGCGATCCAGCGGTTCGGCCAGCATCAACATGCCAGGTCCGCCACCGTAAGGGCGGTCGTCCACCGTGCGATGCGGGTCGTCGGTGAAATCGCGCGGATTCCATGCACGAAATCGGTACAGCCCGCGGTCCAACGCCCGCCGCGTGATGCCGTAATCCAGTACGGCATCGAACATCTCGGGGAAGAGCGTGATGGCATCGAAACGCATCAGTAATCTTCGCCCCACTCCACCTCGATCGTTCCGCCGGGCAGATCCACCTTGCCGACGAAGGCCGCAACGAACGGGATCAGGTATTCCCGTGTGCCTTTGACGACCAGCAGGTCATTCGCGCCGCTTTCCATCAGGCTGTCGACGGTGCCCAGCTCGATGCCTTCGTGGTTGACGACTTTGAGGCCGATCAGGTCCGACCAGTAAAACTCGTTTTCCTCCGGCGGCGGCAGTACGCTTCTCGCCACCGAGATTTCCTGTCCGCGCAGGGCATAGGCCGCGTCGCGGTCGTCGATGCCGGCCAGCTTGGCGACCAGGGCTTTGCCGTGGTCCTGGACGGTCTCGACGGTGTAATGCGTCTGCTGCTCGCCGCGCCCGACGCGCCAGGATTCGAAATCCATCAGCGCCCCCGGGTCTTCGCTAAAAGGCTGGACCTTGACCCAGCCTTTGATGCCGAACGGGGCGGCGATGCGCCCCATCACGACCCAGTCGCTGCCCTGACTCAACTCAGGCGGCGGCGGGCTTGTTCTGCTTGACCAGACGGGCGACGGTGTCGGACATCTGTGCACCATTGCTCACCCAATAGCCAATGCGCTCCTGATCCAGGCGCACGGCTTCGGCGCCTTGAGCAGCGACCGGGTTGTAGAAGCCGACGCGCTCGATGAAGCGACCGTCACGGCGGCAGCGCGAGTCAGCGACCACCACGTTGTAGAAAGGACGGTTTTTTGCGCCGCCGCGCGAAAGACGAATAACGACCATGATTCAACCCACCGGTAAACGGAGAAAACCGCGAATTATACTCAAAATTCACCGGCTTGCCAGTGGGGTGGTTACCGCATCCCGGGCAGCATGCCCTTCATGCCGCGCATCATCTTGCCCAGTCCGCCCTTGCCCATCATCTTCATCATCTTCTGGGCTTGTTCGAACTGGTTCAGCAGTTTGTTGACTTCCTGCACTTGTACGCCCGCACCGGCAGCAATGCGGCGCTTGCGCGAGGCCTTGATGATGTCGGGTTTGCGGCGCTCCAGCGGAGTCATGCTGTTGATGATGCCTTCGACCCGGTTGATCGCCTTGTCGTCGGCGCCTGCCGGCATGGCCATCTGTCCGGCGCCGGGGAGCTTGTCCATGAGAGCGGAGAGGCCCCCCATTTTGCGCATCTGCTGGATTTGCGCCTTGAAGTCCTCGAGGTCGAAGTCCTTGCCCTTCTTGACCTTGTCGGCGAGTTTCTTGGCTTCGGCCAGATCGACCGAGCCTTGCGCCTGTTCGATCAGCGAAAGCACGTCGCCCATGCCGAGGATGCGCTGCGCCATGCGTTCGGGGTGGAAGGCTTCCAGTCCGGTGGGTTTTTCGCCGACGCCGATGAATTTGAGCGGTTTGCCCGTGATGTGGCGCACCGATAGCGCCGCCCCGCCGCGCGCATCGCCGTCGAGCTTGGTCAACACTACGCCCGTGAGCGGCAGTGCCTCGTTGAAGGCCTTGGCGACGTTGACGGCGTCCTGGCCCTGCATGGCATCCACGACGAACAGCGTTTCGACCGGCTTGACTGCGGCATGCAACGCCTTGATTTCGGCCATCATCGCTTCGTCGATCGCCAGGCGGCCGGCGGTATCGACGATGAGCACGTCATAGAATTGCTTGCGCGCGTGATCCTGGGCCGCCCGTGCAATTTTCATCGGGTCGCGTTCGTCGCCTGCCTCGAAGAAAGCGACATCGAGCTGCTTGCCGAGCTGGCGCAGCTGGTCAATGGCGGCGGGCCGGTAAACGTCGGCGGAGGCGAGCAGAACCTTCTTCTTGCGGTTTTTCAGCAGCAGCGCGAGTTTCCCGCTGGTGGTAGTCTTGCCCGAGCCCTGCAGGCCGGCCATCAAAATCACCGCAGGTGGCGTGGCGGCCAGGTTCAGTTCGGCATTTTCTCCGCCCATCAGGCGGGTGAGTTCTTCGTGGACGATGCCGATCAGCGCCTGGCCAGGCGACAGGCTGGCAAGCACTTCCTGGCCCAATGCGCGGGTCTTGACCGCCTCGATGAAATCCTTGACCACTGGCAGGGCGACGTCGGCTTCGAGCAGGGCGAGGCGCACCTGGCGCAGGGTGTCCTGCACGTTGGCTTCGGTGATGCGGGCCTGTCCGCGCAGGGATTTGACGACGCCGGCAAGGCGTCCGCTGAGATTTTCTAACATGGCTTCCTTGTTGCCGCTATGGGCGGCATGGATAATGGGGCTGGCTGAATCCAAATTCCATTTTAACGAATGTCCCCGCTATTGCTGGTTACTTTGTGTGTGAGCGCGCTGTATGGCTGGATCGCCTGGCGCCTGCAGCGCACGCCCTCCGCGTCCTCTGTGCGCGTATTGACGCCGTTGGCCCTGCTGGCGCATGGCGCATTGATCTTCAATTCAGTGCTGGGCCAGGGCGATATCCGGCTGGGATTCGGCAACTCCCTGTCGACGATTGTCTGGCTGACTGCGCTCACGTACTGGCTGGCCAGCCAGGGCGCGCCGCTGGCGCGCCTGCAGTCATGGGTCAGCGGTCTGGCGGCGATATCGGTCCTGGTCATGGCGGTTTTTACCGAAACCCATGCCATACCCGATTCGCAGGCGCTGGCCTTGCGTGCGCACCTGGTGGTGTCTTTCCTCGCCTATGGTCTGCTGGCGGTGGCGGCCCTGCATGCGGTGATGATGACCATGCTGGAAAAGCAGCTGCATCGCGGGGCATTGCTGCAAGGCGGCGCGCCGCCCTTGCTGACA
This sequence comes from Thiobacillus denitrificans, assembly GCA_002343685.1. GTDB lineage: Bacteria > Pseudomonadota > Gammaproteobacteria > Burkholderiales > Thiobacillaceae > Thiobacillus > Thiobacillus denitrificans_A. The sequence continues at coordinate 229,469 of DDRS01000017.1, read as the reverse complement.
TTGGAAGCCATGCTGTTCAAGACCATCGGCGTGGGATTTGCGCTGTTGACCCTGGCGGTGTTCAGCGGGGTGTTCTTTTCGGAGGAGCTCTTCGGCAAGCCGCTGCAGTTTTCGCACAAGACCGTGTTTGCCATCCTGTCCTGGCTGGTGTTCGGTGGCCTGCTGCTGGGAAGGCATTTTCGTGGCTGGCGCGGGCGTACAGCGCTGGTCTGGACGATTACCGGGTTCACCCTGCTGCTGCTGGCCTACCTGGGCACTCAGTTTGTGCTGGAAGTGATACTCCGGCGTTGAGGCAATTCTGATTGGATAGTTTTTCCACCAGCACGCTTTTTATCACACTCGCCGTCCTGCTGCTGACTTCGGCATTTTTTTCCGCGTCCGAAACCGCGATGATGGCCATCAATCGCTACCGCCTGCGGCACGCAGCGGACTCAGGCGAGCGGGGTGCGATGCGTACGCAGGCACTGCTGGACAAGACCGACAAACTGCTGGGCGTCATCCTGCTCGGCAATAATCTGGTCAATTCCGCCTCAGGTACGCTGTCGGCCGTGCTGGCCATACGCTTGTTCGGGGCCGGAGAAATCGTGCTGTTCACGGCGACGCTCCTGCTGACCTTCCTGATTCTGGTATTCAGCGAAGTAACGCCCAAGGTGCTGGGCGCCTCTTTCCCCGAACGGGTGGCCTACCCAGCATCGCTTCTGCTCACACCCTTGCTGAAGCTGGCATACCCCGTGGTGTGGTTCGTGAATCTGTTCGTGCAGGGCATCCTGCGGTTGTTGCGGATCAGGCAGCCCGAACCGGGGCATGGCAATAGCCTGGGTTTGGAGGAATTGCGGACCATCGTGCTGGAATCGTCCGGCAGGCTGCCGCGCGAGCACCACCGAATCCTGATGAACCTTCTGGAGCTGGAGGACATCACCGTGGATGATGTGATGACGCCACGCAGCCAGATCGAGGCGATCGATATCGAGGACGATCCCGAACGGATGCGACAGCAGATTTCCACCAGCCATCACACCCGACTGGTGGTGCATGCCGGCTCGTCCGACAATCTGCTGGGTGTATTGCATGTGCGCCGGGTATTGCATGCGCTGACAGGCGAGGAACTGGATCCGGCCACGCTGAGAGACAATCTCGAGACTCCCTATTTTGTTCCGGCAGGCACGCCGCTGTTTACCCAGTTGCGCAATTTCCAGTCCAGCCGGCGGCGGCTGGCGTTGGTGGTCGATGAATACGGCGAACTCCAGGGGTTGGTGACACTGGAGGATCTGCTGGAGGAACTGGTTGGCGAGTTCACCACGCAGGCGCCGTCGGATGCGGGGTATCTGCGGCGCGAAGAGGATGGCAGCTGGCTGGTCGAAGGCAGCGTTCTGTTGCGTCACCTGAATCGCAAGCTGGGCCTTTCGCTCCCTCTGGACGGTCCGAAAACGCTGAACGGCCTGCTGCTCGAGCAGTTCGAGGATATCCCTGAAGCGGGCGTGAGCCTCAAGCTGGGCGACGTACCGGTGGAAATCGTGCAGACGCAGGACCGCGCAGTCAAGATGGCGCGCATCTATCTGACGGCAGCGGATGACGTCTTGTCCAGAAACGCCTCAATTTAGTCGAAAAATCGCCGTTAAGGCCTGTGATTCCCTGTGTCTGCCACCTCTGGGCGGGCGAAGGGACGATAATTTGACGCTGGACTTGTCTGGAATCGAGCTATGGCAGCTGTGACAAACACCAACAATTTAACCGGACTGGCGCGTGCCATGGTCAACCATGGCTGGCTGTCCGAGGATGACGCTGAAGGCGTCTGGAAACGAGCCAGTCAATCGGGCGATTCGTTCGTGACCGAATTGATCAAGGGGCGGCGGTTCAAGTCTGATCAGGTTGCCGAATTTGCGGCCGCCTCGTTCGGTTTCCCCTACCTGGACCTGAATGCCATGGATCATGAGAGCCTGCCGCAAGGGCTGCTCGATCCGAAGCTGGTGCAGAAGCGGCGGGTGCTCGCCTTGTATCAGCGGGGCAACAAGCTATATGTGGCGACCTCCGACCCCACGCATCTCCAGGCGCTGGACGAGGTGAAATTCCAGACCGGCCAGGCGGTGGAACCCGTGGTGGTGGAGGACGATAAGCTCGGCAAACTTATCGAGAGGATGGGCGAAGCGAACGACAACACGATGGCTGTGTTGAACGCCGAAGACCTCAATCTGGATTTCCTCGACGAAGAAAGCGCGGCCTCTGCGCAGCAAGACACCGGTGGCATCGAAATCGACGACGCGCCGGTGGTGCGCTATCTGCAGAAGATCATGCTCGACGCCATCAATATCGGTGCATCCGATATCCACTTCGAGCCGTACGAGAAGTTTTACCGCATCCGTTATCGGCGTGACGGCATTCTGTCCGAAATCGCCCAGCCGCCGATGGCGATCAAGGACAAGGTGGCGTCACGCATCAAGGTGTTGTCGAGGCTGGATATTTCCGAAAAGCGCGTGCCGCAGGACGGCCGCATGAAAATGGTGCTGTCTAAGAACCGCGCCATCGATTTCCGGGTCAGCACCTTGCCCACGCTATATGGCGAAAAGATCGTCATGCGTATTCTCGATCCCACCAGCGCGCAGCTGGGGATCGAGGCGCTGGGGTACGAGCCGTGGCAGAAGGAACTGCTGCTGAATGCGGTACAGCGCCCTTACGGCATGGTGCTGGTGACCGGCCCGACCGGTTCCGGGAAGACGGTGTCGCTCTATACCTGCCTGAACATCCTCAACAAGCCTGACGTCAACATTTCCACAGCGGAAGACCCGGCGGAAATCCAGTTGCCGGGCATCAACCAGGTCAACGTCAACGACAAGGCCGGACTGACATTCTCGGCGGCGTTGAAGTCCTTCCTGCGGCAGGATCCCGACGTCATCATGGTCGGCGAAATCCGCGACCTGGAAACCGCCGACATCGCCATCAAGGCGGCGCAGACTGGCCACATGGTGATGTCTACGCTGCACACCAACGACGCCCCCGGGACGCTTACCCGTCTGCTGAACATGGGGGTGGCCCCTTTCAACGTGGCCTCCTCGGTGATCCTGATTACCGCGCAACGGCTGGGGCGGAAGTTGTGCAGCTGCAAGCAGCCGGCCGATATTCCACAGGAAGCGTTGTTGGCAGCAGGTTTTACTGAGGAGCAGCTCGACGGCAGCTGGAAACCTTACAAGCCGGTGGGGTGCGATATCTGCGGCGGCACAGGCTACAAGGGGCGCGTCGGCATCTACCAGGTCATGCCGATCACCGATGAGATGACTCGCATCATCCTCAAGGGCGGGAACGAATCCGATATTGCCGACCAGGCCCGGCGCGAAGGTGTGCTCGACCTGCGGCAGGCCGGTCTGTTGAAAGTGAAATCCGGTCTCACCTCGCTGGAAGAGGTCGAGGCCGTTACCAATCTCTAAGGAATTCCCTCTATGGCTACAGCGGCAAAAGCAGTCAAGGACGCCACCTTCCTGTGGGAAGGGATGGACAAGCGCGGCAAGAAGATCAAGGGGCAGATGCAGGCCGGCGGCGAGGCCGTGGTCAATTCCCAGTTGCGCAAGCAGGGCATTACCGTCACCAAGGTCAAGAAGCAGAGTACCTTGTTCAGTGGCGCCAAGAAAATCACCGACAAGGATGTCACGCTGTTCACCCGCCAACTGGCCACCATGATGAAGGCAGGCGTGCCCTTGCTGCAATCCTTCGAAATCGTGGCGCGCGGGCACTCCAATCCCTCGATGCAGCGCCTGCTGATGGAAATCAAGGCGGACATTGAAAAGGGCAGCAGCCTGACACAGGCGTTCGGGCGTCACCCTCTGTATTTCGACGCATTGTTCTGTAATCTGGTCGGGGCGGGAGAGGCGGCGGGTATTCTAGAAGGCGTGCTCGACCGTCTCGCGGTTTACAAGGAAAAGATTCTTGCCATCAAGAGCAAGATCAAGTCGGCCCTGTTCTACCCGGTATCCATCATCGTGGTGGCGTTTGTCATCACGGCCATCATCATGATTTTCGTGATTCCCGCGTTCAAGGAGCTGTTCAGCAGCTTTGGTGCAGATCTGCCGGGGCCGACCCTGGTGGTCATGGCGATATCGGACTATTTCGTCAAATGGTGGTGGGCAATTTTCGGTGTGATCGGCGGTGGGCTGTATGCTTTTTTCCAGGCATGGAGACGTTCGCGCAAGGTGCAGATGTTCATGGATCGCCTCATGCTTAAGCTGCCGATTTTCGGACCGGTCATCGAGAAGGCCACCATCGCGCGCTGGACACGCACGCTGGCTACCATGTTTGCGGCGGGCGTGCCGCTGGTCGAAGCCTTGGAATCGGTCGGTGGCGCGTCGGGTAACCAGGTATTCGTCGAGGCCACCCATAAAATCCGCGGCGAAGTGGCGACCGGCACGGCATTGACCGTGGCGATGCAGAATTCCGGACGCTTCCCCAACATGGTGCTGCAGATGGCAGCCATCGGCGAGGAATCCGGCTCGCTCGATTCCATGCTGGGCAAGGTGGCCGATTTTTACGAAGCCGAAGTCGACGACGCGGTCGAAGCGCTGTCGAGCCTGATGGAGCCGATCATCATGGTGGTGCTCGGCACCCTCATTGGTGGCATGGTGATCGCCATGTACCTGCCGATCTTCAAGATGGGTTCGGTCGTTTGATGGAACTTCTGCATGCTGAACCAGCCCTCTTCACCGGGCTGGTTTTTTTATTCGGACTGCTGGTGGGCAGCTTCCTGAATGTCGTCATCCATCGGCTGCCCAAAATGATGGAAGCCGAATGGCAGGCGCAGTGCGCCGAGTTGCGTGGTGAATCCCTGTCCGAATCTCCACGCTACAACCTGTGGCTGCCGCGCTCGGCCTGTACCCAGTGCGGGCATCAGATCACTGCGCTGGAGAATATTCCGCTGTTGTCGTGGCTGTGGCTACGCGGACGGTGCTCGGCCTGTAGCACGCCGATCAGCATGCGCTATCCGCTGGTGGAACTGCTGACCGCACTGTTGTCGGCGGCGGTGGCCTGGAAGTGGGGCGTGGGCATGCAGACGCTGGGTGCGCTGCTTCTGGTATGGACTCTGATCGCGCTGGCCTTCATTGACCTCGATACCACCCTGCTACCCGACAATCTCACCCTGCCCCTTGTATGGCTGGGCTTGCTGTTCAACCTGGACGGGGCTTTCGCCAGCTTGCCGGATGCGGTGGTCGGCGCCATGGCCGGCTACGGGGTGCTGTGGTCGGTGTACTGGCTGTTCAAACTGGCAACCGGCAAGGAGGGCATGGGGTTCGGCGACTTCAAACTGCTTGCGGCCATCGGCGCGTGGCTCGGCTGGCAGATGCTGCCCGTCACGCTGCTGCTGTCGTCGGTGGTCGGCGCGGTGATCGGCGTGGCGATGATCGTGCTGATGAAGCATGATCGTCGCGTGCCGATCCCATTCGGCCCGTACTTGGCCGGCGGCGGCCTGGTGGCGCTATTTTTTGGCGCCGACCTGACGCAGGCCTATCTCGCACAATTCTGATGTTCAAGGTCGGCCTCACTGGCGGGATCGGCTCGGGCAAGTCGACCGTCGCTGATTTGTTCGCCGGACATGGTGTGCCGGTGATCGATACGGATGTCATTGCACGTGCCTTGACCGCCCGGGGGGGCGTGGCGCTGGATGCGGTCCGCGCAGCGTTCGGCGATCAGGTGATGCAGGCAGATGGCGCCTTGGATCGTGCTGCCCTGCGACGGCGCATATTCTCCGATGCCGATGCCCGGCATCGGCTTGAAGCCATCCTGCACCCGCGTATTCGGTCGGTGGTGGAACAGCAGCTTGCTGCCCTGAGTGCGCCCTATGTCCTGATCGTGATCCCCTTGCTGGTGGAAACGGGCGCATATCAGGAGATCTTGGATCGTGTGCTGCTTGTCGATTGTCCCGAAGAACAGCAGATCACGCGGGTGATGACACGTAGCGGACTCACGCGGGACGAGGTGGAAGCCATCCTCGCGGTACAGGCCGGGCGTGCCGCGCGCTTGGCAATTGCAGACGATGTGATCTCCAATGCGACGTCTCCCGAAGCATTGCGTACCCAGGTCGCTGCCCTGCATCGGCGTTACCTGGCGTTTTCTACTACACCGTCGTCTTGATTTTCCGCATGGATAGGCGACAATCGGTCCAACCAAACCAACGCGTTGCGGCGTGATCCACTACGAATATCCCCTGAGCGAACGCATCCGCACTCTTTTGCGGCTGGAAGACCTGTTCGACCGTTTCGATGCCTACGCCGCATCGCCCGACTCGCACGCGCATCATGCAGCCTTGCTGACCCTGTTCGAGATGGCCGAGGTCGCGGCACGTGCCGACCTGAAATCCGACCTGCTGCAGGAATTGGACCGGCAGAAAGCCGTGCTGACTGCGCTACGCGGCAATCCTCATGTCCAGGGCGCCACACTGGAACAGGTGCTGACCGCGATCGAGGCAGCCCACCATGGCATGTACCAGTTGCCCGGAAAAGTGGGCCAGCACCTGCGCGAAGACGATTGGCTGATGGCGATCAAGCAACGCGCGGCGATCCCGGGCGGCATGTGCGAATTCGATCTGCCTTCCTATCATTACTGGCTGCACCAGGCGGCGGAGATGCGTGTGGACCAGCTGCACAAGTGGCTGGCGCCGTTTTCGTCGATTCGCGCCGCAGTTGAAATCGTACTCGGCCTGCTGCGCGACAGCGGCCAGCCCGATCTGCAGCATGCGAACAATGGCAGCTATCAGCGCATGCTCGAATCGCGCAATCCGCAACTGATCCGGGTCACCTTGGTCGACGAACTGCCTTGCGTGCCCGAAATTTCGGCCAACAAGTACATGCTCAACATTCGCTTTGTCCATGCGGGATCGGGTGCGCAGCGAACCTGTACCGGCCAGTCGATCGATTTCGACCTGACCTTCTGCACGCTGTGAAATCCACTGCCACGCCACCGGCCGTCAGTTGCCCGACCTGCGGGGCGACCGTCACATGGTCGGTGGAAAACCGTTGGAAGCCGTTTTGCAGCGAGCGCTGCAAGATGATCGATCTGGGCCAGTGGGCCACCGAGAAATATCGCGTGCCGGCCGAAGAGCAGGAACCCGACGACGAGTCCCCGCAGCCGCAGTAACGATTATTTCGTGTAGGTCTTGACGCCATTGGGCGTGCCGAGCAGCAGCACGTCCGCGCCGCGCCGCGCGAACAGGCCGTTCGTGACCACGCCGACGATGTGATTGATCGCGGTTTCCAGCGATACCGGATCGACGATGGACAGGCCGTGCACGTCGAGGATGAGGTTGCCGTTGTCGGTGGTGAATCCCTCGCGCAGACGCGGCTGTCCGCCCAGCTTGACCAGTTCGCGCGCCACATAGGAACGAGCCATCGGAATCACTTCGACCGGCAGCGGAAACTTGCCCAGCACGCCGACCAGCTTGCTTTCGTCGGCGATGCAGATGAACTGCTTGCTGCACGCCGCGACAATTTTTTCCCGTGTCAGTGCGCCGCCACCGCCCTTGACCATGGCGAAATGCTCGGTGATTTCGTCGGCACCGTCGACGTAGATTTCAAGCTCACCCACATTGTTGAGATCGAGCACCTGGATGCCATGGCTTTTCAGGCGGCTGGCGGTTGCCTCTGAGCTGGCGACGGCGCCGTCGATGCGGCCCTTCACGTCGGCCAGCGCGTCGATGAAATAGTTGGCGGTCGAGCCCGTGCCTACCCCGATGATGCCGCCCTTGGCATAATCCACCGCGGCACGTGCCACGGCTTGCTTCATTTCGTCTTGAGTCATGATGTTTTCGTCGTTTTCGATGCAGCCCGCTAAGATAGCGGCATCGCCCCTTTTTTACAAACCTCGCATCCGCCGCCGCCATGAGCCAACCTGACGATTACCTCGAACGCATCCTCACCTCGCGTGTCTACGACGTGGCGATCGAGTCGCCGCTCGATGTGGCCCACAATCTGTCGCGCCGTCTCAACAACCGGATTCTGCTGAAGCGCGAAGACCTGCAGCCGGTGTTCTCCTTCAAGTGCCGTGGCGCCTACAACAAGATGGCCAAGCTGACGGCGGCGCAGCTGGCGCGGGGCGTAGTCGCCGCGTCAGCGGGCAATCACGCGCAAGGTGTAGCGCTGGCGGCGCAGAAATTGGGTGCAACGGCCATTATCGTGATGCCGGCCACCACGCCAAAGATCAAGGTCGATGCGGTGGCCGCGCGTGGCGCACAGGTGATCCTGCACGGCGACAACTACGATGAGGCCTGCGCGCATGCAACCCAGATCGCCAAGGAATCCAAGGCGACCTTCGTCCATCCTTACGACGATCCCGATGTGATCGCCGGCCAGGGTACCGTGGCGATGGAACTGCTGCGCCAGCATCCCGAGCCGATTCATTCGGTCTATATTCCGGTCGGCGGCGGCGGGCTGATTGCCGGCATGGCGGCCTATATCAAACGCCTGCGTCCGGAGATCAAGATTGTCGGCGTCGAACCCGAGGATGCCGACGCGATGGCGCGCTCGTTGTGCAAGGGTGAACGCGTCACCTTGCCGCGCGTGGGCATATTCGCCGACGGTGTGGCAGTGAAGAAGGTCGGCAAGGAAACCTTCCAGCTGTCACAGCTCTACGTGGACGAGATCATTCGGGTCAACAACGACGCCATCTGTGCGGCGATCAAGGACGTGTTCGAGGACACGCGCTCGATCCTGGAGCCGGCCGGTGCGCTGTCGATTGCCGGGATGAAGGCCGCGATCGCGGCTGACAGGCTCAAGGGGAAGACGCTGGTCGCGGTGGCCAGCGGGGCCAACATGAACTTCGACCGCCTGCGTTATATCGCAGAGCGTGCCGAACTTGGGGAGAAGCGCGAGGCCGTACTGGCCGTGACCATTCCCGAGACGCCGGGCAGCTTCAAGACTTTTTGCGGCCTGCTGGGCGCGCGCAACATCACCGAGTTCAACTACCGCTATTCCGACCCCAAGATCGCGCGGGTGTTCGTCGGCCTGTCGGTGCCGGGGGCGGGCGAAAGCGCGCGCGTGGTCGAACTGCTGCAACGTCATGGGCTGGAAGCACTCGACCTGACCGACAACGAAATGGCCAAGCTGCATATCCGTCATCTGGTCGGCGGGCGGGCGCCCGAAGCGGTGAACGAGGTGCTGTACCGCTTCGAATTCCCGGAGCGCCCCGGCGCGTTGATGCAATTCCTGCAGAGCATGAGCCGCGGCTGGAACATCAGCCTGTTCCACTACCGCAACCATGGTGCAGACTATGGCCGTGTGCTGGTCGGCATTCAGGTGCCGGAAAAGGAAAAGCCCCGTTTCCAGAAGTTTCTGGACGAACTGGGCTACCGCTACTGGGACGAATCCCGCAATCCGGCCTACAAACTATTCCTGGGCTGACGTAACGCTCATGCTCCTCGGTACCCGGGATGGTTTGCATCGTGCGTGTTACCCTCGCACGATGCTTCGGATAATCGTTTTTTTGCTGCTGGGGGCCTTCATCGTGACGGCCGCCTGGGCCGCGCCGGGCGATGCTGCCGTGAAGCAGGCGCAACAGGCATATGCCGCACGTAAGCTGGCGGATCTGGAACGTGCCGCGCGCAAGATACCTTCTAATCATGTATTGGCGCCCTATGTCGAGTACTGGCGCCTGACCCTGGACAGCCGTACCGAGGATGCCCGTATCGCCGATTTCCTTGTGCGCTACCCGGGCAGCCGTCTGGCCGAGGTTTTGCGCACCGACTGGTTGAAATCGCTCGGTGCGCGCGAAGCCTGGCCGGCGTTCCTGGCCGAATATCCGCGGCTCGTCAAACCCGATGCGGCACTTCAGTGCTACGCCTATCGCGGGGAATGGGCCCAGGGCAATCGCAGCCACGAGCGCGAGGCGGTTTCCCTGTGGTTTACCGGCCGCGACATGCCATCGGCCTGTAGCCCCCTGTTCACGCAGTTGATCGAGACTGGACTGATCGGCGAGGAAGACATCTGGCGGCGTTTCCGTCTGGCGCTGGAAGCGGGGAATCTCAATGTGGCCAAGGTGGTAGCCAATGCCCTGACCGACGCGCAACGTCCATCTGGCAGCTTGCTGGATCAGGCAACGCGCGATCCGGCCCGTCTGTTGAATGCGGGCACCCTCGATCTGACCCGACGCAGCGACCGTGAAATTGCGCTCTATGTGCTTGACCAACTGGCCCGGCGCGACTCCGCCCAGGCGGAACAGGCATTGCGCAAATGGGCACCGCAGTTCAACCCGATGGAACTGCGCACGGCCTGGGCACGTCTCGCCACCTGGGCCGCGCGCCGCCATGAATTGCTCGCGCTGGACTGGTTCCAGCAGGCCGGAAGCGTGGCGGTGAACGACGCCCAGCGTGAATGGTGGGCACGCGCAGCGCTTCGCGTGGGCGACTGGAAAGTCGTTCAGCAGGCGATCGACAGCATGGGGGAGACTGTACGTGCGCAGCCGGTGTGGCGCTACTGGCGCGCACGCGCGCTGCAGGCAAACGGCCAGCACGTCGCCGCCAACGCCATTTTTCTGGCCCTGGCGCATGACCACGATTACTACAGTCAACTTGCCCAGGAAGAACTCGGGCCGGTCATGCAGGCTCCCGCCGTTAACATCAAGACGGGCGGCAACGATGTGGCCGAGATCGCCCGTCAGCCGGGGATCGCCCGTGCCGTGGCTCTCTACGAACTTGGCCTGCGCACAGATGCCACCCAGGAATGGAACTGGGCGGTCCGGGGCTTTTCCGATACGCAGTTGCTGGCGGCGGCCGAACTCGCCCGGCGCATGGAATGGTATGACAGCGCCATCAACACGGCCGAGCGCACCCGCGAACTGCACGATTTCGAGCTGCGCTTTCTGGCGCCCTACCGCGAACAGGCGCATCAAGCCGCACGCGAGAACGACATCGATGAGGCATGGGTATATGGCCTCATGCGACAGGAAAGCCGTTTCGTGAATGTCGCGCGCTCGAGCGTCGGCGCCGCCGGCCTGATGCAGATCATGCCGGCCACGGCGCGCTGGATCGCGAAGCGCCTCGGCATCCGGCGCTTCCAGGTGGACGAGATGCGCGATCCGGCCAGAAACATCCAGTTTGGCGCGTATTACCTGAAACACGTACTGTCCACGCTGGACGGTTCACCGGTACTGGCCACCGCCGCCTACAATGCAGGCCCGGGACGTGCGCAGCGCTGGCGCAGCACACAACCGATGGAAGCCGCGATCTACATCGAGTCGATCCCGTTTGCCGAAACGCGCGACTACGTGAAGAAAGTGATGAGCAACGCCATGTATTACGCGGTGCGTTTCGGGCAACCCTCGGTGCTATTGAAAGAGCGGCTGGGACTGGTCCCGCCGCGCGAGACGCCGGTCGCACCGACACCCGATCCGGATACATCGCTGGAAGTCGAACGGCCGGACGACTAGTCCGGACGTTTCATGCAGCCAGCGCGATCATCGTGCAAATTTATGAAGCTTCCGGGCTAAAATCAGCATCGCCTTATATACCTAAACGAACATCAATATGAAGATTCAACGCATCTGCATCCTTGGCGGCTCCGGTTTTGTCGGTACCCAGCTCGTCAGCCAGCTCGCCGCGCGCGGCCTCCAGGTCCGTGTGCTTTCCCATCGCCGCGAAATGGCCAAGGAGCTGATTCTGTTGCCCACGGTGGACGTGATCGAGGCCGACGTGCACGACCAGCAGGAACTCATCCAGCATTTCCGCGGCATGGATGCCGTCATCAATCTGGTAGGCATCCTGCACGAAGACAAGGTCGGTCGCGTCGACCTGCCCAGTGCGCGGCGTGGCGATTTCCAGAAGGTCCATATCGAACTGCCGCGCAAGGTCATTCATGCCTGCGGCGAATCCGGCGTGCATCGCCTGCTGCACATGAGCGCGCTCGGTGCCGATCCGAACTCGCGCTCGGCCTATCAACGCTCCAAGGGCATTGCCGAGGCGCTGGTACGGGAGGCCGCCATGCGCCACAGCGAGCATGAGAACTGGTACCTCAACGGACCCAAATTCATCCATGGCTACGACCTCAACGTCACCATCTTCCGTCCGTCGGTGATATTCGGCCGCGGCGACTCCTTCCTGTCGATGTTCGCCCAGCTGCTCAAAAGCTTTCCGGTCCTGCCGCTCGCCGCGTCCGGCAGCCGCTTTGCGCCGGTGCATGTCGAGGATGTCGCCCGCGCCTTTGCCGACAGTCTGGACAACACCGCCACCTACGGCCAAGCTTATGATCTGTGCGGGCCAAACGTGTATACCCTGCAGGAGCTGGTGAGCTACGTGGGCGACGTCATCGGGAAAAAGCGCAGCATCATCCCGCTGGGCAAATGGATGTCGTATTTCCAGGCCTGGGCGCTCGAGTTCAAGCCTGGCAAGAAGCTGATGACGCGCGACAACTACTATGCCCTGTGCACGGACAACGTATGCCGCGACGGCTGGCCGTCGGTGTTCGATTTCCAGCCGGCGTCGCTCGAAGCTATCGCCCCCGAATACCTGCGTGCCGATACGCCGCGCGCACGGTACGAGGATTACCGGGAAAACGCCCACCGCTAGGAATCGCTGCGCTGCCATGAAAATCTACATCGTTGGCGGCGCAGTGCGTGATCGGTTACTAGGACTACCGGTGGCCGACCGCGATCACGTCGTCGTCGGCGCGACGCCCGACGACATGGTTGCGCTGGGCTACCAGCCAGTCGGCAAAGATTTTCCGGTCTTCCTGCACCCGCAAACCCACGAGGAATATGCGCTCGCGCGCACCGAGCGCAAATCCGGGCATGGTTACAAGGGTTTTACCGTCTATGCCGCACCGGAAGTTACGCTGGAAGAGGATCTGCGCCGACGCGATCTCACCATCAACGCGATAGCCGAGGACGAGAGCGGGGCATTGATCGATCCCCACGGCGGTCAGCGTGATCTGGCGGCAAGGATTTTCCGCCATGTGAGCGAAGCCTTTGCAGAGGATCCGGTGCGAATCCTGCGGGTCGCACGCTTTGCCGCACGTTTTAACGATTTTGCCGTGGCGGCGGACACCAACGCCCTGATGCGGCAGATGGTGGACAACGGCGAAGTGGATGCGCTCGTGCCGGAGCGGGTATGGCAGGAACTCGCTCGCGGCCTGATGGAGATTCAGCCTTCGCGTATGTTCCAGGTGCTGCGCGACTGCGGCGCATTGGCGCGGCTGTTTCCCGAGATCGATCGCCTGTTCGGCGTGCCGCAGCCGCCCGTGCATCATCCCGAAATCGATACCGGCGTGCACGTCATGCTGGTCGTCGACTGGGCGGCACGCCAGGGCATGAGCTTGCCGGTGCGCTTCGCGGCCTTGACGCATGATCTGGGCAAGGGCGTGACGCCTCCCGAGTTGTGGCCCGCACACCACGGTCACGAAGCCAAAAGCGTCGATCTGGTGCGGGCGTTGAGCGAGCGCATTCGCGTACCGGTTGACTGCCGCGACCTCGCTGTCGCGGTGGCTCGCGATCATGGCAACGTCCATCGCGCGCTTGAATTGCGTCCCGGAACGATTGTCGAATTGTTGGAACGGGTCGACGCCTTCCGCCGTCCCGAGCGCTTCGACGCCTTCCTGCAGGCGTGCGAATGCGATTTCCGCGGCCGGCCCGGCTATGAGGAAAAACCGTTTCCTGCACCAGGGTATCTCCGCCAGGCACTGCTGGCGGCGCAGACCATCGATGCCGCCGAGGTGGCGCGGAACGCAAAACCGACAGGAATACGAGAGGCGATCTTCCAGGCGCGTATCCAAGCCGTGGCGGCGTGGCGCGATCACGGGGCCGGGGTCGAACGCAAATAGGGTGTGAGAACAGCAGTATGTGGATTGGAACTGCGCGCCGTCCCGTGCGTCCAATTCCCGAGTGGGCTTGTTGCACGTCGCGAGACGGTGCGGCAAGATCGATCGAAATCTGAAACGGAGGGAAGCATGCCTTACAGCGAGCAAACGGTACAGTCGGTGCGTCCATGGTCGGACAAAACATTCAGCTTTACCCTGAGCCGTCCGCAGGATTTTTCATTCGAGAACGGCGAGTTCGTCACCATCGGCCTCAAGCGCGAAGGCAAGCTGGTGGCACGCGCGTATTCCATCGTTTCCACTGCCGATCACGACCATCTGGAGTTTCTCAGCATCCATGTACCGGATGGCCCCTTGACCAGCCAGTTGGTCCATATCCGTCCCGGTGACAGCGTGTGGGTCAACAGCAAGGCTACCGGTTCGCTCACGCTGAACCATGTATTGCCCGGTCGCGTGCTGTACATGCTCGCCACCGGCACCGGGCTGGCGCCGTTCATGAGCCTGATCCGCGATCCTGAACTCTATGCACGCTATGAGAACGTGGTGCTGGTGCACTCGGTGCGCACAGTGGCCGAACTGGCCTACCGTGCCGAAATCGAGGCGATGGACAACCCACAGCTGTATTACGTGCCGACCGTGACGCGCGAGCCGTTCCCCACCCCTGAACGCGGCGGCGATCTGTTCCGTTCGGGGGCGTTGTCGCAACGCCTCGGCCTGCCCGCCCCCGATCCGGAACATGACCGCGTGATGATCTGCGGCAATCCGGCGATGACGCGCGAACTCACGCATCATTTGAAGGACACAGGCTGGACGTTGACCAACCATCGAGGTATCGGCAATTTCACCACTGAAGTTGCGTTTGTCGTGCACCACGAATAATCTGCCGGCTTCACATCTCCCGGCCAGTCACTTTGCTTCATGGAAGCACACGCTCACAGCCGCGCGGCGCTGACCCTTGCCGCGCTCGGTGTCGTCTACGGTGACATCGGCACCAGTCCGCTCTATGCCCTGAAGGAAACCCTGAGCCCGGCCCATGGCATCCCCGCCGGGCCCGAGACCGTGTTAGGCGCCGCGTCGGCGATTTTCTGGGCGTTGATGCTGGTGGTGTCCCTGAAATACGTGTTGCTGGTGCTGCGTGCCGACAACCACGGCGAAGGCGGCATCATGGCTTTGCTTGCGCTGGCACGGCAGGCCGTAGCGGAGCGGCCGCGTGCATTGCGTATGGTGGCGCTGGCCGGCATGGCGGGAGCTGCACTGTTCTACGGCGATGCCGTGCTGACCCCTGCGATTTCGGTGCTGTCGGCGGTCGAGGGCCTGTCGGTCGGCACCCATGTGTTCGAACCCTATGTGATGCCGCTGGCAATCGCCGTACTCACCGGCTTGTTCATCATGCAGCAGCATGGCACGGCCAGCGTGGGCGCCTGGTTCGGTCCGATCGCAATGCTCTGGTTTGTCGCGCTGGCGGTGGGGGGCGTATACCAGATAGCGCACTATCCACAGGTACTGAACGCGCTGTATCCGGAACATGCCTGGTGGTTCATCACCCAGCACGGCTTTGCGTCGTTCGTAGTGCTGGGGGCCGTGCTGCTGGCCTTTACCGGTGCCGAAGCACTCTACGCCGACATGGGGCATTTCGGCCGCGCGCCGATCCGGCTGGCGTGGTATGGCCTGGTGTTTCCTGCTCTGGTGCTGAATTATCTGGGTCAGGGCGCCCTGTTGTCGCGGATACCCGCTGCCGGACACAATCCCTTCTTTCTACTCTACCCTGCATGGGCGCTCTATCCCATGGTGCTGCTGGCTACCGCTGCGACAGTGATCGCCGCTCAGGCGACCCTCACCGGCGCCTTCTCGCTCACGCGGCAGGCCATCCAGCTGGGTTACCTGCCACGCATGCAGGTGGTGCAGACGTCGTCCAAGGCATTCGGGCAAATATACATTCCGGTCGTCAACTGGTTGCTGTTCGTGCTGGTCGTGGCGGTGGTCGCCGGCTTTGGCAAGTCGGACCACCTCGCCGCCGCATACGGGCTCGCCGTAACCGGCACCATGCTGGTGACGACGCTGCTCACCTTTTTCGTCATTCATTATGGGTGGGGCTATGGCCTGTTCGGCAGTCTTGCGGTGACTGCCATGTTCCTGCTGATCGATGCCGCATTCTTTTCATCCAGCTTGCTGAAAATCACCGAGGGCGGCTGGTTTCCGCTGATCCTGGGGACCCTGGTGTTCATCGTCATGCGAACCTGGGTGCGCGGAAGGCGCTGTCTGTTGACTCAGGTTGGCGCGGTGGATATTCCCCTGACCGATTTCCTCGCCGGTCTCATGGCGCATCCGCCGACGCGCGTCCCGGGAACCGCGGTATTCCTCAATGCCAGTGCCCACACCGTGCCGCATGCGCTGTTGCACAACCTGAACCACAACCGGGTGCTGCACGAACGGCTGGTATTCCTCACCGTCAGAATCAAGACCGAACCGTGGGTGGCGTTCGAGGACCGGATG
Source organism: Thiobacillus denitrificans (assembly GCA_002343685.1). GTDB lineage: Bacteria > Pseudomonadota > Gammaproteobacteria > Burkholderiales > Thiobacillaceae > Thiobacillus > Thiobacillus denitrificans_A. The sequence goes on along the minus strand of DDRS01000017.1, from coordinate 213,204 downwards.
CGTGTCGAACCCTTGGGCAACGAAGCCTATGCCGTAATCCTCACCTTCGGTTTCAAAAACCGTCCCGACGTGCCCGCTGCGCTCGAAGGCCTGGGGCCGCAATTCGGCCTGGCGTTCGAGCCCATGCAGACCTCGTATTTCCTGAGCCGCGAAACCATCGTCTCCAGCCAGGAGGTCGACAGCAGGATGTCCCACTGGCGAGAGCAGCTGTTTCGGTGGTTGTCGCGCAATGCCGGAAGTGCGGTGGAATATTTCAACCTGCCTGCAAACCGGGTGATCGAACTGGGTTCACGGGTGGAAATCTGATCTGGATTCCCCGCATCCGGGCCTGATGCGTCGACCCGCATGCCCTAGGTTCCGGCCGGCTCAGTCGTAGTCATAACGACGATGCTCGCGGCGATGTTCCCGGCGTTCCTCGCGCCAGCCATCCCGCTCGCCGTGGCGGTGGTTCCAGCCGCGATCATCCCAGGGCCTGTAGTCATCACGGTAATAGACGCGCTCGACCCGATAGGGCGGCGGCAGCATGATGGTGGGGCCGGGATAGTACGACGTTCGGGTCCAGTAGCGGCTTCCGCCCGACTCGTACAGGACCCGGAAACCATCGGGCCGATAGGTCCCGAACGAAATGACAACGTTCGGCTCGACCGATACCACGCGGCCATAACCGTAGCTGCCGCCATGGGCGAAAGAGGCGCTGGAGGCGGTGAGCAGGGCGGCTGCAATCAGCAGGGTGCGTAACATGGTTGTTCTCCTTTACAGATAGGGACGGGTCTGCGGATGTGCGTCAATCGTTCCAGTCGCCGCGGTCGTCGTTCCAGCGCGCATCGCGCGGATCATCGGCCACCGAAAAATTTCCGTTGAGCGTCAGCCACTTGCCGGGGTCGTACGGCAGGCGGGTGCTGTATTCGCGGCCCTGGAAGCGGTAGCGCACGTCGTAGCCGCTGAGCACCTGGCGATAGTTGTCCTGGACGCGGCAGCGCTCGACCTGACGCGGGCGCGTTTCTTCGTAGCGTGTGCCGCTGCCATTCCAGCGGTCGCCTACCACGGCGCCGGTGGCTGCGCCCACGGCAGCGGCGGCCACCCGGCCGTCGCCCTTGCCGACGGTGGAACCGAGCAGGCCACCGGCGATGGCGCCGAGAATCGCACCGCCGCCGCCATTTCCTTCCCGGTAGCTGCGGGTTTCGTGGCCGACGGTTTCTGTCCAGCATTCGCGGCGCGGCTCGTTGACCGTGTCGTAAATCGGCGTGCTCGAAACCACGCGGGCACGGGTGACAAAGCCATCCGCGTCATAACGGCCAGGGCCGGCGTACGCGCCGCCGCTGGCGACAATCAGGGCGGCGACCAGCGTCGTGTTCAAAAGGCGTGTTTTCATGCTTACTCTCCTTGTTGCAGTGAATTCAGTACTTGCGCTCTGGGGTCAGCGGCGGTCGCGGGGGCGACCGTCGTCCTCGAATTTGCGTTGCTGACGACGCTCGTAGCCGTAGCCGTAGCCTTCCGGCTCCTCGCGAACGGTTTCGCGGCGGGTCGCGCGCCGTTCGTCCCGGCGGGCATCGCGCGCATCCTGCCGAGCCTCGTCGGCGCGGTCGCGCTTGGCCACGATGATCACGCCATCCATGAAATTCGGTGCTGCCTGAACCGGGACGGCAATCACCAGTCCCAATCCGGCCAGCCCAATAATCCAGTTTCGTCGTGTGTTCATCGTGGTCTCCATTTCTGTGGTTGCCTGTTTCGCTTCCACGCTTCGCAGTTTGGTTGAGGAAAGTAAGCGCACTGTTTCACGCAGGGGTGATTTTGTAACAGTGTGTAACCGGCGGATAGCGTGCCGTCCCTGCTGATATATTTGCCACATGGAAAAAGACATCATTTATGTGACCGACGACGACCCGGGTATCCGCGAACTGGTGGCCGAATACCTGACGAGCCAGGGCTATCGGGTCGAAACGGCTGAAGACGCCCCCGCGCTCGATCGCCTGCTGGCCGCCCGCCTGCCGGATCTGCTGGTGCTCGACTGGATGATGCCGGGCGAGGACGGCCTGTCGGTCGCGCGGCGCTTGCGCGCGCAGCCGGGCTTCCCTCCCATCATCATGCTGTCGGCCCGGGGTGAAGACGTCGACCGCATCATCGGCCTCGAGGTCGGCGCCGATGACTATCTGCCCAAGCCGTTCAATCCGCGTGAACTGCTGGCCCGTATCCGCGCGGTGTTGCGGCGGCAGAATGGCGCCGCAGCACCGGCCGCGGCCGAAACCGCCCGACTGGTGCGTTTCGGCCCGTTCAGCGTCAACCTCGACGCCCGGACGCTCAGTCGAGCCGATGCCGAGATCCCGCTGACCAGCGGCGAATACGAACTGCTGGAAATCTTTGTCACCCATGCCAACCGTGCGCTGTCACGCGACTGGCTGATGGACCAGCTGCGTGGATTCGAGCGCGATCCGTTCGACCGCAGCATCGACGTTCGGGTGAATCGCCTGCGCAAGAAGATCGAGGATGACCCGGCCAATCCAGCCTATATCCGTACCCAGCGCGGACAGGGCTACCTGTTCGTGCCGCAGGGCAAAGGGTGAAGCACTTTCCCCGTTCGTTGTTCGCCCGCACCGCACTGACGCTGGCGCTGGCGTTCATCGTGTTCCAGGCGGCTGCGTTCTGGGTGGTGTATCGCACGCTGATCGTTCCGGTGGCGGAGCGCTCGGCCGACGATCTGGCCGGCCTGATCGTGCTGTCGGCGCAAACCTGGGTGGAACTGCCGCCGCAGACGCGCGCGGCGTTCGAGCGCGAACTGGCGCGCCGCCATGGTTTGCGTCTGACGACCTTGAATATCGGCGCGACGGCAGACGCGCCGCATTTCGCTTTTCGTACCCAGATCGAGGATGCACTGAGCCGGCGCGTCGGCGACGACGTGATCCTGCGCGGCGTACCCGGAACCGAAGCGGCCTGGCTGGACATTCCGGTGGGCGGCCATGACCTGCACGTCGGCTTCTTCCCGCGCCGCTACGCCGTCAAGCCGCCGCTGGCGGCGATCGCGGTGATCGCCCTGGGCACATTCCTCAGTCTGCTGACCGCGCTGTTCCTGGTGCGCCGCATCACCGTGCCACTGGCGCGGGCGGCGGACGCGGCCGGCCAGGTCGGGGCGGGCGAGCTTCCGGAACCCTTGCCGGAAACCGGCCCTGCCGAACTCGCCGAACTCGCCCGTCGTTTCAACACCATGGCGGCCGAGGTGCGTGCGCTGCTGGATAACCGCACCACCCTGTTGGCAGGCATTTCGCATGACCTGCGTACCCCCATGACACGACTGCAGCTCAACCTGGAAATGTTGCGCGATGCCTCCAGCCCGGCGCGCATCGACCGTGCGGTGGCCGATCTGGCCGACATGAACAAGCTGATCACCGGCTATCTGGAACTGGCGCGCACGACCCAGGCGGAAAGCCGGACGCGCTTCGACCTTGCCGGTTTGCTGGAAGAGGCGGCCGTCGATGCGGATCTGCCTTGGCCGGGCGCGGCGCCGTGCATGATCGAGGCTGGTCGTCTGGCAGTGCGGCAGATCGTGTCGAACCTGATCCAGAATGCGCAGCGCTATGGCGGCGGCACGCCGGTCGAGCTGGTGCTGGAATGCACCGGGAATCTGGCGCGCGTGATCGTGCGCGATGCCGGTGCCGGCATTCCGAATGATCAGCTGGAGAAAGTGTTCAGGCCGTTCTATCGGCTGGAAACGTCGCGTTCGCAGGCAACGGGGGGAACGGGCCTCGGGCTGGCGATCGTGCGGCAGCTGGCGGAAACGAACGGTTTGAAGGTGGTGTTACGCAATCGCCCGCAAGGTGGGCTGGAGGCAATACTGGAAATCCGCCGTTAGGCGGTCACGCGCAATGCGCGGCCGTGCGTCGCAGCACCCGGAATTCGACGAACAGCAGCGTCAGGCTGAACATCGACATGCGGCAGGTGCTGCCGCTAAAGAATCCCAACGGCGAGCGAGACAGATTGATGCTCACGCTGGTGGCTCGACCTACTTGCATCAGACGGCAGGCTGACGGGCAAACAGGGAGAACTGCACGAACAGCAGCGACAGGCTGGTGAGGCTCATGCGTTCGGTCTGGCCGTGGAACCAGGCAAAAGGTGAGGAACTGAGTTCGAGGACCAGTTGGTTTTTGCCGAATTGCAGTTTCATGATGTGCTCCTTGGTTGGCTTGCTTGCCTGGATACTTGCAATGCCTGTGCCATCTGAACGGCAGTGCCCGTGACGAAAAAAATATAAATAAAACAAATGGATGCGTGGGCCCTGTTTGGAGCTCCGGTTCAAGTCGTGGCGTGAGTTGACGGAAAACCGTCATCCCGTGTCGAAGCGCTAAACAGTCGACATGCCGGCCGGGCGAATCGTGGCGGCAAGGTAGAATCCGGCTTTCGGTTTGGGCGGGGCGTTTCGGCGCACCGCATCGTCTGCATGATCATCCTCAAGAATCTCAGCCTTAGGCGTAGTGCCAAGGTCCTGCTCGACAACGCGTCGGTGTCGATCAACCCCGGCGAAAAGGCCGGTCTGGTCGGCCGCAACGGCGCCGGCAAGTCCAGCCTGTTCGCGCTCCTGAACGGCACCCTGCACGAAGACAAGGGCGACTTTTCGATGCCGTCGCAGTGGCGCATGGCACAGGTGGCGCAGGACATGCCGGAGACGAGCGAGAGCGCGACCGATTTCGTCATCGCCGGCGACACCCAGTTGGCCGAGGCGCAGGCCGAGGTGACTGCCGCCGAGGCGAGCGACGACGGCGAGCGCATGGCGCACGCCTACATGGCGCTGCACGACGCCGGCGCCCACGATGCGCAATCGCGCGCGCAGGCGCTGATCCTGGGACTGGGCTTTCAGGTGCGCGAACTGAATCAACCGGTCAACAGCTTTTCCGGCGGCTGGCGCATGAGATTGCAGTTGGCGCGCGCGCTGATGTGTCCGTCCGACCTACTGCTGCTCGACGAGCCCACCAACCACCTGGATCTCGATGCACTAGTATGGCTGGAGGCCTGGCTCAAGAAATACCCCGGCACCATGCTGGTGATCAGTCATGACCGCGAGTTTCTCGATGCCGTAACCAACGTCACCATCCATATCGAAAACGGCCAACTCACCCGTTACGGCGGCAACTACAGCACGTTCGAGGACATGCGCGCCGAGCAGATGGCGCTGCAGCAGGCAGCGTTCGCCCGCCAGCAGGACAAGATCGCCCACCTGCAGGCCTTCATCAACCGTTTCAAGGCCAAGGCCAGCAAGGCCAAGCAGGCGCAAAGCCGGGTCAAGGCGCTGGGTCGCATGGAAAAGCTGGCGCCGATGCTGGCGAGTGCGGATTTCACCTTCGAATTCAAGGAGCCGCTCAACCTGCCCAATCCCATGCTGACGATCGACGACGCCAGCTTCGGCTACCCGCCGCCTGCCGACGCGTCGCTCGGCACCCCGCCGACCGTGATCGTGCAGCACGTCAGCAAGTCGGTCTTCGCCGGGCAGCGTATCGGCATCCTGGGCGCCAACGGCCAGGGCAAGTCGACCCTGGTGAAGACCGTCGCGCGCACGCTGCCGGTGGTTGATGGTGCCGTCACCGAAGGCAAGGGCCTCAATATCGGCTATTTCGCGCAGCAGGAACTAGACGTGCTGCGCCCTGCCGACACGCCGCTGGAACATATGATCCGGCTGGCGCGCGACACGATTGCCAACGGTGGGGCCGGCCAGTTCAGCAGTCGCGAGCAGGACCTGCGCAATTTCCTCGGTACCTTCAACTTCAGTGGCGACATGGTCAAGCAGGCGGTCGGCACCATGAGTGGTGGTGAAAAGGCGCGGCTCGTGCTGTGCATGATCGTGTGGCAGCGTCCGAACCTGTTGCTGCTGGATGAACCGACCAACCACCTCGATCTGGCCACGCGTGAGGCGTTGGCGATGGCCTTGAACGAATTCGAGGGCACGGTGATGCTGGTCAGCCACGACCGCGCGTTGCTGCGCGCGGTGTGCGACGAATTCTGGCTGGTGACGCGTGGCGGCGTGGAGCCATTCGACGGCGATCTGGACGATTACCAGCGCTATCTGCTGGACGAGGGCAAGCGGCTGCGTGAGAGCTTGAAAGAGGCAGGCAAAGCCGCCGAACCGCCCAAGGTCGAGGCGCCGCCTGTCGCTGCGAAACGTGCAGCACCTTCGGGGAAACTCAAACCGCTGAAACAGGCATTGGAAAAGCTCGACAAGAGCATGGCCGCGCTGCAGGCCGAGAAAGCCGCGCTTGAAGCGAGGCTGGCCGGAGCCCTGTCGGTCGGGGACATCACGGAAACGGGCCGGTTGCTCCAGCACGTCAATGACGAGCTGGCGCGTGAGGAGGAAAAATGGCTCGAACTGTCCGGTCAGATCGAGGTGCTGGAGGCGGAAAACACCTGACTGGGACGCCTTTTGGCCCGGGCTTGGGTTTTATGCGCTTCTCGCCTATGTTGAATTGTTCCCGCGTACCAGGCTGAGGGCTCCATGCCGCCACACGATACCGCTGCAGGGGTTCAGACCGTCTGGTACCGGCGACACGCCTGGCCGGTTCGCCTCATGCACTGGGTCAACGTGCTTGCCTTTGTCGTGCTGCTGATGAGCGGGCTCCAGATATTCAACGCGCACCCGGCGCTGAACTGGGGGAAATCGTCCTATACGGGACGTCCGCCTGTCCTGCAAATGGTTGCACGTATGGATGCGCAGGGCAATCCGAAAGGCGTCACGCGCATTCTGGGCCATGAGTACGACACGACCGGCGTGTTGGGCTTGTCGGCCGAGATGGGCGGCCTGCCGGTCCAGCGCGGTTTTCCCGCGTGGATCACGCTTCCGGGCGGGCAATGGCTGGCAATGGCGCGGCGCTGGCACTTCTTTTTTGCCTGGGTGCTGGTTATCAATGGCCTGGCCTACCTGGCCTACACGCTGGCCAGCCGCCACCTGGTGCGCGACCTCACGCCAACCCGAACCGACTGGCGTTCGATCGGGCGGTCCATCAAGGATCACCTGTTGCTGCGGCATGCGCGAGGCGAGGCCGCCCGACGCTACAACATCCTGCAAAAACTCGCGTACCTCGTCGTGGTATTCGTGCTGTTTCCCCTGTTGATCCTGATGGGATGGGCCATGTCGCCGGGCTTGGATTCGCTGGTTCCGGGCTGGATCGACGTATTCGGCGGTCGCCAGTCGGCACGCACGCTCCATTTCCTGGTGGCTTGGGCACTGGTGGCATTCGTGTTCATCCATGTGTTCGAGGTGATCGTCAGCGGTTTCTGGAACAACCTGCGCTCGATGCTGACCGGCCGTTACCGGATTGCAGCCGACGAGGACAAGCATGCCTAGTCAGGGGAACGGCCGCCGGCGGTTCTTGCTGCGCGCGCTGGCCGCCGGCGGTACGCTGCTGCTGTCAGGGTGCGATCGGCTGTCGCATAGCGCGTGGTTCACACGGATGCTGGACAGCGCGGAGAAACTGACGTTTGGCGCACAACGCCTGTTGCTGCCGCGCAAGGCCATGGCGCAGGAGTTCACCGAGGCCGACCTGTCTCCGGATTTCCGCAGCAATGGCACTGACAACCCGGCCAACCCGATTTATCAGGCGCTCGTGGCCAATCAGTTTGCCGATTACCGGCTGCAGGTCGGCGGCCTGGTGGCGCAACCGCGCGCCTATTCGCTCGACGATTTGAAAGCCTTGCCCAGCCGGACCCAGATCACCCGCCATGATTGCGTGGAAGGCTGGAGCGCGATCGGAAAATGGAAGGGCGTGCAGCTGAGCCGGGTGCTGGAACAGGTCAAACCGCATCCCTCGGCACGCTACGTGGTGTTCTATTGTGCGGACCCGATGGACGACATGGGAACGCGCTATTACGAGAGCATCGACATGGAAGACGCCTGGCACGCCCAGACCCTGCTTGCCTATGAACTGAACGATGTACCGTTGCCCATCAAGAACGGTGCGCCGATCCGGGTGCGCGTCGAGCGCCAGCTGGGCTACAAAATGGCCAAATACGTCATGCAGATAGCCTTGGTCGACCGTCTGGACACCATCGCAGGCGGCAAGGGCGGCTACTGGGAGGATCAAGGCTACGAATGGTATGCCGGCATCTGATCCGCCTGGCATGCAATAAGCTCCAATTTTCAGCGTTTCGCCTGGAAACGTCAGCCAAGCACGGTAAAATGCCGCTTTCCCGAAAAGCCGTTTATTCGCCGTGAAACCCACCTTTCAGGACATTATCCTCACCCTGCAACGCTACTGGGGCGAGCGCGGCTGCGCGTTGCTGCAGCCCTACGACATGGAAGTCGGCGCCGGCACCTCCCACACCGCGACCTTCCTGCGCGCGCTCGGCCCCGAGCCGTGGAAGGCGGCCTACGTGCAGCCCAGCCGCCGTCCCAAGGACGGCCGCTATGGCGACAATCCCAACCGGTTGCAACATTACTACCAGTTCCAGGTGGTGTTGAAGCCGGCGCCGGCCGATATCCTGGAGCTCTATCTCGGCTCGCTGGAAGCGTTGGGTTTTGACCTGAAGAAGAACGACGTGCGCTTCGTCGAGGACGACTGGGAGAACCCCACGCTCGGCGCCTGGGGCCTGGGGTGGGAAGTGTGGCTGAACGGCATGGAAGTGACTCAGTTCACCTATTTCCAGCAGGTCGGCGGCATCGACTGCAAGCCGATCACCGGCGAGATCACCTACGGCCTGGAACGCCTCGCCATGTATCTGCAGGGTGTCGAGAGCGTCTACGACCTCGTCTGGACCGAGGGCCTGACCTACCGCGACGTCTATCACCAGAACGAGGTCGAGCAATCGACCTACAACTTCGAGCACAGTGACGTCGACTTCCTGCTCACCGCCTTCGGTGCACACGAGAAGACGGCACAGGAACTGATGGCGGCGCAGCTTGCGCTGCCGGCCTACGAGCAGGTATTGAAGGCCGCACACACCTTTAACCTGCTCGATGCGCGCGGGGCGATCTCGGTGACCGAACGCGCCGCCTACATCGGCCGCATTCGCAACCTCGCGCGCAGCGTGGCGAAGAGCTATCTCGACAGCCGCGCGCGGCTGGGCTTCCCGATGGCGCCCAAAGCCTGGGCGGACGACGTGCTGGCGCAGATTGAAAAGAAGGCGGCAGCATGAGCGCGCAGAACCTGCTGGTTGAACTGTTTGTCGAGGAACTGCCGCCCAAGGCACTGAAAAAGTTGGGTGAGAGTTTCGCTGCTGCGCTGGCGGAAAGCCTGGTCGCGCAGGGATTGGCTGAACCGGGTGTTGCGGTCACCAGCTTTGCCTCGCCGCGTCGACTCGGCGTACATGTTGCAGGCGTACTGGCGTGCGCAGCCGACAAGCCGGTATCGACCAAGCTGATGCCTGTCAGTGTAGGGCTGGATGCCGGCGGCAACGCCACCCCTGCGCTATTGAAGCGTCTGGCTGCGCTGGGTGCGGACGCATCCGCGGTCGGCCAGTTGCGCCGCGCGCCGGATGGCAAGAACGAAGCACTCTTCCACGACAGTATCGCGCCCGGCACCACATTGAGGGAGGGTTTGCAACGTGCGCTCGACGTGGCGCTGGAAAAATTGCCCATCCCCAAGGTGATGACCTATCCCGACCCATCGGGCGAGGGCTGGGAAACCGTCCATTTCGTGCGCCCGGCACATGGCTTGATTGCGCTGCATGGCGCGGAGGTCGTCCCCATCTCGGTGCTCGGCCTGGAGGCAGGCCGCATGACGCAGGGACACCGTTTCGAAGCGCGCGTGGATCCGGTGGCGATCACCCATGCCGACTGCTATGCCCTGCAAATGACGGATGAGGGCGCGGTGATCGCGAGCTTTGCCGAGCGCCGCGCCGAGATCGTCCGCCAGTTGCAGGCCGCTGCCGCGCCGCTGGGCCTGAAGCCGGTTGAGGACGATGCGCTGCTGGACGAGGTCACCGCGCTGGTCGAACGTCCCAACGTGCTGGTCGGCCAGTTCGAGGAAGCTTTTCTCGAAGTGCCGCAGGAATGCCTGATCCTGACCATGAAGGCGAATCAGAAATATTTCCCGCTGCTGGACGCGGCGGGCAAGCTGACCAACCAGTTCCTCATCGTCTCGAATATTTCGCCCGACGATGCGTCTGCGGTGATTGGCGGCAACGAACGCGTGGTGCGGCCGCGTCTGGCCGATGCCAAGTTCTTCTTCGACCTGGATCGCAAGAAAGCGCTCGATTCGCGCGTATTGGGGCTGGCCAAGGTGGTGTACCACAACAAGCTCGGCACCCAGGGCGAGCGTGTGACGCGTGTACAAGCGATCGCGCGTGCTATTGGCCAGCAGATCGGCGGCGAAGCGCTTGCACTCAAGGCCGACCAGGCCGCGCTCCTAGCGAAGGCCGATTTGCTGACCGATATGGTCGGCGAGTTTCCTGAGCTGCAGGGCACCATGGGGCGCTACTATGCGCAGCACGACGGACTGACCGACGACATCGCCTTCGCCATCGAGGATCACTACAAGCCGCGCTTTGCTGGTGATGAGCTACCGCGCAACGACGTGGGTGTGTGTGTGGCGCTGGCCGACAAGCTGGAAACCCTGATTGGATTGTTCGGCATTGGCGAAAAACCGACGGGCGACAAGGACCCATTTGCGCTGCGTCGTCACGCGATCGGAGTTATTCGCCTACTCGCCGAACACCACTTGCCCTTGTCTTCCTCAGTTCGAGAGGCATCAGCGGCCTTTAACGTGCCGCTTCGCCCAGAGGCAGTGTCTGAAGTTACGGACTTTATCTACGACCGCTTCGCCAACTTCCTACGCGAAGAAGGGTCGTCGGCTCAAACCATCGATGCTGTACTGGCGTTGCGTCCAGATCGTTTTCATCAAGTCGGAAGACGCATGATCGCAGTGCGCGAATTCGCTCACTTGCCTGAGGCGCCTGCGCTTGCCGCCGCCAACAAGCGCGTCGGCAACATCCTGAAAAAAGCCGAGGGAAACATCGGAGAACAGGCCGACCCGGCACGCTTCGTCGAGGACGCGGAAAAAGCTCTGTTCAGCGCGCTCGCCGAAATCGCACCTGCCGCTGACGCCGCCTTCGAGGCCGGTGATTACACTATGTCGTTACAGGCACTCGCCGCGCTCAAATCTCCGGTCGACGCCTTCTTCGACAATGTGATGGTCAACACCGACGATCCCGCTCTCAAAGCCAACCGCCTGGCCCTGCTGAACCAGCTGCACCGGACGATGAACCGGGTTGCGGACTTGTCGCGTCTGGCGGCGTAATATTTCGTTCATGAAGCTCATCATTCTCGACCGCGACGGCGTCATCAACTTCGACTCCGATCAGTTCATCAAGTCTCCGGACGAATGGAAACCCATTCCCGGCAGTCTGGAGGCGATCGCGCGGTTGACACGCGAGGGTTGGCGCGTGGTGGTGGCGACCAATCAGTCCGGGCTGGCGCGCGGGCTGTTCGAGATGGCGACGCTGAACGCCATCCACGCCAAGATGCACAAGGCGGTGTCGCAGGCGGGCGGGCGTATCGAGGCGGTGTTCTACTGCCCGCATGCGGCCGATATGAACTGCGGCTGCCGCAAGCCCAAGCCAGGGTTGTTCGACGAGATCGCGGCACGTTACGGGCGTGACTTGCGGGACGTTCCGGCGATAGGCGATTCGTTGCGTGACCTGCTGGCGGCCGCCAGCGTGGGGGCAAGCCCGTTGCTGGTGCGTACCGGGAAAGGCGAGCGGACCCTGGCGGCCGGCGGGCTGCCCGAGAATACGCCGGTCTACGCCGACCTGGGCGAGGCAGTCGATCACCTGCTCAAGACTGCGGCATGAGCCTGATCCGGTCGGTGATTTTCGCGGTCCTGCAGACTGCGCTGACGATTTTCTTCAGTATGGTGGCGTTCTTCAGCTTCCCTTTTTCGGCGCACACGCGCTACCGCTTGATTACCGGCTACAACCATACCGTGATCTGGCTGGCAAGCTGGGTCGTGGGGATCCGCTATGTGGTGGAGGGGCGTGAGAACCTGCCCGCGCAACCTGCCGTCATCCTCGCCAAACATCAGTCGGCCTGGGAGACCGTGGCCTTCCTGTGTCTGTTTCCGCCGGTCTCGCCGGTGATCAAGCAGGAACTGCTCAAGCTGCCGTTCTTCGGCTGGGCATTCCGCATGCTCTCGCCCATCGCCATCGACCGCAGCGCCGGGCGCGAGGCGCTGAAACAGATCGTCAGCCAGGGCAGGGAGAAGCTGGCACAGGGGTTCTGGGTGTTGGTGTTCCCCGAAGGCACGCGCGTCGCGCCTGGCGAAAAGGGCAAGTACGGCATCGGCGGCAGCTGGCTGGCGGCGGAAACCGGGGCACCCATCGTGCCAGTGGCGCACAATGCCGGCGAAGTGTGGCCGAAGAATGCCTTCATCAAGCATCCCGGCACGGTGACCGTTCGTATCGGCCCGGCGATTCCTACCGAGGGCAAGAGTGCCGCCGAACTCACGCGCATGGTCGAAGCATGGATCGAAACCGAAATGGCGAGGTTGCCCCCTGCTGCCACACGCCAATAGCGGCGTCCTGCAGATCGGCGACGCCGCCGTTCCCTATCTGTTGCGACGTTCGCGCCGCCGCCGCACGCTGGGCTTGACGGTTACCGCGCACGAGGTACGTATCCATGCCCCGAGCTGGACCCCACGTGCCGAGATCGAGACCTATGTGCGGCAACAGCATGACTGGCTGCATCGGACCTGGGCGCGCATGCATGCACACGTTCGGCAAGCGGAGTCGACGCCTGCGAACGAACTGCGCTATCTGGGACGCCGGTTGAGGCTCGATGTCCGGTCCTCGCTATTCCCCGAGATACGCCGGCACGGTAACACCCTGCGGGTCTATGCGCCACTGGATGCGGATGCCGGAGAACTGGTACGCGACTGGTTGATTGCCCGTGCCGGACGTTTGCTGGCCTGGCGGCTTGCGCGCATCGCACGCAGGCTGGGGCGCGGGCCCAGCCGTTTTGCGCTGTCCGACGCACAGACGCAATGGGGCAGCTGCACCCGGCGCGGCCATATCCGCCTCAACTGGCGGCTGGTGCAGGCGCCGCTCGCACTCATCGACTACGTCGCCGCGCACGAACTGGCCCATCTCGTCCATCTCGATCATTCGCCGCGTTTCTGGGCGGTGGTTGCCGAACTGTGTCCCGATGCATTGGCAAGGCGCGCCGAGTTGCGCACAATGGGCAGCTCCCTGTTTCTTGTATAACGCCAGCCAGGTGTAACCATCATGCGAATCCTTCACACCATGTTGCGAGTGGGCGATCTCGACCGCTCGATCGATTTCTACACCAACGTCCTCGGCATGAAACTGCTGCGCCGCAAGGATTATCCCGGCGGCAAGTTCACCCTGGCCTTCGTCGGCTACGATAGCGAGGACAGGTCTGCCGTGCTTGAGCTGACCTACAACTGGGGCGTCGACTCATACGAGGTGGGCAGCGGCTACGGCCACATCGCCATCGAGGTCGACGATGCCTACGCTGCATGCGACGCCGCCGCCGCGAAGGGCGGCAAGGTGCTGCGCCCGGCCGGCCCGATGTCGCACGGTGCGACGATCATTGCCTTCATTGAGGATCCGGATGGTTACCCGATCGAGTTCATCCAGAAGGGCACCGCCGGCTGGACGCAGCCCGCGTCGGCTAACTGATCGCCTTGGTGATCAGCGGCACCAGGGGGTCCGGCAGCCTGATTCTGCCGGACAGGGCAAAGGCCTGCGCGTTCTTCGACATCTTGCCCCAGGTGCGGCGGATGATCTCCAGCCATTTCGCCTCGTCGTAATCGGGTTTGCTCCGGGCAAACGCCAGCATGTAGTGCTCGATGAACACGAGGTTGGCGATGTCCTCCAGCAGTTGCGAGTCCGGATTGACCTTGATGCCGCGCTTGCTCACTGCTTTCTTGACGCGCTCGATCATGGCGTCGTCATAGCCAGCCTGGCGCATCAGGTCGCCGGCAGTATTGGCGTGGAAGGTATAGAGGCCGGTGCGCCACGCATGGTAGCCTTCCTTGGTCATCGGGTAACTGGTGCGCGGCACCGTCCAGCGACGGATGTGCTGGGCACGTACCGCCAGCTGCGCCGCCTCTGATGCGTCCGGCGCAAAGCGACCGATCATCTCCGACATGCGGCGGCCGTAGAGTAGTTCCTTGGGCTGGCCTTCGTCCAGGTTGGGGTCTTCCGCATTGGCCATGTCGAACAGGGCCAGGGTCTGATTGAAGCGTGCAGGGTTGCCGATCATGAGTGCTTCCGGGCGGGGATGCGGATTCAATTGGCGACCACGGGGAGAATCCATAATTCGACCCGGCGATTCAACTGGCGGCCGGCTTCGGTGGCGTTATCCGAGCGCGGCTCCGTTTCGCCTTTGCCGTAGGACTCCAGGCGCAGCGGATTGACGTTCTGGGTGGCGAAGTAATCCAGCACTGCCTGCGCGCGCCGTTCGGACAAGGCCTGATTGTATGCGTGCGTGCCCACGCTGTCGGTATGGCCGATCACGGTCACCGTCGTCTTGCCATATTGATTCAGTACATGGGCAATCTTGTTCAGCGTCGGGAGATAGCCCGGTTTCAGGACGGCGGAATTGGTATCGAAGCCGGTGTTGGACGTCATGCTGACCAGCAAGGCGTTGTCCCCTGGGCGTTTCTCCACGCTGATGTCGCCGCGCTGGATTTCCGGCAGCAACTGCTTCTGCAGATCCTTGGCCTGCTGGTCCATGTAGTAGCCGACGCCTGCGCCCGTGAGGCCGCCGCCGACCGCGCCGATCAACGCACCCTTGCCGCGGTTCCTGTGGTTGATGATCGCGCCGAGTGCCGCGCCGCTGACCGTGCCGATGATCGCCCCCGTCTGGGTCTTGTTCAGATCGCGCGGCTCGCCTAGGTCGTTGGTCGCGCAGGCGGAAAGCAGCAAGGCGGCCAGCAGAGGAAGGGCGACGTATGGCTTGTGCATGGGGATTCCTTTCAGGCAGGTTGAAACAGGCGGCGCAATGTGGCGTCTTCGTTAGGGGCGCGATGCGCAAGTTGGTTCCGGCGCCAATAGGCATGGGTCTCTGCCGGAACACGCAAATCTTTCACGGGCTTCGATGCCGTCATGGACCGGCGGGTTAATCGGACCACTTGGCCAGGTGCAAGGTGAGGGCCTCATAGTCGGCCACGGCCAGCGCTTCAGCGCGCAGCCCCGCATCGATGCCGAGTGTAGTGAAGTCTTCCGGCTTTACCAGGCTGCCGAGGGTGTTCCTGAGCGTTTTCCGGCGTTGCGAGAACGCGGCGGCAACGACACGCGAAAACAGCGCCTCGTCGAGCGTGACGATTTCAGCCGGCGTCCTGGGGATCAGTCGGACCACGGCGGAGTCGACCTTGGGTGGCGGGTCGAAGGCGGTGGGCGGGACGTCGAGCAGCCATTCGAGATGGAAACGGCGCTGCAGCATGATCGACAGCCGTCCGAAGTCGGGGGTGGACGGCGCGGCAACCATGCGCTCGACGACTTCCTTCTGCAGCATGAAGGTCATGTCGCGGATGTGCGCGGCGAAATTCATCAAGTGGAACAGCAGTGGCGTGGAAATGTTGTACGGCAGGTTGCCGACGATGCGCAGGTCGTGGCCAAGCTGTGCAAAATCGAACTTCAGCGCGTCGCAACTATGCACGGTGAGGCGTTCGGCCGGCCATCGCCTTTGCAGGCGCGCGACGATGTCACGGTCGAGTTCGACGGCATGCAGGTGCGGCAGGCGTTCGAGCAGCGGCTGGGTGAGCGCGCCGAGGCCGGGGCCGATTTCGACGACGATGTCGGTTGGCTGCGGATGGATGGCATTGACGATGGCGTGGATGATGCCGTCGTCGATGAGGAAGTTCTGGCCGAAGCGTTTGCGGGGCGTGTGCATTGGGTAAGCAGTAAGGGGCAGTCTGGTGTTTCCGGTCAAGGCTTACCGCTGACTGCCCACCATCTCCAGCGCCATTCCAATCGCGGCGATGAGGCTGCCTACTTCCGCGCGCCCGCTGCCGGCGAGGTCGAGTGCGGTGCCGTGGTCGACCGAGGTGCGAATGAACGGCAGCCCGAGCGTTACGTTCACGCCGGCGCCGAAGCTGGCGTACTTGAGCACCGGCAGGCCCTGGTCGTGATACATCGCCAGCACGGCGTCGCAGGGCTCGTGGCGAATGCGCGAGAAAAGCGTGTCGGCGGGCTGTGGGCCGACAAGGTCCAGGCCTTCGCTGCGCAGGCGGTCGAGCACGGGTTCGATGACGTCGATCTCCTCGCGCCCCAAATGGCCGGATTCGCCCGCGTGGGGATTGAGGCCGGCGACGGCAATGCGCGGGCAGGCGATGCCGAATTTGCGCTGCAGGTCGGCGTGCAGGATGCGGATTACCTCGACGAGCAGGTCGGGCGTGATGGCGTCGGCGACGGCGCGCAAGGGAAGATGGGTGGTGGCAAGCGCGACACGCAGGCCGCCGCCGGCGAGCATCATGACGACCCGGTGCGTGCCGCTGCGGTCGGCCAGGTATTCGGTATGGCCCATGAAGGCGAAACCGGCATCGTTGATGATGCCCTTGTGTACCGGCGCCGTGACGACAGCGTGAAATGATCCGTCGAGGCAGCCTGAGAGGGCAGCGTCGAGCAGGGCCAGCACATGGGCGCTATTGCGGGTGTCGAGCGTGCCCGCCGTAACGGGGACGGCGGCGGGAATGTGGCGCACGTGCAGCCAGCCGGGCTGGTGCGCCGGCGCAGTGTCGCCGCAGCTGAAGTCGACCGCGATGCCGAGCCGGGCCGCACGGTCGCGCAGCACTTCGACGTCGCCGAGGACCGACAGCCGGCATGGCAGGGGATGTTGCGACAGGGCGATGCACAGGTCGGGCCCGATTCCCGCGGGTTCGCCTGCCGTCAGGGCGAGGTGGGGCAAATCCACGGCTTCTTTAATCCGGGCCGGTCAATCGATCGGGCGGATTTCGACATAGGCCGCGTCGCGGATCTGGCGCACCCAGTCCTGGAAGGCCTCATCGCCCTTGCGTTCGCGGATGGCCTGGCGCGCCAGCAGTTTCTGGCGTTCCTGCGTGACGTCCTGATTGCGTCGCTCAAGGACCTGGATCAGGTGCCAGCCGAAAGGGGTTTGAATGGGGTCGCTGATCTGGCCGGGCTTCAGCGCGTTCATGGCTTTCTCGAATTCGGGGACGGTGTCGCCCGGATTGATCCAGCCAAGGTCGCCGCCTTTGGAGGCACTGGCATCCTCGGATTGCAGACGTGCCATGTCTTCGAATTTCGCGCCGTTTTCGATGCGTTCCTTGAGTTGCAGCAGACGGTTGCGGGCGTCGGCTTCCGAGGTGAGTTCGTTGGTCTTGATGAGGATGTGGCGCGCGTGCGTTTGCGTCACGGTGAGCGTGGCATCGAGTCCGCGTTTGTCGATGAGCTTGAGGATGTGAAAACCGTTACTGCTTCGCAGGATCGGGCTGATCTGGCCCGGCTGCATCGATTTCAGCGCATCGGCGAACAGGGTCGGAATCTTGCCGCTGGCGCGCCAGCCGAATTCACCGCCCTGCAGCGCGTTGGAGGCGTCGGAGTAACTGGCTGACATCTGGGCGAAATCAGCGCCCTTGGCAAGCTGGGCGACGATGTCCTCGGCTCGCGCGTGGCGTGCCTGGATCTGCTCGGGTGAGGCGTTTTCCGGTACGGTGACCAGAATGTGGGCGAAGTTGTATTCTGTTTCCACGCCTTGCTGGGCCTGCGTCTGCAGGTAGCCTTCGATTTCGGCGTCGCTGACGGAGATGCGGTTGTCGACGTCGCGTTCACGCGCGCGGGCGATCAGAAGTTCGTTACGGATGGTGTTGCGCATGCTGTCGAGGCTCTGGCCGTCCTTCTCAAGCGCGGCCTGCAACCCGGCCATGTCGAGCTTGTTCTGGGCGGCGATGCGTTGCAGGGCATGCTCGACCTGCGTCGGGTCGACGCGAATGCCGGTGGCGCGCGCGTGCTGCTGCAGCGCAAGCTCGGTCACCATGCGCTCGAGCAGCTGTTTCTCCAGTACGTCGCGCGGCGGCAGCGGGGTGTTCTGCCGCGACAGGTTGTGCACGACCTCGTCGTAGCGCCGGGCCAGTTCCTGGCGCGTGATGACTTCGTCGTTGACGACGGCGACGATGTGATCGAGTTCCTGCACGGCTGCATGGGCCGGCGACAGGACCGACACGGCGATCAGCAGCGCCAGGACCC
Source organism: Thiobacillus denitrificans (assembly GCA_002343685.1). GTDB lineage: Bacteria > Pseudomonadota > Gammaproteobacteria > Burkholderiales > Thiobacillaceae > Thiobacillus > Thiobacillus denitrificans_A. The sequence continues at coordinate 195,066 of DDRS01000017.1, read as the reverse complement.
AGTGCGGGCGGCGCCATTCAGGGCGTTTGAATAATTTCATTGCTAGGCCTGTATCCGGGAACACTATGTTTCAAAACGTCAAGCGGATTGGAGCCGATGCGCCCCATTCCGTTCAACTCCAGCTGGAAGAACAACGCATCGGTGGATTGATTTTCCTTGGTTGCCAGCCGTTGCAGCACCGCGCGCAACGCCCAGCATCCGCCATTGTATTCAAACCCGGCCAGGCCTTCGACCAGCTTGTTGTCCTTGAAGGAATAGTTGTAGCGGAACATGCCGTACCAGCGCTGGGCGAGCGGCCACTGCGCGGACAGGTCGACCTGTTCCGTGGTCTGATCGATGAAGCGGTAACCCAGGTTTATCACACGGCCGGGGCTGGGCCGATAGGACGCGCCAAGGTTCTGGCGGATGGTGGTGCCGTTCTGGGTGTCGAATTGCCATGCCGTGTCGATGCGCCAGTTGCGCGTGACCTGTCCGCTGATGGCGGCCAGCAGGTCGGTGGCATTGCTGGTGCGCGGCGCGATGCCGGGCAGGGTGACCTGCTGCGTGCTGAAATAATAGCGCTGGCCGAGGGTGACCTGCAGCCGTTCCAACCCGCTGGTCGCTTCGGTGAACCGGCTGGTGACGGCAACCGTCAGCTGGTTGGCGTCGTTGACGCGGTCGCCGCCGATGAACTGGTTCTCGGTGAACATCTGCGCGTAGCTGAAATCCAGCAGCGCGGTATCGAATACCGGAATGTTCGATTGGTCGCGGTAGGGCGCGTAGACATAGTAGGCGCGCGGTTCCAGCGTCTGTGTGTAATCCTGGCTGGCAAAGTGGAACGGACGCTCGAAGGTCACGCCGCTGTCGAGGCTGAGGATGGGCAGGCTGCGGCTGATGTGTTGCACCGGTGCGCGATCGTCCAGCGCATAGTAGGTGCTGTGCCAGCCGATCTGCGGCGTGAGGAACCCGAACGAGTTGGTGAGCGGCAGGCGCAGCGTCGGATAGGCCAGCACCCGTGTGCCTTCGACCAGGGTGGGGTGGGCGAAATGGGTGGCTTCGCTGTCCATCTTGAATTCCAGACCGTTCCCGAACGTTTTCGAGATGCCCAGGCGCGCCTGGGGCAGCCGTGCGTAAGGTTCGAGGATGGGCGTGGCGGAGGTGGAGTCCTGCAGGGTCTGGTAGCTTTGCGCGCGAATGTCCGCGCTCCAGTTGGCGTGCTGGGTGGTCAGCCAGAATTCGCGGTTGAGCTGAGTGAGCGAGGTGACGGCCAGCAGGTTGGACAGGTCGCGGAAATAGTCGTTGTCGGACACGCGGTTGAACAGCATACCGGCCTCGGTCGTGTCGTTCAGGCGATAGATGTTGTTCAACGCAGCGCTCCAGCGCGAACGACCTGCGACGTTGTCATTGGGCAGGTATTCCAGCCGGTTCACGCCATGGACGTCATTCAGCAAGTAGCGGAATTCGCCACCTAGCTGCACACCGCGCTTGGACAGCAGGCGCGGATACAGCGTGGCGTCATAGTTGGGCGCGAGGTTGAGGTAGTAGGGCACCAGGAAGTCGACGCCGCTGCGCTGGGTGGTGCCGAAGGTAGGTGCCAGCACGCCGCTCTTGCGCACGTCGTTGAGCGGGAAATCCATCCAGGGCGTATACAGGATCGGCACGCCGAGGAAATGGAGCGAGGCGTTGCGTGCCGTTCCCACATTGCGGCTCTTGTCGATATCGAGGTCGTCCACCTCGAGAAACCAGTCGTCGTTGTCCACCGGGCAGGTCGTGTAGGTGGCGTCCTGCAGTTTGTAGTGTTCCTTGTCGACGAAGTCGATGTGGCTGGCGTCGCCCCGTCCATGCTGGGCGACCAAATGATAGACCGGCTGGGCGAGCTCGCCGCTGTAGTCGTCCAGGTCGAGTTTGAGCGCATCGCCATCCACCAGGAGCGCGGGCTGTTCCAGACGAACCCGGCCGCGTGCCTCCACCCGGTTCTGCGTGGTGTTGTAGCGCAGCCAGTCGGCGAAGAAATTCTGCCCGGCCTGGCGGGCTGCCACCTTGCCGCTGGCCTCGATGACATCGGGGGCGGTCGATTCGATCTTGTCCGCAGTGAGGAACAACGGCCCGTCCTTGCCCGCCGCCGTCGAGCCTTTCAGTTCGACGTCCTTTTTCAGCACAAGCCCGTCCGCCGCCGCGGAACCGGCAGTCAGCAACAGGACGACGAGCGTAAAGCCGGGCAAGGTGGACAAGCGATGTAAAATCCGGGCCAGGGTTATCAGAAACAGCGTTATTCGGAGCAGTGTGGCAGTGGAACGTTTGCAAGCTTTACAGGGCTGGGCCGCCCGACAACTGGGAGGCGAGTCGCTGGACATCGCCCCGGCGTCGGCGGACGCCAGCTTTCGCCGCTATTTTCGCGTCACTGCCAAAGGCCGCGATTATATCGTGATGGACGCCCCGCCGGCGCATGAGGATTGCCGGCCGTTCATTGCCGTCGCCCGGTTGTTTGCCGATGCCGGCGTGAATGTACCGCAGGTATTGGCACAGGACCTCGACCGGGGCTTTCTGCTGTTGACCGATCTGGGCAATACCACCTATCTGTCGGCGCTCGACGAAGCCGCATCCAATCAAGACGTGGCGCGCGAACTGTACCTGGCGTCGAACGACGCGCTGATCCGCATCCAGCAGGCGAGCCGTCCCGGGGTGCTGCCGGACTACGATCGCGCACTGCTGACCCGCGAACTGATGCTGTTTCCCGAGTGGTACGTGGCGAAGCATCTGGGCGTCGCCATGAAGGACGAGCAGAAAGCCATCCTCGAGACCGTGTTCGAGCGCCTCCTCGCCAACAACCTGGCACAACCGCAGGTCTACGTGCATCGCGACTGGCATTCGCGCAATCTGATGGTGAGCGAGCCCAATCCCGGCATCCTCGACTTCCAGGATGCGGTCTACGGCCCCATCACCTACGATCTCGCCTCGATTTACCGCGACGCCTACATCCAATGGGACGAGGAGCAGCAGCTCGATTGGGTGATCCGCTACTGGGAAAAGGCGCGTGCTGCCCGCCTGCCGGTGCGCGAGGATTTCGGCGAGTTCTGGCGCGATTTCGAGTGGATGGGCGCGCAGCGCCAGATCAAGGTGCTCGGCATTTTCGCGCGGCTGCACCACCGCGACGGCAAGGACGGCTACCTGAAGGACATGCCGCGGGTGATGCACTACCTGCGCAAGGCGTGCGAACGCTACGACGAACTGAAGCCGCTGCTATTTTTGCTGGATGCGTTGCAGGATCGGCAGCCACAGGCGGGGTATACATTTTGAATCCGGCCACGGCGATGATCCTGGCGGCCGGCCGCGGCGAACGCATGCGCCCGCTCACCGACCACACCCCCAAGCCGCTGCTCTCGGTGGGCGGCAAGACGCTCATCGTCTGGCACATCGAGCGCCTGCGTGCGGCCGGTTTCACCCATATCGTCATCAACCATGCCCATCTCGGCCAGCAGATCGAGGATGCGCTGGGGAACGGCGCCGCGTTCGGCGTGTCGATCGAGTATTCGCGCGAAGTCAGCGCGCTGGAAACGGCGGGCGGAATCGCCACCGCGCTTCCCTTGATCGAGAGCGAGGTATTCCCCGTGGTCAATGGCGACATTTACTGCGAATTTGATTTCAGCCGGCTTGCCGAACCGCTGGCGCGGCTCGCCGCCGGCCACGACCAGGCCCATCTGGTGCTGGTCGACAATCCGCCGCATCATCCGAACGGGGATTTCGTACTCGACGGCAGCCGGGTGAAAAACGCCGATACGCCGCTGACCCCGAACCCGGCCCGGTTCACTTTTTCCGGCATCGGCGTCTACCATCGTGCGCTGTTCGCCCACACGATGGCAGGCGAGAAAGCGCCGCTGGCACCGCTGCTGCGGCTGGCGATCGATGCCGGGCGGGCGAGTGGCGAGCATTATTCCGGGCAGTGGGTCGACGTCGGTACGCCGGCCCGCCTGACGGCCCTGGACGAGGAGTTGAGACAACACCATGCAGCCTGATTCCGCAATTTATCGTGCCCGCCGCGAGCGGGTCCTGGAGCAGCTGGGCGACGGCGTGATGGTCATCGCGACCGCGCCGGAGGTGGCACGTAACCGCGACACCCACTACCCCTACCGGCACGACAGCTATTTCTACTGGCTGACCGGCTTCAACGAACCGGAGGCGGTGGTGGTGCTGGTCGGGGGTGCCGCACCGCGCCACATCCTGTTCTGTCGCGAGAAGAACGAGGAGCGTGAAATCTGGGACGGTTTCCGTTATGGGCCCGCGGCGGCCCGTGAGGTCTTCGCCTTCGACGACACCTTTGCGTATGACACGCTGGATGCGGAACTGCCCAGGCTGCTGGAGAATCAGCCGACGCTGGCCTACCTCATCGGCCGCGACATGGCCTGGGACACGCAGGTGATGGGCTGGCTCAATACGGTGCGCAGCAAGGCGCGCAGTGGCGTGCATGCGCCCAACCGCATGGTCGACGCACGCATCTGGCTGGACGAGATGCGTCTCGTCAAGGATGGCCACGAACTGGCCCTGATGCGCCGTGCCGCCGAGATCTCCACCGGCGCGCACCGTGCTGCCATGCGCGCGACGCGGCCGGGCGGCCACGAATACGAGATCGAGGCGGAACTGCTCTCGGCCTTCCGTCGCGGCGGCGCCGAGGCGCCGGCCTACACCTCCATCGTCGCCAGCGGCGCCAATGCCTGCGTGCTGCATTACGTCTTCAACAACAGGCCGCTGCGCGACGGCGACCTGCTGCTGATCGACGCCGCCGCCGAATTCGGCAGCTATGCGGCCGACATCACCCGCACCTTCCCGGTGAACGGCCGCTTCTCGGCGGCGCAGAAGGACGCCTACGAGCTGGTTCTGGCCGCGCAGGCGGCGGCGATCGATGCGGTGCGCCCCGGCAACCACTGGAACAGCCCGCACGAGGCGGCGGTGCGCGTGCTGACGCAGGGCATGGTCGACCTCGGCCTGCTCCAGGGCGAGGTCGACGGCCTGATCGAATCGGGCGGCTACAGCCGTTTCTACATGCACCGCACCGGCCACTGGCTGGGTATGGACGTGCACGATGCCGGCGAATACAAGCTGCAGGGCGAATGGCGACCGCTGGTGCCTGGCATGACGCTGACGGTCGAGCCCGGCCTCTACATCCGTCCGGCGGACGACGTGCCCGAGGCATTCTGGAACATCGGCATCCGCATCGAGGACGACGTGGTGGTGACCGGGTCGGGCTGCGACGTGCTGACCACACCGCCGAAAACGGTCGCGGAGATCGAGGCATGGATGAACCCGTGAGCCATGTCCTGGTCGTCGGCGCCGGTCCGGTCGGCGCAGTGTGCGCGCTGGCGCTGCGGCAGCAGGGCATCGCCGTGCGTGTGCTCGAGGCGCAGCAGGTCGACGCGCGCGCCGACACCCGCACCCTGGCGCTCTCGCATGGCTCGCGCCTGATTCTCGAACGTCTCGGCGTGTGGAACCGGCTGCACGGCGTCACGCCGATCACTCGTATCCATATCTCCCAGCGCGGTGCGCTCGGCGTGGCGCGGCTTGCGGCAGAAGAAATCGGCGTGCCGGCATTGGGTTACGTGCTGCCCTACGTCGAACTCGTCGCCGCCTTGAAGCAGATGCTGGGCGATGCGGATATCGCGGTCGAGTATGGCGTGGCGGTGGACCGCATCGAGTCCGGCGCCGAGGTCGCGACCCTGCATGCCGCAGATGGACGTACGCTGACTGCGCCGCTGGTGGTGGTGGCCGACGGCGGGCGCGGCGACCAGGCGCCTCCGCCCAGGTTCGAACGCGACTACGATCAGATGGCCGTGGTGTGCGACGTCGAGACCGAACTGCCGCACGCTAACCAGGCTTTCGAGCGTTTTACCCCCGAAGGACCGGCGGCACTGCTGCCGAAGGACGATCGGTACGCATTGGTGTGGACTGCGCGCAGCGACGAGGCCCAGCGCATCGTCGCCCTGCCTGACACGGAATTTCTCGCCGCCTTGCAGCGCCACTTCGGCGGCCGCCAGGGGCTGTTCCTCCAGGCCAGCCCGCGCAAGACCTTTCCGCTCAGGCTGGCGTATACCGGCAGCGAAGCGGCCGGGCGCGTGGTGCGCATCGGCAATGCCGCGCAGACGCTGCATCCGGTTGCCGGCCAGGGGTTCAACATCGGCCTGCGCGATGCTTGGGAACTGGCGAACCTGTGCGGTGACACGGCCGAGGCGGAGATAGGCGGCACGGCCATGCTGGCGGCCTATGCCCGCGGTCGCCGGGCCGACGTGATGGGCGGCCTCGGTTTTACCGATTTCCTGGTGCGGGTGTTCTCCAATGACGTCGCGCCGCTGCGCCATGCGCGCGGCTTGGGCCTGCTGGCGCTGGAAGCCTTGCCGCCGCTGAAAACCTTCGTCGCGCGGCGCATGATGTTCGGTGCGCGCGGATGAGCGGCGAACGCTATCAGGTCGTCATCGTCGGTGCCGGGCTGGTGGGCACGGCGGCCGCCCTGGCGCTTGGGCGACAGGGCGTGCGGGTTGCGCTGGTCGAGCGCCAGCCGCCCCAGGCTCCGACCGATACCTGGGACACGCGCATCTACGCCATCAGTCCGGCGCCGCAGCGCTTTCTCGAGCGCATCGGCGCCTGGCAGCGGTTGGACGCCGATCGTATCCAGCCGGTGTATCGCATGGACGTGACGGGCGACGCCCGCGGCACGATCCGTCTCGATGCCTACGAATCGGGCGTGTCGCATCTGGCAACCATACTCGAAAGCGGACGGCTGCAGCATGCCTTGTGGCAGGTGATCGAGGCCGACGGCAATGTGGCGCTGCACTGCCCTGCGGCGATCGAATCCATCGCCAGGGACGGCGTCCTCACCCAGCTGGCGCTGGCCGACGGCACGACGCTGGAGGCCGACCTCGTGGTCGGCGCCGACGGCGCCGCCTCGCGTATCCGCGAATGGGCCGGCCTGACTTCGACGTTGACGCCCTATGGCCAGAGCGGGGTGGTCGCCAATTTCGAATGCGAGCGTCCGCACCGAGGTACTGCGTTCCAGTGGTTTTTCGACAGCGATATCCTGGCCTGGCTGCCGTTGGGGGGGAACCGTATGTCGATGGTCTGGTCAACCCGGACAGCGCATGCGGACGAACTGCTTGCCCTGGACGGTGCGGCCCTGGCCGATAAGGTGCGTGCGGCGGGCCATGATCGGCTGGGCGAACTGCGTCTGCTCACGCCCGCTGCGGCATTCCCGCTGCGGCTGATCCGAGTGGACGCCGTCGTTGCGCCCGGCGTGGTGCTGATCGGCGACGCGGCCCATGGCGTGCACCCGTTGGCGGGGCAAGGCGTCAACCTGGGCTTTGGCGATGCCGAAATCCTGGTCGACGTGCTGGCCCGGCGTCCTGCCCGTTCTTATTGCGGTGATGTCCGTGTGTTACAACGCTATGCCCGCGAGCGTGCCGAACCGGTGCGGCGGATGCAGGCGCTCACCCATGGCATGCATCATCTGTTCGCCGACACGCGGGCCGGCTGGCTGCGCAATGCCGGGATGCGGATCGTGGATCACCTGCCGCCGATGAAGGCGGTCCTGGTTCGCGAGGCGATGTCCTAAGGTTTTCATGATGTTTTTTTTGGAGTCTCGAATGAAATTCACCCCCCTGGCGCTGGCCGCAACCCTGCTGTTCGCCGCGACCGCGCAGGCCAACGAAACGGTCATCCGCAAGGCGCTGCTGCAGCAGTTCCCGGGCGCCACCATCAGCTCGGTTCAGAAGACGCCCTACAGCGGGCTGTTCGAGGTCTATCTTGACGGTCAGCTGGTTTATGTGGATGCCAAGGCGCAATACGTGTTCGCCGGCGACGTGATCGACCTGAAGAACCGTACCAATCTGACCCAGGCGCGTTTGAACCAGTTGCAGGCCGTGAAATGGGACAGCTTTCCGTTCGGCAATGCGCTGAAAACCGTCAAAGGGAACGGCGCACGCAAGCTGGTCCTGTTTTCCGACGTCGATTGCCCCTATTGCCGTAAGTTCGAGGCCGAGCTCGCCAAGGTCGACAACATCACGGTGTATACCTTCCTTTATCCGATCGAAGGCCTGCATCCCCAGGCCACCCAGACCTCGAAGCAGATCTGGTGCGCGCCCGACCGCAACAAGGCGTGGGAAAACTACATCACGAGCGGTGCGGTGCCCAAGAATGACGGCAAGTGCAGCAACCCGGTGGAGGAGACCATCGCGCTGGGCAACAAACTGAAGGTGTCCGGTACACCGACCCTGTTCTTTGCCAACGGCCAGCGTGTACCCGGCATGGTGCCGGCAGCGCAGCTCGAAAAACTGCTCGCCGCCAACGCCAAGTGAGGATGGCGGGATGAGTTCGAGTTTCTGGGACGCGCGGTACGCCACCGACGACTACATCTTCGGCACCGCACCCAACCGATTCCTCGAAAGCCAGATTGCGCACGTCAAGCCAGGAATGCGGGCCTTGTCCATCGCGGACGGCGAAGGACGCAACGGCGTATGGCTGGCCGAGCAGGGCGCCCGGGTGCATGCGGTCGACGTATCGCCGGTGGCGCTTGAAAAGGCCCGCAAGCTGGCGGCCGTCCGCGGCGTCGCGCTGGACTTCGAGCAGGTCGACATTCTCGGCTGGAATTGGCCGGAGGCGGCCTACGATCTGGTGGCCGCCATCTTCATCCAGTTCGCGCCGCCACCCGAGCGCGATCAAGTCATCGCCGGCATCCGCCGCTGCCTGAAGCCGGGCGGGCTGCTGATTCTGCAGGGCTACACGCCGAAGCAGATCGAGTTCGGTACGGGCGGCCCGCCCAGCGCGGCCAACATGTATACCGCCGATTTGCTCCGCGGCTGGTTCGGCGACTGGGACATCCTGCATCTGGCCGAGCATGAGTCCGTCATCACCGAGGGCAGCCACCATCACGGCATGTCGGCGTTGATCGACCTGGTGGCGCGGAAGCCGGGCAGTTGAGTCTCGGCCCTGCCGAAGGGGGTTAGTGCACGTCGGCCAGCAGGCCCAACCCGCGCACAAGCCGCAGGTTCATGTGGCATGTCCTGCCAATATCACGATTGTTCCGCCTGAGCCAGTTCACGCAAGCCATCGAGTGCCCGCTTCAAGGTGGCGCTGTCGCTCTCGCTGTCGCGCGGGAACACCATATAGGCGGGCAGCTTGAACTGCGGGCTGTCCGGCACAGGCCACAGCAGGCCGTCGTCAATATAGTGGCGCACCAGGCGTCGCGGGAAATATCCGCTGCCGCCATACGTCAGGAGCTGCTGCACGCCCAGCCAGCCGATGTTGGCGACCAGCGTGGGCGGGGGTGCATCGGGATAGTGGTCGCTGAACTGGGCATGAAATTCCGGGCCCCAGTCGATGTGGATGTAGCCTTCGTCCGGCCAGCCGCGCGCAAGGTCGTTGGTCACCAGCAGCAGGGTTTCGTCGAACAGCGGTTCCACCACCAGACCGGGGCGCGAGGTTGGCGTATACATCACGCCGATGTCCACCGTGCCCTCGATCAGGCTTTGCATGATGTCGGATTCGAATCCGATTTCCAGGCGCAATGAGACGTCAGGCGCGGCCTTGCGCATCCAGTCCACCCAGTGCGGCAGGAAACCTTCCCACAGCGCGATGCGTCCGGACAGGGTCAGCACGTCGCGAAATCCCTGCGGCAGGCCGACGTCGTGCAGGGCCTGCTCCAGCGTGCGGACCAGATGTTTGGCGTGGCGCAGGAAGCGTTTTCCCGAAGGCGTCAGTTCGGCGCCGTTGCGTCCGCGATGGAACAGGCGCGCGCCCAACGTGGTTTCCAGGGTATGAATACGCGCGCTGACGGTTGATTGCGTGACGTGGAGACGGCTCGCCGCGGCGACGAAGTTGCCGGTGGCGGCCACGGCCAGAAAAGTACGAGCGAGTTCGGTGTCCATATTTCAAGTATCGGTTTTGCCGATATTAAACACCAAAATTTATCGTTGGATGGATATATAAGAGTTCCCTAAACTGGGCTCGTCTCAAGAACAAGGAGCCTGCCATGAACCGCCGAGCCGAACTGGCCAGTCTGTTGCCGGAACGTGACAACGAGGGGTATTTGCTCGATCCCGCCACCTGGAGCCGGGCCGTTGCCCAATTGCTGGCGGCCGAGGACGGTCTGGTGCTGACGCCCGCCCATTGGCAGGTGATCGATTTCATCCGTGCCTGGTACGGCGATACCGAAAGCGTGCCGGAAGCGCGCCGGGTGATCCAGCACCTGGCCGAAGGCGGACGGGATAAGCGTGCCGCCAAGCAGGCCCTGTACGACCTGTTTACGCATGGCTATGGCCAGCAGGCATGCCGCATCGCAGGCATGCGCAAGCCGCTGAAACTGATGCTCGACGTGTGAGCAGGAGATCCCGAACGATGAAAGCGGACTACACGTTCACGCAGCGGGTCGCTCGGAAATGGGCCGGTCTCGTACTGGGCTGGAACGCGCTGAAGATCGGTTATACGGTTTCGGAGCGCGAGCATTGGATATCGGGTGTTGGCGGACTGTTCGGTATTCTGTTGGTATGGTGGGTCAGCAGTCTTCTGGTGGGCGATCACGTTGCCGTTCTGGTCGCAAGCTCGATGGGATCCTCCGCTGTCCTGCTGTTCGCCGCCCCCCACGGCGGGATGTCGCAGCCCTGGTCGGTATTCGGCGGCCATATTGTGTCGGCACTGGCCGGCGTCGCCAGCCAGCAGTGGCTGGGCCACGACCCGATGCTGGCCGCGTCGATGGCTGTCGGATTGGCCATTGCCTTGATGTACCCCTTGCGCTGCCTCCATCCGCCCGGTGGGGCCACCGCCATCACAGCCGTCGTGGGAGGCGGGTCGGTTCATGCGCTGGGTTACGGATTCGTCGTGATGCCCATCATGATCAATACCGTGATTATTCTGCTCGCGGCAGCGGCCTACAATTTCCCGTTTTCCTGGCGGCGTTATCCGCAGGCGTGGTGGCGCATGGCGGTGGTATCCGAGCCTATGGCGGACGCTGCCGGTGCAGACGAAAAATGCATGATCCCGCATAGCGACCTGGTTTACGCATTGAGCCAGATCGATACCTTCATCGACGTCAGCGAAGAGGATCTGCAGAAAATTTACGCGCTGGCGCTGGGACATCACCAGCATGCTGCCGAAGCGGCAGGGCTGACGCCCGAGCCGGTCGCCGAAGCGGCGAGGTAGCGCGCAGGGCCTGATTAGCGGCCGAGGTCTTCCAGCAGGCTCGACAGATCGTCGGCGTGTTCCTCCTCCATCGCCAGGATGTCTTCCAGCATGCGGCGCGTGGTGACGTCCTTGTCGCCCAGGTAGCGGATCATCTCGCCGTAGCTCTCGATCGCGATGCGCTCGGCCACCAGGTCTTCCTTGATCATGTCGACGAGTGAGTCGCCCTCGACGTATTCGGCATGCGAGCGCATCGCCAGTCCGTCCGGATTGAAGTTGGGCTCGCCTTTCAATTGCACGATGCGTGCGGCGATCAGGTCGGCATGGCCCTGTTCTTCGGTGGCATGCTGCAGGAATTCCTGTGCCACCGCGTCGGCGTTGATGCCGCTGGCCATGAAGAAATGCCGCTTGTAGCGCAGGATGCACACCAGTTCGGTGGCCAGTGCCTCGTTCAGCAGCTTGATGACCGTGGCGCGGTCGGCCCGGTAGCCGTCGGTGACGGCGCCGTTCTCGATGTGTTTGCGGGCGCGGGCGCGCAAGGTCTTGATGTCGGTGAGAAAGGGATGTTGTTTGGTTGTCGATGCAGCTTTGGCTTTAGCCATGGTCGTCTCCTTGAGAATGGATTGAAAAATTGTCCCGGTGCAGCGTCCCGATGTCCGTCGCGGCATCGCACGGCGCGGGCACCCTGCTTGCTGCGGGCCTGGCCGAGTTGCACCAGGCAACCGCGCGCTCCCAGCGCATCAGCCGAGATCGAAGCGATCCAAATTCATCACTTTGGTCCAGGCCGCCACGAAGTCGCGGACGAACTTCTCCTGCGCGTCCGAACTTCCATAGGCCTCGGCCAATGCCCGCAGTTGGGAATTCGAGCCGAACACCAGATCGACGCGGGTGCCGGTCCATGTCTTTTCGCCGGTCTTGCGACCGCGCCCTTCGAACGTGTCCTCGGCCTCCGAGACCGCCTTCCATTCCGTGCCCATGTCGAGCAGGTTGACGAAGAAGTCGTTGGTAAGCGTCCCCGGCCGCGTGGTGAAGACGCCATGCGGGGACTGTCCGACGTTGGCATTCATGGCGCGCATGCCGCCTACCAGCACCGTCATCTCGGGCGCCGAGAGCGTCAGCAATTGCGCCTTGTCGAGCAGCAGCTCCTCGGCCGAGACGGCGAATCTGGCCTTCTGGTAGTTGCGGAAGCCATCCGCGATCGGCTCGAGCACGGCGAAGGCTTCGACATCGGTCTGTTCCTGCGTGGCGTCCGTGCGGCCCGGCGTGAACGGTACCGTCACCGTGTGCCCCGCATTCTTGGCGGCCTGTTCGATGCCGGCGCAACCTGCCAACACGATCAGATCCGCCATCGAGACCTTTTTGTTGCCATCGCTCTGGAATGCACGCTGGATCCCTTCGAGCTTTCCAAGTACCTTTGCCAGCTGTGCCGGCTGGTTGGCTTCCCAGTCCTTCTGCGGCGCGAGGCGAATGCGCGCGCCATTCGCGCCGCCGCGCTTGTCCGAACCGCGGAACGTCGACGCCGACGCCCAGGCAGTCGAGACCAGTTCAGGGACAGACAGCCCGGACGCCAGCACCTGGGCCTTGAGCGTGGTGGCGTCCTGGTCATCGATCAGGGGATGATCGACAGCTGGGATGGGGTCTTGCCAGAGCAGTTCTTCGTTGGGAACCTCGGGGCCGAGATAACGCGAACGCGGACCCATGTCGCGATGCGTCAGCTTGAACCAGGCGCGCGCGAAGGCGTCGGCGAAGGCTTCCGGGTCCTGGTGGAAGCGTCGTGCGATCGGCTCGTAGATCGGGTCCATGCGCATCGCCATGTCGGCGGCGGTCATGATGATCGGCACTTTCTTCGACGCATCGGCGGCGGCCGGCGCCATATTGCTGTCGGTCGACTGTTTCGGTGTCCATTGATGCGCGCCGGCCGGACTCTTGGTCAGTTCCCATTCGTTGCCGAACAACATGTCGAGATAGCTCATGTCCCATTGGGTTGGAGTCGGCGTCCACGAGCCTTCCAGGCCGCTGCCAATCTGGTCGCCCCCCTTGCCGCTGCGGTAAGCACTCTTCCATCCCAGTCCCTGTTCGGCGAGTCCGGCGGCCTCGGGTTCGGGCCCGACCAGCGCCGCATCGCCGGCACCGTGGCATTTGCCGAAGGTGTGACCCCCGCAGGTGAGGGCGACCGTTTCTTCGTCGTTCATCGCCATGCGTGCGAAGGTCTCGCGCACGTCGCGGCCCGAGGCAACCGGGTCCGGGTTGCCGCCCGGGCCTTCCGGGTTGACGTAGATCAGGCCCATCTGCACGGCCGCAAGGGGATTCTCCAGATCCCGTTCGCCGGAATAACGCTGTTTGTCGTCCAGCCACTTCTCTTCATTGCCCCAGTAGACGTCGATCTCCGGTGCCCAGATGTCCTCGCGCCCGCCGGCGAAACCGAAGGTCTTGAATCCCATCGATTCCATGGCGACGTTGCCCGCGAGGATGATCAGGTCGGCCCAGGAAATTTTCCTGCCGTACTTCTGCTTGATCGGCCAGAGCAACCTGCGCGCCTTGTCGAGATTGACGTTGTCGGGCCAGCTGTTGAGGGGCGCAAAACGCTGGTTGCCATGCCCCGCGCCGCCGCGGCCATCGCCAGTACGGTAGGTGCCGGCGCTATGCCAGGCCATACGGATGAAGAAAGGCCCGTAGTGCCCGTAGTCCGCCGGCCACCAGTCCTGCGAGTCGGTCATCAGGGCATGGAGATCCTTCTTCACTGCCGCCAGATCGAGGCTCTTGAATGCCTCGGCGTAGTTGAATTCCTCGCCCATGGGATTGGATTGGGGGGAATGCTGGTGCAGGATTTCGAGGCGCAACTGATTCGGCCACCAGTCCCGGTTCGACGTGCCGCTCCCGGCCTTGTGATGGAACGGACATTTACTCTCAGACATGATTTTCTCCTATCGACGATACGACCCCACAACGGAGTAAGTGCATTTAAGACCACGAATGAGAATTTGTCTCATGAATAGTCTAGAATGGATTCATTGATGAAATCGAACGGTCCCCCATGACGCTCCAGGAGCTGAAATATCTCGTTGCACTGGCCGATCACGGCCACTTCGGCCGCGCCGCCGAGGCCTGCTTCATCACGCAGTCGACGCTGTCGACGCAGATCAAGAAGCTGGAGGATTTCCTGGGCGTGACGCTGTTCGACCGCAGTTTGAAGCGCGTCACGCCCACTCCCATCGGCCGGGAAATCCTTGCGGCTGCGCGCAATATCGTCGAAGAATCCGAACGTATCCGCGAACTCGCCAAGCACGCGCAGGATCCGATGTCGCGCACGCTTCATCTCGGTGTCATTCCGACCCTGGGACCGTATTACCTGCCGCACGCGCTGACCCTGGTTCACAAGAAGCATCCGGGTCTGCGTCTCTTGCTGCGCGAGGAGATGACGCCGCAGATCCTGGAGCATCTGGTTGACGGCAGGCTGGATGCGGGTCTGCTGGCACTGCCAGTGACTGACGACAGCCTGCGTGTCGAGCCGCTGTTCTACGAGCCGTTTTTCGCCGCGCTGCCTGCCGGTCACGCGCTCGCCAAGCAGGATGTCCTGAAGGTGTCGGACATCATGAAAGAGAAGCTGCTGTTGCTCGACGAGGGTCATTGCCTGCGCGACCAGGCACTCGACGTCTGCGGCACCGGCTCGCGCGGGCGCGAGGAAGTGCGTGCGACCAGCCTGGAAACCCTGCGCCAGATGGTGGCCATGGGATTGGGATTGACGCTGATGCCGGCGTTGTCGGTGGACGCCGCACCGCGTGCCAATAAAAAGGCGGTCGAAATACGTCCGTTCAAGAAGCCTGCGCCTGGCCGAACCATTGGCCTGGTGTGGCGCAAACGTGCGCCGTTTCCCGAGACATTCGAACGCCTCGCCGCGACGCTGAAAGCGACTTTGCCAACTGAAGTGGAGCCTGTCTGAGCATGTCCGATCTCAACGACCCGCGCGTCTTTTTCGCCGCCGAACGCACGCTGATGGCGTGGAACCGTACCGGCCTGACCCTGATGGCCTTCGGCTTCGTGCTCGAACGCTTCGGCCTGTTTCTCCATGTGCTGCGCCAGACCGGCCATGTGGGGCGAGACCTGTCGTTCTGGATCGGCATCGCTTTCATCAGCCTGGCGTTGATCGTGATCGGGTTTTCCATCGTGCAGTTCAGGCGTGTGCTGCGCACCTTGAAGCCGATCGAAATTCCCGAGCGCTATTGCACCTGGGGCGGAATCGCGATGAACCTGTCGGTCGTGGTGCTCGGTTTCGCGCTGCTGGCGTACCTATTTTCCGAACTGTAGGGACTCTGCCTCCCTTAGGCCACGGCCACGCTTTTCACCTGGGCCACCACCGGCGTGCCGGGCCGGAGTCCCAGCAGCAGTGCCGATTTCCGGGTGATGCGTGCGAGCAGCACCGTGTCGTCCAGCGCCAGCCGCACCAATACCTGCCCCGGCGCATCGTCGGCCAATTCGATGACCGTGGCAGGCAGCAGGTTCAGGATGCTGGTCTGCTGCGGCATGGCCAGCGTCAGGCTGACGTCGCGTGCGGCGACGCGCACCCGGAGCGGGGCGCCGGGCGAACCGTGCAGGCCAGGCAATTCCAGCACGACGGGGCCGCGGGCGACATGGGTGAGCTGGAGCGCCCGGTCATGTGCGATCACGATGGCATCGACGATGGTGGCGGCGATGTCGCGGTGTGCCAGCGGCAGGTCGAGCCGGGTCAGGCCCTCTGTCAGGGGGCCTTGGTAGACGAGACGGCCGGCCTCGATCAGCAGCAGGTGATCGGCCAGGCGCGTCACCTCGTCGAGCGCGTGGCTGACGTAGAGCAGGGGCAGTTCGAGTGCATGGTGCAGCCGTTCCAGGTAGGGCAGGATGTCGGCGCGTGCACCCGTGTCGAGCGCGGCCATCGGTTCGTCCATCAGCAGCAACCGCGGGCACGACAACAGTGCGCGGCCAATCGCCACGCGCTGGCGCTGGCCGCCCGATAGCTGATGCGGCCGCAACGCGATCAGCGGCGCCAATTCCAGCCAGTCGACCACCTCATCCCACTGGATGGTGCGTTCTCCGGACGGCACGCGCTTCCAGCCATATTCCAGATTGGCGCGTACCGACAGGTGCGGAAACAGGCTGGCCTCCTGGAAGACATAGCCGAGCGCGCGGCGATGGGTGGGAACGAAGACCGAGTCGTCCTGCCAGACGTCGCCGTCGACGACGAGCCGTCCGCGCGCGCGCGCGAGCCCGGCGATCAGCCGTAGCAGCGTCGTCTTGCCCGAACCGGACTGGCCGAACAGGGCGGTGACGCCGTGCGACGGTACGCTGAAATCCGCATCGAGCGAAAATTCGCCGAGCGTGACGCGGAACCGCCCCTCGATCCGGCTCATGTCGGGGTCCGCTGCCAATGCCCGCTGTAGCGGCCCAGCATCAGCAGCACGAGGAAGGAAAACGCGACCAGCCCGGCCGACAGCAGGTGCGCGTCGGCGTACTCGAGCGCCTCGACATGGTCGTAGATCGCTACTGACAGGACCCGCGTCTGGTCCGGAATATTGCCGCCCAGCATCAGCACCACGCCGAACTCGCCCACGGTATGGGCGAATGCGAGCACGGCGGCGGTGATGAAGCCGGGCCGGGCGAGCGGAATGGCCACGCTGGCGAAACGGTCCCATGGCGAGGCGCGCAAGGTGGCGGCCACTTCGAGCGGGCGCGCGCCGATGGCGGCAAACGCATTGGCGATCGGCTGTACCGCGAAGGGCAGCGAGAACACCACCGATCCGACTACCAGCCCGGCAAACGTGAACGGCAGGGTCGACAAACCGAGTTGCTGCATCACGTATCCGACTGCGCCTTTCGGTCCCAGCAGTACCAGCAGATAAAACCCCAGCACGGTCGGCGGCAATACCAGCGGCAGCGATACCAGCGCGGTGACGACCGCGCGCAGGCGCGCGTGGGTATGGGTCAGCCACCAGGCCAGCGGCGTCGCGATCAGCATCAGCAGCGCGGTCGTGATCGCTGCCAGCTTGAGCGTCAGCAGGATGGCCGACGTATCGGCCTCGGTCAGGGACATGGATTACAGGTCGTAGCCATAGCTGCGGATGATAGCCTGCGCGCCCGGCGTTCCCAGGAAATCAAGTAGCGCGCGCGCAGCCGCATTGTCGGCGCCATGCTTCAGCAGGGCGGCATCCTGGCGGATCGGCGAATACAGCTGGCTGGGAACGAGCCACATCGAGCCCTGGGTCAGCTTGCCGTCCTGCATGATCTGGGACAGGGCGACGAAGCCGAGGTCGGCATTGCCGCTGGCGGCAAACTGATAGGTTTGGCCGATGTTCTCGCCCACCACGAGTTTGCCTGCGACCACATCGAAGAGTCCGAGTTTGCCCAGGGCTTCCTTTGCGGCGGCGCCATAAGGCGCCAGCTTCGGGTTGGCGACGGCAAGCCTGCCGAAACGGTTCTGCTTCAACACGGCATCGGTGCCATCGATCAGGTTGGCGTTGGCGCTCCACAGGGCGAGCTTGCCGATGGCGTAGTTGCGGGTGGCGACGGCATCGCCTTCGCGTTGCAGCCGGGCCGGCGTGTCGTCGTCGGCGGCCAGCAATACGTCGAACGGGGCGCCGTTCTTGATTTGTGCGTAGAACTTGCCGGTCGAACCGGACGACAGGGTGAGCGTGTGGCCGGTCGCTCGTTCGAACCGGGCGGCCAGCACCTTCATCGGCATGGCGAAATTGGCGGCAACGGCAATATGCGCCGTGTCAGCTGCGGCGGGCTGGTTGGCGAATGCGGACAGCACAAGGATGGATGCCAGTTTCTTGAATACGCGTGTCATGAAGGTCCCCTGGGTAAGATGCACGTTTCGATATATCCAGTATGTCATATCGAATGGGGAGAGAACAAGCGATGCATTTCCGAGGAGGGTTACCGCAACGCGCGCAGCGCCTGTCGCGTGGCTTCGTCTGCTGTCGTGTCGCGGAGGCGCGATTCGAACGAGACCGTGAACACTTGCGATGCCTGACCTGCGGCGATCAGGGCAAGCGCTTGCCGCAGGTCTTCGATCAGATGCCAGTCGTCGTCCGTGATGCCCGAGGCGTCGTGGCCGTTCGCGGTTCGTGCCCAGCCGTCCAGGTCGCCATCGAAGCGTCGATAAATATTGAGTTTGTCGAGTGTCAGCATGGGCGTGCCGCAGACTTAGCCGTCCGTGCGCAGATGCCGGGCGAGTTTGGTCATATCCGCCTCGGTGGCCTTGCGGGCGCGGGCTTCCAGGTGGCGGTACAGGACGATCACTTCATCGGCCAGCGGCGTAAGCTGCGCGCCGCCTCCGTGCGCGCCGCCCTTGCTGGCTTCGACGAGCGGATGGGCGAAACAGCGGTTCATGGTGTCGACCAGATGCCAGGCGCGTTTGTAGCTCATCCCCATGGCACGGCCGGCCGCGGCGATGGAGCCGGTTTCGCGAATGGCTTCGAGCAGCTGCACTTTCCCGGGTCCGAGCGCGATGTCGTCGCCGAGGATGAGACGGAAGGTGAGGCGGGGTGTCATGGTGCGATGATAGCCGGGCGGATGCCCGGCAGGCGGGCAAAGCTGTCGCGTTTCACGGTTTCGATGAAGTCGACGACGTAGGCGCGTGTCGCATCGGCCTCGCGTACCGCGACGTGCAGTTCGGCCCACAGGCCGTGCTTGCCGATGCGGCGTGCGGCGATGTAGCCGCGTTCGAGATAGGGCGCGACTGCCCACGCCGGCAATGCGGCGAGTCCGCGGCGGCTGGCGACGAGCTGCAGGATGGCCACCGTCAATTGCGCTTCGCGCCGCGCCGGTTTGATTCCGGCCGGCGCGAGCACGCGGCGGATCAGATCGAGGCGGTCTTCCGGCACCGGATAGGTGATCAGGGTGTGGCCGGCAAAGTCGACCGGCAGCAGCCATTTCTTCGTGGCGAGCGGATGATCCGGCGGCAGCAGCGCCAGCATCTCGAAGCCGAACAGCGGCGCATAGGCGACGCCAGCGCGCGGCACGGTTTCTGACGTGATCACGAGATCGGCGCGCCCGTCCAGCAGCAGACCCACGGGGTCGGCCTGGAAACCGCCCAACAGGTCGAGCTCAACCCCGGGCCAGACGTCGCGGTAGCTATCCATGGCGGACATCAGCCAGTCGTAGCAGGTGTGGCACTCCACGGCGATGCGCAATTCGCCCGCGTCGCCGTCCTTCAGCTTGGCCAGGTCGCGCAATGCCGCGTCCACCTGGGGCAGTGCGGTATGCGCCAGCGTCAACAGCCGGCGGCCGGCGGCGGTAAGGCCAAGCGGGCGCGTGGCGCGTTCGACCAGCGGCAGTCCCAGCGCATCCTCCAGCGCCTTCAATTGGTGCGACACCGCAGATTGCGTAAGGTGCAGGCGTTCGGCGGCGGCCGTCAGCCCGCCTGCTTCCGTCACGGCCTGCAGCAGCCGCAGGTGTCGCAGCTCGATATGAGTAATATTCATTTAATAAATGAGAAATATTCGTTTGTTTCATGGTATCCGCATCGGCATCATGGCGTCCATCATTTCTTGGGAGCACGCACATGGCACGGGCACACGTATTGGGTGTTCCGCGGATCGGACCGAACCGCGAACTGAAATTTGCGCAGGAAGCCTGCTGGCGCGGTGAGATCGACGAAGCTGCATTGAGGGCCGTGGCCAGCGGCATCCGTCAGGCGAACTGGCGGCGGCAGCATGCGGCCGGGCTGGATTTCGTGACGACGGGTGACTTCGCGTTCTACGACCAGATGCTGAACCAGGTCGCGCTGCTCGGGTGCGCGCCGGAACGCTTCGGCTTCGGCAGTCGGATCGCGCTGCCGGAATATTTCCAGCTGGCGCGCGGCAATGCCGCGTGCCATGCGATGGAGATGACCAAATGGTTCGATACCAACTATCACTATCTGGTCCCCGAGTTCAAGCCGGACACGCATTTCGCGCTCGATCCCGGATGGCTGTTCGACGAGGTGACCGAGGCGCAGACGGCCGGGTTCGATGCCAAGCCGGTGCTGATCGGCCCATTGACCTTCCTGTGGCTGGGCAAGGAAAAGGCGACGGGTTTCAATCGCCTCGACCTGCTCGACCGGCTGCTGCCGGTCTACGCGCAGATTCTGGCGCGTCTGAAGGCACAAGGGGTCGAATGGGTGCAGATCGACGAGCCTGCCCTTGCGCTCGACCTGCCCGCCGAGTGGCGGTCGGCTTTCGAACGCGCCTATCACGTCCTCAACAGCGCGGGCGTCAAGCTCATGCTCGCCAGCTATTTCGGGCCGTTGCGCGAGAACCTGCTGGTGGCGCTGAAGTTGCCGGTGGCCGGCGTGCATGTGGATTGCGTACGCGGTGGCGGCGAGCTTGCCCAGGTGATCGACTGGCTGCCTGCCACCAAGGTGCTGTCGGTCGGCGTGATCGATGGCCGCAATATCTGGAAGACCGACCTGAACGCCGTGTTCGATCGCTTCGAGGGCCTGCATGCGCGCCTGGCCGACCGGCTGTGGTTGGCGCCCTCGTGTTCGCTGTTGCATGTGCCGGCGAGCCTGGCGGGTGAAACCGCAATGGATGCGGCGCTCCGTAACTGGCTGGCGTTCGCCGACGACAAGATCGCGGCCTTGTCCACGCTCAAAATCGCGTTCAACGAGGGACGTCAGGCGGCGACTGCGGAACTGTCCGCCAATACCCGGGCACTGGCGTCCCGCCGGGCGTCGTCGCGCGTGCATGACGCGGCGGTCGCTGCACGGCTGGCCGCCCTGACGCCCGTCCACGACGTGCGCAACAGCCCGTTCGCGATTCGCCAGTCCGTACAACGTGCGCGTTTCAAGTTGCCGGATTTTCCTACCACGACCATCGGCTCGTTCCCGCAGACGCCGGAGATCCGTCGTGCGCGCGCGCGCTTCAAGGCAGGTGCGCTCGGCGAGGCCGACTACACCGCTGCCATGCAGGACGAGATCGGTCATGCCATCGAGAAACAGGAAGCGTTGGGGCTTGACGTCCTGGTGCACGGCGAAGCCGAACGCAACGACATGGTCGAATATTTCGGCGAGCAACTGGCCGGTTTTGCGTTCTCGCAGAACGGTTGGGTGCAGTCCTACGGCAGCCGCTGCGTCAAGCCGCCGATCATTTATGGCGACGTGTCGCGTCCACGGCCGATGACGGTGGCCTGGGCGCGCCATGCGCAGTCGCTGACCCTGAAGCCGGTGAAGGGTATGCTGACCGGCCCGGTGACGATGCTGCAATGGTCGTTCGTGCGCGACGACCAACCGCGCGCAACCACCGCTCTGCAGATCGCGTTGGCGATCCGCGACGAAGTGGCCGACCTTGAAATGGCCGGCATCGGCATCATCCAGATCGACGAGCCGGCCTACCGCGAAGGCCTGCCATTGAGAAAAGCGGATTGGGCCGCGTATCTCGAGTGGGCGAGCCGGGCGTTCCGCATCAGCGCGTCGGGGGTGAGCGATGCGACGCAAATTCACACCCACATGTGCTACTCGGAGTTCAACGATATCCTGCCTGCGATTGCGGCCATGGATGCCGACGTCATCACCATCGAGACCAGCCGCTCGGACATGGAGTTGCTGCGCGGCTTCGGCGAGTTCAGCTACCCGAACGAAATCGGCCCCGGCGTGTACGACATCCACAGCCCGCGCATTCCCGATGCGGCGGACATGACGCGCCTGCTGGAGAAGGCGGCCCAGGTGATTGCGCCCGACAGACTTTGGGTCAACCCCGATTGCGGACTGAAAACGCGCGGCTGGGCGGAAACCGAGGCGGCGCTCGCCAACATGGTGGCAGCGGCCCGCACCATGCGGGAGTCGGTGCAGTCCACAATCCAATAACCCGTGCAGTGGTTTGTCTGCGCAAAAGAAAGCCCTGCCGGCTTGCACCGGCAGGGCGCCTGATCCCGTCAAACTACTGACGGCGAGTCGAAGGTCGGCTCAGCGCCGGCTCATTCAATCCCGGTCGTGATCGCGGTCGCGGCCATGATCGTCATCGTGACCATACTTCGCCTGCGGGCACGGCGTGCTGATCATGATGGTGCGATCGACGCCGCTGTCGGGATGCTGCACGTTGACGTAGGCGACATTCGGCTTGAACTTGTCGAAGTACAGGCCGGTGCTTTCCGCACCCTTGGTCGACAGGCTGGCCCACTTGCCGATGGCTTCGGCGACACCGTCGTCGTTCTCGTCCTTGGCAAACCAGATGTCCTCGATGCCGCCCGGCTGGTCTTCGACGATGTAGATGTTGCCGTCGGCGTCGATCGCCAGGTTGTCGGGGTTGGTGAAGGCGCTGCCGGCCGGCTGCCTGGTGGCCATGTCCATCGTGTCGCGGCTGGCGAACAGCTTGACCGTGTTGCTGCGCAGGTCGATCGAGAACACCTTGTGGTTGGTGGTGGTTGCCACATACAGCTGCTGCTTGCCGTTCTTCAGTGTCTTGATCTCGACGTCTTCAGGGCGGTCGAACGCGGTGCCCAGGAAGGCCGGCAGCTTCGGCGTGGCGCGTCCGTCGATCACGGTCAGGCCGTTGGGGTCGGTGACGACCACGGCACCGGGCAGGGCGACGCCGTTGTTGTCGGTCAGCGGAATCCAGGCGGCGGCACCAGTGGCTTCCTTGACGGTACCGTCGCCTACGCGCAGCACGAAAGTCTGGCCGGCAGCGAAGAAGTCGTCGCCGTTGTCGGCCTGCGGATTGGCCGACGTGAACTTGAAGATATGGCTACCGTTGCGTTCGTCGATGAAGTACAGATTGTTCTTCCTGTCGAATGCCAGGCCTTCATGGGAAACACGCGGCAGGATGTCGCGATGCTTGATCACGATGTCGGCGGGTGCGGCCAGCGGATTGACCACTTCGAACAGGCGGCCGTACTTGCTGGTCGGGCCGGCCGGATCGCTCCACGACTCTTCGGCGGTGATGAAGGTCCCCCACGGGGTCCAGCGGGAGGCGTCAAAGGACACGTGGCTGTCCAGCGCAGGAGAAGCAGCCGGGCTGTGCCAGATGGTCTCGGTCTGCATGGTGCGCAGATCGGTGCGCTGGATGCCGGCCTGGCCGGTTTCGAACACGGTGAACAGGAAACGGCCGGCTTCGGGGCCGTTCTCGTTCACAGTGTGCATGTCGTAGTTGCCGCTGTCGAAGCGGGTGACCTGGGCGGGGTCGCGGGCCACGATGGTCATCTGGCTGAAATGCGGCGAGGCCAGCTTGTAGGGGGCGGATTCGGGCAGCGTGCCTGCGCCGACGTCGCCGGTCATGGGCACGAAGCGGTCGAACGACGCGCTGCCGGCGAAGGCCGAGGAACCGGCCAGAACCAGGCCGATTGCGAGTGAGAGTTTCTTGAGTGTCATATGGCGTTCCCTTGATCGTAAATGGAGTGTGTACTGATGACGGGTACGGATCGACTACGGAGGCAGGCTGATGAGGCGCCGCATGCCGAGAGCCGATCGAATCAGTACGCAGAGCATGCTAACGAGGCGATATGTCGTGCGTATTGCATTCGCATCATGCTGCAGGCGGAATCCGGATTTCCTGCCGGGCGCAGGGCGGAACTCGGTGATGCGCCCACTGTCGTCTGGTGGACTCGTTTAGAATCCCCTCACTTTGAACACCATCCTGCATCGCTTCCTGTTATGCGTGCCGCTGGCGCTGTGCCCGGCATGGGCACGCGCGGCAGCGTTCGATCTGCCCGAGCGCCCCGGCACCTTCTGGTCGCAGTCGGATGGATTGCCCGTTCCGGCTGCGACGCCGACGGGCGTCGTGCGCTTTGCCAGTCTGGCCGCCCTGACCGACCATGCGCTACGCGAACGGGCGGAGACGCGGGCGGCCTGGCTCGGCATCCAGGCCGAGGCGGCGCGGCTGGATGCCGCCAGCGCGGCCAACTGGCCGACGCTCACGGGGCAATTGAGTTTCACCCAGAGCCGGGCGTTGTCCAGTTCGGGCGCGCAGGTGCCCACGCTCGACCGCTACGGTCCCAGCCTCAGCCTGGCCTATGTGCTGGTCGACTTCGGCGCACGCGCCGCCAGCATCGATGCCCAGCGCTATCAGCTCATTGCCAGTCTGCTGACCGGCAACCGCACCCTGCAGGATACCGTTGCCGAAGTGGAGGCCGCTTATTTTGCCTTGCTGGCTGCGCGTGCACAGGTCACTGCCCAGATCCAGCAGGAAACCGCCTTGCGCGCCAGCCTCGACGCGGTCGACGCCAGGTTGCGGGGCGGGCTGGCCTCGCGTGCCGACCAGCTGCGTGCGCGAGCTGCCCTGGTCGAGGCCGAGCTGGCACGCCAGGCTGCGGAGCGTGACCGGGCCAAGGCGGAAGCCGCGTTGAAACAGGCTGCGGGCATCGCCCAGACGCAAACGCTGGAACTGGATTGGCAGGTCGTGCCGCCGGATCCCCTGGCTGCCACGACCCTGCTGGCCGACCTGTTGCAGGAGGCCCAGCGCAATCGCCCCGACCTGCAAGCCCTGCAGGCTGCCGCGACCAGCGCACGCTTCGAGGCCGAGCGTGCACGCGCGGCCCGCTGGCCAAGCCTGTCGCTGGCAGCCAACACCGGGCGCACGCTGTTTCTGGACAGCGATCGCTCGCCGTCGACGACCTACAGCGTCGGCGTGAATGTGACGATGCCGCTGTTCGACGGCGGGCGGCTGGCCGCGCAGGCACGCGCCGCCACGCGCGATGCCGAGCGCCTGCAGGCCGACGCCGAGGCGCAGCGCAGCCAGGTTGCGCTGGCGGTGGCCGATGCCTATTACGATGTCCGCCAGGCTCAAGTCCAGCGCGAAGGCGTGGGGGCACAGTTCGACAGTGCCAGCGAATCGGCCCAGGCGGCCGAAGCGCGCTACAAGACCGGCGTCGGCAGCCTGCTCGAATGGCTGACCGCCCAGGCCGACCTGGCGCGTGCGCGCCAGGCGCAGGCGCAGGCCGATAGCGACTGGCTGGCGGCATTTTCCCGTTTGAATCATGCCTTGGGCCGCCTGCCCGTCACCTCTCCCGCGAGCCTGCCATGAAAATGCGCATCCTGTTGGTCGTCGTCGTACTCGGATTGATGGCCGGTGTGGCCTATCGCATCCAGCATTCCGCCTCCGGCGACAAGAAGAGTGGCGGCGATCGTGCACTCAACGTCAGAACGGTCCCGGTGGCGGTGCGCGACTTTCCGCGGGTGATCGACCTGCCTGGCACGCTGGAGGCGGCACAGCAGGTCGCGATCGTCGCCCAGACCAGCGGGACGGTGTTGCGCCAGCATGTGCAGGAAGGCGACGCCGTGCGGGCGGGACAGGTCCTTTTCAGCCTGGATAGCCGTCCCGCGCAGGCGCGCATCGCGCAAAGCCAGGCCACGCTGGCCGGCGCCCGCGCCGAAACGGCGGATGCCGTTCAGAAACTCGATCGCCTCAGTCCACTGATGCAGTCGGGCTACATCAGCCGCCAGGAGTTCGCCGACGCGCAACTGGCACTGGAATCCGCCCGTGCGCGCGCAGGTACTGCGCGCGCCGAGTTGGAGGCGGCGCAGCTGGACGTGGCGTACGGACAGATTCGCGCGCCGATCGACGGGCGCGTCGGGCGTATTGCCGTACGCCCCGGCACGCTGGTGCAGGCGGGCGGGACGCCGCTCACGACGATACTGGCGCCGGGCACGCTCGACGTGCGGGCCAGCGTGTCGCAGCAGGACTGGCCCGAGCTTGCGGCCGCACGTGCGCATGGCAAGGTGACGGCCGAGGTGTTCCGGGATACGGATCGTACTGTCCGGGCGCAGGGCGAGCTCGTGTTCGTCGATTCGCAGATCGATGCCACCACGGGCGCGGTCCCGATCAAGGTGCGACTGGCCGGGGCGCCGACCGCACTGCTGTCCGGGCAGGGCGTGCGGGTGCGCCTGCTGCTGGGCGTTGAGCCCAACGCCAAGGTGGTGCCGGAGGCCGCGCTGCAGCACGCGCAGGTCGGCTCGTATGTGTATGTGGTGCGCGGCGGCAAGGCCGTCGTGCAGACCGTGAACGTGACGCGCAGCCTCGACGGCGAGGAGGTGGTCGAAGGCGAACTGCGTGCCGGCGAACCGGTGTTGATCGAGATTCCGCAACGCCTCAAGGCGGGCAGCAAGGTCAAGCTCGAAGGCACGCATCGATGAATCTGTCGCGGCTCTTCATCGAGCGCCCGGTCGCCACGCTGATGCTGGTGCTGGCGATGGCGCTGTTCGGCGCGATCGCCTACAAGCAACTGCCGGTGAACGACCTGCCGCAGGTGGATTTTCCGACCTTGCGTATCAGCGCCTCCTTGCCCGGCGCCAACCCCGAGACCATGGCCAACACCGTGGCGACGCCGCTGGAACGGCAATTGGCGACCGTGGCGGGGATCGAATCGATGAGCTCGCAATCGGGCCAGGGCTCGACCAGCATCACGCTGCAGTTCGAGCTCGGGCGCGACATCGACGCCGCTGCGCAGGACGTGCAGAGCGCGATCGCGCAGGCGGCGCGCAACCTGCCGCAGGGCATGGATCCGCCCCAGCTGAGGAAGATCAACCCGGCTGATTCGCCGATCATGTATCTGGCCCTGTCGGCCGAACGCCTGCCTTTGACCGAACTCGACGCCATCGCCGATTCGCGCGTGGCGCAAAAGCTGTCCGGCCTGTCCGGCGTGGCGCAGGTGCTGGTGTTCGGCTCGCAGAAATATGCGCTGCGCCTCTACCTCGACCCTGCCAAGCTGCAGCAGCGCGGGCTGACTTTTGCCGACGTGATCCAGGCGGTACAGAATGCCAATGCCAACCTGCCGTCCGGAGCGCTCGACGGCGCCAGCCGCGCCTATACGGTGAAGGCGCCGGTGGCGCTCGCCAATGCAGCGGACTTCGGCGACATCATCGTCGCCTATCACGACGGCACCGCGCTGCGGGTGAAAGACCTCGGCCGGGCCGAGGATGGCGTCGAAGACGACAAGCGCAAGACCTGGTACAACGGCACGCGCGCCATCGTGCTGGCAGTGCAGCGCCAGCCGGGGGCAAACACGGTCGCGGTCGCCGACCGCATTCGCGCGATGCTGCCGCAGATCGAGGCGGAACTGCCCGACGGCGTTCGCCTACAGGTGCATTTCGACCGCTCGCGCTTCGTCAAGGATTCGCTGCACGAGGTGAATTTCACGCTGCTGCTCGCATTGGGACTGGTGATCCTCGTGATCTTCGCCTTCCTGCACAATGTCCGCGCCACGCTGATCGCCGCGCTGGTGCTGCCGAGTTCGCTACTGGGCACCTTCGCCTTCATGCATCTGCTGGGATACAGCCTCAACAACCTGAGCCTGATGGCGATCACACTGGCGATCGGTTTCGTGGTCGACGACGCGGTGGTGGTCATCGAGAACATCGCGCGCCACCTGGAAATGGGCAAGTCGCGCATGCAGGCCGCGCTCGACGGGGCGCAGGAGATCGGCTTCACCGTGCTGTCGATGACCATATCGCTCGCAGCTGTCTTTCTGCCCATTCTCTTCATGGGCGGCATGATCGGACGGCTGTTCCAGGAATTCGCGGTGAGCATCGGCATCGCCGTGCTGCTCTCCGGCGTGGTGGCGCTGACGCTCACGCCGATGCTGTGTGCGCGCGGGCTGGTCAACGAACCGCTCGACAATCGCCTGTCGCGCCTGTTCGATGCGGGTTTCAATCGCTTCCGCGATTTTTACGGCGACACCCTGCGTGCGTCGATGCGCCACCGGGGGAGCATGCTGCTGTTCTCGGTGGTCGTGCTGGCCGCGATGCTGTGGCTGGCCGGCCACGTCAAGCAGGGATTCATCCCGCGCGTCGACTCCGGGATGATCTTCGCCAGCGTGCAGTATCCGGAAGGCATTCCGTTCGACGAACTGAGCAAACGCCAGCAGACGCTCGCCGCCCTCGTGCAGAAGCACCCGGCCGTCGAAGGCCTGATGTCGAGCGCCGGGCAGGGCGGCGGCGGGGTGACCGGCGGCAACATCGGGCGCCTGGTGATACGCCTGACCCCGCGCGGGACGCGCAAGGGCGCCGACGAGGTGATCGACGAGCTGCGTGCGATCACGCGCAAGGTCAGCGGCGTCAACGTCACCCTGCAGAACCCGGCATCGATCAACGTGGGCGCGCTGGCCTCCAGCAGCGATTACCAGTTGACGCTCATCTCGGGCGATTTCGAGGCGCTGAAAACGGCGTCGGCCGCGGTCGAAAAGCGACTGGAAGCGCTGCCCCAGATCGAGGACGTCGACAGCAATCTCGAACTGCGCAATCCCGAATTGCGCGTCACGCTCGATCCGCTGGAAGCCGCCCGGCTCGGCATCACCTCCCAGCAGGTCCAGCAGGCGCTGTACGACGCACTGGGCGGGCGCCGCATCAGCGAAATCTACGGCACGAGCGACCAGTACGTGGTGAGCGTCAAGGCGCTGCCCGAAGCCCAGCTGGATCCGGCGGTCATCGGCCAGCTGCCTCTGAGAACGGCGGCAGGCGGGATCACGCGGCTGGATGCCGTGGCACGGGTCGATCCGGGTGTGGGCCCGATCGCGGTCTACCACTACGGTCAGCAGCCGGCCGTCACGCTGTCCTTCAATCTCGCGCCGGGTGCCTCGCTCGATGCCGCGCTGGCCGCGGCATACGATGCCGCCAGCGAAGTCGTGCCGCCCGAGGTGGCGCTGGAATTCACCGGTGCCGCGCAGAAATTCCAGGAATCGACGGTCCAGCTGCCCTTGCTGCTGTTGTTCACCGTCGTGATCATCTACATGGTGCTGGCAGTACTGTACGAGCATCTCGGCCATCCGCTGACCATCCTCACCGCGCTGCCGCTGGCGGGATTCGGCGCGTTGCTGGTGCTGCTGCTGACCAACGACGAACTCAATATTTTCAGTTTCGTCGGCATCATCCTGCTGGTGGGGCTGGTGAAGAAGAACGGCATCATGATGATCGACTTCGCGCTGGCCAGGCAGCGCGCGGGAATGAGCGCCGAGGACGCCATCGTCGAGGCCTGCCTGGTGCGCCTGCGGCCGATCATGATGACCACTTTCGCCGCCATCTTCGCCACCCTGCCGATTGCCATCGGCTTCGGCACGGGCGGCGAGGCGCGCCGCCCGCTCGGCATCGCCGTGGTCGGCGGCCTGTTCTTTTCGCAGTTCCTGACGCTCTACATCACCCCCACCTTCTACGTCAGCATGGCGCGGATGGAGACAGCCCTGCGGCGCTGGCGCGCCCGTTTCGCCTGAGTGGTTCAGGCAGATCGATCGATATCGTCAATCGTAGTCATCCAAGGTTTCCGTTGGATCGATCAATTCTCATTCTCTAACATTGCTCCTGTCTTGATTGACATCGTAAATCAACCGAACAGGAGAGAATCATGCAGAACACGACGTCCCCGACCATCCAGAACCTCGAAGCGGCCTTTGCCGGCGAGTCCATGGCCCATATCAAATACATGTGGTTCGCACGCCAGTGCCGCAAGGTGGGCGACGAAGCGACCGCGAAGGTGTTCGAAGACACCGCCGCGCAGGAAATGCTGCACGCCTTCGGCCATGCCGAACTGCTGTTTTCCGACGAAACGATGACGCCGGCCAAGTGCCTGCAGTATGCGATCGACGGCGAAACCCACGAGTACACCGAGATGTACCCGACATTCCGTCACGAGGCGATGATCGAGGGCAACACCGCTGCGGTAGCCGAGATGGACGAGCAGATCGCTGAATCGAAGGAGCACGCCGAGATGTTCAAGGCGGTGCTGGACAAGGCCGCCAAGCGCTTCGCCGCGCTGGCCAAGGTGGAAGAGAAGCACGCGAAGCACTACCAGGCGCAAAAAGACGCGATTGCCGCCTGAACGAATTGTTGAAGACGACTTGATCGATTGAAAGGAAATATCATGAAAGCTTGGCAATGTATCGTTTGCGGTTACATCTATGACGAATCCAAAGGCGACCCGGAGCATGGCATCGCCCCCGGCACCCGCTGGGAGGACGTGCCGGAAGGCTGGGAATGCCCCGACTGCGGCGTGGCCAAGGCGGATTTCGAGATGGTTGAAATCACGGCCGTCTGAGCGCCATTGAACGTATACGAGGCCGCGCCGATGCGGCCTCCATTCTCCAGGAGTTTTTTATGCATCCCATCGTCATTGTCGGCTCGGGTCTTGCCGGTTACACCTTGCTGAAGGAAATCCGCAAGCGCGACACGAGCACGCCTGTCACACTCGTTACGGCGGATGACGGCGTCTTCTATTCCAAGCCCAACCTGTCGAACGCCCTGGCGGCAGGCAGGTCTGCGACGGCACTGGCAGGCGCCAGTGCGCAGAAAATGGCGGCCGACCAGCAGGCAACGGTGCTCACGCATACTCGTGTGACTGCGATCGATACACAGAACCAACGCGTGCAAACGGGAAGTGGCGCGCTCGACTACGGCAAGCTGGTGCTCGCGCTGGGAGCCGACCCGATTCCGCACGGCCTCTCCGGCAACGGTACGGCCGCGGTGCTGGCGGTGAATGATCTGGCCGATTACGCGGTCTTTCGCGATGCCCTCGACGGCAAGAAACGCGTCACGGTGCTCGGCGGCGGACTCATCGGATGCGAGTTCGCCAACGATCTGGTACACGCCGGCTTCACGGTCGACGTGGTCCACCTGGGCGCGTGGCCGCTGGAGCGGTTGTTGCCGGTCGAGGCTGGCCGGCGTCTGGCCGATGGCCTTGCCGCGCTGGGCGTGACGTGGCATTTCGGACGAACGGGAAGAAGCGTGGAGTCAGCCGACGCAGGGTATCGGGTGACGCTGGACAACGGCGACACGCTCGCCGCGGATGTTGTGCTTTCCGCGATCGGCCTGCGACCGCGTACCCAACTGGCGCAGGCGGCAGGCATTCCGGTCGGGCGCGGGATCCAGACCGGGCGCCTGCTGGAAACGGGTGCACCGAATGTGTATGCGCTGGGCGACTGTGCCGAGGTGGAAGGCCAGAACTTGCCCTATGTGCAGCCGCTGATGGTCCAGGCGCGCGCGCTCGCTGCCACGCTCACCGGTACGCCGACACCGGTGGTGTATCCGGCCATGCCGGTGATGGTCAAAACGCCGGCGCACCCGGTGGCCGTGTTGCCGCCCAGGCTCGGCGCGTCGGGCGGCTGGAAAGTGGAATGCGGCGACACCGGCATTTGCGCGTTGCATGTGGACGACAACGGCCGTCTGCAGGGCTTCGCGCTCACCGGCAGCGAAACCGGTCGCCGCAATACGCTGGTGAAGGAACTGGCTGCCTGAATCTGACGCTACGCGTCGTCATGAGCAAGCGGCGGCTGCAGCGCGTCGATCAAAGGGCAGCGGACTTTGCCCCGCCTGCGGACGCAGCGGCCGACGAGTTGCGTCAGCACGCCCTCGATGCGCTGCAGGTCGGCCAGACGCTTGCGCACATCGGCGAGCTTGCGCTCGGCGATGACGCGGGCATCCGAACACTGGGTGCCGTCATCCAATTGCAATAGCTGAGCAACCTCGTCCAGCGTAAACCCGATGCGCTGCGCCGCCTTGATGAACAGCATGCGCGCCACGTCCGCCTGGCCGTAGCGACGGATGCCGCGCAGTGGCTTGTCCGGCTCCGCAAGCAGGCCGCGGCGTTGATAGAAGCGGATCGTCTCGACGTTGACCCCGGCTTCCTGTGCCAGCTTTGAAATAGTCAGTCCTTGCATCTTGACTCCGTACGTAGGTACGGAACTTATGCTACGGCCATCGAAGCAATCGGCAAAGCCTCAATGGACGCGAAATACACCCTGGAATCCACGCTGACCTGCCCGGTCTGCGGCCATGTCAAGACCGAGACCATGCCTACCGACGCCTGCCAGTGGTATTACGAGTGCGAAGGGTGTCACACAGTACTGATGCCGCTACCGGGAGACTGCTGCGTCTTCTGTTCATACGGCACCGTGCCCTGTCCGCCCGTCCAGGCAGGGGCGGGCTGCCGGGGATGAGGTGGTACGTCAACAGCGCGGGCAGGGCTCAACCGGTAGCTTGCGTGCGATCCAGCCTGGCCCCGCGCTGCTCCCCAACATGCCTTCCTTGATGGTATAGACATGGGCGAAACCCGATTCTCGGAGTACTTCCTGAGCATGGGTGGCGCGGCTGCCGGCGAGGCCGATCAGGCCGATCGGCGCGTTCCTGTCGCCGCCCAGTGCCGTGTCCACCTGCCGTACGAATCCGGCCTCACCCTGTGCGTTCGCCATGTTGATGCGTAGCGCGCCTTGGGCCACGCCGGTTTGCCGCCATTCGTCGGAGGTGCGCACATCGATCAGCGTGAGCGTGCCGGCCTGGACCTGGGCATAGGCATCGGGCGCGGACAGCGTGAGTCCATTGTCGCGGGAGCATGCACCGAGCGACAACAGCGCGAATGCGGCAAGCGCGGCAACCGACAGGCGAGACACCGACATGATCGCTCCACAGCAAGACTGGACGGCGCATAGTGTAGCCGGGGCGACCGGTGTCCGATAGCCGCCGCATAGCCAGCGCGGGCGACATGCGCGAAAATACCGCATGGACATCTTCCGCATCTTCCACCTGCAATGTGCGCGCCGACTGCCTGCCTTGCCGGAATCCCATCCCTGCTCGCGCCTGCATGGCCATTCGTTCAAGGTCGAACTGACCGTCAGCGGCGATATCGATCCCGCGCTGGGCTGGGTGCTCGACTTCGCCGACATCGAGACGGCCTGGCGCCCCATCCATGCTGCGCTCGACCATCGCTGCCTCAACGATATCGACGGCCTGGACAACCCGACCAGCGAAAATCTGGCCGTGTGGCTATGGCGGCAACTCAAGCCGGCGCTGCCCGGCTTGAGCGCCGTCTCGGTCATGGAAGCCCACGACGCGGGTTGCATCTACCGCGGCTGACGGCTGCGCAGCCCCGGTGCAATGCAAACCGGCCCCCTGACACATGGCATCAGGAGACCGGCGTGGTTGTCGAAGATGGGCCGCTTCAAGGCCCCCCAAGGATTAGAGACCCATGCTGGAAAAGTCCAGATCGGCATGCGGCGTGTCGGCCACATTTTCATCGATCATCGCCCAGGTTTCTTCATCGACGATGTCTTCGGCAGGATGGTGGGCAAAGGCCGAAAACGAGGCGAGCAGGGAGGTGAGTACTGCAGCTTGAAGCATGCTTTTCATAATCTGATTCCTTTAAAGAATTGAAAGTGAAACGTCACTCGGCATGATGCGATCGCGTATCGCGCTGTTCGCGCCGGCCGATGGAAAGCATCTTAGGCAGCAGGGGTGTCGGGCGTGTGTCCTGCCGGCATCAGTGTGTGGCAGTGTGTGTCAGGGGGGCGGGACAAAAAAAGGGCACACGAACCGTGTGCCCTTTGTCCTGCAACGAATCAACGATCAATGCGTGTGCTCGGTGCCGCTCTCATGGCCGGCTTCGGTGCTGGCCTCGTCGTGGCCGCCAGACTTGCCGTGGAAAATCTTGCTTTCCGTCGACTTGCTGCCGCCCCCCGAGCTGTCGTGGTGCGCACTGCCGCCCTTGTGGGACTCGCTGCTATGGCTGCTGCCACGGTCGCCGCCCATGTATTTCGGACCCTTGCCCTTGCCGCCCGATTCGCCTGAGGAATGGCCGTCGGTATGGCTTTCGGCTGCGTAACTGGCTGCGATGCCCACGGTCAGGCCTGCAGCCAGCAACACGACGGTTGCCCATTTGCTGTAAGCATGCATGCTGAACACTCCTGTGCGTGAAAATCGCCGGGCGGCAAGCCGCCCGGCCGGGCGATCAACGAACCCCGTTGTCGTGGACGAACTGGATCACGCGCAGGTAGTCGTTGGCGGCGGCCGCGAAGTCGTCCGCACCACCCACTGCCGTCGGGTCGGTCCAGTTTGTGCTGTTGAACACGGCGTCATACAGGTTCACCGTTTCCGCTTTGTACGTCACGCCGTCCGGCTGCAACACCAGTACGCTTGCGGTCGCATTTTTCCAGGTGGTGTAGCGATCGTAGTCGGTCGTGAACGTGTAGTAGGTGGTGCCATTGTTGATTCCCAGAATGGAATTCATGTACACCACGGTATCCACGCTGATATTGCCGGTCTTGTCCGCGGCGGCTGCGAGCAGCGCTGCCGGGTTGAAATTGGCCGGTAGCGTCACGCCAGGCAGCGTGCCGGTCTTCATGTAGGTTTCATACAACGCCAGGTTTTCCAGCGGCGAATCGATGGTCACGCCATTCACCGTCAGGCGTCCGGTCGAGTCCAGTGCAATGACCGCACCGCTTGCCGTGAGTTTGGACATCGCTTCATCCAGCGAATGGGTCAATACCTTGGTCGGTGCGCGACCGACACTCAGGCGGCCCAGTTCGACCTCGGCCGAATAGACCGGCACGCCGTTGATCGAGGTCTCCAGATCACCTTCCGCATTGTAGGGAATGGTCACCAGATTGCCGGACGCGTCCTTGAGCGGAACCAGATTGCCGTTCGTGTCGTAGACATAGGCGATGACCTGCACCAAGCCGGCGCTATTCAGAATGGGGGCACCATTGGCATCGCGCAGCAGCACGACCATGTCGCCATACAGATCCCCTTTCTTGCTGCCTGCGCCGGCCGGTTTGCCGCCGCCGCCCGATTTGCCACCTTTTACGCCTGCCCAGACGGGGCGGTCGCTGTCTTCGCTTGCCTCAGGCACACGGAAAATCTTCTTGCTCGCCTCGCCGCCCTTGCCTTGGGCACCTTTCTGGCTGCCTGCCTTGCCTTTATGTCCGCCGCTCTTCTTGGAAGCGCCGCCGTCGTCCGCAGCATGGGCGGCCGACATCATGCCCAGATCCAGGCCCGTCAGCGAGTTGATTGCCATCGGCACGGCCAACATGGCAAATACTGCGCCGCCAGCCAGAATCAGTTTTTTGAATTGGTAAGTGGGGTGGGTCATGTTTCTCTCCTGTTGATGGCCTCTACTTTTATTCCCGGTTCGAGCCGGAAACAAATTACATTTACTCCTATTTCAGAGTAACAACTCTTTTTAAAATGGCCATTGATTTATCGCAATGTTCGGCCATTAAATTTGCATCGGATTCAGTGACTTAGAAGCGATATCCGAGCCCTAGCCGGACCAGGTTCTCGGTGTAGTCGAAGCTCATGTCGTCCGGGTTCGATTGCTCGGTTACAAAATGCACGGGATCCTTGTAGTGGGTGTAGCTGTAGTCCATGCGTACGAAGGTATTCTGCGAGGCCGGGATCTCGGCGCCAACGCCGACGCGCGTACCCGTGAGCGTGTCGCTGCGATTGATCCACTTGGCATCGTTGGCGCCGCGGTTGTAGATCGTGTTGAAACGGGTTTGCACCTGGCCGACGTGGCCATACAGCAGGCTGCCGTTGGGCAGCACGTAGCCGACACGCAGGCTGCCGCCGTAGCCGCCGCGTTTTTCGGCCGCGAAATCGCGACCGCCCGCGCCGCCGGTCGTGCGTTCGTGCTCCCAGCCGAAGTTGGCCGCCTCGGCTTCGAGCTCAAGACCGACGTAGACCTGGTTGAATGTGTGGCCGTAGCCGGCGAACACGCCGCCGGTGAAGCCCGTCCTGGCGAAATCGCCGGTGAAGGCGTAATCGCCGGCACCGATGTCGTGCGTGCCGGTCAGCTGGGTACCCAGCGTGCCGTGGCCAAGGTTGGCGCCCATGTAGAGGCCGCGCAATTCGGTTGGCGGGCGCGTGGCGACGGCAGGGCGCTGGCCGCCGAAACGCCAGCCGAGCCCGAGGCTGAAGACGGCGTCGCCGGTCTTGAACACTTCCGTCGTCGTCGTGGTCGGAGCCGCACCGGATTGATAGGGCACGTCGTAGCTGCCATAGCGGGTATAGCTGTAGTCGGTGCGTACGAACAGGTTGCGCGAGGCCGGGATTTCCAGGCCCAGCCCGATGCGGGTGCCGGTCTCGGTATGGTCCTGGTCGAACGCCCCCGACGCATACTGGTTTTCAGCGTAATAGGTATGGAAGTCGGTACGCACCTTGCCGACTTTGCCGTACAGCATGCCGCCGTCGAGCAGGTAGCCGGCGCGCAGGCTCAGGCCGATGCTGGAATCCTTGTCGGCAGACACGGTCACGGAGTCCGGCTTGTCCTTGCGGTGATACCAGTCGGCGTTGCTGTCGCCGCCATCGAGTTCGACGCCGAGATACCAGTCGCTGGCGATCTCGGTGCCCCAGCCGCCGAACAGCGCATAGCTGGTACCGAAGCTGCCCATGTCGGCCGCATCGACGCCGCCGCCGCCGCGCGGCCCCCAGGTCGACGTGGTCAGGGCGCCATGGCCGAGTTGGGCGCCGAGATAGAAGCCGGAAAACTGGCCTTGCGCACGCGGCGCTTCGGGCGCACCGGCTTCCTGTTCGGGAATGATCGCGTAATCGCGGTTGCGTGCGGGCGTGTAGCCGATGCTGGCCATCACCTGGTTGCGGCTGTATTGCGCGGCGATGTCGCTAGAGGCACGGTCGACGATGCGCAGGTCGGCGCCCAGGTATACGTTGGGCAGCACGTAGTAGCGCAGTCCGGCGCCGGCGTCGATGATCTTGTCGAGGCGGTCGAAACTGTTGAATTCGCTGCGTGTGTAGGCGGCGCGGCCGCTGACCGACAGCTTGCTGCTCAGACGGCGTTCCACCTCGAAGCCGTAGGTGGTGTCGAGCGAGCTGGACGCATAGGTGGTGCCGTCGTTCACGACCGTTTCCTCGAGCGAGCGGTCGATGAAGCCGGTGGCGGTCACCCGGGTGGTCGGCTTCCAGATGGCCAGCGCACCGAAGTACGGTTTGCTGATATCGGAAAATCCGCTGTAGTCGAAATTCTGGCGCATCACGCCGGCGAAGGCTTCACCCGACAGGTGCTGGGGCTGCAGCGTGAATTTCACGCCGGCCGCCACGCGTGAGCCATCCGAATCGCGGTTGAAGGTACGGCCGTTGATCAGATTGTCGTAACGGCGGTTGTCGGTTGCCACCTGGCCAAAGAGCTCATAGCGAGGCGACAGCACATAGCCCAGCCGCACGCCGAGCGAGCTCAGGTTGTGGTCGCGGTAGTCGTTGTCGGATACCGCGCCGCTGCCCAATATACCGTCCTTGTAGTCGTAGCGGTCATAGGTGCCGCCGAGGCGCAGGCGGAAGGCGCCGAGGGCCTGGGCGACGCCGAGGTGGGCCTCGTCGTGGTCGTAGCGGGTCGGTTCGATCTGCGTGACGTCGCTGCCTGGCGTGGAACGGTCCTCATGGTCGCGCGTGTGGCGGGCACCGCCGAACACGTTGCTCGTGGCGCTCAGATCGTAGCGGCCGTCGAAGCCGAGCCAGTAGTCGTTGACGTTCTCCGCATCATGGTTGCGGTAACGGTCGAAATCGCCGCCCGCATCGAAGTTCAGCGCATGCCGGCTCCAGTTGGATTTCAGCGCGAGCGACGGTGACAGGGTATAGACCACATCGTCGGTGACGTAGGTACGCTGGGCGGCATAAGGGCGCTCGGCGTAGATGTTGTCGTCATAGGTGGCGGCCAGTGACACCTCGGGAAAGACCAGGAACGATCCCCAGGGAATGCCGGGAAATTCGGTCTGCCGGGGAGGGAAAACCGATGTCACGGGACGGGAAGGCAGCACGGAGGGCGTGCCCGGTGTGCCGGCACCTTGCTGGGTGCCGATCGCGTTCTGGTTCTGAACCGGAGGCGTCGCAGGAGGGGCACCCCATGCATTGAACGAGGCAATACCGAACAGACTGGCCATGCATGCGGCCAGCGGCTTCAAGGCATATTTCATGTGGATCTCCGGGGCGAGCAAAACCGTTTGGTGGTGCTTTCCCCTATTCAATTATTGGGGTGAACGACTGGTCGAAGTATGGCGGGATTCCAGGCGAGTTAAACGGCGAATCGAGTGTGATTGATCATTGTCAATGCGATAAATGTATCAATTCGACAACACCGATTCAGCCCTGTGCCAGTAGGGTCAGCCCGTTATGGTCATAGTCGAGGCAGCCACCTTTTTCGATGTGGATCAGGCCGCGCCGCCTGAACTCGGCCATGATGCGGCTGGCGGTTTCGGTCGTGATGCCGAGCAGGGCGCCCATGTCCTCGCGGCTGGGCAACAGCGTCTCAGAGAGCGTGCCGTCGCAGCCGAGGGTGATCAGGAGGCGCGCCATCCGGGCTTCCGCCGGGCCGGTGGAGAGCGCCACGATGAAATGGTCGGCCTGGTCGACCGAGCGCTGCCAGCGTTGCTGCAGGGCCTGGTGTACGCTGGGGCTGGTCTTGTCGAGTTGCAGCACGACCTCGCGCGGGATGCGACAGACATCGGCGTCATGCAGGGCAATGGCGGTGTGGTGATAGCGCTCGCCCACCAGCGTTTCCATCCCGGCCACATCGCCAGGGCGCAGCAGGCGCACGATGCGCTGTCCGCCATTGGGCAGGTCGACCTTGAGCTTGATGAGCCCGTGGCGGAGGGTATAGACGTCGGGGGCTGCCGTGCCCTGCGTGTACAGCACCGTGCCCTGAGGCACATGCAGGTTGTCGATGGGCTGCAGGATCGCATCCATCTCGTTCATGGACAGACCCGAGAACAGGACGAAATTGCGTACGTCGCACACGGCGCATTTCGCGCGGCCGACCCATTCGGGATTGGTGCAATTGGGTTTCATTGGGCGACTCCCCCGCCCAAGGGGCCATCATGCAATCGACTACCTGGATACATCAAATTCCATTCTTTGTTTTGTGGACATCGTTCCGGACGCTGCCTCTACGTAGTTTGCGGCCGGGCGGGCCGTGTATATCACACCATAGATGCAATCCTTATTGCGATAAATCAATTTGGGATGGGCGGGCGCGCCCTGCCTGGTTTTTCACGCCTGAACGGCACGGCTTGCAATATTCTAATAATCGTGAGAATGTTCGTTTTATGACTTCACGACAAACCAAGGATCTGCTCTACGAGCAAGTTGCCCGCATCGGCAAGGCGGTTTCCAGCCCCAAGCGACTTGAGCTGCTGGAAATCCTGGCGCAGGGCGAAAAAACCGTCGACATGCTTGCTGCCGAAGCCGGCCTCTCGATCAAGCTGGCAAGTGCGCACCTCAAGGTATTGAAGGCCGCGCGGCTGGTCGAGACGCAGCGCGACGGGCGATTCATCGCCTATCGCCTGTCTGGCGAAGATGTCAGTGCCTTATGGGTCAATCTGCGCACCGTGGCGGAGGAACATCTGGTCGAACTGAAAGTGGCCATGGATCGGATCTTCGCTGCGCCGGAAAAGCTCGATGCCGAAACGCGGCGCTCGCTGATGGAGAAGGCGCGGCGCGGCGACGTGGTGGTGATCGATGTGCGGCCCTCGGCCGAATATGCCAGCGGCCATCTGCCGTTTGCGCGTTCGATGCCGCTCGACGAAATCCGTCAGCGCATCAAGGAACTGCCGGCCGACAAGGACATCGTCGCCTACTGTCGCGGACCGTTCTGCATGATGTCCGCCGAGGCGGTGGCCTTGTTGAAGGCGCACGGGTATCGCGCACAGAAGATCGCCGACGGCACTCCGGAGTGGCAGGCGGCCGGCCTGCCGCTGGCCGAATCCTAGTTCTGTGTCCGCCCTCATACCAACATAAGGAGGCTTCTCATGTTCTTTCGTCAACTGCTGGCCCGGGACGCCACCCTGTCCTATTTCTTCGGTTGCGGGTCATGCCATGTCGGTGTCGTCGTCGATCCCGTTCTGGGCGATGAGCTGTGGTTCCTCGAGGAGGCAGCGAAACAGGACGTGAAGATCACCCACGTCATCGACACGCATGTCCACGCCGACCACTTCTCCGGCGCGCGCGCCCTGGCCGAGAGAACCGGAGCCGTCTACTGCCTGCACGAGTCCAACGCCGGGCGCGTGAACTACCCGTTCGAGCCCCTGAAGGACGGCCAGCGCATCGAGCTTGGCAACGTCTTTGTCGACGTGCTGCATACCCCGGGTCATACACCGGATTCGATCTGCCTGTTGGTGACCGACAAACGTCGTACCGAGACGCCATGGTTCGTCCTGACCGGCGACACCCTGTTCGTCGGCAGCGCCGGACGGCCCGATCTCGCTGGCAAGGAAATCGAGATGGCGGGACAGCTCTACGGCACGCTGCACCAGCGCCTGCTGACGCTGCCGGCCGAGGTCGAGCTGTATCCCGGCCACACCTCAGGCAGCGCCTGCGGCGCCGGCATGTCGGGCAAGCCGATGTCGACCATCGGCTTCGAGAAGCGCTGGAACCCCATGCTCGCGATGAGCCGGGACGCGTTCGTTACCGCATTGACCGAAGCCATT
Organism: Thiobacillus denitrificans; assembly: GCA_002343685.1. Taxonomy (GTDB): domain Bacteria; phylum Pseudomonadota; class Gammaproteobacteria; order Burkholderiales; family Thiobacillaceae; genus Thiobacillus; species Thiobacillus denitrificans_A. The sequence continues at coordinate 154,803 of DDRS01000017.1, read as the reverse complement.
CCGCCGCGCCCTGCGGAAATGGATCGCATGGTCGCCTTCAACCTGGGCAACTGACCATGCGGCTGACCCAGGACGTGGCGGAGTACCGCTACGGCATCCGCCATAATTTCGCCCAGTTCTCGCATCAGCTGGTGCAGGTATTTCTGGTCGGCCTCACCATCGGCATGTTCCGTACCGTGGTGCCGGCGCTTGCCGAAACCGAGTTCGGCGTGGCCAAGGGCTCGTTCATGATGCTGATGGCCTTCGTCACCGCCTTCGGCTTCGTCAAGGGCACGCTCAATTTCGTCGCAGGACGCCTGTCCGAGCACATGGGCCGCAAGAAGGTACTGTTCATCGGCTGGTTGGCGGCGGCGCCGATGCCCTTCATGATCCTCTACGCGCCAAACTGGAACTGGATCGTCGCGGCGACGGTGTTGCTGGGTGTGAACCAGGGGCTTACCTGGTCGATGACGCAAACCTCCAAGCTCGATCTCACCACCGCCAACCAGCGCGGGCTTACCATCGGTCTCAACGAGTTTTCCGGTTACTTCGGTGTCGCGGTCGCAGGCATCGTCACCGGCTATATGGCCACCGCCTTCGGACCGCGCGAAGGTCTGATGCTGTTCGGCCTTACCGTCATCGTGCTGGCCGGGCTGCTGACGCTGCTATGGATCAAGGACACCCTGCCGTGGGCGCAGGCCGAAGGCAAGCAGCGCGCGGCAGGGCAGATGACCGGCCCGAAGCCGCGCTACCCGACCAATATTTCCGCCGCGCCTACGACATGGGAAGTGTTCACCCTGATGTCGTGGCGTGATGAACGCATGGCATCGATCAGCCAGGCCGGTCTGGTCGAGAAATTCGTCGACGCCTTGGTCTGGGTGTTCTTCCCGGTCTACTTGCATCAGCGAGGACTGTCACTGCCCGGTATCGGCTGGGTGGTCGGCGTCTACGGTTTCGTCTGGGGCATGTCGCAGTTTTTCACCGGCCATCTGTCCGACCGCGTCGGCCGCAAGCAGCCGATCGTCTGGGGCATGTGGCTGTGCGGCGCCGGCGTCGCGCTGGTGCTGCTGGGGGAGGGCGAACTGTGGTGGTCGTTCGCCGCCGCGGTGATGGGCTTCGGCATGGCGTTGTTATATCCCACGCTGTCCGCTGCCGTCTCCGACATCGCTCACCCCAACTGGCGCGGCTCGGCCATCGGCATCTACCGTTTCTGGCGCGACCTCGGCTACGGCATCGGCGCACTGCTGCTGGGCGCGGTGGCCGCGCTGTTCGGCGGCATCGAGGCGGGATTCCGGTTCACTGCCGCCGCCATGTTCGTCTCGGGCCTCATTGTCCTGCTGGCATGCGAGGAAACCCATCCTCGCCTTAATCCGGGCACCGATTGAGCCTGCTCGCAAGGAAGCAGTCATGAACAAAGCCCTTGTCGCCCTGTTTGCCAGCCTGATCGTGCTGACCGCGCCCGCCCGGGCGGACGAAAATCCTGCCGTGGTCGACGCGCTGTCCGGCTACCTGGACTTCGCCGAATACGGCAGCAGCCTGATCTGGCCGGAACAGATCCCGGCCGACGACTGGAACAAGGTCTTCATCGTCGACGCGCGCGACGCCGCACAGTTCGAAAAGGAACACATCCCCGGCGCGGTCAACATCGAATGGCGGCAGGCGGTGGCACGCCGTGCCGAGTTGCCGCGCGACCGCATGGTGGTGGTGTACTGCAACTCCGGTTCGCTGTCCGCGCAGGCCGTGTTCGCGCTTCGTTTGTTGGGTTACGACAACGTCAAAGTGTTGCAGGACGGGTTTGAAGGCTGGAAGAAAAAAGGCGGCTTCGAGGCTTACGCGCGCGCCAGCCAGCCTGCAGGCCACTGACCTGGCGTGAACCCGGCCGACTACGATGCCTGGTACGCCACGCGGCGCGGCCGCTGGATCGGCGAGACCGAATACGCACTGGTCGCGCGCCTGCTCGATGCCCGGCCGGGCGACAGCCTGCTCGACGTCGGTTGCGGTACCGGCTGGTTCACCCGCCGCGCCGCGGCCGACGCTCTCGTCGCAACGGGGCTCGACCCGAATCCAGGCTGGCTGGATTACGCACGCACTCACAGCAGCCCGGCAGTGCGCTGGGTGGAAGGCAATGCGCGCGACCTGCCGTTTGCCGACGCCAGCTTCGATCACGTGCTATCGATCGCCGCGCTGTGCTTCGTCGACGACGAACGCCAGGCCGTGGCCGAGATCGTGCGGGTGGCACGCCGGCGCTTCGCCATCGGCTGGCTCAACCGGTCCAGTCTGCTATACCAAGAAAAAGGAAAACAGGGCGGGAGCGGCGCCTATCAGGGTGCGCGCTGGCATACCGTCCGTGAAGTGAGGACGCTGTTTTCGGGACTGCCGGTGCGTAACCTGACCGTGCGCTCGGCCGTCTTCCTGCCTTCCGGGACATCCTGGGCCAGGCTGCTGGAACAGGCGGCGCCTGCTGGGCTGCCATGGGGTGGGCTGCTCGTGGTGCAGGGTGACAAGGCCTGACCGGACTTGCAACGCAGACGGCGATGGCAGTCGCCATCCGCAACCAAAGGGAGTGAAGAATGATGCGCACATTTCTCCAGCAAGCCATGTGGGCCTTGGGCGTGTTTATGTGCATGGCCGGGACCGAAGCTGCGGAACCCACCTACAAGGAAGGCGAAACGATCTTCGTCGAAACCGGCGTCGAAGCCCCCGACCGTAGCCCGACCTGGTATGCGTCGATGGTCGCCAAACCCTATGCCCCCGTTTTCGAGATGCTGGCCACGCAAGGCACGCAGGGCCGCTACTACCCCTACACCTATCCGGTCACGCTGAAGGACCTGGTGCGCTTTCACGGCCACGACTGCGAGGGGACGACGAGTGCGGCGAACGCGGCCTGGGTGGCGTTCAAGATCCTGTTCCCGGATGGCATCATCGACCGCAGCGTGCTCTGGGGCATCAGCGGCGAGTCGCCCTGCTGGTCGGATGCCGTGGCCTTCCTCACCGGCGCGCGGCTGCAATACGGCAACCTGGGGTTCTTCAAGGACAAGCGCTATAGCCATGCCATCGTCCTGTATCGTGAAGACACCAAGATGGCCGTGCTCGCGACGTGGAAAGAGGGCATCAACAACATTCCAGGCGAGCCGGTCATGCTGCCCGGCAAGGTGACCTGGCAGCCCAAAGTGACGATGAAGGACGTGGAGGCGCTGAAGGCCGTGGTGAAGAAAGCCGGCGGCAACCCGACGCCTTACCAAGTCGATCTCATGCGCTATCAGCAATGGGCGCATATCAACGATATCCTCGAACACCCGCTGGAAGAAAGCTATCAGGCCAAGGTCATCGAGAACTTCCGGTGGGAAGACTGGATCGACCCGGCCAAGACCCTCGCCCAGCCCCACGTGCGCACGGACACGCGCCTGAAGAACTATCCCTACCGCGACAGGCCGGTCGTGGTGCCCGCCCAGTAGCCGGGATCAGGTTGGCCCGCCAGGCGTGTCGGGCGGCGGCGATTCGATGGACGCGATCGGCGTGGCCAGCACTTTATCGATACGCTTGCCGTCGAGGTCGACCACTTCCAGGCGCCAGTTCTCCCAGGTCAGCACGTCGCCCGTCTGCGGCAGCCGTCCGGACAGCCACATCACCATTCCGCTCAGCGTGTGGTAGCGGCCGCGTTCCGCTTCCGGCACGCTTCTCAAGCCCAGCCGGTCCTTGAGTTCCGGAATGGGGATGAGACCGTCGAGCAGCCAGGAGCCGTCCCCGCGTTGCACCGCCCACGCTTCGTCCGCGCTGCGCGGCTTGAATTCACCGGTCACCACCTCCAGCACATCCTGCAGCGTGACCAGGCCGTTGATCTCGCCGTACTCGTCGATGACCAGCATCAGGTGGGTGTCGGATGTGCGGAACTGTTCCAGCAGGTCCAGGCCGCTGAGACGTTCCGGCACGAATACGGCGGGCTGCAGCGGACCCGCCAGGCCGGGTGGCGAACCGGCCAGCATCGCGTCCAGCAATTGCTTGGCACTGAGGATGCCCAGCACCTCGTCGAGCCCGTCGCGGCAGACCGGGAAACGGGTGTGCTCCGATTCGGCCATGCGGCGAAGGTTGTCTGCCAGCGGAAGCGTGGTATCGAGATAGACGATGTCGGCGCGCGGCGTCATCAGCGACTCGATCGGGCGGTCGTCGAGACGGAAGACATTGCGCACCATCTCATGCTCCTGCCGTTCGATTTCGCCGGTATCCGACCCTTCCTGCAGCAGGGCATGGATTTCCTCCTCGATGATGTCCTCGTGCGCGAACGATCGTCGGGCGAACAGGCGCAGCAGCGCATCGGTGGAGGCCGACAGCAGGCGAACGAACGGCCGAGCCAGTCGCGCCAGCAATTGCATGGGCCGGGCGAGGCGGCAGGCCATGCGCTCGGGGTCGATCTGGCCGATGCGCTTGGGCACCAGTTCGCCGATCACGATCGTGACATAGGTGATGAGGATCACTACCAGCGCAGTGGCCGCGATCCCGCTCGCTTCGTTTCTCATGCCCAGCGTCTGCAGCCAGGCCGACAACGGGCCGGCCAGCGCAGCCTGGCCGATGATGCCGTTGAGAATGCCAATCGAGGTGATGCCGACCTGGACCGTCGACAGAAAACGCGTCGGGTCGTCGTGCAGCTGGATGGCGACGGACGCCGCCCGGTCGCCTTCGTCGGCCAGCCGCACGAGGCGGGCCCGGCGCGACGTCACCAATGCGATTTCCGACATGGCAAACGCGCCATTCAATACGATCAGGACGGTCAGAAGCAGGATTTCCATGGATGATCCGGTTGCGGGGTAGGAAAAGGGGGGAAGCAAAAAAAAGCGGCGCCGCAAGAAGGGCGCCGCGCTGGGCTTCCGTGGCGGGGCTTACTGGACTGCCAGCTTCCTGGCCGAACTGGCTGCCTTCTTCGGCAGAGTCAGTTCCAGTACGCCATCGTTGTATTTGGCCTGGGCCTTGGCTTCGTCGACGTCATGGGCCAGGGTGAAGCTACGCGACACCTTGCCGCTGTAACGTTCCGAACGCAGCACTTTCTCGCCCTCTTTTTCTTCTTTCTCCATCTTGGTTTCGGCGCTGATCGAAACCTGGTTGCCTTCGATGCTGACGTGGATGTCGTCCTTCTTCACGCCCGGAATGTCGGCATGCACGGTATAGGCATTGTCATTTTCCTTCACGTCCATCTTGATCTGCATCTGCGGCTGGCCTTCGAAGAGCGCCGGACGCACGAAAAAGCCCTTGAGCAGGTCGTCGATATCGCCAAAGGGATCGATGCGGGCGAGGTTCAACGGATCGTAACGCGAGAGATTGGCCATGATGGTCTCCTTTCAAACGGATTGTCTGATAACGGACTCGGCCGCAACTGCGGCCACATTCCCAATCTAGATACATATTCCGCCAAATCAAGACCCATGCATCCCCTTATTGCGTCCAGGATTGTGAAGAGGGGGGACGGGCTGTCGGCGGGGCGCTCTAGCCTCGATGCGCGCTGAAAAAGCGCGATCAACTGCCTTTGACGATGCAGTTCCGGCCGTGTTGCTTCGCCTGGTAAAGCCGCTTGTCCACCGTTTCGACGAACGCGAGCGGATCGTCCTGGTGCGAGGGGATGATCGTGCCGACCCCGAGGCTGACGGTGAGGATCTGGCTGACCGGGGATTGCGCGTGCGGGATCTGTTCCTTGAAAATCAGGCTGCGGCAGCGTTCGGCGATCTTTGCCGCCGACCCTTCGTCGGTTCCGGGCAGCACCAGTACGAACTCCTCCCCGCCGAAACGGGCAAAGAGGTCGCGCGCGCGGGTCGCGGCAGAACTCAGGGTCTGGGCGACCCGCTTCAGGCAGGCATCCCCTTCGATGTGGCCATAGCAGTCGTTGTACTGCTTGAAGTAATCGATATCGAGCATGATGACCGACAGCGGCTGGTTGTTGCGCCGCGCATGGGCCCATTCCTCTTCCAGGATGGTGTCGAACATGCGCCGGTTGGCGACACCGGTCAGGCCGTCCTTGAAGGACAGCGCCTCCAGTTCCTTCTGCAGGACGACCAGTTGTTCCTCGGTCTTTTTCCGCTCGCTGATGTCGAACATGAATCCGATCAGGGCGTCGACTTCGCCGGCATCGTTGCGGACCACGTGCACCACGTCGCGGATCCAGACGTGATCGCCGTCCTGCGTCAGGGCGCGGTAGTCGGCTTCGTGGTCGGTTCCGGCCTTGGACTGCGCGACGCAGAAATTCACCACCCGCTCCCGGTCTTCGGGATGGATCCGGGTCGCCCAGTCTTCCACGGTCACCCAGCTTGCCGGCGACCAGCCGAGCAGGCTTTCGATCTGCGGCCCGATGTAGGCGAAACGCATGGTTTGCCAGTCGATCTTCCAGGGGATGGCCTTGGTCGATTCCAGCAGGGTCTTGTAGACCGCACTGTCGATTTCCGTGTCTTTTGAACTGTCAGTCATTGTGGAGGCACCCGATCTGCAGGGGAATATGTTCGCGCCGTCCAGCATACAACGACGCATCGAGGCGGGGGATTCCGCGCGCCCGGGAGGTGACCATACACCTCAGAGTCGCGAAGCGCGAGCAAAAAGCTGCATCAGCTGCACCGGCTCGTCGTAGGCGATCCGTTTTCCGGCGCGCAGGTCGCGGCGCATCAGCCGGATCATGCGGTCCAGCACCACTTCCGGGAAGCTTTCCGCTGCCTGGCCCGTGACCTCCGCCAGGCGCCCGGCGATCACGGCCGCGTCGCTGACGACCGGGCAGATGCGATACCGGTAGGCGCCGCCGATGGCTTCCGGCGGCAGGTCCATGAAGCGCCCCGCCTGCTGGCGGAAGAAACTCAGCGGCAGGCGGTAGGCGTTGTTGCCCAGTATCGGAAGGTCGTCGGGGACCGGCTCTTCCTCGTCCAGCACCTGTAGCCGCGTGGCCAGCTGCAGCAGCTGGTCCAGGCGGTAGCTCGCCTGCATGTGGGGATTGCCCACGCGTACCAGATTGGCGATCAATTCGCCCAGCGAGGCATGGCCGATGATCGCCGCCCGCTTGGGCAGCCCGCCCCAGGCGCCATCCGCGCCGTTGAGCAGCGCCTCGATCACCGACGCATTCTCGAAGCCGCCGCCGGCATGCATGTGCACCAGTAGTTTCAGCGGCGGCGGTAGGAAACTGCGGGCCGCCGCGACGAACGCACCCACCTGGAAGGGCAGGTAGGTTCCGCGGTCGTCTTCGATGCTGATGCCTTCGATGGGCTGGTCGGCCAGCAGGCTCAGGATCGAACAGGCCGTATCGGGGTCTTCCGCGAAGGCATCGCAGCCGTCCACGATATTGATCAGGATGCGCGGCTGGCCGCCGTCGTCGCCGCGGATGTTGGCGTTGAGCCACGCGATGCTGGCCGGCAGGCTGCGGCGCAGTGTCTCCAGGTCATACTGCCCGGCCATGCCCGCCTTGCTCAGGTAGATTTCATGCAGGGTGTTGGGTACGCCATAGGCCTGCAGCTTGCGCTGCGAAGGCGAGGGCGTGAAAGTGCCGTCGGCCGCCGCGATGCCGATGTCGGTGAACGCGAAGCAGCCGTTCATATCGAGCTGGTGGTCGCGCAGATACATCATGAAATCGTCGTCGACCTCCAGTTCATCCGGCATGGCGTAATCCAGCGTACCCAGCAGGATGTTGCGGAAGCCGAACTCGCGCAGCCTGGGGAGAATGGCCAGCTTGTCTGCGAGCGTCTGGCCTATGCGTGCGCCAACGGGGTTTTCCCGCAGGGACAGGTCGATCAGATACGGCTGCATGCTGCGGAGCCGGTCGATTTTTTCCTGTGCCCCGGCCAGAATGGCGTGGGCTTGGGTGAACGTATCGGGTGAGCGAGGCATGGTTATTCCGGACTAGTGAATGGGTTGAAACGAATAGTCGGGGCAATGCAAATGCGGCCGCCCCTATTGTGGAATGACTTTTGTCATTAATGACTTTTGTCATTCGCGCTACCTGGCAGCGTGTCGGCGTTCACGGCCACACAGGCTAGAATAGGAGCAGCCTGAAGGCTGCTCCAGGGAGCGATCCGTGACTCGACAGGATATGCAGCGAGAAATCTTATGCAGCAACGATGAAGCTCCATGACCGATCCGGATCGGCTGTCCATCCCACGGCCGCGCTTGCATGAAGACGAATAGCCCCGTTTCCCTCAACAATGTTCTGGATATGCTGCTCGACGCCATCTGCGTCGTGGATATGCAGGGGCGCTTTGTGTTCGTCAGCGCCGCGTGCGAACGCATCTTCGGCTACGCCCCCGAAGAGATGATCGGCAAGCCGATGATCGATTTCGTGTTTCATGAAGACCGGCCGCGGACGCTGCAGGCCGCGGCCGAGATCGTCGCCGGTCATCCCCAGCCTCATTTCGAGAACCGCTATGTGCGCAAGGACGGCCAGATCGTCCATGTCATGTGGTCGGCCCGATGGTCCGAGGCGGACCAGGTCCGGGTCGCCGTGGCGCGCGACGTGACCCAGCGCAAGCGCGCCGATTCCATGCAGGCGGCCCTGTATGCCATTTCCGAGGCCGCGCACTGGGCGGAGGATCTCGTCACCCTGTTCCAGCAAATCCACCAGATCATTGGCGGCTTGCTGCCCGCCGCCAATTTCTTCGTGTCGCTTTACGATGAAGACAAGGACGCGTTGAGCTTTCCATACCTGGTCGACGAGCACGACCCGTCGCACAGGGAACCGGATGTGGCGGCACTGAGCGAAGAGATCATCCGGGGCGGGCAAATCCTGCTGCTGACGCCCGATGCCAAGGGAAATTCATTGAACTGGCTGGGCGTTCCGCTCAATGCGAAGAAGGGCGTTATCGGAGCTCTCGTGGTGAAGAACTATCACGCCGAGGCTCGCTATACCGTGGAAGATGTCGAACTGCTGCAGTTCGTCGCCAACCAGGTTGCGCCCGTGATCGAACGCAAGCAGATGGAAGCCTGGTTGCAGCACATCGCACGCCACGACCCGCTGACCGGCCTGCCCAACCGCGAATTGTTCCATGATCGCCTGCAGGCCGCGCTGCGTTACGCAGAACGTCACCGAACCCCGCTCGCCCTGCTCTACCTCGACCTGGACAAATTCAAGCAGGTCAACGACGCGCTGGGGCATCCCGTCGGCGACCTTCTCCTGCAGGAAGTGGCCCATCGCCTCAAGCAGTGCGTGCGCGAATCGGACACCATCGGCCGCGTCGGCGGCGACGAGTTCCTGGTGCTGCTCAATAGCGTTACGCCCCCGGAGTGCGCCCTGGTCGTCGCCGAAAAAATCCGGATAGCCCTCGAGCGGCCTTTCGATCTGGCCGGGCATCGGGTACATGTCCCGCCGAGCATCGGCATCGCGCTGTATCCCGAACATTCCGGCGATTACACGCAACTAATCCGTCATGCCGACCAGGCGATGTATGAAGCCAAGCGGAATGGCGGCAACCGCTTCCAGGTGTCAACCCTGCCCGGGAGCCAGAAGTAACCGGGGATTTCAGGCGACGGCGCTGGACGCGCCCAGCCACTTTGGCTGTGTAGGCAGCCGACCGCTATGGATACGAAGCCGCAGGTGGGAGAGGAAGTCACGGCCGGCCGAACTTCGGCCGAAGCGGTCCGTGCAGATACGTCCACATCACGTGGATTCATGACCAGTAGCAGCCAGTGACCTTGACGCCAAGCCGCTGAGAAGATGCCTTCCCCATGAAGTCCGCCCCTGATGGCTGAAGTAAATAATCCGGCGCATAATCCGGAAGCCTGCGTCTCCTTTTGCATAACGTAATAAAGAGACAGCCGGACGAACATCTACATAAGAATCAAGACGATAGACTCACGAAATGCCTGTCTCTTTATTAAAAAACGTCCGGACCCATGGGTCTCTATATTAACTGTTAGCCATCTATGCCTGAGTCAAATAATGAGCAACGAGGTGGACTGATCGAGTTTCAGTTAACACTACTGAAACAACGGTTGTATTGGTTACTATTTTTGATTCTGGCAGTGACGCCAATCCTTGCAATTAATGCGCTTCGCAATGGAGACCGAATAATTCCATTACTTGTAATGATTTTGTGGGTGGTTGTATTTGCTAAAACCGCCATATCATTTCATGAGCGCGGGACTATCCGATACTGGGTTTCTTTACCATGTGCTGCTTTAATTTTAATCGCTTCGTTTTTCTACTAATGGGCTAACCCATCATTCAAGCGGGACGCGCTGAAGCGCGCCCCTTAATTCAAACGTTAGGTATTTGCTATGCCCGCAACTCGTTGGCAACTGGCGCTGCGTGAGGCTCAAGCGCCCGTAACTCGGGCCCTAAAGAGCTTGGGGTTCAAAAAAATTGGCAACCACTACAATCGAACCGCTCAAGATGGCTTAGTCCAAGTTGTTGGCTTCCAATCTGGGCAAGCCGTTTCCATTTTTCACGGAAATTTTACGGTCAATCTCGGCGTGTATGTGCCGTGCATAGCTGAAATTGAAGGCAATGCCGCTACCGGCCGTTCCATCACGGATGCTCATTGTGAAATTCGTTCGCGCCTAAGCGAGGTGGCAAATTTAGGAAGAGATAAGTGGTGGCCACTGGATGAATCTGCTTCTCAATCGGGAGAACTTATTGCCGATGCACTCTTAAGTCACGGCGTGCCGTTTCTTGGCCTGTATGCCAGCAACGCCGCAATCATTGATCGCTTCAAGCATGACGGTTCTCTTCCTTTCCATAACTCGGCACGCAGCATGCTTGCGGTTGCGATAATCCAGTGGTCCATCGGCGCAACCAACGAATCACGGAGCATGTTTGAAAAGGCGTGCATCGAGCCATCGAACAATTCCCGCTTTCCGGAATACGTCAGAAAGGTTAAACAGCAGTGCCAATTATGAAAATACCTAACCCTGCGCTCAACCCTGACGCCCAAAAGCTGCGCTTTTGGGTTCCCTCCGCTGCGCTCCGGCGCCGGTTAGCTCCACGTTAGGTAGAGCATGAGCTCTCGCGCAATCCCATACCCCAGAAGATGTCCTTCGTGTGAAACGCGGCTCCGTTTCGGAGAGCACACGACGACTGAGCATTATCAAACCGTATTTGTTTGCCCCGGTTGTGGACAAAAACTTCAACCTCGCTATCAGCTACACTCATTTAGAGAGGCATTTATCGTGGTTGTCGCGATCTCTGTTGGCACCTTATACCCAGGTCACGTTGGGTTGCTGTTCGCTGCATTTCTAGTGTTCTTAGCTCTTTATTGGGCGTTTGGCCTTGAGGTATCACCATGACACACCTCACCGAAGCTCCACCTAACAGTGCGGTCAAGGCGCTCCCTTCGGTCGCTGGGACGCGCCGCCAGCGGCGCGCCCCTGAGCTTGAACGTTGAACAGCCCTCATCTGCTTAGGGCAGAACATCTGACATATAGAGTGGTCATCCTGTAAGCCGGCTTTGGCCGATCAATAGACGGTCGGCCACCTCAACCTGAACTTCCGTTTCTGGCCGTCAACCGCCGCACCAATTTGCAGCACATCCCCCCATCCATGCACTGCGGTTGAGCGTGCCCCCCATATCGCGCCCAGCCGAACGTCATCAAACCCTTGAATTCATTACGCTGTGCCGCCTTGGCACAGACCCTGCTGACGGACAGGGCAAGGAGTCATCATGTCTGTCGTTTCATCTGTCTGCTGTTATTGCGGCACCGGCTGCGGGGTGCTGATCGAAACCGACGCCGGGAAGATCACCGGCGTGCGCGGCGATCCCGCGCATCCAGCGAACCGGGGCAAACTCTGCACCAAGGGCGCGACGCTCGCCCTGTCGGCGGCTGCGAGCGGGCGTGTCCTGTATCCCGCATTGCGTACTGAGAAAGGCGCGCCGCGTCGGCGCGTGAACTGGGGCGTCGCGCTCGATCATGTCGCCGAGAAATTCCGTGCGGTCATCCAGGAACACGGCCCCGATGCGGTGGCGTTCTATATTTCTGGCCAGCTCACCACCGAGGCGTATTACGTCTTCAACAAGCTCGCCAAGGGGCTGATCGGCACCAACAACGTCGACACCAATTCGCGCCTGTGCATGTCGTCCGCGGTGGCGGGCTACAAGGTCACGCTGGGCGCCGATTCGCCGCCGGGCTGCTACGACGACATCGATCACGCCGGCACGATTTTCATCGCCGGATCGAACACGGCCTATGCGCACCCGATCCTGTTCCGCCGCATCGAGGCGGCACGCAAGGCCAACCCTGAGCTGAAGCTGGTCGTGGTCGATCCGCGCCGCACTGACACCGCGGCCGAGGCCGATCTGCATCTCGCGATCCTGCCCGGCACCGACGTCGCGCTGTATCACGCCATGCTCAACGTGATGCTGTGGGAGGAACTGATCGACCGCGAGGCCATCGCCGCGCACACCGAAGGCTGGGAGGCGTTGCGCGATCAGGTGCGCGACTACACGCCGGAAAAAATGGCGCCGATCTGCGGCGTGGCGGCGGCCGACATCGTGCAGGCGGCGCGCTGGTTCGCCGCCGGGCCGACGCTGTCGCTGTATTGCCAGGGGCTCAATCAATCCAGCTGCGGCGTCGACAAGAACGCCGCGCTGATCAACCTGCACCTGGCCACGGGCCAGATCGGCAAGCCGGGCGCCGCGCCGCTGTCGCTCACCGGCCAGCCCAATGCGATGGGCGGGCGCGAGGTCGGCGGGCTTGCCAATCTGCTGTCCGCACATCGCGATCTTGCCGACCCCGAACACCGTGCCGAGGTCGCGCGCCTGTGGGGGGTGGACGCGGTGCCGGCGACGCCGGGCAAGACGGCGGTGGAAATGTTCGAGGCCGTGCGCCGTGGCGAGATCAAGGCGATCTGGATCGCCTGCACCAATCCCGCGCAATCGCTGCCTGACCAGCGTCTGGTCCATGATGCCCTGCAGGCGGCCGAATGCGTGGTGGTGCAGGAGGCGTTTGCCGATACCGAGACCGTGGCGTTCGCCGACGTGCTGTTGCCGGCCGCCAGTTGGGGCGAGCAGGACGGCACCATGACCAATTCCGAACGCTGCATTACGCGCGTGCATGCGGCGGTACCGCCGCCGGGCGAGGCGCATGCCGACTGGGCCATCGTGACCGCGTTCGCGCGCCGGCTGACACCGGGCGAGGGCGCGCGGCTGTTTCCCTACGACAGCGCCGAAGCCGTGTTCAACGAACATCGCGAGACCACGCGCGGGCGTGATCTCGACATCACGGGCCTGTCCTATGCGCGGCTGGATCAGGCGCCGCAGCAATGGCCGTTCCCCGAGGGCGCGTCCGCAGGTCAGCCGCGCCTGTACGCCGACGGCGTCTATCCCACCGCCAGCGGGCGCGCGCATTTCCACGCCGTGCCGTATCGCCCGGTGGCCGAGGCGATCGACGCGCGCTATCCCTTGCACCTCAATACCGGGCGCCTGCGCGACCAGTGGCACGCGATGAGCCGCACCGGCCGCGTCGCGCGTCTGTTCGCCCACGTCGACACGCCGCTGTTGTCGATGGCGCCGCGCGACCTGGAGTTGCGCCGCTTGAACCCAGGCGACCTGGTGCGCGTAAAAAGCCGTCGCGGCGACGTGGTGGTGGCGGTCGAGGCCAGCGACAGCCTGCGTCCCGGGCAGTGTTTCCTGCCGATGCATTGGGGCGCGCGTTTCATGGGCGGGCTGGGGATCAATGCGCTGACCCTGCCGACTTTCGATGCGATGTCCAAGCAGCCCGAACTCAAGCATGCCGCCGTGCAGGTGGCGAAGGCCGAGCTGCCCTGGCGCATGGCCGCGCTGGCGGTGGGCGACGGCGCGAAGCTGCTCGATGCCGTGCAGCCGCTGCTGCGCGCCTGCGATTACGCGGCCGCCGGTCTGGCGGGGCGCGAGCGCGACGTCCTGACCTTGCGCATAGCGCACACGCAGCCGCTGCCGGAATCCCTGCTGGCGGCGCTCGATACCGCGCTGGGGCTGGACGATCCGCTCGCGGTGATGCATTACCAGGACAGTCCGCGCGGCATTTCCAAACGTGTGCGCGTCGAGTCGGGCAAGGTCGTCGCTGCGCGTCTCACCGGTGAAACGGCCGCCTTCGACTGGCTGCGGGATGTCATCGTGGAAGGCGTGGATGCCGCTTCGCTGCGCAGCTGGATGCTGGCGCCGGTGGCGCGCCCGCCGGCCGGCGGGGCCGGCCGTGGCCGCATCGTGTGCAACTGCCTGAACGTGGCCGAGCCTGATATCGTCGCCGCGATCACGGCCGGCGCCGATCTGGCCGCGCTGCAGGCCACGCTGAAATGCGGTACCGAGTGCGGCTCGTGCGTGCCGGAACTGAAACGGCTGCTCGCCGGGAATCGGGCGGCGGCATGAGCTACGTCACTTCAATGGGCTCCGTCATTTCATGAGCTACGCCACCCTGATCCGCCAGATCGAAGCCGGCGAAGGACTGGGCTTTGTCGATGCGCGTGCGCTGGGCGCGGCCCTGCTCGATGGCGGCGTGCCGGAACTGGAGACGGCCGCATTCCTGGTCGCGTTCAACCAGCACGATCCGGGACTGGACGCCTGGCTCGGCATGCATGCCGCACTGGCCGAACGCCTGCCGGATTTCGTTGCGCCGACAGGGCCGTTCCGCACCGTGGTGCTGCCTACCTATCACGGCGTGCGTACGCAGCCGCATCTCACGCCGTTGCTGGCGCTGCTGTTGAGGAGTTTCGGCATACCGGTGCTGATCCACGGCGTGCTCGAAGGGGGCGGCGGCACGGCCGCGGCTTACGTCTTGCGCGAGCTCGGCATCATGCCCTGCAGTACGGTGGCCCAGGTCAATGCGGCACTGCAGGATGACGGCATCGCCTTCGCGCCGGTGGCATTGCTGAGTCCCGGCCTGGCTGCGCTGCTGGCATTGCGTGCGCGGCTGGGTATCGACGGCTGGGTGACGCGGCTGGCGGCACTGGCCGACGTACTGGGCGAGCGTTCGGTGCGGGTGACGCCCGTGATTTCGGATGGGGACGTTGCGCCGACGCGTGCCGTGCTGGAAGCCCTGGGCGGACACGCTTTGCTGCTACAGGGCTGCGAGGGCGAGGCGTTTGCCGATCCGTTGCAGCGGCCGGACATGGTGTTGGTACAGGACGGGCAGGGACAGCGCGTGTACGAAGCGCAATCCGCTTCCGCCGTGCTGGCGAACCTGCCCGGTATGGATGCGCGTGCAACCGGTACATGGATCGACCAGGTCATGCACGAGCATCTGCCGCTGCCGCTGCCGATCCGCAATCAACTGGCGGTCTGCCTGTTTGCGGCAGGGTATACCGAAGACCTCAACCAGGCGCGCGCCATCACCGCGATCAATGGGTTCGGTCGGGTGGCGGCATGATTGCGGTGCATCGCGCGCGGTTTGGCACCGTGATGGTGCGCGGCGGAGGCGCGATTTGCTGACAGGCGGTTCTGAAACCCCGTAAAACAAGGTGCCTGCCGGGTACCTGCACCATGGCACAACGATTGCTAGGTGTGTAGCAAGCAGACCGAATGCAACGGCGTATCTCGGTCATCACTTTTGGTTTTCCGTTTGGAGTGGTGATATGGATATGAGTACGCCCATGGGACGCGGTCCCAAAATGAAACTGGTCATGGTCGGCAATGGCATGGCGGGGGTGCGCACCCTCGAGGAACTGCTGAAGCTGGCGCCCGACCTCTACGACATCACGGTATTCGGCGCCGAGCCGCATCCCAACTACAACCGCATCCTGCTGTCGCCGGTGCTCGCGGGCGAGCAGACGGTCGACGACATCATCCTCAACCCGACCGACTGGTACGCGGAAAACAACATCCACCTGTATCTCGGCAAGAAGGTGGTGAAGATCGACCGTTCGGCCCGTTATGTCGAAGCCGATGACGGCACGCGTGCCGAGTACGACCGCCTGCTGCTCGCCACCGGCTCCAATCCCTTCATGCTCCCGGTGCCGGGCGCCGATCTGCCGGGCGTGATCAGCTTCCGCGACATCGCCGACGTCGACGCCATGGTGCGCGCCTCCAGCCAGTATCGCCACGCGGTCGTCATCGGCGGCGGCCTGCTCGGACTGGAAGCCGCCAATGGCCTGATGAAGCGCGGCATGGACGTGACGGTCGTGCACATCGGCCCGTGGCTGATGGAGCGCCAGCTCGACGAGCCCGCCGCACGCCTGCTGCAGAAGAGCCTCGAAGAGAAGGGCATGAAATTCCTGCTGCAGAAGCAGACTGCGGAACTGGTGCGCGGAGAGAGCGGGAGAGTGGCCGCGATCACGTTCAAGGATGGCGATTCCGCGCCGGCCGATCTGGTCGTGATGGCCGTCGGCATCCGCCCCAACACCGAGCTTGCCGAATCGGCCGGCCTGCACTGCAACCGCGGCATCGTCGTCAACGACACGATGCAGACCTTCGATCCGCGCATCTATTCCATCGGCGAATGCGCCGCGCATCGCGGCATCGCCTACGGCCTGGTCGCGCCGCTGTTCGAGCAGGCCAAGGTCGCCGCCAACCACCTGGCGCACTACGGGATCGGCCGCTACCAGGGCTCGGTCACGTCGACCAAGCTCAAGGTCACCGGCATCGACCTGTTTTCCGCCGGCGACTTCATCGGCGGCGAGGGCACCGAGTCCATTCTTTATTCCGATCCCATCGGCGGCGTCTACAAGAAGCTCGTGCTCAAGGACAACAAGCTGGTCGGCGGCGTGATGTACGGCGACACCGTCGATGGCGCCTGGTATTTCTCGCTGCTGCGCGACGGCAAGAACGTGTCCGAACTGCGCGACCACCTGATGTTCGGCCAGGACCATTGCGGCAACCTTGGCCACCAGGGCATCAACAAGGCCGCGACGATGACCGACGACATGGAAGTGTGCGGCTGCAACGGCGTGTGCAAGGGCGACATCGTCAAGGCGATCCGCGAGAAGGGGCTGTTCACGCTGGAGGACGTGCGCAAGCACACCAAGGCGTCGAGCTCGTGCGGCTCGTGCACCGGGCTGGTCGAGCAGATCCTGGCGGTGACCGCGGGCGGCGACTATTCGGCCACGCCGAAGACGAAATCGATGTGCGGTTGCACCGACCATACCCATGAAGCGGTGCGCGAAGCGATCCGCCAGAACAAGCTGCTGACGATCCCGCAGGTGATGACCTTCATGGAATGGCGCACCCCCAACGGCTGCGCCAGTTGCCGCCCGGCGCTCAACTACTACCTGATCTCGACCTGGCCGGGCGAGGCCGAGGACGACCCGCAGTCGCGCTTCATCAACGAGCGTGCCCACGCCAACATTCAGCGCGACGGCAGCTACTCCGTGATCCCGCGCATGTGGGGCGGGCAGACCACGCCGGCCGAGCTGCGCCGCATCGCCGACGTCGCCGAGAAATACGCCATCCCGACGGTCAAGGTCACCGGCGGCCAGCGCATCGACCTGTTGGGCGTGAAGAAGGAAGACCTGCCGAAGGTGTGGGCCGATCTCGACATGCCGTCCGGCCATGCCTATGGCAAGGCGCTGCGCACGGTGAAGACCTGCGTCGGCTCGGAGTGGTGCCGCTTCGGCACCCAGGACTCGACCCAGATGGGCATTGACCTTGAGAAGGTGTTCTTCAAGATGTGGGCGCCGCACAAGGTCAAGCTCGCGGTGTCCGGTTGTCCGCGCAATTGCGCGGAGGTCGCGATCAAGGATGTCGGCATCATCGGCGTCGATTCCGGCTGGGAGATCTACGTCGCCGGCAACGGCGGCATCAAGACCGAAGTCGCGCAGTTCCTCGTCAAGGTGAAGACCGCCGACGAGGTGCTGGAATATTCCGGCGCCTTCCTGCAGCTGTACCGCGAAGAGGCGCGCTACCTCGATCGCACCGTGCACTACGTCGAGCGCGTCGGCCTCGACTATGTGAAGAAGAAAATCCTCGACGATGCCGACAACCGTCGCGCGCTATACGAGCGCCTGCTGTTCGCGCTGTCGGTCGAGCGCGATCCCTGGGTCGAGCGTGCCAGGGAAGGCAAGCTCAAGCATGAATTCGAAACCGTCGCCGCATGAAGGAAGCACACGATGAATAACTGGACTGACATCCTGGATGTGAACGATATCCCCAAACTCGGCGCACGCGTGGTGCGCCACGGCAGTTTGGATATTGCCGTGTTCCGTACCGCCGACGATGAAATCTTCGCGCTGGAGGACCGCTGCCCGCACAAGGGCGGTCCGCTGTCGCAGGGAATCGTGCATGGCAGGAAGGTCGCCTGCCCGATGCACAACTGGAACATCGAGCTGGATTCCGGTTGTGCGGTGGCGCCCGATCAGGGCTGCGCCCGCGAGTTTCCCATCAAGGTCGAAGGCAGTCGCGTTTGGCTCGATTTGTCGGCCGTCGAACGCGTCGCAGCCTGACCCCCGTCCACCAGGACACGGCCGCCCGCACCACGCCAGTGCGGGCGGCCGTTTTCACGCCCTGTCTTTCGCCATCGCGCCATCCGGTCCTGTGGCGTTCTGAAGGCAAGTCATTGATCTTGAAGCGCGGCCTCGTCTGGCACGGAGGCTGCAATGGCTTGTGCGGCGTGTTCGGCGCATGGAGCGCTTCATGTGTTCCCAAGCGATTGAAAGCCGCCGCCCGCTTCCCGCAAACAATGAATCAGAACCCGTCGACAAGGACCGAGTATGGATCGCGAAACACTGAACGAGATGGTGAAACTGAAATTTGGCGCCCGCAAGGCAGGCGGGCCGGAGATCGATCTGGTGAAGCTGGCGGCCGACGCACGCTATGCCGATGACATGCTCAGCCTGGTCGAGAACCTGCCGGACGAAGCGCTGGTCCTGCTGGCGATGACGCTGCGCGACAAGTTCGGCCTGCTCGCGGCCAGGCCGCAAAGCCCGGGCGGTCCATCCCCGGCGGCCGAAGCCGCCGCCACGCCCGAGTCACGTTATATGAGCGGAGCGCGAAGCTAGGGGCGTCGCGCTCAACGCCCTTCGGGCAGCACGATGTTGACTTCCAGCACTTCGTAGTTGCCCTGCTTCTCGAGCCCGACCTTGATATCGTCGGGGTTGACCGGGAAGTATTTGGAAATCACCGCAACCAGATCCTTTTGCAGTTCAGGCAGGAAATCCGGGCCGGACGCGCAGGCGCGTTCGTGCGCGATGATGAGTTGCAGGCGCTCTTTGGCGACCGAGGCAGTGGCTTTCTTTTCGCCGAAAATAAGGGAGAGCCAGGACATGTCACTTGCCTCCGAACAGACGCTTGATCAGGCCCGGTTTTTCGTACTCGACGAAACGCAGCGGGTGTTCTTCGCCGAGGAAGCGGCCGATCGCATCCTGATAGGCGTCGGCCACCGGCGTGCCTTTCTGGTGGATCGCCGGGATGCCCTGGTTGGAAGCCTGCAGCACGGCCTCGGATTCGGGAATGACGCCCAGCAGCGGAATCCGCAGCAGTTCCTGGATGTCGGTATAGGTCAGCATTTCGCCTTCGTGCGCGCGTTTCGGCGAATAGCGCGTGACCAGCAGGTGCTCCTTCACCGGTTCGCGGCCTTCGATGGCGCGGCGGCTTTTCGACTGGATGATGCCGAGGATGCGGTCGGAGTCGCGTACCGACGAGACTTCCGGGTTGGTGACGACGATGGCCTCGTCGGCGAAGGTCAGCGCCATCACCGCACCGTGCTCGATGCCGGCCGGCGAGTCGCAGACGATGTAGTCGAAGCCCTGGTGTTCCAGTTCCTTCAGCACTTTTTCCACGCCTTCCTCGGTGAGCGCGTCCTTGTCGCGCGTCTGCGAGGCGGGCAGCACGAACAGGTTGTCGCAGTGCTTGTCCTTGATCAGCGCCTGGTGCAGGTTGGCATCGCCCTGGATGACGTTGACGAAGTCGTACACCACGCGGCGTTCGCAGCCCATGATGAGGTCGAGGTTGCGCAGGCCGACGTCGAAATCGATCACGGCCGTCTTGAAACCGCGTAGTGCCAGGCCGCTGGCGATCGAGGCGCTGGTGGTGGTCTTGCCGACGCCGCCCTTGCCGGAGGTGACAGTGATGATGGTGGTCACGGAGCTTCCTTCTTTTTGCATGGAGTTAGAGAGGTTCGATGACGATCTGGCTGGCATCGGCCAGCCGGATTTGTGCCGGTTTGCGCGCCACGGCGGCATCCGGGGCGGCGTCGAAGGTGCGATAGACGCCGGCGATCGAGACCAGTTCGGCCTCGAGATGCGTGGTGAATATCCGTGCCGAGGTGTCGCCGCGCGCACCGGCAAGCGCGCGGCCCTTGAGCGGCGCGTAGACGTGGATGCTGCCGTCGGCGATGACTTCCGCGCCGGGATTGACCGCAGCGAGCACCACGATGTCGCCGCCCGCCGCATACACCCGCTGGCCCGAACGCAGCGGCTTGTCGATGATGCGGGTGGGGGCGGTGGCAGACAGGGCGGGTTCCGGTGCCGGCACCGCTTCGGGTTCGGGCAAGGGCTCCGGTTCGGCTGCAATGGCGGCAGGGGCCGGCGCAACATCGTTGAGAATCAGCAGGCCGGCCTGTTGGGCGGCGGCGGCCAGTTCGGCGGATGCGTTCTGCACCGCGAACGGGTTCAGTCCCCGGCTTTTCAGTTCCCGCGCCAGCCATGCCCAGTCGGGCGAAGGGGCGTCGGCCGGCAGGCGTCCGCATTCGAATACCGCCGCCTCGCCGCCGAAGAAGTCCGGCGTCGCGGCAAACAGCGTGGAGAGATGGGTGTCCAGCGCGGCGTGCTCGGCGCTGTTGAGGATGACTTGTATCCCGGCGAGCCGCGTGGTCTTCAGTTCCAGCGCGGGCGCGGGGCGGGGCTCACGTCGGCGCGGCATGGCAGGCAGGGCGGATGGGGTTCACGAAACGGACAATCGAAAGCAACGCCGAGAGTCTAGCCGCACCTGCATGGCGGGGCAACCGCGCCATGCAGGTGACGGGACTTGCGGGAGGCTGTGCAACTTGCACCAGGCTGGTGCGGGCTGCGACGGAGATGCCCCATTGCCGGACACGGCAGCCGGTTCCGGACGGATTTCTTCCTGGGAAGCCTTTGATCCGAATGGGTTTGTCTGGATTGGCACAGAGGGTGCTATGAATAGACCGTACGCCGGCACATCACAGCAATCCAGCGGTGCGCTGAACGGAGGCCGAAATGAAGATCGATTGTGGGCACTACCCGCTGATGGGCGGGTTTGACGAGTTATTGGAGGCGCCAGGCAAGCCGCGCAGCGGTGCCGGCGAGTTGTGCGATTTCTTCGCCGGCTTGGCACCCGAAGAACTCGAGGCGCGCCACCGTGCGGTGGATGCCGCGATCATGGCGGCGGGCATTACCTTCACCGTGTATTCCGAGGCGGGCAACATCGACCGCACCTGGCCTTTCGACGTGGTGCCGCGCATCATCGAAAAGGCCGAATGGGACCGTATCGAGGCCGGGCTGAAGCAACGTCTCGCCGCGCTCAACCGCTTCATCGACGATATCTATCACGACCGCAACATCATCCGGGATGGCGTCTTTCCTGCCGAGGTGCTGGCCGACTCGAAGAATTTCCGCGCCGCGTGCGTGGGGGCGAATCCGCCGTTCGGCGTCTGGGCCCACATCTGCGGGACCGACCTGGTACGCGACGGCGACGGCACCGTCTACGTGCTGGAAGACAATCTTCGCGTTCCGTCCGGCGTGTCCTATATGCTGGAGAACCGCCAGTTGATGAAACGGCTGTTTCCCGAGCTGTTCGCGCGCTACGACGTGCTGCCGGTCGACGACTACACCGCGCAGCTCTATGACATGCTGGCGGCCCTGTCGCCCCGCGAGGGCGAGCGGCCGGAAATCGCCGTGCTGACCCCCGGCATCTACAACTCGGCCTATTTCGAGCATTCCTACCTGGCACAGCAGATGGGTGCGCATCTGGTCGAAGGCCCCGACCTGGTAGTGCTCGACGACGACTGCGTCTACATGAAGACGATCGAGGGCCTGACCCGGCTCGACGTGATCTACCGTCGCGTCGACGACGAATTCATCGACCCCGAAGCCTTTCGGGCCGATTCCGTGCTCGGCGTGCCGGGCCTGATGCGCGCCTGGAAGCAGGGCAAGGTCGGCATCGCCAACGCGCCCGGTTCGGGCGTGGCCGACGACAAGGTGGTGTATGCCTACGTGCCGCAGATGATCCGCTATTACCTGGACGAGGCGCCGATCCTGCCCAACGTGCCGAGTTATCTGTGCATGCACGAGGCGGATTGCGAGTATGTGCTGGCCAACCTGGACAAGCTGGTGGTCAAGCCGGCGAACGAATCGGGCGGCTACGGCATGCTGGTCGGGCCGAAGTCGACGCCGGACGAGCGGGCACGGTTTGCCGAACTGATCCGCGCGAATCCGCGCAACTACATGGCGCAGCCGACGCTGTCGCTGTCCACCGTGCCGACGCTGTGCGAGGACGCGATCGAACCGCGCCACGTCGACCTGCGGCCCTTCATCCTACAATCGAAAGACTTTTATGTGACGCATGGCGGCCTGACGCGCGTGGCCTTGCGGCGTGGCTCGCTGGTGGTGAACTCGTCGCAGGGCGGCGGCAGCAAGGACACGTGGATCGTGCAGGGGGTGTGCTGATGCTGGCGCGAGTCGGAGAAAACCTGTACTGGATGGCACGCTACCTCGAGCGCGCCGAGGACACGGCGCGGCTGATCAATGCCACCACCATGATGCTGATGGACATGCCGCGCGGCGCCAGCTTCGGCTGGGAGGACCTGCTCAAGGTGGTAGGCCTGGACGAGGCCTTCCACACGCTGTACGACGAAGCGGGTGAAATGGCTGTGATGAGCTTTCTCATCCAGGACGAGCGCAATCCCTCGTCGATCTTTACCTGCATACGCCACGCGCGCGAGAACACACGCACTTTCCGCGAGGTGTTGCCGCGCGAATCGTGGGAGTGGGTCAACGAACTGTATCTCTATACCAGCACGCATCTCGGCCATGCACTCGACCGCCGCACGCGTTTCGAGGTGCTGACCGAAATCATCCGCCGCCGCCAGGCCGTGGTCGGCCTGCTTGCAGGAACGATGAGCCGCGACGAGGGTTTCCAGTTCATGCGGCTGGGGAGAAACATGGAACGCGCCGACATGACGACGCGCGTGCTCGACGTCAGCTATGCGATCAACCTGCCCTACCAGAACAGCCAGTATTACGATCTCGTCTGGATGAGCGTGCTGCACGCCCTGTCGGCCCACCAGATGTACCGGCGGTATGTCGGCGTGCATGCGCGCGGCCACAAGGTGCTGGCCTTCCTGCTGAACGACTTGAAGTTCCCGCGCAGCGTGCGCCACTGCCTGCATGAAATCCAGTTCGCCCTGGACGAATTGCCGGGCGTCGAGCCCATGCGCCGTCTGCAGGGCATGCTGAACCTGGTGGACCAGGCCGATTACCGTGCGCTTGCAGCCAACGGCCTGCACGGATTCTGCGACGACATCCAGGCCCGGCTGGCCGACCTGAACACGGTCATCAGCCAGACCTACTTCCGCGCCGCGCATCCGCAAAAAATGGCGCAGTCCCTGTTCAGCCTGGTTTGATCCATGACCGCATCGCTCAGCTTCGCCCGTGCCGGCGACAAGAAGAACTCGCCGGAATTCGAGGACTATATCGGCCGCCTGCTGGAGGAGCGCGACCGCATCGGACTCACCGACTGCATCCGCCAGATCGACGCGCTGATGATCACCGTCGAGCCCGCGCACTCGCTCGCCTACGTCGCCGAGCTGTGCGTGATGACGCCTTACCATTATCTCGTCACGCTCGAATCCGAGTCGCACTTCACCCACATCCTGCGCATCGACATGGGCGCGCCCGACATCCTGGTGCGCGAAGTGAAAGACCCCAACGTACGCGGCATCTTCCGCAGCCTCAACGAGGTCTATCCGATCGGGGCGGTCAAGCCGAATTCGCGCTACATGGGCGAAGTGCTGCGCGTCACCGATCCGCATGCGGTGGTCGGCATGCAGAAGGCGCGCGACATCCGTTTCTTTAACCAGGACCAGGTCAGGAAGCTGGAACTGCCGGGCAACCTGGCGGTGGTCAAACCCAGCCCCTATACCCACAACATCGTCGCCTACTGGGAACGGCCCGAGTCCGACATCCGCGTGTACGCGCTCGGCTGGAGCAGCATCCGTGACGACATGCAGGCAGCCTACGAAGCGGCCAAGAGCACGCAGAAAAAGCTGGGCATCGGCGACCTGCTGCTGCCGATCGACCATCTGGCCACCCGCATCTACAGCCAGAACCGCGAAGCCGCCATCCTCGAATACCTGACCCTGTCGAGCTACTACTACTGGGGCTCGTATGACATCGCCGACCAGAATTCCTCGACCAACGTCACCAAGAGCGTGCATTACGCCAACGAACTCGAATGCCCGGCCAAGGTGTTCACGGCGGCGAACCATCCGTATTTCATGAATCACCTGCTGACGGAGTCGCCAACCGAGGCCTTCGTCCGCAACTTCGGGCCGCGCCTGCATCATATTGCCGTGGCGGTGAAGGATGGCGAGACCGCCGCGCTGGCCAACATCGATTACGTCGTGAAGTCCTTGCGCGACTGCGGACAGACATTCCTGCTCGACGTCATCGGCTCGAAGGAGGAAGGGCTCAAGCAGATCTTCTCCAGCGCGTCGGAGTATTCCTCGCTCATCATCGAGTACGTCCAGCGCTTCGGCGGATTCCAGGGCTTCTTCACCAAAGACAACGTCGCCGAGCTGACCCACGCCGCCGGCGTGGAGGAAAGCCTGAAGGCCTTGCAGGAAGCCGCGCAATCGTGATCGCCTAGGCTAAAGCTGCGGCTGCACTGAATGCCCTTTCAGGGATGCCGCACGATGCCGGGCCATGGGCTGGGGACGCCCCGATCCTGGACGTGGATTTCCCTGCATGCAGACGCTGCCGCGGAATAGAATTCCAATATTCAGGTCAGGGTGGCGCAGGGGAATGCATTCGATCGAAGTGGTATTGGCGATGTTGCTGGCGGTGGTGGCCAGCGGTTATCTGGTCCGGACGGTCCCCTTGTCCATTCCGCTGCCGCTGGTGCAGATCGCACTGGGTGCCGGGGTATCCGCCATCTCGATCCATAGCGTGGTACTGGACCCGGAGATATTCTTTCTGCTCTTCCTGCCGCCGCTCCTGTTTCTCGACGGCTGGCGCATTCCCAAGTCCGGGCTGTTTCGCGACAAGGCCATCATTCTCGAACTGGCCTTCGGCCTCGTGGTGTTCACCGTGATCGGTGCCGGATTCCTCATTCACTGGATGATTCCCGTCATGCCGCTGGCGGTGGCCTTTGCGCTGGCTGCCATCGTGTCGCCCACCGATCCGGTGGCCGTGTCTTCGATCGCCGCGCGGGTGCCCATTCCCAAGCGCCTGATGCACATTCTCGAAGGCGAGTCGCTGCTCAATGACGCCTCGGGCCTGGTATGTTTCCGCTTCGCCGTGGCCGCCGCCGTGACCGGCAGCTTTTCCATCGGTTCGGCTTCGCTCACCCTGATCTGGGTGACGCTGGCCGGTCTGGGGGTCGGCGTGGGCGTCACGTTGGGCGTGAGCTACGCGCAAAGCTGGCTGTCGCGGCATTTCGGCGAGGAAAGCGGCTCTCCCATCCTGGTCAACCTGCTGACGCCTTTCGGCGCCTACCTGGTTGCCGAGCGCCTCGATGCGTCGGGCATCCTCGCGGCAGTTGCGGCCGGCGTGAGCATGAGCTACGTCGAACTCACCGGCCGCGCGCTGGCCACGACCCGGGTGCAGCGCGCCGCGGTATGGGAAACGGTGCAGTTTTCACTCAATGGCATCATGTTCGTCCTCCTCGGCGAACAGCTGCCGGGCATCCTGCGCCGTGCGGCCGCCTCGGTGGAGGAAACCGGCCATCTCTCGGCCTGGTGGCTGCCCGTCTACGCACTGGCTATCGGCGCCATCCTGACGCTGCTGCGCTTCTGCTGGGTATGGGCCGCATGGCAGTTCAGCCTGTTCATGGCCCGCCGGCGCGGCCAACCGCAGCAAAAGCCGGGCTGGCGCATCATTGCCGCGATGTCGCTGGCCGGCGTGCGCGGCGCCATCACCCTGGCAGGCGTGCTTACGCTGCCGTTGCTGTTGCCCGACGGTTCGGCCTTCCCGGCGCGCGATCTGGTCATCTTCCTGGCCGCGGCCGTCATCCTGCTGTCGCTCCTGCTCGCCAGCGTGGGCCTGCCCCGCCTGCTGAGCGGATTGACGCTGCCGGATGAACCGGCCGGGCGGCGCGAGGAAGATCGTGCCCGTCACGAGGCCGCCACCGCAGCCATCGCCGCGATCGAGGCTGCGCGGCATGCCTTGTCCGACGAACGTGCGGCCGATGCCGATCTCTACACCAACGCCGCCGTGCGCGTGCTGGCGGACTACCAGCGCCGCATCGACGACGAAGCCGTACCCGGCACCGTCGCCGCCGAGTATTTGCGCCGGGCCGACCGCGCGGAAGTCGCGCTTCGCCTGGCGGCCTTGCAGGCCGAGCGCGAGGCGATCTTCCAGCTGGCGCGCGAATCCGAGATTTCGGACGAGGTGTCGCGCAAGTTGGTCAGGCAGATCGATCTGATGGAGGCAAGGTATCGGTGACGCGGCTGGCTAGCCATCCAGCCCGCTCACCCAGACGCCCACATCGAGGCTTGCGCCAGGCGGACCGACGAAGGAACCGGCGATCGGCGGAACGGATTCGGGCAGCCGTGCCACAGCGACAGCGATATGACCGGTTCCCGCGATTTCGCCGATCGTCGGGTCGAACCCTTTCCAGCCTGCGCCTGGCATGAACACCTCGGCCCAGGCATGGGTCGCGCCGTAGTCGATCGCCGAAGGCGGGGCATGCAGGTAGCCGCTGACGAAGCGTGCAGCGAGGCCGAGACGCCGTGCGGCTTCCATGAACAGGTTCGCGAAGTCGCGGCAGGAGCCGGAGCCGCGGGACAGGGTATCGGCGGCGGGCTGGACGCCGGGTTCCTCGCGCAGCCGGTATGCCAGGGTTTGATGGATGTGGGTGCCCAGACGCTGCAACAGGGCGTAGGTCTGGATCCGTTCGCCCGGTTGCCACAGGCGTGCGATCCATGCAGCCAGGGGATCGTCGGTCGGGTGTTCGGCCGTATCCAGGTAGGGCGCGAGCACCACCCGATCCTCGGGCGCATGGGCGAACGGGTAATACATGGCATAGTCGGCCACCAGAAAATCGAGCGGCGCTTCGTTGAATTGCTGGATGATGATCTCGCTTTCGATCGCAAGCTGCCTGGCGGGCGTGTCGAAGGTCGCGGTCGCAACCGAGTTGTCTTCCACGTCGCGATGCCAGCGCAGGGTGGCCGCTGGCGTGATGCGCAGGATGGCGGATTCGATATGCAATTCGTGGCCTTCCCGCGGTCGCAGGCGCAAGGTATGGGGCTCGAGCCGCACCTCGGCGGAAAAGTTGTAATAGGTGCGGTGCAGGATCTTGTAGCGTTGCATGTCTCAGGCCTCCTGCGCCTGGGTAAACCGTTCCTCCCGGATGGACACGATTGTCCTCGTTATCCGGCGGCGTGGCCGCCGGCGAGTCAGTGCCGACGCAAATCAAGCGTGTGCGGATACTCGCCCGCGGGTTCTTCGGGCGGGGGGGCCGTCGGTCCGGGCGGCGTGCCGCCGGGAAAGAAGCGGGCGAGCGGCGCGGTCCATGGCGGCGGCGTGAAGCTGCCGGCCGTGTGTCCCCAATCCTGGAAACGGATGTGGCGGCGCGCCTCGGCCTCCATCGCATTGACCGGAAACGTGTCGTAGCTGCGCCCGCCGGGATGGACGACGCGGTAGGTGCAGCCACCGACGGCCCGCCCGTTCCAGGTGTCGATCAGGTCGAATACCAGCGGCGCATGAATACCGATGGTGGGGTGCAGCGCCGACGGCGGCTGCCAGGCCCGATAGCGCACGCCGGCGACATATTCGCCGTGGGTGCCGGTGGCGGCGAGCGGCACGCGGCGGCCGTTGCAGGTCAGTACGTAGCGGCTGTCGGTGAGCCCGCTCGCTTTCACCTGCAGGCGCTCGATCGAGGAGTCGACATAGCGCGCCGTGCCGAGACGGGTCGATTCCTCGCCGAGCACGTGCCAGGGCTCGATGGCGGTGCGCAATTCGATCTGGATGCCGTCGAGCTGCAGCGTGCCATGGCGCGGGAAGCGGAATTCCAGAAACGGCTGGTACCAGTCGAGCTGGAAAGGGAAACCCGCCGCATTCAGGTCGTCGATCACATCCTTCAGATCGGCCCACAGGTAATGCGGCAGCATGTGGCGATCGTGCAGCAGGGTGCCCCAGCGCACCAGCGGCCTGCGGTAGGGCTGCGCCCAGAAGTGCGCCACCAATGCGCGCAGCAACAGCATCTGTGCCAGGCTCATGCGCGCATGCGGCGGCATCTCGAACGCGCGGAATTCGAGCAGGCCGAGCCGTCCCGAGGCCGAATCGGGCGAGTACAGCTTGTCGATGCAGAACTCCGAACGGTGCGTGTTGCCGGTCAGGTCGGTCAGTAGATTGCGCAGCAGGCGATCCACCAGCCAGGGCTGGGGCGTTTCGCCGTCCGGTATCTGCTGGAAGGCGATTTCGAGCTCGTACAGCCGTTCCGGCCGGCCCTCGTCGACGCGCGGCGCCTGGCTGGTCGGGCCGATGAAGAGACCGGAGAACAGGTAGGACAGCGCCGGGTGATGCTGCCAGTAGGTGATGAGGCTGGCCAGCACATCCGGGCGGCGCAGGAAGGGGCTGTCGGCAGGCGTCGCCCCGCCGAGGGTGACATGGTTGCCGCCGCCGGTGCCGGCGTGGCGGCCGTCCAGCATGAACTTCTCGGCGGCGAGCCGGGACAGGCGCGCCTCCTCGTAGAGCATTGTCGTCGTGTCGACCAGCTGCTGCCAGCTGTGCGCAGGATGGATGTTGACCTCGATCACGCCGGGGTCGGGCGTGACCAGCAGCTTGTCCAGTCGCGAATCCGCAGGCGGCGTATAGCCCTCGATCGCAACCGGCAGCTTCAGGGCGGCTGCGCTGGCCTCGACCGCGGCGAGCAGCTCGAGATACTGCTCCAGCGTGCCGGTGGGCGGCATGAAAACGAACAGGCATCCGCGGCGTGCCTCGACGCATAGCGCGGTGCGCGGCACCTCGATCAACGGGCGGGTCGAGGCGGTTTGCGGATGGATCTCGGGGTGCACGGGATGCGCCGGAATCCGACTGGAAAAGCGTGCCGCGATCTCGCCGTGAAAGTCGGCAAGCGGCGGTTGTGCGGCAAAGGGGTCGACTTCGACCCATGGCTCGTTCTCTTCTTCCGTCACGCGCGGAAGCGAACCGAGCGGCAGACGCAGCCCCATGGGCGAGTCGCCGGGCGAGAGATAGAGGCGATTGCGCCGGGTGCGCCATAGCGCGCTGTGCCAGGGTTGCGTGCCGCCGCGCCAGCCCAGTGGAAGTACATAGCCGGTCGGCGTGTCGAGCCCGCGCGACAGGGTGTTGGCGAGGTCGGCGCCCGGATGCAGCGGGTCGACGTTGGACGGCAACTCGGCTTCGTGCAGCAGCGCGGCGAGGGCATCCTCGTACACCGGTTGAACGTAGCGTCCCGGGAGGCCCAGGTGATGGGCCAGGGTGTCGGCGAAGCGTCGCGCATCGGCATGGGTATGGCCGTCGTCCCGATCGGCCAGGGCAAGCAGGGCAGGATCTTTCCAGACAGGCATGCCGTCCTTACGCCAGTACAGCCCGAGCGCCCAGCGCGGTAGCGGTTCGCCGGGATACCACTTGCCCTGGCCGGTGTGCAGCAGTGCGCCGGGCGGGAGACGATCCTTCAGGCGCCGCACCAGCACCTCGGCCCGTTCGCGCTTGTGGGCGCCGAGTGCGGCGGTATTCCATTCGGGCGCCTCCATGTCGTCAATCGAAACGAAGGTCGGTTCGCCGCCGTGGGTGAGGCGTACGTCCTGCTGCACGAGCTTTTCGTCGACCGCGTGGCCCAGCGCCAGAATCATTGCCCAGTCGTCTTCCGAGTAAGGCAGCGTCACGCGCGGATCTTCATGGATGCGGGTGACGGTGTTGGAAAAACTGAATTCGGTTTCGCAGCGGTCGGTCATGCCGTCGATCGGTGCGGCGGACGACGGCTGCGGCGTGCAGGCCAGCGGGATATGGCCTTCGCCTGCAAACAGGCCCGAGGTGGGGTCGAGGCCGATCCAGCCTGCGCCCGGCAGATAGACCTCGGCCCAGGCATGCAGGTCGGTGAAGTCCTGTTCCGGTCCGGACGGGCCATCCAGGGATTTTTCGTCGGCGGCGAGTTGCACCAGATAGCCCGACACGAAGCGCGCCGCCAGTCCCAGATGGCGCAGGATCTGCACCAGCAGCCAGGCCGAGTCGCGGCACGAGCCGAGCGCCTTGCCCAGCGTCTCCTCGCAGGTCTGGATCCCGGGCTCCATCCTGACGGTGTAGGCGATGTCGCGATGCAGCCGCCGGACGAGGGCGACCAGGAAATCGATGCTGCGCGTGGTGTCGCGCGGCACGCGCACGAGCCAGGCGGCGAGTTTCTCGCCCGCCGGTTCCGCTTCCAGATAGGGCGTCAGTTCCTTCTTCAATGCGTTGCCGTAATCGAACGGCCAGGTCTCGCAGCGCTCGTCGACGAAGAAATCGAAGGGATTGATCACCGTCATGTCGGCGATCACTTCGACGTCCACCGAGAATTCGCGCGTCGCGTCCGGGAACACCAGGCGCGCGAGGTAATTGCCGAACGGATCCTGCTGCCAGTTGATGAAGTGCTTGGCGGGCGTGATCTTCAGCGTGTAGCCAAGGATGGGCGTGCGCGAGTGCGGTGCCGGGCGCAGTCGCACCACGTGCGGTCCCAGCGTGACGCGGCGATCGAACCGGTACTGCGTGGTGTGGCGAATGGCGACGCGGATGCTCATGGTGAAGGACAGTATAGGGACCGCCTGTTACAAGCAAGGGATGCACCAGTGCGCGCATTCGGCTGACGCGGCACTGGGCAGGCTCGTCTGCCCAAAGTCATCCGTTCGCATCGGGCATGTCGCACCCCGATGGTGCGACATGCCCGATGAGGTAGCACGAAATGTGATGTGATCAGCTGGAATATCGGCTCCCGGCGCGCTTCAACGCCGCGCCTGGGGTTGGCACAGTCTTCGCTTTGGAGTGTTTGCCTGCACGCGCAATGTTGCGCGGATCGGGTAGGACAACGGTGTCCCGTGGCGCATAGCGCCAGGGTGCCGTTTTTTTTTGCACACAGGCAGGCTGATGACATACGCGACGCAGGGCGACAATCCGCTGGTGATCGTTGGCGCAGGGCCGGTCGGAGTGCGTGCCGCGGTCGAGCTGCGCCGGGCTCTGCCCGGGGCGCCCATCGTGCTGTATGGCGACGAGCCTTGGCATCCATACAACCGGGTACGGCTCTCGTCGTTATTGGCGGGCGACGCTGCCTGGGCCGATTTCACGGCCGGGCTCGCGTTGCCCGACAGGATCGAAACGCGCTTCGGCTGCCGCGTCGCGGCCATCGATCCCCTCGCGCAATGCGTGACCGACGAGGCTGGGGTGGTGCAGCCGTATGCCACCCTGGTCCTGGCGACCGGCTCACGTGCGCACATTCCCGATATTCCCGGCATCGCGCTCGCCGGCGTGTTCTGCTTTCGTGCGTTGGCCGATGCCGAGGCGCTGCAGGCGCGGCTAGCCCGCTGCCGCCGCGTGGTGGTGGTCGGCGGCGGCCTGCTGGGACTGGAAACCGCGCGGGCACTGCATCGTTATCGAACCGAGGTGGTGGTGGTCGAGCACCATCCGCGGCTGATTCCGAATCAGCTCGACCAGGCCGCCTCGGAACGTTTGTGCGGCCACGTCAGGGCAAGCGGCGTCGAGGTAGTGCTGGACGACGGGCCGATGGCGATCCTGGGCGACGGACGCGTCACCGGCGTGCGGCTGCGCAGCGGCCGTGTGGTGGCGTGCGATACCGTGGTGCTGTCCACCGGCATCCGTCCGAACATCGAACTGGCGCGCGATGCCGGGCTGGCGTTCCAGCGCGGCATCCTGGTCAACGACCGGATGCAGGCGAGTGCGGCAGGTATTTATGCGGTCGGCGAATGCGCGCAGCACCGCGGCCTGGTGCATGGGCTCGTCGCGCCCGGATTCGAACAGGCGGCGGTCGCCGCGCGTGTCATTGCCGGCGAGCCTGCGCAATACCTGGGTTCGCTGTCGGCCACCCGGCTCAAGGTGGCCAACTGGCCGGTGTTCAGCATGGGCGAGGTGGGTGCATGGGAGCCGCCCGATCTGGCGCGTGCGCATGTTCACGCATCCGGCGGCTGTTTCCGCAAGCTGGTGATCAGGCGCGGCCGGCTCGTGGGCGCATTGGCGCTGGGCGAGTGGCGCGAGTTGGCACGGGTTCAGGAAGCGGTGCAGCAGCAGCGCCGTATCTGGCCCTGGCAGACAGTACGCTTTCGCTCGGGCGGCGAGATCTGGGGGGAGACGGTTGAATCGGTCGCCGCCTGGCCGGCCGAGGCGACGGTGTGCAACTGCACCGGGGTGACGCGCGGCGTCCTGTCCGGGGCCATTGCCGGCGGGTGTTCGAGCGTTGCCGCACTCACTGCGCAAACCGGTGCGTGCAGTGTGTGCGGCAGCTGCCGACCGTTGCTGGACAACCTGATTGGCGCCAGCAGTCCGCGTGAACCCATCCCGCTTGCACGGCACCTGCTGGCCCTCAGTGCCTGGGCGATGTTGTTGGCCACGTTGTTCGTGTTGCCGGCCAATCTGCCGTATGCCTCGACCGAGGAAATCGCCTGGCACTGGGACGATTTGTGGCGCGACGGCGTCATCAAGCAGATCAGTGGCTACAGCCTGCTGGCCCTGGCTGCGTTGCTGGCGCTGATCGGCCTGCGCAAGCGCTGGAAGCGCCTGAATCTCCTGGCCTTCGTACACTGGCGCTGGCTGCACGCACTGGCGGGCGGGGTCGCGCTCACGGTGTTGTGGTCGCATACCGGCGGCCGCATGGGCGACGGGCTCAATCAGTGGCTCTCGCTGGCGATGCTGGGCGCCTCGCTGAGCGGCGGTGCGCTCGCGCTCTTTCTCACGCGTGAACACCGGGTCGCGCCGGCACAGGCATCGGCCCTGCGGCCGACGCTGCAATGGATGCATACGCTGCTGTTGTGGCCCTTGCCGGTGCTGCTCGGCTTCCACATCTTCAAGGTCTACTACTACTGATGAAGCGGCTCGCCCCCTACCGGATCTGGCTGGTGTGGCTCGCCATCAGCGGGCTGCTTGCCGCCTACTTTGCCTACGCGGTGCAGACGCCGGGTCGGCAGTCGGCTTTCATGCCGGGCCCCGTGACCCATGCGCACCATCAGATCGAGCTCAAGTGCGTGGCCTGTCATGCCGAGCCGTTCAAGGGGCGTGCCGGTATTCAGGAGGCCTGCCTGAATTGTCACGCCAAGGAATTGAAGGCGATGGACGATTCGCACCCGATCAGCAAGTTCACCGACCCGCGCAACGCCGATACCCTGGCCAAGCTCGATGCCCGGCAATGCGTCACCTGCCATACCGAGCACAAGACCGAGATCACTCATCCGATGGGGGTGACCTTGCCGGACGACTTCTGCGTGCGCTGCCACAGCGATGTCGCGAAGGATCGCCCCAGCCACAAGGGAATGGCGTTCAACAGCTGCGCCACGGGGGGCTGCCACAACTTCCATGACAACCGGGCGCTGTACGAGGATTTTCTGATTCAACACGGCAAGGGCGACAAGCTTACCGCCATTCCCAGGCTGCCTGAGCGGAATCTGCGCGAGTTCATGATTTCCATGGAATACCTCGATGGCAAGCCTGTCGACGCCGCCTCGATGAATGGCCGCGAGGAATTGCACCCGGTGCCCAGGCTGGTGGCGGAGTGGGAACACACTGCGCACGCGAAATCCGGCGTGAACTGCTCGGCCTGCCACCAGGCGAAGGACGCCTCGGGCAAGCTCGCCTGGATCCGGAATCCCGATCACACGGTGTGCGCGAGTTGCCATCAGGAGGAGGTCAACGGCTTTCTGTCCGGCCTGCACGGCATGCGGCTCAAGCAGGGAATGACGCCGATGCAGCCCGACATGGCGCAATTGCCGATGAAGGACGGTGCAGCCCACGCCAAGCTGACGTGCATGTCGTGCCACAGCAGCCACCGCTTCGATACGCGCCAGGCCGCGGTGGAGGCGTGTCTGACCTGCCACGACGACAGCCATGCGAAAGCCTACAAGGCTTCGCCGCACTTCCGCCTGTGGCACGAGGAAATCAGCGGCCGCGGCGCCAAGGGAAGCGGCGTGTCGTGCGCCACCTGCCATTTGCCGCGGATCGAGTTCACCACGCCCGAGGACGAGCGCCGCATCCTGGTGCAGCACAACCAGAACGACAACCTGCGTCCGAACGAAAAGATGGTGCGCAGCGTGTGCCTCAACTGCCATGGCCTGCAGTTCAGCCTCGACGCACTGGCCGACAGCGCACTCGTTTCACGCAATTTCCAGGGCATGCCCGACAAGCACGTCGACAGCATTCGCATGGCGCTCGAAGCCGAGCGTCGCGGCAAGCGGCGCAAGACATCGGACGGCGCCGCAGAGGATTAGCCCGGAAGGGCGACCGTATCCCCGCCTGGCGGGTTTTTTGTAACCTTGACAAGGAGTTTTGACATGCGCAAATTGCTTCCCCTCACCGCCATCGGGCTTGCTCTGGCCGCACCCGTACAGGCTGCCGACTGGGACTACAAGGACATCGCCGACGCGCTGCACAGCGTCATGGAGGCCGACCGGACGGTGTACACCAAGTTGATCATCAACCGCCTGCAGAACCAGGAGAAGGTGATCAAGGCGAGCGAACACTGGAAGGACGAGAAGGCCCTGGTGTTGCCGGCGCAGATGTTCCGCTACGGCTCGGAAGCGGTCGCGGAAAAGGGCGCCAAGTTCAGCTACTCGCTGCTCTCGCTGTGGCCGGTGAACAAGCAGAACAACGCCAAGACGGCGGTCGAGAAGGAAGGCCTGCAGGCGGTACTCAAGGGCGACCCCTACTACAAGACCGAAGTTCTGGGCGGCAAGAAATACTTCACGGCCGTCTATCCCGACAAGGCCGTCGCCAAGGCCTGCATCAGTTGCCACAACGACCACAAGGACAGCCCGCGCAACGATTTCAAGATGGGCGACGTAATGGGCGGCGTGGTCCTGCGCCTGCCGATGAATTGAGCCTGCTCCGATGCGTAGCCTGACGTTTCTCATTGCCGCGCTCGGCGCAGGTCCGGCCCTGGCCGACGATCTGCCGGACGGCAAACGCATCTTCGATCGCGTCTGTTCCGCCTGCCACGTCAACGATCTTTCGGAAGCGCCGCAGGTGAAGCAGCCGTCGATGTGGGCAGCCCGCATCGCCAAGGGCCGCGACGCGCTTTACCAGAGTGCGCTGAACGGCTTTGTCGGAGCCACCGGCGAGGAGATGCCGCCGCGCGGCGGTCGCCCCGAGTTGAGTGATACCGAGGTCAAAGCCGCGGTCGATTTCATTTTTTCCACTGTCAACACCACGAGGAATACACCATGACTCCCCAGCAAATCTCCCTCATCCAGACCTCCTGGGCGGCCGTCCTTCCGATCCAGGACACCGCAGCCGGTCTGTTCTATCAACGCCTGTTCGTGCTCGACCCCTCGGTCCGGCCGATGTTCAAGGGCGACATGCAGTCGCAGGGAAAGAAACTCATGCAGGCGCTCGGCTTCATCGTCAACAGTCTGACCCGGCTCGACGAGCTGGTGCCGGTGGCGCAGGACATGGCGCGCCGTCATGTCGGCTATGGGGTGCAGGCCCAGCACTACGACACCGTCGGCGCCGCGTTGCTGTGGACGCTGGAGCAGGGTCTGGGCTCGTCGTTCACCGATGAGGTGAAAGAGGCCTGGGCGATTGCCTATGGCACGTTGGCGGGCGTGATGAAGGAGGCCGCCTACGTGCCGGCCTGAGGGTGGCGGCGGCCGGTGCGGGACGCGCGGTTCGGCGGCTCGCCCGTTTGCCGCGCGCGCTACCCTTGCATCTGTCCGCCGCTACCATTCGCCACGACTTGCAGTGGTTGCGGCTGGCTTTCCCATTCGAAGGGCGGCAGGTTGTTGAGCGCCTGGCGCAGGCCCTCGTTCCAGGCATCGCCCAGCGCGCGATAGTAGGGATGATCTTCCGAGAACTGGAGGCGGCGTCCGCCCTCGAGCGTGTTCGCCGGGTAGATCAGCAGCTCGACCGGCGGGCCGACCGTGAGATTGGAACGTATGGTCGAGTTGATCGACACCAGCGCGCAGCGCGCAGCCTGCTCCAGCGAGGTGTCGGCACGGATGACGCGGTCGAGGATGGGCTTGCCGTACTTGGTTTCACCGATCTGCAGGAAAGGATGCGCGCTCGACTCGTGGATGTGGTTGCCCTGCGGATAGATCATGTACATCTCGGGCGCCTGCCCGGCGATCTGCCCGCCGAAGATGAAGGTGGCCTCGAAATTCGTGCTGGCCGTGTCGCGTTCGGACTGGTTGCGCTGCATGTCGGCCGAGATGTTGCCGACGTAGTCGGCCGCCTCGCTCATCGAAAAAACGTTCCACAGATTGGGTAGGTGCCCCGTCAGGTTGTCGTCGTTCAGGCGCTTCACGACGCCTTGCGTGGTGGCGAGATTGCCTGAAGCAAGCAGTACGAACATCCGGTTGCCGGGCTGCACGAAGGTGTGCATCTTGGAGTAGGTGCTGACGTGGTCGATCCCGGCATTGGTCAGCGAGTCGGAGGCGAAAACCAGTCCGCTGTCGGTCTTGATGGCGACACAGTAAGTCATGGCATGTGGAAAATCAGCTCAGTCGGGGTTCATCGTGCCTGTTTTCGGTTTCTGACTCAAGAGCAACGGCCCTGCGCGCGCCGCCGGCTACCTATGCCAGGCCGGTCCGGTCCATCGTCCGGCAGCAGCTGCCGTCAAGCAATACGTCATCCAGCTTATGCTCGCCGCCGTCCCGAGCGTAATCATCCCTGCTTCGCAAGGTTCACCTTGATCGGCGTGACGGTTTCATGCAATTTCTTCTGCGCGCCAAAATCCTCCACTTTGCGCTGTCGCTCATACAGGAAGGCCAGCACTTCCTGGCGGAAGTGGTTGTAGCGGGCGTCGCCGGCCAGGGCCACCCGCTTGCGCGGGCGTTCCAGGTCGATGGTCAGGATTTCACCGATGGTGGCCGCGGGGCCGTTGGTCATCATGACGATGCGATCCGACAGCAGCACCGCCTCGTCGACGTCATGGGTGATCATGATCACCGTGTTGCCCAGGTCGGCGTGGATGTCCATGAGGGAGTCCTGCAGGTGGGCACGGGTCAGGGCATCAAGGGCGCCGAAAGGCTCGTCCATCAGCAGGACTTTCGGCTCCATGGCCAGCGCGCGGGCGATGCCCACCCGCTGCTTCATGCCGCCGGAAATCTCGTCCGGCCGCTTGTCCATGGCGTGCGTCATGTGGACCAGCTCCAGATTGTGGATGATCCACTCGCGCATCTCGGCCTTGCTTTTCTGACCCTTGAACACCTGCTTGACGGCCAGTTCGACGTTCTCGTAGGCCGTGAGCCAGGGCAGCAGGGAATGGTTCTGGAATACCACGGCACGTTCCGGACCGGGGGCGTTCACTTCGCGGCCCTCGAGCAGGACGCCGCCTTCGGTAGCCCGATGCAGGCCGGCCACGATGTTGAGTACGGTCGACTTGCCGCAGCCGGAATGGCCGATCAGGCTGACGAATTCGCCCTGGGCGATGTTCAGGTCCACCTTGTCCAACGCACGGAAGCGACCCTTGGGCGTGGGGAAGTCGATGGAGACTTCGGAGAGTTGCAGATACTTGTTCATGATGGGGCTCCGGGTTGTCACTTAGCGCAGGACGGCCTGCTTGTCCCAGCTCACTTTGCGCTGCAGGAACAGCATGGAGCGGTCGAGCAGGAAGCCGATGAGGCCGATCACCAGTACGGCGACCATGATGCGGCCGAGGGAACTGGAGCTGCCGTTCTGGAACTCGTCCCACACGAATTTGCCCAGCCCCGGGTTCTGGGCCAGCATTTCGGCGGCGATCAGTACCATCCAGGCGATCCCGAGGGAGAGGCGCAGGCCGGTGAACATCAACGGCAGGGACGCCGGCACGATGATCTTGAACACATGGGTGAGGACGCCCAGCCGCAACACCTGGCTGACGTTGAGCAGATCCTTGCTGACGTTGGCCACGCCCACGGCGGTGTTGATCACCGTCGGCCACAGGCAGCACAGCAGCACCGTGAACATCGACGTGAGGAAGGACTTGGAGAATTCAGGATCCTGGCTCACGTATACCGCGCTCACGACCATGGTCACCAGCGGCAGCCAGGCCAGGGGCGAGACCGGCTTGAACAACTGGATCAGCGGGTTGACGGCGGCATAGACCCATTCGTTGAGTCCTATCAGGATGCCGAGGGGAATGGCGATCAGCGAAGCCAGGATGAAGCCGGACAGCACCGTGACCAGGCTGGTACCGATCTGGTCGACAAAGGTGGGGTTGCCGGTATAGGGGCGGATGGTGACCTGGGCCTGCGGGTTGGCAGCCAGGATCTGGGCGTTGCGGGCTTCCTGGCGGGCGATGAAATCATGCGCTCGCTGGCGTTCCTGCCGGTGTTCGGCAATCAGATTGGTGGCCTGTTCCCATACCTGGGCGGGTCCGGGGAAGGTGCCTAGGGACGTGTGCACCATCCGGGCGGTATTGGACCAGAGGAAGAGGAACAGCAGGATGCCGATCAGCGGCAACAGCAGGCTGCGTCCAACGTGCATGAGCAGGTGCGATATGGGCAACAGGCGCCCCGGGGTCTGACTGATGCTTGGTAGGGTCGTGCTTTTCATGGTGTTTCCTTTTGCAACTTGGGCAAGCGGTTGACCCCCTCCCGCCGCGAAGGGGGAGGGGGCTGCCGTTACGGCTTGGCCTTACCTTTCAGGCCTATCTTGAACTTTTCCAGATAGGCGTTGGGCTTGCGGCCGTCGTAAGTGATGCCGTCGATGAATTCGGTCTGCGGCGGCTTGTAGCCGGTTTCCTTGGCAAAGTCGGGGAAGTCGCCCGGCTTCATCTTGCCTTCGGCGATCAGGGCCTGGGCTGCCTGGGCGTAGATGTCGGGCCGGTAGACCTTCTTCGCCGTCTCCATGTACCAGCCATCCGGCTTGGCCTCGGGAATCTGTCCCCAGCGGCGCATCTGGGTCAGGAACCAGACCGCATCCGAGTAGTAGGGATAGGTGGCGTTGTGGCGGAAGAAGACATTGAAGTCCGGCACTTTGCGCTTGTCGCCCTTCTCGTATTCGAAGGTGCCGGTCATGCTGTTGGCGATGACCTTCGCATCCGCGCCCACATAGTTGGGCTGGGACAGGATCTTCACGGCCTCGGGCCGGTTGGCGCCGTTGTTGTCGTCGAGCCACTTGGCGGCGCGGATCAGGGCCATCACCACATGGATGTGGGTGTTGGGATACTTGTCGGCCCAGGCCTTGGAGACGCCGAACACCTTCTCGGGATTGTTCTTCCAGATCTCGTAGTCGGTGATGACCGGCACGCCGATGCCCTTGAACACCGCCTGCTGGTTCCAGGGCTCGCCCACGCAGTAGCCGTTGATGGTGCCGGCTTCCAGCGTGGCGGGCATCTGCGGTGGCGGGGTCACGGAAAGCAGGACGTCCGCCTTGATCTGGCCGCTGGTGTCGCCCTTGTCCGGCGCGTAGAAGCCGGGATTGAGGCCGCCGGCGGCGAGCCAGTAGCGCAGGTAATAGTTGTGGGTGGAGACCGGGAACACCATGCCCATGTTGAAGGGCTTGCCGACTTGCTTGTAGGACTCCACCACGGGCTTCAGCGCATCCGCCTTGATGGGGTGCACGGGCTTGCCGTCGGCGCCCTTCGCGATGTGTTTCTTCATCGCTTCCCAGACCGCGTTGGATACGGTGATGCCGTTGCCGTTCAGGTCCATGGAGAAGGCGGTGATGATGTCGGACTTGGTGCCGAAGCCGATGGTCGCGCCGAGCGGCTGGCCGGCCAGCATGTGGGCACCGTCGAGCTGGCCGTCGATGACGCGGTCGAGCAGCACTTTCCAGTTGGCCTGCGCCTCCAGCGTCACGTACAAACCTTCATCCTCGAAGAAGTGCTTCTCGTAGGCGATGGCCAGCGGCGCCATGTCGGTGAGCTTGATGAAGCCGAACTTCAGGTCGGGTTTCTCGGCGGGGCCGACGGCGCTGGTTGCGCCGGCGGCTTCATGGATGCCGCCGGCCAGGGCCAGCACCAGCGCCAGGGGAGTGAGCATAAGGCCTTTAACGACCTGTCTTCTGTTCATCTTGGTTCTCCATACAAGTTGATTTCACTGCAAACCCGTTGTCGGCATCAGCTGCACGGAGACCCCCACTCGATGGACGAAAAAAAACGTCCTCTGCGCGTGTAACCGTGCGGAAAGGACGCCTTTGTCCAAACTACTGACTGCTAACCTGGTGTGACCCGAAGGGAAGATCGTGTCATGCAAGGTAGAGCAGCTACCATGCCAGTTTCTTAAGTGATTGATTTGTCAGGGGCGGCGATTTTGGGGACGCCGTTCTTACGCGGGAAATGCACGATCGTGGTGCGAAACAGGTGGGGCAGGGCCTCAAAATGTGCACTGCAAGCGGAACCTCGTTCCCCGCGCCCCGTGCTGCTGCATTCAGGGTCATGCATCAGGCCTTGATCTCGAAGCTGTCGGCGTACTCGACCGGATTCCTGCCGTCCCACACTGTCCCATCCATCAAGCACGATGTGCGCATGTCGGACTCGGGCAGCGGGGTTCCGGTTTGTGTCGCCGCCTGCGTGTAGAGCTCGATCTGGTTGATCTGCCGGGCAATGGCGAGATAGTCGGGATGCGCCTTCAGCAGGCCCCAGCGCTTGTGCTGGGTGAGGAACCACATGCCGTCGGACAGATAGGGGAAGGGCGTCCTGCCTTCGTTGTAGAAACGCATGGTGTTCGGTTCGTCCCAGGTCTTGCCCAGCCCGTCCGCATATTTGCCGAGGAAGCGGTCCTCGATCACGGAAAGCGGTGCGTTGACATAGGCCTCGGCCGAAATCAGCCGGGCGACCTCGGAACGGTTCTCGGGCTGGTCGATGTACCGGGCGGCCTCGAGCAAAGCCATCACCATCGCGCGCGCCGTGTTGGGGTGGCGCTTTGCAAAGGCGGCGGTCGTGCCCAGCACCTTTTCGGGATGATCGGCCCAGACGTCCTGCGACGAGGCGACCGAAAAGCTCACCTGGTCGAATATGCCGCGCGCGTTCCACGGTTCGCCGACGCAGAAGCCGTCCATGTTGCCGATGCGTGCGTTTTCCACCATCTCCGGGGGCGGCACGGTGATCGTCTTCACTTCGGTGAGGGGATTGATCCCGTGGCTGGCCAGCCAGTAATACAGCCACATCGCATGCGTGCCGGTGGGGAAGGTGTGGGCGAAGGTGAACTCGCGCGGTTCGGCCTTGATCAGTCTGGCGAGGGAAGGACCGTCCGTCACCTCTTTCTGCAGCAGGTGGCGGCCGAGGGAAATGCCCTGGCCGTTGTGGTTGAGCGTCATCAGGACCGCCATGTCCTGCTTCGGTCCGCCGATTCCCAGGTGGACGCCATAGACGAGGCCATACAGCACGTGGGCCGCATCGAGATCGCCGCTCAGTGTC
The DNA here is from genome assembly GCA_002343685.1 of Thiobacillus denitrificans. Taxonomy (GTDB): domain Bacteria; phylum Pseudomonadota; class Gammaproteobacteria; order Burkholderiales; family Thiobacillaceae; genus Thiobacillus; species Thiobacillus denitrificans_A. The sequence continues at coordinate 113,311 of DDRS01000017.1, read as the reverse complement.
TTGTCGCGTACCGCGGCCCACGAAGCTTCCTTGCTCGGAATGATGTTGATCCCATACTTCTTGTCGAACCCCTTGGCCGCGGCAACCACCACGCTGGCGCAATCGGTCAGTGGAATGAAGCCGATCTTCACATCCGTCTTCTCGGGCGCGTCTGAGCCGGCTGCCCAGGCCCCCTGGCGCACGCCTGGGGGCAGCAGCGCCATCAGGGCGGCGGCAACGGAAAGCCCTTTTGTCTTGTTCATGGAGTCTCGCTTGCTCTGGTCATGCAGTTAAATTCGGGCTGGTTTCTATTGCGGATCTCAAATAAATAAAAAGGCGCAGCCTCAGAGGGCGGACGCCTTTGTCCCAAGAGCCAGTTGTGTTCGTGTGTCCAAGCCACGTCGTTGCGGCTCTTCATTCCGTCTACAGCAATGCCTGTGCCTGCTGGGAAAGTCCTGTGTCGGCGCGTCATTCGGATCGACCGATCGCGGATGCGCCTTGTGCGACGCACGGATTCGGTGCGTCCTGACATGCTGTGCACCAATCGCTTCACCCTGATTTTTGCAGCACCTGCCGCGCAATATCCACCAGACGCAGGCCGCGATCCATGGCGGCACGACGCATTTCGCGATACACCTCGGGTTCTGCCGCGCCAGTCTGCTTGATGAGCAGGGCCTTGGCCTGATCGATCAGCTTGCGCTCGCTGAGTTCGAGGCGCGTCTGTTCCAATTGGTCGTGCAGCGCCTGGAATGCCTCGAAGCGCGAGACCGCCACGTCGAGGATGGGGCGCAGGCGCGACGGGTCGAGCCCGTCCACCACATAGGACGTCACGCCGGCCTGCGTGGCGGCGCGGATCGAGTCGGGGCTGCCGTCGCCGGTGAACATGACGATCGGGCGCGGACAGTCCTGGTTCACCACGCAGATGTTTTCGAGGGTGTCGCGATCGGGCGAGTCCTGCGCAATGATCACAACGTCCGGGCGCAGCGCCTGGATCTGCACATCCAGGCTGCGCGCGGAATTGAGCGTGGCCGTGACCACGCAGCCTGCCGCCTCCAGTGCGGGTACCAGCATCGCCAGCCGTTCCGGCTGGTTTTCAACAATCAGTACGCGCATGCTTGTTTCATGTTCTGGGTTGCCTCCAAAAAAACGCGGCCTCCTGAGAGGCCGCTAAGTCGGAGGAGACTGCCTGAGCAACCTGGCCTTGCGGTTTGGATACTCAATCAGGGTATAGCAGGGGGCGTGCCAGCTTGTAGATTGTTTAATAATCAAATGCTTATTGATAATCGAGGGTCTGGACAAGCTGGCCGGGATGTACGCTTGTGGTGCATGAAGCGGACGATGGGAATCAAAACGGGGCGCATGCAAGGTGGCTGGACAGTTCGCTGCCCGAATGTCCGGTCATCGCATACGCGTCAGCGTGACCGGTCGTGGGGTGGCCTGTCGCGGGGCGGTCGGTCGTGCGGGTGCCGTCGCGGCGGATGCCGGACGGGCGGGTAATAGATCGGCTGGGGCACATAAACCGGCTTCTCGATCACAATGGGAGCCGGAGGCTGCAGGGCACGGCGCCGGGCATCTTCGGCCTCCTGCGCGCGCCGGGCAGCCTCCATTTCGCGGGCCAGTTCCTGTGCCTTTTTCGCTCGCGCCTCGGCTTGGCCGATGGCCGCCGCGTCGGGTTGCGCCGCGTCCTTCAACTGCTCCGCCTTGAAGCCGGCCGGCGGCGGCAGGGAGGAATACGTGACACGCCCCGCGCTGTCCCGCCACTTATACAGCGGTGCGGCATGCGCCGCCTGCCAGGCAAACCCGGCAAGCAGCAAACAAAGAAACTTGAAAAGAAACTTGAGTGGAATCATCGTGGCTCCGGTCGGGATCCCCCCTGCCGGGAATCGCCATCTCGTTTCCATTCTAGAAAGCAGGGACGGCATGTCCGGCCCGCCGATTCCGGCTTACGAGCATCGCATCGCCGGCGTCAGCTTCATCCATTTCACCAGCCAGGCTTGTGCCCGCGCCCGGGCATGACGCGTGGCGATTTTCTCCTCGGGCGTCTGGTCGGGGCGGAAGTCGAACGCGCGCCGTGCCATCGGATATTCCTGCCACTCCACCGGTACGCCGCGTTCCCACAACGCATAGAATGCCCGCCCGCCGTTCATGCGACGTAGCTCGTAGTCGGCGTCGCCGATCAGGTAGAGGACAGGGGTGGTGATCTGCATGATCTCCGGCGCCACGCGGAACAACTGATCCGGCTCGGGCGCGTTGGGATTCTGCATGTGGCCGTAGTAGCTGACGATGGCGGCGATATCGGGGCCGCGCCTGGCGGCCAGGCGGATCGCGTAATAGGGGCCGCGCGACAGGCCGACGATGCCGACCGGCTGCTTGCAGGCATTGGGCAACGATTTCAGGTAGTCGAGCCCGGCTTCCACGTCCATTTCGGTGTCGGGATTGTGCGCCGAGGGCCAGCGTTCGATGAAGCGGCCGCTCTGCCAGTCGGGGGCGACGACGAGAAAGCCTTGTTCGGCAAGTTCGCGCACGTGGGCACGCTCGTCGCCTTCATAGCCTCGCTTGGCGTGGATGAACAGCACGGGCGGGAACGGGCCCTTGCCGGCAGGCGTGGCGATTTCCACAGGCACCTCGGTACCGTCGGCGGACTGGATGGTGGTTTTGCTCAGATCGACGGCCTGGGCGAGGGCCGGGGCCGCCAGCGCCGATGCTAAGATGGCGCCCGCGATGACGAGTCTTCTCATGGTCTTCTCCTGTCGTTTTTCTGGCCCTCATTCTAGGCCCGCGCCTTCGATTTCACGTGCAGTCAAAACGTACCCCGGATGGCAATGCCATCCGGGGCATGAAGACCCGGCCGCGGCCGGGCGCCGGTCCCTTGAAGGGGACGGTTCGCCGTGAGCGCGTCCTTCGACGAGCCGTCGATCCCGCCGCGGCTGCGGCGGCCGCTCGCGGCTCTGTGGATTTCGCTGGGGCTGCATGCTGCCGTGATCGCACTGGTGCAGGTGGTGCCGCCTGCGGGCGTCAGCGTGGAGGCGCCGGTGATCGAGGTGCGCCTGGTGGCGCCATCGGCGCCCGCGGCCAATGTGCCGCCGCCGCCGCCATCGCCGGTCGTGCCGGTGCCGGAGGTCGCGCCCGCAGCGCAGCTGGCCCCGAGTCCTGCGCCGAAGGCTCTGCCCGTGGCGCCGCCTCCGCCGGCCGTTGTTCCGCCGCCCACCACCACGCCGGCGCATGACGCGCCGTTGCCGATGGCGCCGACCGTGCCTGCAGCGGCAAAGACGGCACCGGCCCTTTCGCCGGAGGCGGCCCCGGTGCCGGCTGCCGCGCTTACCAGTTCGGTCGATCTCACCTATTACAATGCGCGCGATCTCGATGTGCAGCCGCATGCGCTGCGTGTCATCCGGCCGGACTATCCGGTCGAGGCCGACCGTCAGCGCATGTCCGGCACGCTGCGTCTGCAATTGAAGCTGGAAGCCGACGGACGCATCAGCGACATCGAGGTCGTGAGCGCGACGCCGCCCGGCGTATTCGAGGACTCCGCGATCAAGGCGTTTCGCGATGCGCGTTTTGCGCCGGCACAGAAGAACGGCCGCCCGGTACGCGCGCTGGTGGTGATCGAAGTGGTGTACGACTGGGCGGGCCAGCCTCGCTAGCGCGGCGACAGGCCGCGCGCCTCAGGAATCGGGCGGCGCGGCAAGTCCTTGCAGGATGGGACAGTCGGGACGGTGATCGCCGTGGCAGGCCTGCGCCAGTGCGACCAGGGTGGCGCGCATCTCGCTCAGTGCGGCAATGCGGGCGTCGAGGTCGGCGATATGGGCCTCGGCCAGATGTTTGACGTCGGCGCTGGCGCGGCCGGGGTCGTCCCACAGCGACAGCAACTGCCGGATCTGTTCGAGCGAGAATCCGAGGTCGCGGGCGCGGCGGATGAAACGCAGCAGGTGCACATCGCGTTCGTTGTATTGCCGGTAGCCCGAGAACGTGCGGCTGCTTTCGCGGATGAGACCGATATGTTCGTAATGACGGATCATCTTGGCCGACACGCCGCTGGCTCGGGCGGTTTCGCCGATGTTCATGTGCGGGGCCGCCAGCGCTTGAGCGTCAGCGCGTTCGTCACCACGCTGACGCTGGAGAAGGCCATGGCCGCGCCGGCGATCACCGGGTTCAGGAAACCGAATGCCGCGAGCGGAATGCCGACCACGTTGTAGACGAAGGCCCAGAACAGGTTCTGCCGGATCTTGGCGTAGGTGCGTTTGGAAATGTCGATGGCGTCGGCCACCAGCGCCGGGTCGCCGCGCATCAGCGTGATGCCGGCGGTGTGCATGGCGACGTCGCTGCCGGAGGACATGGCGATGCCGACGTCGGCCGCCGCGAGCGCAGGCGCGTCGTTGATGCCGTCGCCCACCATCGCCACGGTGTTGCCCGCAGTCTTGAGTTGGCTCACATGCGCCGCCTTGTCGGCCGGCAATACCTCGGCCAGCACGTTGTCGAGGCCCAGTTCGCGGGCCACCGCCTCGGCAGCGCCGCGATTGTCGCCGGTGAGCATGACGGTCGTGATGCCCTGTTCCCTGAGACGCGCCACGCCTGCGGCTGCGCTGGGTTTGACCGCGTCGCCGAAGGCCAGCAAGCCGAGCGCATGATGATCGCGGGCACGCGCCAGCCACGACACGCTGCGGCCTGCGGCTTCGTGTTCGGCGGCCCTGGCGTCGAGTGCGGCGGTGTCGACGCCGTTCTCGTTCATCAGGCGACGATTGCCCAGCCACCAGGTTTCGCCCGCCACCTCGCCGGCGATGCCGCGGCCGGGCAGCGCCTGCTGCGCACGCGCAGGCTGCGGCGGGATTGAGCGGGCCGCGCTTTCCTCCAGCACCGCGCGCGCCAGCGGGTGCTCGCTGCCGGCCTGCAGGCCGGCAGCGATGGCGAGCACCCTGTTCTTATCGCTATCGTCGGCCGCCAGATAGGCCGCCACGTGCGGCGTACCGTCGGTGAGCGTGCCGGTCTTGTCGAACACCACCGTGCCGATCTTGTGCGCCAGTTCCAGCGCTTCGGCGTCCTTGATCAGGATGCCGTGGCGCGCGGCGACGCCGGTGCCCGCCATGATCGCGGTGGGCGTGGCAAGCCCCAGCGCACAGGGACAGGCAATCACCAGTACCGCCACCGCATTGAGGATGGCCTGCTCGGCGCTGCCGCCCAGCGCCCACCAGGCGACGAACGTGACCAGGGCGATGCCCATCACCACCGGGACGAACACCGCGCTGACCTTGTCCACCAGTCGCTGGATCGGCGCCTTGGCGGCCTGTGCGTTCTCCACCAGGCGGATGATGCGCGCCAGCGTGGTTTCCGTTCCCACGGCCGTGGTGCGTGCCACCAGTACGCCCTGCGCGTTGATCGCGCCGCCGGTCACCGTGTCGCCCGGCTGCTTGTCGACCGGCAGCGATTCGCCGGTGAGCAGGGATTCGTCGACCTGGCTCTCGCCTTCGGTTATCTCGCCGTCCACCGGCACCCGCTCGCCGGGGCGGATCACCACCATGTCACCGACGCGGATGGCGTCGATCGGCATGTCGCGGTCGACGCCGTCGAGGCGTACGCGCGCGGTCGTCGGGCGCAGGGCCTGCAGGGCGCGGATGGCTTCGGTGGTCTGGCGCTTGGCCCGCGCCTCCAGCCATTTGCCGAGCAGCACCAGGCTGATCACCACGGCCGAGGCTTCGAAGTACAGGTGCATGGCGCCGGCATGCGTCAGCAGCAGGTACAGGCTCAGGCCGTACGCCGCGCTGGTGCCGACCGCCACCAGCAGGTCCATGTTGCCGCTGCCGGCGCGCAGGGCTTTCCAGCCTGCGCGATAAAAGCGTGCGCCCAGCCAGAACTGCACCGGCGTGGCCAGCGTCAGCTGTAGCCAGCCCGGCAACATCCAGTGCGCCCCCAACAGGCTGGCGAACATGGGGGTGATCAGCGGCAGCGACAGCCCGATCGCCAGTGCAACCGGCCACCAGTCGGGCAGCGTGCGCGTCGGGAGGGTCGGGGGTGCGGCAGTGGTTTGCGGCAGTCGCGCCTCATAACCGGCGCGCGCTACCGCGGCAATCAGCGTGGCCGTCGACGTGCCCTGCGTGAGTTTCACTGTCGCCTGCTCGGTGGCCAGATTGACGCTGGCATCGAGCACGCCGGCTACCTTGTTCAAGGCTTTTTCCACCCGTGCCGAGCAGCTTGCGCAGGTCATGCCGATGATGTCGAGTTTCAACGATTCGGTCGGCACGCTGAAGCCGGCCTTCTCGATGGCGCGCTGCACCGACGCCATATCGGTGTCGCCCACAACCGTCGCGATCTCGGTTGCCAGATTGACGGTGGCTTCGGTCACGCCCGGCAGTTGCTTGAGCACTTTTTCCACCCGCGCGGCGCAGCTTGCGCAGGTCATGCCCTGGATGCCGACAGATAATGGGTTGGTCATGTGCAAACTCCTGTGGATACGGTTGAGTGCACCATAAACCTTGCCATCATGGGAGAGTCAAGAGGGCAGACAAGTTCCGTGCTGAACGAGACCGTCCGCTGCTTACGTTCAGCGATGGACGGTGGTGAGCGGGTAATCCTTGGGCAACAGCACCCACATGCGGCCGCGCTGTTTCATGCGGCCGGCGAGTTCGCCGGCTTCGTCGCCGAAGCCCCAGAAGAAATCGGCACGCACGCCGCCTTTGATCGCGCCACCGCTGTCCTGCGCCATCACCAGCCGGTTCATCGGCTGTGTCGAATTGGGCCGGGTGGTGGCCAGGAAGACTGGCGCGCCGAGCGGAATGAACTTCGGGTCGACGGCGATCGAGCGCCCGCCGGTCAGGGGAACGCCGAGCGAACCGAGCGGCCCGGGCAGGCCGTCGGGCAGTTCGCGGAAAAAGACGAAGCTCGGGTTGCTGGCAAGCAGTTCGGGCAGCTTGTCCGGATGTTTCGCGCCCCAGTCCTTGATGCCTTGCATCGAAGCCTGTTCGAGCTTGAGTTCGCCGCGTTCGACCAGCAGTTTGCCGATCGACAGATAGGGATAGCCGTTCTGGTCCGCATAGCCGACCCGCATGTGTGAACCATCGGGAAGCTCGATGCGGCCCGATCCCTGGATCTGCAGGAAGAACAGGTCGACCGGATCCTCGGCCCAGGCGATGGGCTTGCCCTTGAAGCCGTCGCCGCTGCCGTTGGCAGAAGATTGCTCGATTTCCTTGCGGGTGAGGTAGGGCACGATCTTGTTGCCGACCAGGCGGCCGCGCAGGCGCAGGCTTTTCAGTTCGGGATAAATGCTCGCCAGATCGACCGTGATGAGATCGTCCGGCGCGGCATAGAGCGGATAGCGCGCACGTTCGGTGCGCACGCGATCGCCTTTCAGCAGAGGCTCGTAGTAGCCGGTGATCATGCCGTCGGTGCTGCCGTCTTCCTGCGTGGCCTGGTAAGGCTGGAACCGCTGCTCGAAAAAGGCGCGCGCAGCCTTGTCATCGGGCGGAGGCATGGACATCGCTTCGCTGCATACCGCCTGCCAGCCGCTTTGTTTGACGAGCGTGGCGCAACTGCGCAGGAAGGCGACCCAGGCTTCGCCGATCTGCTCGTCCTTTCCCAGACCGACCGACGACCAGCTCACCGGTTTGAGCGTGGGGTAGGTTGCGGCCGGCGTGGGGATGGGCGCTGCAGGCGGCACCGGCGCCGGCTCCGGTGCCGGACGGGGAATGGGGCTGGGCACCGGCGGCGCCGTGGGAGGGGATACCGCACAGGCGGACAGCAACAAAACGAACAGCCACGGGCTTGCGCGTAACGGCATCACGGGTGAAGATGGCTCACATCGAAAACACCTGTCGAGTATATCAAGGGAGCATCGCGCTTAATGGAAACCCAAGGACTGGGCTGGTTGATACTGGAAGCTGCCATTGCGGCGGGATTGCTGGCATTCATCGTGTGGTGGACGATGAAGAAGTGAATAGTAAGTGGTGAGCGGTGAGCGGGTAGCGGGTAGACCGCTTGCTGCTCCCCGCTTACCGCTCACTCTAATGCAATACCCGTGGCATCGACAGGGTGAACGGGGGGATTTCCGCTTCGAACTTGTTGCCGTCTTCCGCCACCATCTGATAGGTGCCGCGCATCGTGCCGACCGGCGTCGCCATCGCGGTGCCGCTGGTGTACTCGAAACTCTCGCCTGGCCGCAGCAGCGGCTGTTCGCCTACCACGCCGAGCCCCTTCACTTCCTGGGTGACGTTTTCCGCGTCGGTGATGATCCAGTGGCGCGAGATCAGTTGCGCCGCAACCGTCCCGCTGTTGGCGATGGTGATGGTATAGGCAAACACATAGCGATCCGCCGACGGGTCGCTCTGGTCGGCCAGATAGGTTGTGTTGACGTTGATGCTGATCTGGTATTTCTTGCCTTCTGCCACGGGGTTGCTCGACGGAATGGAATGCACCGAGTGTAACGCAATGACGTGACGGGCTGGTAAAATGGCCGGGTTTCCCGAAAATCCGCAGAAATCCCAGGAGCCCTTCCCATGACGTACCGCATCGCCCCGTCCATCCTGTCCGCCAATTTTGCCAAGCTGGGCGAGGAGGTCGACAACGTACTTGCCTCCGGCGCCGACATCGTCCATTTCGACGTGATGGACAACCACTATGTCCCCAATCTCACCATCGGTCCGCTGGTGTGCGAGGCCCTGCGCAAGCATGGCGTCACCGCCCCGATCGACGTCCACCTGATGGTGAAGCCGGTCGACCGCATCATTCCCGATTTCGCCAAGGCCGGCGCCACCTACATCACCTTCCATCCGGAAGCGTCCGAGCACATCGACCGTACCATCGGCCTGATCAAGGAAAACGGCTGCAAGGCCGGCCTGGTGTTCAACCCGGCCACCCCGCTCGACGTACTGGAATACACGTTGGACAAGCTCGACATGGTGCTCCTGATGTCGGTGAACCCCGGCTTCGGCGGCCAGAAATTCATTCCCTACGTGCTCGACAAGGCACGCGCCGTGCGCAAGATGATCGACGATCGCGGCCTCAAGGTGAACATCGAGATCGACGGCGGCGTCGGTCCCGCCAACATCGCCGAAGTGGCGCGTGCCGGCGTGGACACGTTCGTTGCCGGCTCGGCCGTGTTCGGCGCCGCCAAGGATAGCGACCCGCAGCGCTACAACAGCATCATCGCCGCGATGCGCGCCGAGTTGGCGAAGGTCTGAAACCCGGTAAGGGGTGAGCAGTAAGCGGTGAGCGGAGTGATTCGCGGACCGCACTGTTCACCGCTCACCGCTCACTGCTTACTGCTCACCAAATATGAATTTCCCACTCAAAATCAAAGCCGTCGTCATCGATCTCGACGGCACCCTTCTTGATACTGCGCCCGATCTGGCCTACGCAGCCGAACTGATGATGGCCGAACTCGGCCTGCCGTGCCCGTCGCAAGACACGATCGTCACCTACATCGGCAACGGCGTGTCGCGGCTGGTCAAGCGCGTGCTGACCGGCGACATGGACGCCGAGCCGGATACGGCGTTGTTCGAGAAAGCCATCGCTTCGTACAACAAGCATTACAGCGCCCACGTGTCCCTGCACACGCGCCCCTTCCCCGGCGTGGTCGAAGGCCTGCAGGCGCTCAAGGCGATGGGGCTGCGCGTGGCCTGCATCACCAACAAGGCCGAAGCGTTCACCCATCCACTGCTGAAGGACACCGGCCTGTTCGATTATTTCGAGCTGATCCTGTCCGGCGACACGCTGCCGAAGCGCAAGCCCGACCCGCTGCCCTTGCTGCATGCCTGCGAGGTGTTCAAGATCAAACCGACCGATCTGCTGCTGATCGGCGATTCGCTCAATGACACCCAGGCCGCGCGTGCCGCCGGCAGCGCAGTGTTCTGCGTACCCTACGGCTACAACCGCGGCCGTCCGGTGACCGAACTCGACCTGGATGCCGTGGTGCCGAGTCTGGCCGAGGCAGCCAAGATGGTGGTGAAGGCAGCCTGATCATGGGGTGTGCCGTGAACGACAGACGATGGTGAAGCTGGAACGCATCCGCACGTTTCGCCTTTTTGCCTTCACTATTTCACGGACTCGCCATGACTGAACAAGACTTTTTCGACCTCGCCCGTCAGGGCTACAACCGTATTCCGCTGGTGCGTGAACTGCCCGGCGACCTGGAAACGCCGCTGTCGGTGTATCTCAAGCTGGCCAACGCGCCCTACACCTATCTGCTCGAGTCGGTGGTGGGCGGCGAGCGCTTCGGGCGCTATTCCTTCATCGGCCTGCCGGCGCGCACCGTGATCCGCGTGCGTGCCCATCTGCTGGCGGTGGAAACCGACGGCAAGGTGATCGAGGAATACAACCTGCCCGATCCGCTGGCTTTCGTGGCCAAGTTCCAGGCGCGCTTCAAGGCCGCGCCGGTGGCGGGACTGCCGCGCTTTACCGGCGGACTGGCCGGCTATTTCGGCTACGACACCATCCGCTACATCGAGAAACGCCTGGCGCCGGAATTTAATCAGAATCGGCCACGCAAGGACGATGTGCTGCACACGCCGGACATTCTCCTGATGCTGACCGAGGAACTGGCGGTGTTCGACAACCTCGCCGGCAAACTCTATCTCGTCACGCATGCCGACCCGATGCAGCCGGATGCGTATGCGCAGGGGCATCTGCGCCTGGCCGAGCTGACCGACAAACTGAGCGCACCGGTGACGCTGCCGGCCGAACCTGCTGCGGATACGGCAGAGCCGAGTTCGGAATTCGGCGAGGCCGAATTCAAGGCCGCGGTGCAGAAGGCCAAGGACTACATCGCCGCGGGCGACGTCATGCAGGTGGTGCTCTCGCAGCGCATGGCGCGTCCGTTCGCCGCGTCGCCGCTTTCGTTGTACCGCGCGCTACGCAGCCTGAATCCCTCGCCCTATATGTTCTTCTACGATCTCGGCGGGTTCCACGTCGTCGGTTCGTCGCCGGAAATCCTGGTGCGGCTCGAAAGCGACCTCGTGACGTTGCGCCCCATCGCCGGCACCCGGCCGCGCGGCCTGACGCGCGAGGACGACCAGCGCCTGTCCGAAGAACTGCTGGCCGACCCCAAGGAATGCGCCGAGCATCTGCAGTTGCTCGACCTGGGGCGCAACGATACCGGGCGCGTCGCCGTCACCGGCAGCGTCAAGGTCACCGAGAACATGCAGATCGAGCGCTACTCGCACGTCATGCACATTGTCTCCAACGTCGAAGGCAAGCTGAAGCCCGGCCTGACCGCGCTCGACGTGCTGCGTGCCAGCTTCCCGGCCGGCACAGTATCGGGCGCGCCCAAGGTGCGGGCGATGGAAATCATCGACGAACTCGAGCCGAGCAAGCGCGGCATCTATGCCGGTGCGGTGGGTTATCTGGGATTCAATGGCGACATGGACCTGGCGATCGCCATCCGCACGGCCGTGGTCAAGGACGGCATGCTCTACGCCCAGGCCGGCGCCGGCATCGTCGCCGATTCGGTGCCCGACAACGAATGGATGGAAACCCTCAACAAGGCCCGTGCCGTCGTGCGTGCCGCCGAGCTTGCCCAGGCGCGCTTCGGCGGCGAAGCGGTCGACTAGCGCGAACCCGCCCGGTCGGGCACGTGCCTGAGGCAACGCGATGAAAACATATATCGCTCTCTTTCGTGGCATCAACGTGGGCGGAAACAACACACTGCCGATGAAAGACCTGGCGGCAGTGCTGGAAGGGCTTGGCCTGCAAGGTGTCGCGACCTACATTCAGAGCGGCAACGTGGTGTTCCAGGGCAAGGCAGTCGATCCCGCGCTGCTGTCGAAAAAGATCGCCGTCGCCATCGGCAAAAGCCACGGCTTCGAACCCTGGGTGCGACTGCTCGAGATGCCGATGCTGGAAGCGGTGATCCGAGGCAATCCCTATCCCGAAGCGGAGGACGCGCCCGGCACCCTGTACGTGAATTTCCTCGCTCGCGTTCCGCCCCAGCCCGATCTCGATGGCCTGGAAAAACGCCGGGCCGCGAGCGAACGTTTTCAGCTGGCGGGGGACGTGCTCTATCTGCATGCACCGGACGGCATCGGCCGGTCCAAACTCGCTGCCGCCCTGGAACAGCTGCTGGGCGTACCGGTGACCAGCCGCAACTGGAACACCGTGCGCAAACTTGGCGAGATGGCGCGCGCTGCCTAGCGTCGGCCAGGGCCGTCAGTCGTACCGGGTTTTTTCCGGGATAAGCGGAAATCCGGGGGGCGTCATTTGACCGAAATCGTGGCCGACGGCATACGAGTCGCCCGCACGGCACCGGGCTGACTGCGCAGATCCGGCAGGAACACCGCCAGCAGGCCGATCAGCGGCAGGAACGAACACAGCACGTAGACCGTTTCGATGCCCCAGCGGTCGGCCAGCCCGCCCAGCACGGCGGCGCCGATGCCGGCCAGGCCGAAGGCCAGTCCGAAGAACAGCCCCGACACGGTGCCGACCTTGCCCGGCATCAGCTCCTGCGCGTAGACAACCATGGCTGGAAAGGCCGAGGCCAGCATGAAGCCGATGATCAGCGTCAGTCCCGCCGACGCGGCAAGTCCCACGTAGGGCAGGGCCAGCGTGAACGGCGCCACGCCCAGGATGGACAGCCAGATCACCCGCTTGCGGCCGATGCGGTCGCCGATCGGCCCGCCCAGCAGCGTGCCCGCCGCCACCGCGAACAGGAAATAGAACAGGTGGTACTGCGCTTCCTGCGCGCCAATGCCGTAGTGCTGCATCAGGTAGAAAATGAGATAACTGCTGATGCTGGCCAGGTAGAAAAACTTGGAGAACATCAGCGCCATCAGCACCCCCAGCGTGCGCAGCACACGGCCGCGCGGCAGGTCGTGACCGCCAGCGGATGCGGCTTTTTTCGGCTTGCGGTGCTGGTCGCGGTACCAGACGCCGACCCCCGCCAGCACGATCATGGCCAGCAGCGCGAAGAGCGAAAACACGGCCAGGCTTTTCTGGCCGTGCGGCAGCACGACCCAGGCCGCAAGCAGCGGGCCGAACGCCGCCCCCGCGTTGCCGCCGACCTGGAAGATCGACTGCGCCAGGCCGTGCCGCCCGCCCGAGGCCATGCGCGCGACCCGCGACGCTTCCGGGTGGAAGATCGACGAGCCGCTGCCGACCAGCGCGGCGGCGGCCAGCAGCAGCGGGAACGTGGTCGCCTGCGACAGCAACAGCAGCCCAGCCAGGGTGAAGCCCATGCCCAGCGACAGCGAGAACGGCTTCGGATGACGGTCGGTATACGCGCCCACCAGCGGCTGCAGCAGCGAGGCGGTGAACTGGAAGGCCAGCGTGATCAGGCCGATCTGCGCGAAACTGAGATGGAGACTGCTCTTGAACAGCGGATAGCTCGCGATCAGCAGCGACTGCATGGTGTCGTTGAGAAAATGCGAGAAGCTGATTGCGCCCAGCACCTTGAAGGTGGTGCGGTCGGCGGCGGAATGCGCGGTCGTCATGGCGGCAGGCTCGAAAGGATACGAGGCACCAATTTAGGGCTAAGATGCTTGTCCGTCTCGCTGAATTAAGGCATTGACCTTTTCAAAATGGACATTTCCCCGCACGGCGGCCTGAATCTGGACCAGGGCTACATGCCCGTGACCGGCAAGGCCATCGACTATCCCACCGGCCACGTGGTGCCCAACCACAGCCACCCCACCGCCCAGCTCATCCATGCCGTCCAGGGCGTCATGGTGGTTGCCGCCCGGGGCGACCAATGGGTGGTGCCGCCCACGCGCGGCCTCTGGGTGCCGGCCCGCGAGCCGCACGGCATCCGCATGGTCGGCGACGTGAAAATCCGTACCGTCTACATCCGCCCCGACGCCAGCCCGAACCTGCCGGCCGACTGCCAGGTGGTCGGCATCTCGCCGCTGCTGCGCGAACTGATTCTGGCGGCCATCGAGGTGGCACAGCCCTACGATCCGGCTGCGCGCGACGGCCGCCTGATGCAGTTGCTGCTCGACGAAGTGGCGGTGCTGCCCAGCTTGCCGCTGCATCTGCCGCAGCCCAGCGATCCTGACTTGCTGGCCATCTGCCGGGTCCTGACCGACGCGCCCGACGATGCTTCCACGCTGGGCGACTGGGCAGGCCGCCTGGGCGTCGACGCCAAGACCATTCAGCGCCGCTTCGCCCGCCAGACCGGCATGACCTTCGGCCAATGGCGCCAGCAGGCGCGCCTGATCACCGCGCTGGAGCAACTGGCCTCGGGCATGAAGGTCGTCGACGTCGCGCTCAACCTGGGCTACAACAGCCCGAGCGCCTTCGCCACCATGTTCAAGCGCCAGTTCGGCGCATCGCCCAGCGGCTACTTCCGCTGAGCCGGACCGGCCACCTCGCGATGGCGGAAGCAATCCACCGTATGGTCGTTGACCATGCCTGTGGCCTGCATGTGCGCGTACACGATGGTCGAGCCGACGAACTTGAAGCCGCGCTTTTTCAGGTCCTTGCTGATCGCGTCGGACAGCGGCGTGCTGGCCGGCACCTGTCCGATGCCTTTCCACGCATTGTCGATGGGGCGGCCATCCACGAAATTCCAGAAGTAGGCGTCCAGCCCGCCCAGCGTTTCGCGCAGCGCCAGCGTCGCGCGCGCATTGGTAATCGTCGATTCGATCTTCAGCCGGTTGCGCACGATGCCCGCATCCGCCATCAGCCGCGCCACGTCCGCCTCGCCGTAGCGCGCGATGCGCTCGACGTCGAAATGGTTGAATGCGCGCCGGTAGCCTTCACGCTTCTTCAGGATGGTGAACCACGACAACCCCGCCTGCGCGCCTTCCAGGATCAGGAATTCGAACAGCGCGCGCTCGTCGTGCAGCGGTACGCCCCATTCCTCGTCGTGGTAGGCGCAGTAGAGCGGATCGGTGCCGCACCAGGTGCAGCGAGAGTGGTTGGTCATGATGCGGACGATGGTTGCCTTCAGCTGCCGATTCTTTGAATGGCGACGCCAGCTTCTGGACGGACCGTCAGCCACCAAGCGTGCGGAGGTTTTGAACGTGATCCTTTGATTTCAAGCATCATGGAAGCCAAGTCAGGACCTCCCAATTCTCTTCATGCGCCGATAAAGCGTATTACGGCTGATGCCCAGACGACGAGCCGCTTCCGACATGTTTCCGCCGCTCAGACTGATGGTGCGGCTGATGACGGCGGCCGAGACGTCCTGAAGATTTTCCGTGACTTCCATCGGCGCAATCCTATGCGAATCATGTCGATGCAACGCTTCGACCAGATCGTCCGGCAGGTGTTGCCACCCAATGTGGCATTCATCGCTTTCGATCAAGGCACAAGCGGTGCGCAAGGCGTTGACCAGCTGGCGCAAGTTGCCGGGCCAGGAGAAATCAGCGAAGGCGGCGGAAATGCTGGCATCGAGGGCGACTCTCCGGCCGGGCAACAAATCTTCGAGCAGATGATTGAGTAAGGCTGGGAAATCCTTGCGCTCGCGTAGTGCTGGAAGCATCAGAGTCATGCCGTTAATGCGGTAGTACAGGTCGGCGCGGAAGCGGCCGGCTTCCATTTCCATCCGCAAATTGCGGTGGGTTGCGCTGATCAGTGCGAAATCCACTGCCACCGGTTTGCTGCCTCCCAACGGCGTCACTTGACGTTGCTGCAAAACGCGCAGCAGCCGGGTTTGCATGACCAGCGGCATGTCTCCGATCTCATCCAGGAACAGGGTGCCGCCTTGCGCTTCGCGGATGCGGCCCGGCGAGCCTTCCCGGCGTGCTCCGGTGAAAGCGCCGGGCGAATAACCGAACAGTTCAGCCTCAATGAGGTTTTCCGGCAAAGCCGAGCAATCTACGGCGATGAAGGGATGTTTGCGGCGCGGACCCGAGTTATGCATGGCATTGGCAAATACCTCCTTGCCGACTCCCGATTCGCCTTGCAACAACACCGGGATGGGCTTGTCGAGTACCTTGCGGGCCTTGCCGATGGCTGTCGTGATGAGGTCGCAGCCAATGTCCAGGGCGGCCAGCGCATCAGTCCTGGATGTTGGTGGAGTGGGCTGTGACACCGCCACTTGACGCACCACGCGGCTGGTTTCAACCCGCACGAACAGGCGACTGATGCTGGCTCGACCTGGCCTGGCTGTATGCTCAACCAGCATCGGTTCGTGGCCCCGGCGATAGCCCCAATCGAGCAATTCGGATAGACGTAAATGGAAGACGCTTTCCAGTGGCAGGCTGCCCAGGTCTGCGCTGTGCAGCCCCAGTTGACGAATGGCGGCTGGATTGGCACCAGCGATCAATCCCTCTCGGGAAAGGGCCAGCACGCCTTCCGTCAGAGTGCCGATGCCTTCCGCCAGCGTGTGAAAGCGCAGATGCACATCGCCGCTGTGGTAAACCTCGAACAGCCGGTTCTCGATCATTTGCGCGGCAGTTCGCACCAAACAGAAGGTATGTGGATGACGGCGTCGCTGGTCGCCGGAGATGTCCAGTACGCCCAATAGCCGACCGTCGGGAGCCGCAACTGTGGCGGCGGCACAGGTCAGAAAACTGTTGCGCTCCAAAAAGTGTTCAGCGCCATTGATGACCACCGGCGCTGCCTCGGCCAAGGCCGTTCCGATGGCGTTGGTGCCGCGATGGCACTCGTTCCAGGAAGCCCCTGGCGTCAGGGCTACACGCTCGGCCCGATCAAGAAAATCGGCGTCGCCCACGGCTTGCAGTAGAACGCCATGATCATCGGCCAGGATCACCACGCTTCCGCTGTCCCGCGACTGGCTGTAGAGATACTCCATGATCGGCCGGGCGTGGCCGATGAGTTCCTGTTGGTGGGCGATCAGACGCGTCAATTGCGAAGCGTTTAGATATTGCACCTCCGGTAGCCGGCCGACCGGTGTCAGGCCGGCTTGCTGGCTGCGTGCCCATGAGCGGGCGATTACCGGGCCAACCAGGTTGTCGTAGGGCAACTGGCCGCTTTCCAGTAACTGGTTGCGCGCCTGACGCAAGGCGGCGGCGGGTCTTCTCGGTGTCGGACTGAGCATGCTGACGACCTCCCAACTAAAACGTTCCTTACTATACGGCTTCGCTCTGACGTCGCAAAACCCGCTGCCAATTAGGATCTGGAGGTGTGTCAATTTGGCGCAGCGTGTCAGCCTGACACGTGTCAGGCGCCTGTATTACAGGTCGATGCCAGGCCACAAGTCTGAATCCGATTAATGACTTGGCTTGATTTAGCCCACTATTCGACCACTGGCATAGTCTTTGCGGATATGGCCATCGATTGCTGCGTCACGCTCGATCATAACCAGCTACACCAAACCTTCGAAGGAGACAAAATGATTTATGCGCCACCGGGCAATGTTGATGCCAACGTCAAATTCAAAACACAGTATGACAATTTTATCGGCGGCAAGTGGGTGGCCCCGGTCAAAGGCGAATACTTTGACGTGATCACCCCGATCAACGGCAAGTCTTACACCAAGGCAGCCCGCTCCGGTGCCGATGATGTCGAATTGGCTCTGGATGCCGCTCACGCGGCCGCCGACAAATGGGGCAAAACCTCGGTCGGTGAGCGCGCCAACATACTGCTTAAGATCGCCGACCGCATGGAAGCCAACCTCGAATTACTGGCCTATGTCGAGACGGTGGACAACGGCAAACCGATCCGCGAAACCCTCAACGCAGACATCCCTCTGGCCATCGACCACTTTCGCTATTTCGCCGGTTGCGTGCGCGCTCAAGAGGGCAGCATTGGCGAGATCGACGAGAACACCGTCGCCTACCATTTCCATGAACCGCTGGGCGTGGTCGGCCAGATCATCCCCTGGAACTTTCCCATCCTGATGGCCGTTTGGAAGCTGGCGCCAGCCCTGGCTGCCGGCAACTGCGTGGTTCTGAAGCCGGCCGAATCGACACCGGTGAGCATCCTCATCGTTGCAGAATTGATCGCCGACATCATCCCGCCGGGCGTGCTCAACATCGTCAACGGTTTTGGCCGCGAAGCGGGTATGCCGCTCGCCACTAGCAAGCGTATCGCCAAGATTGCATTTACCGGCTCTACTACCACCGGCCGCGTTATCGCCCAGGCAGCCGCCAACAACCTGATCCCGGCCACACTGGAACTTGGCGGCAAGTCACCCAATATCTTTTTCGAAGACGTGATGGCGGCTGACGACAGCTTCCTCGACAAGGCCATTGAAGGCTTGGTGCTGTTCGCGTTCAACCAGGGCGAAGTATGCACCTGCCCCTCGCGCGCCCTGATCCAGGAATCCATCTACGACAAATTCATGGAACGCTGCTTGGCTCGCGTCAAGGCGATCAAGCAAGGCAATCCGCTGGATACCGATACTATGGTTGGTGCCCAGGCTTCGAAGGAGCAACTTGCTAAGATCCTGTCCTACCTTGATCTTGGCAAGCAGGAAGGCGCTAATGTGCTGATCGGCGGCGCCCAGGCCGATGTCGGCAGCGAACTGAATGGCGGTTATTACGTGCAGCCGACCTTGTTCAAAGGCCACAACAAGATGCGCATCTTCCAGGAAGAGATTTTTGGACCTGTATTGGCCGTGACCACTTTCAAGGATGAATCCGAAGCCCTGGCTATCGCCAACGACACCCTTTACGGTCTCGGCGCCGGTGTGTGGAGTCGCAACGGCAATGTCGCCTACCGCATGGGCCGCGCCATCAAGGCTGGACGGGTGTGGACCAACTGCTACCATGCCTATCCGGCACACGCAGCTTTCGGTGGCTACAAGGAATCGGGC
>DDRS01000017.1:0-94605 GCA_002343685.1 Thiobacillus denitrificans | reverse complement strand
GTGTGGACCAACTGCTACCATGCCTATCCGGCACACGCAGCTTTCGGTGGCTACAAGGAATCGGGCATTGGCCGCGAGACTCACAAAGTCATGCTCGATCACTACCAGCAGACTAAGAACCTTCTGGTCAGCTACGCTGAACAGAAGCTCGGCTTCTTCTGACCGAATAAAATCTGTCCAGCAAATCCAACCGGGGTGAGCAACCGCCTCTTTCTTGTCGAGGAGCCGTGGATGGTTGAAAAAGTCATCGCCACACCCGCTGCAGTTGAACTGATCGAGTTCTTGAAGAAGAAACACGGTCCACTGATGTTTCACCAGTCGGGAGGTTGTTGCGACAACAGCGCCGCCAACTGTTTTCTGCCAGGTGAGATCACCATTGGTGCCGGCGATGACTATCTGGGCGATATCGGCGGCTGCCCGTTTTATATCAGTAAATCGCAATATGAATACTGGAAGCACACTCAGCTGATCATCGACGTCATCGATGGCTATGGAGGCGGAACTTTCTCGCTCGAAGGACCGGAAGGAAAAGCTTTTTTGACGCGGTCCAGACTCTTCACTGATGAAGAGAGGTCGGAGTTGAGTCACGCGATAAATGAGGTGGATATCTGATAGGAGGGCTACACGTATTGCGCTTCAAGCAAGTAGCCTGACCGGCACTTGGTTGCTATTCGCTGGTCGATGACTTGCCGGCAGGTTGATGGGCACTCACGGTCGGGCCATTAAGTTGGGCTGCCATCGCACCTACGTGAGACGCATTAACCGGACTGAGTCGGGGAGCGGACGATTCCGTCTCTGCATTCTCACCGTCGGCTTTGGCCGGAATAGCGATCACGCAGAGACGGCATTTCTTGCTAAGCCTCCTTTCAGTGTTTTTCCCCGCCATCATCATCCGCCTCTATGTCGCTTCACTCGTCGCCAGTATGGCTGCACATTTTGAGCGGCTTCTTGGGGGAAGCTGGGAACGGATTCAGTTCTTCCCCAACCCGTGTTGCTTGAGCTTGCGGTACAGCGTGCGCTCGGTGACGCCGAGTGCGGCGGCGACGCGGGCGCGATGGCCCTGGTGCGCGTCGAGCAGGGATTGCAGGTGCGCGCGTTCCATGTCGCGCAGCGAGGCGCTGGCGGCGTCGGGGCGTACATGCGCGACGCGCTGCGACAGCCGCAGGTCGGCTGCGCGGATGGTGCCGTCGCGGCAGCTGAGCACGGCATGCTGCAGGAGGTTGCGCAGCTCGCGCACGTTGCCAGGGAAGTCGTAGGCCTGCAATGCCGCGACGGCGTCCGGCGCGAGCCGGCAGGGGCTTTGTCCGCCGGTCAGCCGTTTCAGCAGGAAGTTGGCCAGGTCGGGCAGGTCGGCGGCGCGTTCGCGCAGCGGCGGCAGGGTGACGTCGATACCTGCCAGGCGGTAATACAGGTCGAGCCGGAAGCGCTTGGCATCGACTTCGTCGAGCAGCTTGCGGTTGGTGGCCGATACCACGCGCACGTCGGCAGTCAGCGTCTGCGTGCCGCCAACGCGACGGAATTCGCCGGTTTCCAGTACGCGCAGCAGCTTGGCCTGCATGGCCAGCGGAATCTCGCCCACTTCGTCGAGGAAGAGGGTGCCGCTGTCGGCGAGTTCGAACAGGCCTTTCTTCAGCCCGCTGCTGCCGGAAAACGCACCGCGCTCGTGGCCGAAGAGTTCGCTCTCGAACAGGCTTTCCGGCACGGCTGCGCAATTGATGACGATGAATGCCGCGCCTGCGCGACTGGAACGCGCATGGATGAAGCGTGCGGCGAGTTCCTTGCCGACGCCGCTCTCGCCGTATAGCAGGATCGAGGCCTCGCTCTCGGCCACGCGTGCCAGGTTGTCGACGCAGGCGAGAAAGGCGGGTGACTGTCCGATCATCTGCATGGCGTCGCATTCGCTGCCCGCCTCGGCCTCCAGGGGGAACAGCTGCTCGCCCAGGTAAAGCGCGCCATCCGCGCCGTGCAGGCGGTGTCCCCGGATGCGGGTGCGTTCGGGTTGGTTGTCGGCGTGGTAATGGGTGTGCAGGACTTCGACCGTCTCGCCTTGCGTGAACAGTGCCTGATGCGGGCAATGCTCGCCGTTTTCGTGGCAGGGTCGCTGTGAGTGGTGGGAGACCGCGTGGCACTGCTGGCCGACGATGGCGGCGGGCGTCATCCCATAAGCGTCGCAGTAACGCTGGTTGGCGGCGACGATGCGGTAGTTACGATCGATCACCACGAACGGCTGTTCGTGTGTGTCGATCAGGCTTTGAAGTTCGATGTCCATATCTGACACTCTTGTCATGACAAGAGTGGAAAATGGCATGACGCAATGGCCATGTCAAATCCGTTTCTCCCCGGCAACCCGCATGCAGGACACTTTTTCGGGGTGGCATGCCTGTTGCAATGATATTGGCCGCAACACTAGCCAACATCAAACAAGGAGGACTGCATGGCACATATCGTTATTCTGGGTGCAGGCGTGGGTGGCATGACCATGGCCTATGAAATGCGCGAATCGGCGCGGGCGGAAGACAAGATCACGGTGATTTCGAATCTGCCGTATTTTCAGTTCACGCCGTCCAACCCCTGGGTGGCGGTGAACTGGCGCAAGCGCGACGACGTCACGATTCCCGCCGCGCCGTATCTGAACAAGAAGAACATCGATTTCATCGCGGTCGGCGCGGCGCGCGTGCATCCCGAGAAAAATCAGCTTGAGCTCACCGACGGCCAGATCGTGGACTACGATTTCCTCGTCATCGCGACCGGCCCCAAGCTGGCCTTCGATGAAGTGCCCGGACTGGGGCCGGAAGGCCATACCCAGTCGATCTGCCAGGTCGAGCACGCCGTGGCGGCAGGCAAGGTGTGGAACGATTTCGTGCAGGCTCCGGGGCCCGTCGTGGTCGGTGCGGTGCAGGGCGCCTCGTGCTACGGCCCGGCATACGAGTTCGCGATGATCATGGACACCGATCTGCGCAAGCGCAAGATCCGCGACAAGGTGCCGATGACCTACGTCACCGCCGAGCCCTACATTGGCCACCTGGGCCTGGGCGGCGTCGGCGACTCCAAGGGCATGATGGAGTCCGTGATGCGTGACCGCCACATCAAATGGATCTGCAATGCCAAGGTCACCAAGGTCGAAGCCGGCAAGATGTTCGTCTCCGAGCACAACGAAAAAGGCGAGGTGATCAAGGAACATGAATTGCCGTTCGCCTATTCCATGATGCTGCCGGCGTTCAAGGGCATCGACGCCGTGTTCGGCATCGAGGGGCTCACCAACCCGCGCGGTTTCATCGTCATCGATCCCTATCAGCGTAATCCTAAGTTCCCGAACATCTATTCGGTCGGTGTGTGCGTCGCCATTCCGCCGGTCGAGCCTACGCCGGTGCCGACCGGTACGCCCAAGACCGGTTACATGATCGAGTCCATGGTCACGGCCACGGCACACAATATCCGCGCGGTGCTCGATGGCCGCGAGCCCACCGAGAAAGCCTCCTGGAATGCCATCTGTCTGGCCGATTTCGGCGACACCGGCGCGGCCTTCGTCGCGCTGCCGCAGATTCCGCCGCGCAACGTCAACTGGTTCAAGGAGGGCAAGTGGGTGCACCTGGCCAAGGTGGCGTTCGAGAAATACTTCATGCGCAAAATGAAAAAAGGCTCGACCGAGCCGCTGTATGAAAAGTATGTGCTGGGCCTGATGGGGATCAAGAAGCTCAAATAGTCCTCTCGACGCCTGACGTCAAAGCGCCTTCGGGCGCTTTTTTTATGGGGGTGGGCCAGCATGGCGCACCCGGTGACAACCGGGCGGGCTGTTTAATTTCATGGAGGGCCCTTGAACAACAGATAACCATGTCCTATTAATTAAACTGTTCTTTTATGCAACACATTTTGTTTTTATTTTTTCGTTTTGCAACGATGATGTTTTTTGCAACACAATAGGCGCCGCGTCATTGCTGGAATAAGCAAGCTGTTTTCAATGTCGATTTTTTGGGGAGAACGCTCTTGATTACCAAATCAGTTTGGCGCCATGTTTTGAAGGTACAGGACGTTCTCCCGACGTTGCTTGCCCTTGTCTTGTTGGGGATGTGGTCCTTCCCCAGCTATGCGCTTCCGGCTTTTGCCCGGCAGACAGGGCAAAACTGTCTGGCCTGTCATGCCGGCGGCCAGTTTCCGGAACTGACGCCATATGGGCGGCTGTTCAAGCTCACCGGCTATACGATGGGCGCCCGTGCCATGCCCCTCTCGGTGATGGCGGTCCTCGACTACACCCGGGTCCGCAACCCCAAGGACTCCACTGGGGTGAAGGACACCGTGGATTTCCACAAGCAGGGCACGGCGATATTCGACGTCGGCAGCGTTTTCCTGGCGGGCAAGATTACCGACAACCTCGGCTTGTTCGCGCAGGCGACCTACGCGAACTATGACCACCAGCAGGACAACGGCGACTGGGTGGGCCACCTGAGTCCGGACAACACGGAGTTTCGCTATGCCGACCGCTTCATCTCGCCGGGCAGCGACCTCATCGTCGGCGCTTTCGCCAACAACAACCCGAGTATGCAGGATGTGTGGAACAGTGCGCCGGCCTGGAGCTATCCCTATGTCGGGCCGACGTTCGCGCTCGGTGCACCCGCATCGCCCCTGCTCGACGGCGGGCTTGGGCAAGACGCGGTCGGTGCCGGTGTCTATGCCTACTGGAACAGGAGCCTGTATGGCGAACTCGCGCTCTACAAGACGGCCAACGGTCCTTTCGGATTCCTGCATCCGGGGGACAACACCGGCATCGCGAGGATCAAGGACGGCGCGCCCTACTGGCGACTTGCCTACACCAAGGCGTTCGGGCCGCATGACCTGATGATCGGCACCTCGGGCCTGGTCGCAGAGATCCACGAGAACAACGACGTCAACCAGCCGACCGACCGGTACCGGGATTACGGGCTGGATGCGCAATATCAATACATCCTCGACCCGCACACGGTCACGGCCCACATCAGCTACATCCACGAAAACGTGAAATGGGGCGACCCGCTGGCACTGGGCTACGACAATGCGAGCGATACCCTGAAAGAACTCAAGATCAAGGGGGCATACGTTTACAACGCCACGTACGGCGCCAGTCTGGCCTACCAACAGACTACCGGCTCGACCGATGCCGGATTTTTCGGCGGGCCGGCAGATATCACGGGTAATTTAAGTGGAAGCCCGGATACGACCGCCTGGATTCCCGAGGTGTTCTGGACGCCCGTCCAGTACCTCCGCATCGGTGCGCAATACTGGCATTACACGAAATTCAGTGGCAACAGCAGCAACTACGACGGCTTTGGCCGCAGCGCCAGCGACAACGACACGCTGTTCGTTTATGTATGGGGCGCCTACTGACGTCAAGCAGGCCTGGCAACGCACTTTACTGACCTGAGGGGATTCCAATATGAAGACGGCCGTGTACACGATGTTGGCGCTGGCTATCGCGAGCCTGGGAAGCGGATGCGTCAACCTGGAACGCTCGCGCGATATCGGCAATCCGAATGTGTCGGGCCGGACGCTTGCGTTGCAGGTCTGCTCGAGCTGCCACGGTGTGGACGGCAATTCGACTTCGCCCGCTTTTCCCAAATTGGCCGGGCAACAGGAGGCCTATTTGGTCGCCCAGCTCAAATTCTTCCGCGGGCACAATCGTATCGATCCTGCGGGTTCGGAATATATGTGGGGCATTACCCGGAAATTGACCGACGAGCAGATCGAGGGCTTGGCCCGCTATTTCTCGCAGCAGAAAGATGCACCCAATGTCGCGGGCGATCCTGCAACGGTTGCGGCTGGGAAGGCGATTTTCGAGAACGGTATCCCTGACAAGGGGGTGGCCGCCTGCGCGGGCTGCCATGGCGCGATGGGCATGGGCAAGGACACTTTCCCGCGCCTGGCGGGCCAGCATGCCAACTACATGATGAAGCAGCTGCATATCCTGTCGGAGACCAACCAGCGTCCCGCGGGCGCGATGATGAAGCCCCTGGTCCATGGCCTGACGTCCGCGGATTTGGTGGCGGTGACGACCTACCTGCAGGGTGTCTCGCCCAACTAGCGGTCGCTGATGCCAGTCTGGGCGTGCGCGTTGCACGCTTCCAGTGTGATGAAATGGCGCCATGAAAAAGGCCAACCGTGCGGTTGGCCTTTTTCATGGCGGCCAGCGGTGGTCTGGCATGGGGGATGGCCATGTGGAAATCAGGGTGCCCGGCAAGTCAGGACACCCGTCCTGAACTTGTCGCCGTATGCGCCGGCAGGGGATAATGCATACTTTCAATGATGCCCTTCCCCGGCAGCGACAGAATAACCGGACGATCGGCCGGGTATCCCTCTCCAGACGAAGCAGCAGGGGCTATGCAAATCAATAGGATGGCCGCGACATGCTGCTGATGATCGACAACTACGACAGCTTCACCTACAACCTCGTGCAGTATTTCGGCGAACTGGGCGAAGACGTCAAGGTGATCCGCAACGACGAAATCGACCTCGCCGGCATCGCGGCGCTGAAACCCGACCATATCGTCGTCTCGCCCGGCCCCTGCACGCCCAACGAGGCGGGCGTATCGGTGCCGCTGATCAAGGAGTTCGCCGGCAAGGTGCCCATCCTCGGCGTCTGCCTCGGCCACCAGAGCATCGGCCAGGCCTTCGGCGGCCGGATCGTGCGCGCCAAGGAACTGATGCACGGCAAGACCTCGATGATCCACCACCTGGATGTGGGCGTGTTCAAGGGCCTGCCCAATCCCTTCCGCGCCACCCGCTACCATTCCCTGGTGATCGAGCGCGAATCGCTGCCGGACTGCCTGGATATCACCGCCTGGACCGACGACGGCGAGATCATGGGCGTGCGCCACAAGACGCTGGCGGTCGAGGGCGTGCAGTTCCATCCCGAGTCCATCCTCACCGACCACGGGCACACCATGCTGGCGAATTTCCTGAAAGGGGCGCGATGATCACGCCGCAGCAGGCGCTCGCCCGGCTGGTCGAGCAGCGCGAAATCTTCCACGACGAGATGCTCTCGCTGATGCGCCAGATCATGCGCGGCGAACTCACGCCGGTGCAGATCGCCGGCATCATCACGGGCCTCAGGGTAAAGAAGGAAACCGTCGGCGAGATCGCCGCCGCCGCGCAGGTGATGCGCGAATTCGCCGCCCAGGTGCCGGCGCAGAACAGCGCGCATCTGGTCGACACCTGCGGCACTGGGGGCGACGCGGCGCACACCTTCAATATTTCCACGACGGCGGCTTTCGTCGCCGCCGCTGCCGGCGCGCGGGTCGCCAAACATGGCGGGCGTTCGGTGTCGTCCACCAGCGGTAGTGCAGACGTGCTCGAGTCGCTGGGCGTGAACCTCAATCTCACGCCCGAGCTGGTGGCCGAGAGCATCGATGCCATCGGCATCGGTTTCATGTTCGCGCCGAATTTCCATGGCGCCATGAAGCACGCCGCACCGGTACGGCGCGAACTGGGCGTGCGCACGCTGTTCAACATCCTCGGCCCGCTCACCAACCCCGCCGGCGCGCCACACCAGTTGCTGGGCGTGTTCCATCCCGACCTGGTCGGCATCCTGGTGCGCGTGCTGCAGCGCTTGGGCAGCCGCCACGTCATGGTCGTGCACGGTTCCGACGGCATGGATGAGATCACCCTGAGTGGCGAGACCCTGATCGGCGAGCTGAAGGATGGAGAAGTCAGCGAATACACCATCCGTCCGGGCGAGTTCGGGTTGGAGACCAGTAGCAGCGAGGTGCTGAAGGTGTGGGACGCGACACAGGCAAAGGATATGCTGCTGTCCGTGCTCAACGGGCTGCCGGGGCCGGCGTGCGATATCGTGTTGCTCAATGCCGGTGCTGCCATCTATGTGGCCGACCGTGCCGCCACACTGGGCGAAGGCATCGAAGTGGCGCGCGAGGTCATCCGCAGCGGCGCCGCGCGCGAAAAACTGCGGCAGTTGGTGGCGTTCTCCAATCGCGCCACGGGGGTCTAGACGCAATGTCCGACATCCTCGAAAAGATCCTCGCCACCAAGCGTACCGAAATCGCCGCCGGACTTGCCGGCGTGCCGCTCGCCGAGATGCGGGCACGTGCTGAGGCCGCCGCGCCGCCGCGCGATTTCGTCGGCGCCCTGCGCGCGAAGCTGGCCGCCGGGCAGCCGGCAGTGATCGCCGAAATCAAGAAGGCCAGTCCGTCCAAGGGTGTGATCCGGTCCGATTTCAGACCCGCCGAGATCGCGGCCAGTTACGAGAAGGGCGGCGCCGCGTGCCTGTCGGTGCTGACCGACCGCGACTATTTCCAGGGAAGTCCCGAGTATCTGATGGCCGCGCGCGCCGCGTGCCAGCTGCCGGTGCTGCGCAAGGATTTCATCGTCGATCCCTACCAGGTCTACGAGGCGCGCGCGATGGGGGCGGACTGCATTCTGCTGATCGTCGCCGCGCTGGAACTGCCGGCGATGCAGGCGCTGGAAGCGCTGGCGCTCGAACTGGGCATGGCGGTGCTGGTCGAGTCGCACAACGCCGATGAACTCGACGCCGCGCTGCAATTGAAAACGCCGCTGCAGGGCATCAACAACCGCAACCTGCGCACCTTCGAGGTCAGCCTCGACACCACGCTGGCGCTGTTGCCCAAAATCGGCAACGACCGGATCGTCATCACCGAGTCCGGCATCCTCGCGCCGGCCGACGTCGCGGCCATGCGCAGTCACCAGGTCAACGGTTTTCTGGTCGGCGAGGCCTTCATGCGCGCGGCCGACCCGGGCGCCGAACTGGCCCGTCTCTTTGCCTGATTAAAGCCGGTCAGCGCTTGCTGCCGAACAGGCTGCCGAGCACGCCGCGTATGAGGCTGCGGCCGACCTGGCTGCCGATGGCGCGTGCGGCCGATTTGGCGAGCGCTTCGGCCGCACCTTGGCGGCGACCGTTCCCGGTCAGGATCTCACCCAGTACCCCGCCGAGACCACCTCCCGTTGCGGGTTGCGCTGCGGTCTTGGCCTGCGCGGCCGCCTGGGCCGACTGTTCCGCGCGCGCCTTCAGCGTTTCGTAGGCGGATTCGCGGTCGACGGTCTTGTCGTAGACGCCGGCGACCAGCGAGGACTGGATCAGCTGTGCGCGTTGGGCGTCGGTGATGGGGCCGATCTGGCCTTGCGGCGGGACGATGAAAGCGCGTTCGACCACGCCGGGGCGACCCTTGGCGTCGAGCAGCGACACCAGCGCCTCGCCTACGCCAAGCTCGGTGATGGCGGCGGCTTCGTCCAGCGCCGGATTGTCGCGCATGGTCTCGGCGGCAGCCTTCACGGCCTTCTGGTCGCGCGGCGAGAAGGCGCGTAGCGCATGCTGCACGCGGTTGCCGAGTTGCGACAGCACCTTGTCGGGCACGTCAGCCGGGTTCTGGGTGACGAAGTACACGCCGACGCCCTTGGAGCGGATCAGTCGCACCACCTGCTCGATTTTTTCCACCAGCGCCTCGGGCGCGTCGTTGAACAACAGGTGGGCTTCGTCGAAGAAGAACACCAGCTTCGGCTTGTCGAGGTCGCCGGCCTCGGGCAGGTGTTCGAACAGTTCGGACAGCAGCCACAACAGCAGCGTGGCGTAGAGCTTGGGCGACTGCATCAGCTTGTCGGCCGACAGGATGTTGATGACGCCGCGCCCGCGGTCAGTCTGGATCAGGTCGGCGATGTTGAGCATCGGCTCGCCGAAAATCTGTTCGCCGCCCTGCGATTCCAGCGTCAGCAATCCGCGCTGGATGGCGCCGATCGAGGCGGAGGAGACATTGCCGTATTCGGTGGTGAATTGCTTGGCGTTCTCGCCGACGAAGGCGAGCATCGCGCGCAGGTCCTTGAGGTCGAGCAGCAGCAGGCCGTTGTCGTCGGCGACCTTGAACACCAGGTTGAGCACGCCATTCTGGGTCTCGTTGAGGTCCAGCATGCGCCCCAGCAGCAGCGGGCCCATGTCCGATACGGTGGCGCGCACCGGATGCCCGCTGGTGCCGAAGGGGTCCCACAGGGTGACGGGATAGGCCTGGTAGGCGAAGCCTTCGAGCTTGAGCGATTCGACCCGCTCGGCCACCTTGGCGTTGCCGCCGCCAGCCTGTGACACGCCGGACAGGTCGCCTTTCACGTCGGACATGAAGCATGGCACGCCTATGCTGGAGAAATGCTCGGCCAGCGTCTGCAGCGTGACGGTCTTGCCGGTCCCGGTGGCGCCGGTGATGAGGCCGTGACGGTTGGCCATCTGCGGCAGCAGGACGAGGTCGGCGGTGGCGTTGCGGGCGACGAGCAGCGGTTCGGTCATGGTGCATCCTGGGTTGTCGATATGCGGATTCTATCGAGTTCGGCGGCAACGCGTACCTGGCAAAGAATAGAAGCAAATGCTAATACTCCGGGTATCATCTCGCTATTACGAAAACAGGAGGAAAATTTGTGGCAATGGAACAGCAGGTGCATGAAATCGTCATCGTGGGCGGCGGAGCAGGAGGACTGGAACTGGCGACGCGCCTGGGCGACAAGCTGGGAAACAAGAAGCGCGCGAATATCACGCTGATCGACGCCTCGCCTTCGCATCTGTGGAAGCCGTTGCTGTACGAAGTCGCGGCGGGTAGTCTCGATTCGTATGCCGAGCGGCTGGAATATCTGGCGCAGGGTCACTGGCACCATTTCACGTTCCGTCTCGGTCGCATGGATGGACTCGACCGTACGCGCCAGGAAGTCCGCGTCGCGCCCACGCTTGACGAGAACGGGGTCGAGATCATCCCGCGCCGCAGTTTCCGCTATGACACGCTGATCATTGCGGTCGGCTCGGTCGGCAACGACTTCGGCGTGCCCGGCGTGAAGGAACACTGCATCATGCTCGACACGCCCGAGCAGGCGCGCGAATTCCACCGCCGCCACATCAACGCCTGCCTGCGCGCCAATACCCAGACCGAAGCCGTTGCCCCCGGCCAGCTGACTGTCGGTATCGTCGGTGCCGGCGCCACCGGGGTCGAACTCGCAGCCGAACTGCACGACACCACGCGCGAGTTGTCGTCCTACGGCATGGATCACATCGAGCCGGACAAGAGCCTGAAACTGCTGATCGTCGAGGCGTCCGACCGTATCCTGCCGGGGCTGCCGCCCCGCCTGTCGGCCGCAGCGGCCGATCGCCTGGCCGAGCTGGGGGTCGAGGTGCACACCCGGGAGCGGGTGGTCGAAGTGCGTGACGACGGTATGCTGACCGCCGACGGCAAGTTCATCCCGGCCAGCATGATGGTGTGGTCGGCCGGCATCAAGGCACCGGATTTCCTGAAGGACATCGACGGCCTGGAAACCAACCGCAGCAATCAGCTGATCGTGCGACCCACGCTACAGACCACCCGCGATGACAACATCTTCGCCTTCGGCGACTGTGCGGCGTGCGCACTGCCCGACGGCAAGGGCTTCGTCCCGCCGCGCGCGCAGGCTGCGCACCAGCAGGCCTCGATGCTGGTGAAATCGATCTGCCGGCGCTTTCGCGGCAAGTCGCTGCCTGAGTATGTCTATCGCGACTATGGCTCGCTGGTCGCGCTGGGCCGTTTCTCCACGGTCGGCAACCTGATGGGCGGACTGTCCGGCGGCAGCATCATGATCGAAGGCGTGATGGCGCGCTTCGTCTACTGGTCGCTGCACAAGATGCACCAGATTGCGCTGCATGGCTGGTTCAAGACCTCGCTCACGACCTACGCCCACTTCATCAGCACGCCGACGCGGGCGCGCATCAAGCTGCACTAGTCATCCCACAACCATGCCGCGCCGCGCACCCCGCTGGAATCACCGTATTTCGGCGGCACCAGCCGGGTGCCGACGCGGTCGGAGAACACGTAGCGCGGCCATAGCCGCGGCACAGTGTCATACACCCGAGCGATGTTGGACAGCCCGCCGCCGAGCACGATGACGTCCGGGTCGAGCAGGTTGATCACGCCGGCCAGCGCGCGAGCCAGCCGTTCCTCGTAGCGCGCGAGCGTGGCGCTGCAGGGACCGTAGCCCGCGTTGGCCAACTGCACGATCTCGTGCGCGGGCAGGTCTTCGCCGCCGTAGCGCACATGGTCGGCGGCGAGCGCCGGGCCGGAGAGCCAGGTTTCGATGCAGCCTTTCTTGCCGCAATAGCAGGCCTGCGCGGCGTCGAGTTCGCGCGGACTCGGCCACGGATGCAGCAGCGCCTCGCCGGTCGCCGGATGCTGGCCGGTGCCGGCGCGGTCGGCCTGGGTGTGGGCGAACTGGAAGTAGGGCAGCGGCGAGTGTCCCCATTCGCCGGCGATCGCATTGGCGCCGCCAAGCGCATGGCCGCGCACCACCACGCCGCCGCCGACGCCGGTGCCGAGGATCACGCCGAATACACTGGCGGCGCCAGCTGCGGCGCCGTCGATGGCCTCCGACAGCGCAAAGCAGTTGGCGTCGTTGGCGAGCCGGACCTCGCGGTTCAGGGCCTGTTCGAGGTCCTGCTGCAAGGGCTTGCCGTTGAGGCAGGTCGAGTTGCAGTTTTTCATCAACCCGCTCGCGGGCGAGATGGCGCCGGGGGTGCCGATGCCGATGCTGCCCTGTCGGCCCAGTTCGCTTTCGGCCTGATGGACCAGTGCGGCGACGGCCGCCACGGTGGCCAGGTAGTCGTTCTGCGGGGTGGGTACGCGACGGCGCAGGACTTCGCGGCCGCCGGCGTCGAGCGCGATGAGCTCGATTTTGGTGCCGCCGAGGTCGACGCCGAGGCGGAGGGATGGGGCCGGGGTGCTAAAATCGCGCATTATTTTTGCGTTGGAATCGACATGGCAGGACATTCGAAATGGGCCAACATCCAGCACCGCAAGGGACGCCAGGATGCCAAGCGCGGCAAGATCTTCACCAAGCTTATCAAGGAAATCACCGTGGCCGCCAAAATGGGCGGCGGCGACCCCGCGATGAACCCGCGGCTGCGGTTGGCGATCGACAAGGGCAAGGCCGAGTCGATGCCGAAGGACAACATCGAGAACGCGATCAAGCGCGGCACCGGCCAGCTCGAGGGCGTGAACTACGAGGAAGTTCGCTACGAAGGCTACGGCATCGGCGGCGTCGCGGTGATGGTCGACTGCCTGACCGACAACAAGACGCGCACCGTCGCCGACGTGCGCCACGCCTTCACCAAGCACGGCGGCAACATGGGTACCGACGGCTGCGTGGCGTTCCAGTTCAAGCATTGCGGCCAGATCATCCTGGAGCCGGGCGCGAGCGAAGAGGCCGTGATGGAAGCCGCGCTCGACGCTGGTGCCGACGACATCATTCCCAACGAGGATGGTTCGATCGAAGTGTTGACTTCGCCCGATCCCAAGGCTTTCGAAGCGGTGAAGGACGCCCTGGAGAAGGCCGGCTTCAAGCCGGCAGTCGCGGAAATCACCATGCGCCCCGAAGCCGAGACTGAACTTGCGGGCGACGACGCGGTGAAAATGCAGAAGATCCTGGACGCGCTCGAAAGCCTCGACGACGTGCAGGAGGTCTACACCAACGCGGTCTTGCCGGAGTAATCCCCCCATTGCGCATTCTTGGC
Organism: Thiobacillus denitrificans; assembly: GCA_002343685.1. GTDB lineage: Bacteria > Pseudomonadota > Gammaproteobacteria > Burkholderiales > Thiobacillaceae > Thiobacillus > Thiobacillus denitrificans_A. The sequence goes on along the minus strand of DDRS01000017.1, from coordinate 81,104 downwards.
ATTGATCCCGGGCTGCGCCTCACCGGCTTCGGCGTGATCGAGCAGACCGGCCAGAAGCTGGCCTACGTCGCCAGCGGCGTCATCAAGAGCGGCGAGGGTAGCCTGCCGCAGCGGCTGGGCGTGCTGTTTGCCGGCTTGAATGAGGTGATCGGCACCTACCAGCCCGATACCTGCGCGGTGGAAATCGTCTTCGTCAACGTCAACCCGCAATCCACGCTGCTGCTCGGGCAGGCGCGCGGTACCGCCATCTGCGCGGCCGTATCGCGCGATCTGAGCGTGGCGGAATACACTGCATTGCAGATCAAGCAGGCGGTGGTCGGCCACGGCAAGGCCGCCAAGGAGCAGGTGCAGGAGATGGTGAAACGCCTGCTGAGCCTGCCTGTCGCGCCCACGGCCGACGCGGCCGACGCACTGGCCTGTGCCATCACCCATGCGCACGGCAGTCGATTGGGCACACACTCCACCGCAGGCTACCGCGTCAAGGGCGGGCGACTGGTATGAGCAAGGACTCCACATGATAGGCAGAATTACCGGCACCCTCGCCGCCAAACAGCCGCCGCAGGTGTTGGTGGATGTCAACGGCGTCGGCTACGAAATCGACGTGCCGATGAGCACGTTCTACAACCTGCCGGCGATCGGCGAGAAGATCAGCCTGCTCACCCATCTGGCCATCCGCGAGGACGCGCACCTGCTGTATGGCTTCGGCAGCGAAGTCGAGCGCGCGGCGTTTCGCGAACTGTTGAAGGTCTCGGGGATCGGCGCCAAGACGGCGCTGTCGGTGTTGTCGGGCTTGTCGGTCAACGACCTGTCGGTGGCGATCGCGGCGCAGGAAATCGGCCGCATCGTCAAAGTCCCGGGCATCGGCAAGAAAACCGCCGAGCGTCTGCTGCTCGAACTCAAGGGCAAGCCGGTATTCGCGGGCGCGATCGCCAGCCCGGAAACGCCCGGCGTATCGGATGATGTGCGCCAGGCTCTGCTGGCACTGGGCTACAACGAACGCGAAACCACCGAGGCCGTACGCCAGTTGCCGCCCGACCTGCCGGTGGGCGAGGCGATCCGACAGGCGCTGCGGGCATTGTCCAAGACCTGAATTCCATCATGACGCAGCCCGCTCCACGACATCGGCCGTCGGCATCGCTGCAACACCAGCTGGTATGGCTGCTGCTGAGCGTGGTGGGCATGTTTGGCGCGGGGATTGGCCTCAGCCTGTGGTTCAGCCTGGAATCCAGCCGGGAAGACCAGCAGCGCTTCATCCAGCATGAGGCCGAACAGACGCGAACCGGCGTAATGCGGCAACTGGAGTACTACCGTAAGCTGCTCGACAACTCGGCGCGCGACCCTGTCCTGGTCGACCTGATGCGCAACGGCACGATCGAGCCGAAGCAACAGTGGGCACGTTCGCGTCAGTTGCTGCTGCCCGAGATATTGGGCGTGGCATTGGTCGATTCACACGGCAATGTACTGGGCGACGCGGGGTCCTTGCGCATCGGCCCTGCGTGCCGTCAGGACATGAGGCGCGCGGACGCGTTGACGGATGGCCGCCCGCGGGTCCATCGCGAGATCGCCGGCGCTGAGCATGTCGACCTGCTCGCGCCTGTGCGCGACGCCCGGGGCGATCTGCTGGGCGGCGTGTTCTTGAGCGTGCGCCTGACACAATTCCAGCGCGTGCTCGATGATTCGATCCAGCCGGGCCATGCCGCCGCGCTCGTCGATGCACGCGAGAAAACGATCGTCAGCCATGGCGAAATCAGCGGGCATGTGCGTGAAATCCGTCTGCCTGTGGCAGACACGGACTGGACGCTGATCGTGCAGACCCCGGTGCAATGGCTGACGCGCAGTGGCTGGCGGCAGGTGGTGGCGGGCTTGCTGACCCTGGGCGCCGTGTTGGGCGTGCTGATCGTCGCCATGATCCGGCTGCGCCACACCATGCTGCGTGACATCGTGTCCACGGTCGACGCCCTGACGGCCCTGGCACATGACGAGCCGGTCCCCACGATCGTGCCGCACTACGTCGAGTTCGAAGCCGTGGCGGCCGACATCAACATGATCGCCCTGAACTTGCAGGAACAGCGGGCGCGGCTGGAACATCTGAGCCTGACCGATCCGCTCACGGGACTGCCCAACCGGCGCGCATTCGAGACCCGTTTCCCCCTGGCACAGGGGCTCGCGGAGCGGCAGCACGCCGTCGCCCTGGTCATGCTCGACATCGATCATTTCAAAGGGGTCAACGATCGCTATGGGCATGGGGTGGGCGACCAGGTCCTGCTTGCCCTGGCACAGTCGCTGAAAGCGTTGACCCGCCGCGCCGATCTGGCCGCACGTCTGGCTGGCGACGAGTTTGCGGTACTTCTGTCGGGGCTCGACGCCGCCGGTGTGAACGCGTGGTATCAGCGCCTGAGCGATCATTTCAGTAGCGAGCTGAATGCCTTCGGCCTCGAGCTGGATACAGGTCTCAGCGCGGGGCAGACCTGGCTGGGCAGTGCCGCCAGCGACACGCTTAACGCCGCGCTTGCGCGCGCCGACCGTGCGCTTTATCGCGCGAAAGCGCGCGGGCGGGGCCAATTGGCGCAGGACACTGCGCCGGGGGAAGACGTCACGGAGTAGAATCCGGCTGTATCCCGTCACGCCGCCTCCGGCTCCATGATCGAAACCGACCGTCTCATCGCACCCGCCGCCGTCAGCCCGCAGGAAGAGCAAATCGAACGCGCGCTACGGCCGCGCACGCTGGCCGAATACGTGGGCCAGACGAAGGCGCGCGAGCAGCTTGAAATCTTCATCCATGCCGCGCGGAAGCGCAGCGAGGCGCTCGACCATGTGCTGTTGTTCGGCCCGCCGGGGCTGGGCAAGACCACGCTGGCGCACATCATTGCGCGCGAGATGGGCGTCAACCTGCGCCAGACCTCGGGCCCGGTACTCGAGCGCGCAGGCGACCTGGCGGCTCTGCTGACCAATCTGGAGCCGCACGACGTGCTCTTCATCGATGAAATCCACCGTCTTTCGCCGGTGGTCGAGGAAGTGCTGTATCCGGCGCTGGAGGATTTCCAGATCGACATCATGATCGGTGAAGGGCCGGCGGCGCGTTCGGTCAAGCTCGATCTGCCGCCGTTCACCCTGGTCGGCGCCACCACCCGGGCCGGCATGTTGACCAACCCGCTGCGCGACCGTTTCGGCATCGTCGCGCGGCTGGAATTCTATTCGGCGGAAGAGCTGGGTTTCATCGTCCATCGCTCGGCAGGCCTGCTGCAGATGAATCTGGACGAGGCCGGCGCACTGGAAATCGCCCGCCGTTCGCGCGGCACCCCGCGCATCGCCAACCGCCTGCTGCGGCGGGTGCGCGATTATGCCGACGTCAAGGCGGAAGGGCAGGCCACGGGGGCTGTAGCCGATGCGGCGCTGGTCATGCTGGATGTCGATCGCGCCGGACTCGACGTGATGGACAGGAAACTGCTGTCGGCCGTGGTCGAGAAATTCATGGGCGGCCCGGTCGGGCTGGACAACCTTGCCGCTGCCATCGGCGAGGAACGCGACACCATCGAGGACGTGCTCGAACCCTTTCTGATCCAGCAGGGCTATTTGCAGCGTACCCCGCGCGGCCGTATTGCCACCCCGCTGGCGTATCGCCATCTTGGGTTTGCTGCGCCCACCGAACCGAGCGCGGATCTGTTCTGATGGCGTTTGTCTGGCCGGTCCGGGTGTATTGGGAAGACACCGACGCAGGCGGCGTCGTGTATTACGCGAACTATCTCAAATTCATGGAACGCGCACGCAGCGAATGGCTGCGTGCATTCGGCTTCGAGCAGGATGTCCTGCGCGACGAGCCCGGCATCGTGTTCGTGGTGCGGCGGGTAGAGATCGATTACCTATCGCCGGCGCGCTTCAACGAGCAGCTCGAGGTATCGGTCGCGTTGCACGAGGCCGGGCGTGCCAGCCTCAGCGTGCGCCAGGAACTTATGCGCGGCTCCGACCGTCTGGCAGAGGCCGTCGTGACGCTCGCATGCGTCGATGCGATACGTTTCAAACCCGTTAAAATACCTGAGCCCATTCTTCAAGCATTGGCCCCCGCAACGTGAACCCTGAACTCGGTCAAGACCTCTCGCTGTTCCATCTCGTCCTCCATGCCTCGACGCCGGTCCAGATCGTCATGGCGCTGCTGCTGGGCGCCTCGCTGATGTCGTGGTGGTTCATCTTCATCAAGATGTTCGCCCTCAAGCGAGCCCTGCGCGTGACCGACCGTTTCGAGCGCGAATTCTGGGGCGGCGGCGACATTAACGCCATCTATCAGCGGGTGGCCGGTGAACGCGAAGGCGCGGGCGAAATGGAGCGCATCTTCGAAGCCGGCTTTCGCGAATTCTCGAAATTGCGGCACCAGGCCGGCCTGTCGCTCAACGTCATCATCGACGGCACCCGCCGCGCGATGCGCGCGACCTACCAGCGCGAACTCGACGGCCTCGAATCGCACCTGGCCTTCCTCGCCACCGTTGGGTCAGTGTCGCCCTACGTCGGCCTGTTCGGCACGGTGTGGGGCATCATGATCGCCTTCATGGGACTATCGAGCGTGGCGCAGGCTACGCTGGCGCAGGTCGCGCCGGGCATCGCCGAAGCGCTGATCGCCACCGCCATGGGCCTGTTCGCGGCGATTCCCGCGGTGGTTGGCTACAACCGCTACACCCACGACATCGACCGCCTGGCCAACCGCATGGAAAGCTTCATGGAGGAGTTCTCCAATATCCTGCAGCGGCAGCAGGTGACGGCCAAATCGGTATAGCCTGTGGCACGGACCCGCAAACAGGTCGCCCAGATCAACGTCGTGCCGATGATCGACGTGATGCTGGTGCTGCTGGTGATCTTCATGGTGACCGCACCATTCATCAACCCGGCCCAGGTCGAATTGCCGAGCGTCGGCAAGACCTCGCAGACGCCGCAGAAACCGCTCGAAATCATCATCAAGGAATCCGGCGAATATCTGCTGCGCGACCGTGCGTCTGGTGGCGGCGAACGGGTGGTGGCGAAATCGGCGCTGCCTGATGAAATTGCCGCATTTCATCGCGCCCAGCCGGACCAGCCGGTGGTGATCGCGGCGGACAAGAAAGTCCGCTATGAGGAGGTGATGCATACGATGACGCTCCTGCAACAGGCCCAGATCACGCGTATCGGCCTGCTTGCCCGCCCGGCCCCATGAATTTCACGGCTGACGCCCCACCTGGCACGCGTCCCGTTCCCAACCTCCTTGCGGCTGCGCTGGCGCTGGGAGTGCATGTGCTGTTCGTTCTGATGCTGGTGTTCGGCGTGTCATGGCAGACCCACCATCCCGAGGCAGTCATGGTCGATCTGTGGGAAACCCTGCCGGACACGCCGCCGCCTCCGGCCAGTCCCCGCCCGCCGCCGCCCGTGAAAGCGCCCAAACCGGCGCCTGTGGCCCCCACCCCCAAACCGGTGAAAAAGGAACCGCCCCCCCCGAAGACGCCCGACATAGCCCTGGAAAAGAAAAAGGCCGAGGCCGAACGCCTGAAAAAACTACAGGCTACGCAGGCGGCCGAAGAAAAGGCCCGTGCCGAAGCGGCCAAGGCCTTGCGCGAGAAACAACAGGCCGAACAGAAGCGGCAGGCGTTGCTGCGGCAGATGGAAGAAGAGGACCTGAAACAGCGCGTGGCGGCCGAGGCTGCGGCGAACGAGGCCCGCCTGGCCCGACTGACCGAAGCGCAGGCGGCAGCCAACAAGCGTCAGGCCGAGGTGGCGAGCGTCGTGGGACAGTATCGCGACCAGATCAGCGCCAAGGTGCGGGGCAATACCCGGCTGCCCGACAACCTGAAGGGTAATCCCGAAGTCCGTTGCCTGGTGAAGCTGCTGCCCACCGGCGAAGTCTTGAGCGTGCGGGTGACGAAATCCAGCGGGAATCCTGCGTATGATGACGCAGTGGTACGCGCCATCGAAAAATCCTCCCCGTTGCCCTTGCCGAGCGATCGCGCTGCACGTGCCGCCTTTGTCCCGGAACTTTCCTTCGTCCACCGCCCCAAAGAGTAGGCCTTAAATGGGCCGAAACGAGGCAGTATGCGGTCCGGGCCGCGTGCAGCCTATGCTAGACTGCCCAATCAAGAAAGCGTTTGTGAGCCCGATGTCCGTATCCATGCTGCGTGCCGTTCTGCTGTTTCCCTTGTTCTGTCTGGCCTTGCTGAGCGCGCCGTTTTCCGCGCGCGCCGCGATGGAAATCCAGGTCATTGGCGGCGCGGCCAACAAGATTGCCGTGGCCATGGTGCCGTTTCAGGCCGCGCCCGGCCAGCCCAGCCCTGCACTGACCCAGATCGCCGGGGACGACCTCAACCGCAGCGGCCAGTTCAGGCTGGTGGACGTGGGCGGCGCGCAACAACCCGTCATGCCTGCGCAGGTCGACTACGGCGTCTGGCGCGGCAAGGGCGCCGACGCGCTGGTAATCGGCCAGGTCACTGCGCAGCCGGGCGGCCGTCTCGAGATACGCTTCTATCTGCTGGACGTGCTCAAGCAGACCCAGCTTGCGGCCTACAGCTACACCATCACGGCCGGCCAGTGGCGCGCCACGGCGCACCAGATTGCCGACCTCATCTATGCGAAACTGACGGGCATCCCCGGCGCGTTCAGCACCCGCATCGCCTACGTGCAGAAGCAGGGCCGCCGCTATGAATTGCGGGTGGCCGATGCGGATGGGCAAAACCCGCGCACGGTGATGCGCTCCAACGAATCGGTGATTTCGCCGATGTTCTCGCCGGACGGCAACCAGATCGTGTATGTGTCGTTCGAGGACAGGAAGCCTGTCATCTATGTGCAGTCGCTCAAGGATGGCCATCGTCGCAAGATCGCGGCATTCAAGGGGTCCAACTCGGCCCCGGCATGGACGCCGGACGGCCGGCGGCTGGCTGTCGTGCTGACGCGCGACGGCGCTTCGCAGATTTATATGATCAATGCCGACGGCGGCGGATTGACGCGCCTGACGCGGGGCAGCAATATCGATACCGAACCGGTATTCTCCCCCGACGGACAAACCCTCTATTTCACGTCGGATCGGGGAGGCAGCCCGCAAATCTATCGCATGGCGGCCAGTGGCGGCGAAGCCAAGCGGGTGACCTTCAATGGCAGCTATAATGTTTCCCCCGCGATCAGCCCGGATGGACGGTATCTGGCTTACATCAGCCGCGACGGCGGGCGGTTCAGCGTGACCTTGCAGGAATTGGCCTCGGGACAGACCCGTGTGCTGACTGATACCGCACGCGACGAGTCGCCCAGCTTCGCGCCGAATGGTCAGGCCGTGTTGTATGCCACGGTGCAGGGTGCACAAGGAATACTCGGTACGGTGAGCCTGGACGGCAAAACGCACGCGCGCCTGTCGGAATCGGGTGTGGATGCGCGCGAGCCGGTCTGGGGTCCGTGAAAGCGTGTATTTAAAGTGTTGGATGTCGGTTGGACGGTTGCAGGGAGTAGACAAGAGCCGTCCATGATCAATTGAATTCATTCATAAGGAGAGATAGATGAACAAGATTTTATGGCCCATTCTGGTTGCGTTGACTTTGTCTGCATGCGGTACGACCGGCGGCACGCAAGCGACGGTCGAAGACCGCACCGGTGGCACGGCCGGCACGGCAAGTACCGGCCAGGGCACCGAAACCACGGGTGTGGGCGGCAGCGGTGTCGCAGGCAATGCGATGGGCGACCAATATGCCGGCGATCCGCGCAAGAACCCGGCCAGCCCCTTGTCCAAGCGTAGCGTCTTCTTCGATTACGACAGTTTCGTGGTGAAGGACGAGTACCGTCCGATGCTCGAAGCGCACGCCGGCTACCTGATGTCGAAGCGCGATGCGCACGTGATCCTGCAGGGCAATGCCGACGAGCGCGGTAGCCGCGAATACAACCTGGCACTGGGGCAGAAGCGCGCCGAGGCCGTGCGCAAGGCACTGGCCGTGCTGGGTGTGAGCGACGCGCAGATGGAAGCGATCAGTTTTGGCGAGGAAAAGCCGCGCAACGAGGGCCATGACGAAGCCGCGTACGCCGAAAACCGCCGTACCGACGTGGTGTATAGCGACGAGAAATGACCTCGCTTCGACGTAATGGCCTGATCCTCGTTGCGATGCTCATGCTGGCCCAGCCGGCATGGGCGGCGCTGTTCGGCAATGACGAGGAAGTGACCCGTCAGATGCAGGCATTGCAGCAGCGTGTGGATGCGCTCGATGCGCGGCTGGCCAAGCTAGAGCAGTCGATTCAGCAAAACCAGCCCATGCTGGATATGCTGAAAGAAGTGGAATCGCTCAAGGCCGAGGTGGCCAGACTGCGCGGACAGTCCGAGGTGCAGGCAAACCAGCTGGATACGCTGGGCAAACGGCAGAACGACTTGTATGCCGATCTCGATCAGCGCATTGTCGAGCTCGCCAAGGCCGCCAAACCGGCGCCGGCCGCTGATGCGGCGCAACCGGCTGCACCCGACTCTCAGGCAGCTGCCGGACCGGTGGCCAAGCCGGCGGCGGACGGGTCTGCGCAAGCCGACCCATTGGCCGAATCGCGCAGCTACGAAGGGGCGCTCGCCCTGTTCCGCGGCGCCAAGTACACCGACGCCATCGCCGGTTTCAAGAACTTTCTCAAGACCTATCCGGCGAGCACGCTGGCAGCCAACGCGCAGTACTGGATCGGCTATTCGTATTACGCGCTGAAGGATTACAAGACCTCGCTGGCGCATCAGCAAAAGCTCGTGGCGACCTATCCCGACAGCCCCAAAGTGCCCGACGCGCTGCTCAATGTCGCCACCAACCAGATCGAACTGGATGACATGGCCGCTGCGCGCAAGACGCTCAAGGACCTGGTGGCCAAGCATCCGAGCACCCCGGCCGCCAAACTTGCCGCGCGCCGGTTGGCTGCGATCAAGTAACGCCGTGTCCAAGTCCTTGTCGCTCCAGCCGCTGGAGGGCGGCCTTGACTGTCATGACGCGCAAGTGCCAACTGCTACGCGCCACCCGCAAGGAGTAGGCCGTGGTTGTAAATCCGATAAATCGGCAACAACCACGCTCCGCTTGACCGAGATATTTCTGTCGCTGCAAGGCGAAACCAGCCGAGCCGGCCTGCCAACCGTGTTCGTCCGCCTGACGGGCTGTCCGTTGCGTTGCCGCTGGTGCGACACGACCTACAGTTTCCAGGGCGGCGAAACCGTCACGCTGACGTCGCTGTTGGCACGGGTGGCGGACTATGGCGTGCCGACCGTCTGCGTCACGGGTGGCGAGCCGCTGGCGCAAAAGAACTGCCTGCCGTTGCTGGCCGCGCTGTGCGACGCGGGCTATTCGGTGTCACTGGAAACCAGCGGCGCGCTCGACGTCAGCAAAGTGGACTCGCGGGTGTCGCGCATCGTCGACGTCAAGCCGCCGGAGTCGGGCGAGGCGGCACGTAACCGCTGGGAGAATATCGCCCACCTGACGCCGCATGACGAAATCAAGTTTGTGCTGGCCAACCGTGCCGATTACGATTGGGCGCGCGAGGTCATCCAGGCGCAGAAGCTTGCGCAGGCGTGCCCCATTCTGTTTTCCCCGGTGCAGGGCGAACTGCCGCCCACCCAACTGGCGGAGTGGATTCTGGCCGACCGCCTGCCGGTACGCATGCAGGTACAGTTACACAAGATCCTGTGGGGCAACACGCCAGGCACATGAAACCCGCAGTCATCCTGCTTTCCGGCGGTCTGGATTCCGCCACTGTGCTGGCGATTGCCCGTGAAGCGGGCTATGCCTGCCATGCGCTGAGTCTGGATTACGGCCAGCGCCATACGGCCGAGCTTGCCGCCGCCGCGCGGGTGGCCAGAAGTTTGGGCGCCGTCGAACATCGGGTGATGCGCCTCGGACTGGGCGACATCGGCGGCTCGGCACTGACCGACGCCTCCATTGCCGTACCGGAAAGCCCGACCGATGGCATTCCAGTCACCTACGTGCCCGCCCGCAATACCGTGATGCTGGCGCTCGCACTCGCCTGGGCCGAAGTGCTCGGTGCGCGCGACATTTTCATCGGTGTCAATGCCGTCGATTATTCCGGCTATCCTGACTGCCGCCCCGAATTCATCGAAGCCTTCGAGCGCATGGCCAACCTGGCGACCAAGTCCGGGGTCGAGGGTGCGCGATTGCGCATTCATGCGCCGCTCCAAGCCCTGTCGAAGGCCGACATCATCCGGCGTGGTGCCGCGCTCGGGGTTGATTACGCGCAGACGGTGAGCTGCTATCAGGCCGACACCGAAGGCCTGGCCTGCGGCCGCTGCGATGCATGCCGGCTGCGGCGCGAGGGCTTCCTCGCCGCAGGCATTCCCGATCCGACGCGCTACGCACAGGAAGCCGGGTAGCTGGCGAACGGATTCTCGATGGTTCTCTAATTGGGTGGAGCGCGTCACGCTTCGTGCGTGATGTGAGTCCGCTCTATTGCGAGGCAATCTTGCACCGAGCGTCTACATGGTATTTATTATCCAGCTTCGGTTTCGCTCGTACGCATTAAAATCCAGCTATTTTTCCGGGTAAGGCGGCAATCCGCACTTCCCTTTCCTAAGGAGGAATAGACTTATGACCTACGCAGATTTCGCCAGCGCGCAATCGATTTTTTTGTGGTCGACCTTCGCGATCGCCCTGATCATGGGCGCCGTGGTCAACAAGACCAATTTCTGCACCATGGGTGCCGTGTCAGACTGGGTCAACATGAGCGACACCGGCCGCATGCGCGCCTGGATACTGGCCATTGCGGTCGGCGTACTGGGCGTGACCGCCCTGGAAGCCGCTGGCCTGGTGAACGTGACCGGCACCTTCCCGCCCTATCGCCAGACCAACTTCGTCTGGCTTGAAAACGTGCTGGGCGGCGCCTTGTTCGGAATCGGCATGACGCTTGCCTCCGGCTGCGGCAACAAGACGCTGATCCGTATCGGTGGCGGCAACCTCAAGTCGGTGATGGTGTTGCTGGTCATCGCCCTGATCGCGTATTTCATGATCAATCCCTTCCCGGGCAGCGACAAGACGCTCTATTCCACCTTGTTTTATCCGTGGACCAATCCGACCGCCGTTGCGTTGACGACCAACCAGGATCTTGGCGCGATGCTCTTTGGCGACAAGGCCGCCACCGGTCGCATGGTCATGGGGGCCATCATCGGCGGCCTGCTGCTGATCTGGGCCTTCAAGTCGGCCGATTTCCGCGGCAGTTTCGACAACATCCTCGGCGGCCTCGTGGTCGGCCTCGCAGTACTGGCCGCCTGGTATGTCACCAGCAACATCCGGGTGGATGCCAGCGGCGACATTCTCACACTGCAATCCTTCGTCCAGGATTGGGATCTGTATGCGCCGGCCGACGCGGTCAGGCCCGCCGCAGCCGGTCCGCTCGCCGCACAGTCCTTCACCTTCATCAACCCCATGGGGCAAACCCTCGGCTACGTGGCGAGCGGCTTCGACCGTACGCTGCTCACCTTCGGCATCATGGCGCTGGCTGGCGTGATCGCCGGTTCCTTGCTGTGGTCGCTGATTTCTCGCAATTTCCGGATCGAGTGGTTCGCCTCCGTCCGCGATTTCTTCAACCACCTGGTGGGCGCGATCCTGATGGGGTTTGGCGGCGTGCTGGCGATGGGTTGCACCATCGGCCAGGGCATCACCGGCTTCTCCACCCTGGCGCTGGGTTCTATCCTCACCTTCGTCGCCATCGTGCTCGGCAGCGCCATCACGATGAAAGTGCAGTACTACAAGATGGTGTACGAGAACGAGGCGACTTTCTTCAAGGCATTCATCACCGCGCTCGCCGACCTCAGGCTGGTGCCCGCCGGAATGCGAAAGCTGGAAGCGGTTTAAAGCACATTTGGCTTTGACGCGAATTCAAAATCCAGTATAATTTTGCGCTTTGCCGGACACGACACTTGTCAGGTAAAAGGGTCGGTAGCTCAGCCGGTAGAGCAGCGGACTTTTAATCCGTTGGTCGCGAGTTCGAATCTCGCCCGACCCACCAAAATCCAAAAAGCCACGCGGAAGCGTGGCTTTTTTATTGGCGTATAGACAGTCGGGGCGTAGGATGACGAAAAGCGTCATCTCATGCCATCCAGGGTCACGTCGGCCATGCATGTTCCCTACGAAAATGACATGGGAATAGGCTACCGAAAAATCAATACATAGCCAAAAGCAAGAACTGGCGCGGCTTTTCTGCAGCGACCCCACAAAATCAGGCGCTTTCCCCTAAAGTTGGCATGGCTGCTGCTCGTTATAGCTCCAGACACGGGAGGCTCGTGTTCAACTTGCCCAACTTAAGGAGATTTGAAATGCGTAAAGTTCAACAGGGTTTCACCCTCATCGAACTGATGATCGTCGTGGCGATCATCGGTATTCTGGCTGCTATCGCGGTTCCGGCATACCAGACTTATACGAAGAAGGCTAAGTTTACCGAAGTGGTTTCGGCAGTGGCCCCGTTCAAGCTGGGTGCGGAAACCTGTTTCCAAGATACCGGCACGCTGGCCGCAGCTAGTTGTACAAACAGTATTGGCGGAATTCCTCCTGTTACCGTTTCCAGTGGTGCTACCGACAAAGTGGCAGCAGGTTCTGGCGCATTTAGTGCTCAGGGTCCGCTCACTACCACTATTACCATGACAGCTACCGGTGCTGCCGGGGCACCCGTCAATGGTCTTGAAGGCGAAACTTATGTTCTTACTGGAACTGCTGGCGGTGTTGGGCAGCCGATTCTTTGGACCAAAAATGCTGCTTCCACCTGTATCGCAGCTGCAATTTGCTGATCCAAGTAGTCGATATAACTGCGTTATTCACGCATAGTGGCAAAGAAGCCTCCCTTTGGGAGGCTTTTTCAATGGCCTCCTATCCATTGCTCTGAAACAAAACATATGACCCGTACTCGTGCCGCCCTTATACACATCGCAATCAGCACCCTTTTTGCAACGGGTGCAGCATTGCTGATTGCGTTTGGATGGTTCACTCTCCCATACTTCTGGCTGATTGGTGGACCGCTATTGCTGGCGCTGATTGTCGGGGTGGATATCGTGCTAGGTCCACTAATGACCTTTATTGTCTGCGCCCCGAGCAAGTCTAGAAAAGAGCTGTTTTTTGACCTAGCGTTGATCGCTATGTTACAGGTCGCTGCGCTGGGTTATGGGCTGCATACAAGTTATACCAGCCGCTTGGTATACGCGGTGTACGTGGGAGGGAGCTTCCATTTGGTTAAAGCGACGGAATTGGGTATAGCCGGGGTTGGAGTGGCTAAACGTTTGGAATTCGCCAGTTTGCCGTTATTCGGTCCGCATTTCATTGGTGCTAAATTGCCAAACACAAGCAAGGGTGTGAGTGATTTGTCTTTTTACCGTACAACAGGCGTCGGCGATTTTCGTGTACCGGAATACTACGTTCCATTGGCTGAAGTTAGGCGGCAGATGCAGGGGCATAGGTTGACCCCTGAGATTTTGGCCAAGAGCAATCCAGCGTTATTCCAAAACGTGGATGTGTTATTGAAGAAATTTAGATTGAAGTGGACGCAGGTGGGCGTTTTCCCCATAGACGTGCTACAGCGCGGAACATATACTGTGTTAGTAAACATGGATAAAGTGGCTGTTATGAAAGTGTTTCCGCAGGATCCTCTTAAGTAATCTTCGTTTATTACTGGTAAGCCACACCTGCGGCAAGGCTTGGCTGTCAATCAACATTCGTTAATGTTTTACGTATTACCTCAGTGGTGAATCCCCGGCTTTGCATGAAGCGCATCTGCCGAGCCTGTTCGGCAGCGTTGTCGGGCGGCACCCCGAATTTTTTCTGCCATACCTCGCGTGCCCGTTCGAATTCGCTGTCGCGTTGTTCGCCGAGCACAGCTTCGATGATGCTGTCGCTCACCCCGCGCTGCCGCAGTTCGTAGGTGAGCTTGATGCTGCCCGCTTTTACTCTGTGGTCGGCCACCCAACTTTCGGCAAACCGCTGGTCAGACAGCCACTTCTTTTCCTCGAATTCATCGAGCAACGCCTCGATATCGTGCTGCGCAAAACCCGTCTGCCCGAGCTTGCGGACGAGTTCGGCGCGGCTGTGCTCGCGCCTCGCCAGAAGGCGCAGGGCGCGCTCACGCAGATTGCCGGGCTCAGGCGTCGATTTCGTCTTCATCCTCAATCAACACGGTCGGGTTGTTGACGCCGACGGCGGCGCGGACCTTGGCTTCGATCTCGTGCGCGATCTCGGGGTGCTCGCGCAGGAATTCGCGCGCGTTGTCCTTGCCCTGGCCGATCTTGTCGCCGTTGTAGGCGTACCAGGCGCCGGATTTGTCAACGAATTTGTGGGCGACGCCGAGCTCGATGATTTCGCCTTCGCGCGAGATGCCCTGACCGTAGAGGATGTCGAAGAAGGCTTCCTTGAACGGTGGCGAGACCTTGTTCTTGACGACCTTGACCTTGGTTTCGTTGCCGATGATCTCGTCGCCCTTCTTGATCGCGCCGACGCGGCGGATGTCGAGACGAACCGACGCGTAGAACTTGAGCGCGTTGCCGCCGGTGGTGGTCTCGGGGTTGCCGAACATGACGCCGATCTTCATGCGGATCTGGTTGATGAAGATGACGAGCGTGTTGGTGCGCTTGATGTTGGCGGTGAGTTTGCGCAGCGCCTGGCTCATCAGTCGTGCCTGCAGGCCCATGTGCGAGTCGCCCATCTCGCCCTCGATTTCGGCCTTGGGCGTGAGCGCGGCGACCGAGTCGACCACGACCACGTCGACCGAGCCGGAGCGCACCAGCATGTCGGCGATTTCCAGCGCCTGCTCACCGGTGTCGGGCTGCGAGACCAGCAGGTTGTCGACGTCGACGCCGAGCTTTTGCGCATAGCTGGGGTCGAGCGCGTGTTCGGCGTCGATGAAGGCGGCGGTGCCGCCCATCTTCTGCATTTCGGCGATGACCTGCAGCGTGAGCGTGGTTTTGCCGGACGACTCCGGGCCGTAGATTTCGATCACGCGGCCGCGCGGCAGGCCGCCGACGCCGAGCGCGATGTCGAGTCCGAGCGAGCCGGTGGAGACGGCCTGGATGTCGCGCGAGACGTCATGATCGCCCAGGCGCATCACCGAGCCTTTGCCGAACTGCTTTTCGATCTGGCCGAGCGCGGCGGCGAGTGCCTTCGATTTGTCTTCTGCCAATGCGGGGGATGCCATGGTTCTCTCTCCTGGTGGTCGGGTTGCGTGAAAGGCAGGCGGCGTGGCGTCTGCATGGGGTGCAATGTAGGCCATATATTTTTAAGTGTCAATAAAAAATATCACCTACATAAAAAATACAACTTGATAGATTGTATTTGATGCGTGCCGCCCTATAATTCCGGTCAAACCGGCTCGAGCGGAGCGAGCGACATGATTACAAAGGAAAAAATGCGCCTGGACGTGAAGTGGGCGACGCGCCAGCGGTTGCAGTACATCGAGATCATGGCCTGGTATGCCGGGGTCGTGACCCGCAGCGACGTCGCCCGCGCCTTCGGCCTGTCCGATCCGGCGGCGACCAAGGACCTCAAGCTCTACGGCGACCTCGCCCCCGGTAACCTTGTCTACAACCACAGCGTGTTCGGCTTCGTGCCGGGCGCGGGGTTTACCGCGGTGTTCGCCGACCTGTCGCCCGCCGCCGTGCTACCGATCATCGCCGCCAACCTGGCGGTGGCGAACGGGCCGTATGGGGACGCGCTGGTCTATGCCCTGCCGACCGCCTCGCTGCCTTTGCCGGCCCGTTTGCCAGGCCCGGAGATCCTGGCACAGATCACCCGTGCCATCCACGGCCGACGCAAGCTGCGCGTCAGCTACCGTTCCCTGTCCCGGCGCGAGAGCGGTGCGGAGCGGGTGCTCGAGCCGCATACCCTGGTCAATACTGGGCTGCGCTGGCATGTGCGGGCGTATAGCGAGGACACCTGCGATTTCCGGGATTTCGTGCTGTCGCGCGTGATGGCCGCCGAGTGCCTGGAGGCGGCCGCCGAATCCGGCGAGCAGTATGACGACGACTGGGTGGAACGGGTGACGCTTCAACTCGCACCGCACAGCGGCCTTGATGCGCCGAGGCGCGAGAGCCTGTTGCTGGATTACGGTGCGAGCGGCGACGTCGTCGAAGTGGAGGTGCGGCGTGCCCTGCTGGGTTACGTGCTGCAGCGGTTAGGGGTCGATACCACGCCGGATCGCACGATGAATCCGGATGCCTATCAGTTGATGCTGCTGAATCGAGACGAGATCGAGCCGTTTGCGGCGTGGGCGTTTCAGTGAATGGTGAGCGGTAAGCAGGAAGCAGTAATATCTGCCCGCTCACCGCTCACCGCTCACCGCTCATCCAATCAAGTCGATCAGTCCCCGCAAGGCGGCGGCCACGGCGCGCGAACGAATTTCCTCGCGATCACCGTCGAGGCGACAGGTGGACGACATGACGGTACCGTCCGCCAGCGCCCAGCCATAGCAGACCAGCCCGACGGGTTTTTGCGGGGTGCCGCCGCCGGGGCCGGCGATGCCGGAAATGGCGAGTGCCGCCTGGGCGTGGCTATGTTTCAGGGCGCCGGCCGCCATGGCACCGGCGGTTTGCTCGGAAACCGCGCCGTGGGCGGCGAGGATTTCTTCGGACACGCCCAGCATTTCGACCTTGGCGGCGTTGGCATAAGTGATGAAGCCGCGCTCGAACCATTCCGAGCTACCGGGCAGCGAGGTGAGCAGTTGTCCAACCCAGCCGCCGGTGCACGACTCGGCGGTGGCCAGCATCCAGCCGCGCGCGCGCAGTTTGTCACCGAGTTCGATGGCGAGTTGATGGAGTTCTTCGTCGCTTACACGAGCCATTGCAATCCCTTGATAACGGCGATGGCATAGCCTGCCGCCAGAAGATCGTCGAACATCACGCCGAAGCCGTTTTTCAGATGCGTGTCGGCAAACCGGATCGGCCAGGGTTTCAGGATATCGAACAGCCGGAAGAGTGCAAAGGCCAAAGCGATCCATGGCCAGCCCGGCGGCGAAAACAGCAGCACCAGCGCGAAGGCGACGATCTCGTCCCACACCATGCCGCCGTGATCGGACACGCCGAGCGCGCGGCCGGTTCGGCCGCAGGCCCAGATTCCCAGGAGGAATGCGGCGACCAGCAGGACGATCCGATTCGGCAGGTCAGGTGCGGTGGCGGCAATCAACCAGAACAGCGGCAGGCCGAGTACGGTACCGACGGTGCCCGGCGCCTTTGGCGCGAGCCCGCTGCCGAAACCGAGGGCGATCAGGTGCGCCGGATGTGCAAGCAGGAATCGGAGATCAGGTTGCAAAGTGGTCGTATCCCGTTTTATCGACATGTAGCGGCTGACCGTTGGCATCGATGACAGTAAGGCCGGGCTCGGCATGGATGTGGCCGATGCGCGTGACCGCCACGCCAGCGGATGCGGCGGCTGCCAGCACCGCATTGCGTCGACAGGCGGGGGCAGTGAAACACAGTTCGTAGTCGTCGCCGCCCGCCAGCACGCAATCGCGTGCCACGGCTTCATGCAGATAGGCCTGCACGACCGGCAGTGTCGGCAGCGTGGAAAATTCGAGCGTGGCGCCGACGCGCGAGCGTTCCAGGATGTGGCCGAGGTCGCCCAGTAATCCATCCGAAATGTCGATCGCGCTGGATGCGAGCCCGCGCAGCGCCAGGCCAAGCTCGATGCGCGGCGTCGGCAGGTAAAGCGCGGGCAGCACCTTGGCGGCGTCGATCTGTTCCATGAACAAACGGCCCTGGCGATACGCCAGCGCCAGCGCTGCCGAACCGATCACGCCGGACACCCAGATGTCGTCGCCGGCCTGGGCGCCGTCACGCCGCAGCGCCTGCCCTGGCGGCACTTCGCCCATCACCGTGAGGCTGATCGTCAGCGCGCCGCGTGTGGTGTCGCCGCCGACCAGTTCGATGGCGTGCATGTCGGCCATGCGGAAAAATCCCCGCGCGAACGCGGTGAGCCAGGCATCGTTCTCGTCAGGCAGGGCGATGGCCAGTGTCGCCCAGCGCGGTGTCGCGCCCATCGCGGCGAGGTCCGACAGGTTCACCGCCAGCGACTTGTGGCCGAGCCCGGCCGGGCTGTCCTGCGGCGAGAAATGGCGGCCTTCGAGCAGCATGTCGGACGATACCGCCAACTGCATGCCCGGCGTCGGTGCCAGCAGCGCGCAGTCGTCGCCGACCCCCAACACCGCGCCAGGAGTGGCGCGGGTGAAGTGTCTGGCGATGAGGTCGAATTCCATGTTGGTGAGCGGGAAGGGGAAAGCGGGGAGCGGATTCCGCTCACTGCTTACTGTTCACCGCTCACGCCTTTCTTCTTCGCGTGCGCGATTTCGACTGCGCGCACGTCCTGCGCTAGCTTGTCGAGTACGCCGTTGATGTACTTGTGGCCGTCGGTGCCGCCGAATTTCTTGGCGAGTTCGACGCCTTCGTTGATGGCGACGCGCCAGGGCACGTCGGGACAGTGCAGTAGTTCATACGCGCCGATGAGCAGGATGCCGCGTTCGATGGGCGAAAGCTCGGCGAGCGGACGGTCGAGCAGGGGCGCGATCCGCGAACTCAGCATGTCCTCCTCTTTGAGCACGCCGTAGAGCAGCGTGCGGAAATAACCCTCGTCGGCGCGCTTGAACTGCTCGTCCTCCTTGAGATTGGCGGCGATCAGGGTGACGTCGGCACCGCCCACCAACCAGGCGTAGACGCCTTGCAGCGTGAATTCGCGTGCGGTCTTGCGGGAACCGGCCATCTCAAAGGCGTTTCAGCAGGTTGGCCATTTCGATCGCGGCGCGCGCGGCGTCGCGGCCTTTCTCGGCCATGCGTCGGTGGCCCTGTTCTTCGGTATCCACGGTGAGGATGGCGTTGGCGATCGGCACACCGGTTTTCAGCTGCACATCGAGGATGCCGCGTGCGGATTCGTTCGAGACGACTTCGAAATGGTAGGTGTCGCCGCGTACCACGGCGCCCAGTGCGATGAGCGCATCGTATTTCTCGGACAGCGCCAGTTCCTGCAGCGCCAGAGGATGTTCGAGCGCGCCGGGCACGTTGACCAGCAGCACGTCATCACGGGCCACGCCCAGCCGCAGCAGCTCCGCTTCGCAGGCTGACAGCAGGCCCTCGCAGATGTCCCGATTGAAGCGGCTCATGACGATGCCGAATTTCAGGCCCTTCCCCTGGTAGGCAGGGTCGAGTTCGGAGAAATAGTCCTTGTTGGTTCCCATGGTGCGTCCTTTTATCAGTGGCTCATGCTTTTTCGGAATAGCCGGTGACTTCCAGCCCGAAGCCGTCCATCGCCGGCATCTTGCGCGGGCTCGCCAGCAATTTCATCTTGCCGACACCGAGGTCGCGCAGGATCTGCGCACCGATGCCGTAGTCGCGCAGGTCGTACTTGCGGCTGTCGGCCGGCGGCGGGTTGATGCGGTGCAGCAGCGCCTCGGCGGTTTCCGGCCGGTGCAGCAACACGATGACGCCGGATTGCGATTCGGCGATGCGTTCCATTGCACCGAGGATCGGCCAGGAATGGCCACCACCGGTGACGTCGAGAAAGTCCATTACGGAGAGCGGCTCGTGCACGCGCACCAGGGTCTCGCGGTCGGCGTGGATCTCGCCCTTGACCAGTGCAAGATGGGTTTCCTTGGCGCACTTGTCGCGGTAGGCGACCAGGCGGAAGGCCCCGTACACCGTCTGGATCAGGCGGTCGGCGGCGCGTTCGACCAGGCTTTCGGTCTGGTTACGGTAATGGATAAGGTCGGCGATGGCGCCGATCTTCAGGCCGTGTTCCTGCGCGAACGGGATCAGGTCGGGCAGGCGCGCCATGGTGCCGTCGTCCTTGAGAATTTCGCAGATCACCGAGGCAGGCTCGAGTCCGGCGAGCCCGGCGAGGTCGCAGCCGGCTTCGGTGTGGCCGGCGCGTACCAGCACGCCGCCGGGCTGCGCGCGTAGCGGGAAGATGTGGCCGGGCTGGATGATGTCGGTCGGCTTGGCGTGCTTCTTCACTGCGGCCTGGATGGTAACTGCGCGGTCGGCAGCTGAAATGCCGGTCGTCACACCTTCGGCGGCCTCGATCGACACAGTGAATGCGGTGCCGTGTGGTGTCTGGTTGTCGTTCACCATCTGCTTCAGGCCGAGCTGGCGGCAGCGGTCGTCGGTCAAGGTCAGACAGACCAGGCCGCGCCCGTATTTCGCCATGAAGTTGATCGCGTCCGGCGTGACGTGCTCGGCCGCCATCACCAGGTCGCCCTCGTTCTCACGGTCCTCCTCGTCGACCAGCACGACCATGCGGCCGGCCTTGAGTTCTTCAATGATTTCAAGCGTGGAGGCGAGGCTCATCAGTCTTTGTCCGTTGTTTGGGTGAATTGCATCATGCGCTCAACATAGCGCGCGATCATGTCGACTTCCAGGTTGACGCGGCTGCCCGTTTGCAGGTGCTTGAGCATGGTCATTTCCAGCGTATGCGGAATGAGGTTCAGCGCGAAGCGCGTGCCATCCACCTTGTTGACAGTCAGCGACACGCCATTCACCGTGATCGAGCCCTTGCGGATGATGTAGCGTGCCAGTGCGGGAGGCGCATCGATTTCCAGCAGGTGCGATTCGCCTGCCGGGGCGAAGCGGTACACCGTGCCGACGCCGTCGACATGCCCGGATACCAGATGGCCGCCCAGTCGGTCGGCCAACCGCAGCGCCTTCTCCAGATTGACCTCGGCACCCGGCATGAAACCCGCCGTGACGCGCAGGGTTTCAGCGGAAACGTCGACGGTGAAGCTGTCGGACGTCAGTGCCACGGCGGTCAGACATACGCCGTTGACCGCAATGCTGTCGCCGATGGCGACGTCCGAAAAATCCAGTCCGCCACCGAGGATGACCATGCGCGCGTCGGCACCGTGTGCTTCGTATTCGTGGATGCGGCCTATGGATTGAATGATGCCGGTGAACATGCGGGATTCCGTTTCCAAATCAACTGTGACGTTGTCGTCTTCGCCTTGTCGTGCTCGTCGCACTGTCTGCGGCTCGTCTTCGCGTCACACTTGATTTGGAAACGGAATGGAGGGCCAGCAGCAAGACCCGGCATTGTAGGCGTTTAGGCGGGGCGGGTGAACCCCGGCGCGCCGTCGTCATGAAGGGTGGGGGTATTATAAGGATAAGCAGGTCTTCAAGTTGTTATAATGAGCGCTTTGCAGGAATCGAAGGCTCGGTATGACGGCGTCCCCCTCTCTGGCCATACGGGGCCACACCCTTTTGCCCATCGTGCAGGGCGGTATGGGCGTTGGGATCTCGGCACATCGGCTGGCCGGCGCCGTGGCGCGCGCGGGTGCGATGGGTACGATCGCTAGCATCGACCTGCGGCATCACCACGCCGACCTGATGGAAGCGGCGAAGCATTGTCGCGACAAGGACACGCTCAATCGCCTGAATCTGATCGCACTCGACCGCGAGATCAAGGCTGCCCTGGACATTGCATCCGGCCGCGGTCTGGTGGCGGTGAATGTGATGAAGGCGGTGGATGCGCATCCCACCTACGTCCGCCAGGCCTGTGCCTCGGGTGCGCAGGCGATCGTGATGGGGGCCGGGTTGCCGCTCGACCTGCCGGAGCTGACCGAAGACTATCCCGACGTCGCGTTGGTCCCGATCCTGTCCGACGCGCGCGGCGTTGCCATCCTGCTGAAGAAATGGTCGCGTCTGAAGAAGTTCGGGCCCGGCGGACGGCTGCCCGACGCCATCGTGATCGAGCATCCGCGGTATGCGGGCGGCCATCTCGGTGCGCCCAATCCGGCCGACCTCGCCAATGCGAAATTTGATTTCACCGAAGTATTGCCCGGCGTATTCAAGGTCTTCGACGACCTGGGCATCGCGCGCGGACAGATTCCTGTCATCGTCGGTGGCGGCATCAACAGCCACGAAAAGCTGCTGGAGGTGTTGGCGCTGGGGGCGAGTGCCGTGCAGCTCGGCACGCCGTTCGCCGTCACCGAGGAGGGCGACGCCCATCCCAATTTCAAGCGCGTGCTGCTGGACGCGAATCCCGAGGACATCGTCACCTTCATGAGTGTGGCGGGTCTGCCTGCACGTGCGGTGAAAACCCCCTGGCTCGCCAATTACCTCAAGCGCGAAGCCAGGCTGCAGGCGTGCGCCAAGGCCGACCCCGAGCGTTGCGCCATCGGCTTGCACTGCCTGACGCAATGCGGGCTGCGCGACGGCCTCGAGAAGGCCGGGCAATTCTGCATTGATTCGCAACTGGTCGCCGCGCTCAAAGGGGACGTCGGCAAGGGCCTGTTCTTCCGCGGTTCTGAGCCGCTGCCCTTCGGCCGTGACATCCGCACAGTACAGGAACTGATCGACTATCTGTTGACCGGCGTGATGCCGTATCCGGTCGCGGCACAGCCGGAGACGCTGGCAGCGTGAGCATCCTCACCGACCGCATCCATACCTTTGGCCGCGCCATGCTGGAGCGGCACGGCGAACGGGTGCACAAGGTCGCACTCGATGCCGGCTTCACCTGCCCCAATCGGGATGGCAGCAAAGGTGTTGGCGGCTGCACTTTCTGCAACAACAAATCCTTCGCGCCAGGCGCGCGCGACCCGGCGCCGCTTGCCGCGCAGTTCGACCGGGCACGCGGCCGCATCGCGCGCCGTACCGGCGCGCGCCGCTTCATCGCCTACTTCCAGGCCTATACCAATACTTATGCGCATGTGGACGAACTGCGCGCGCTCTACGATATGGCGCTGGCCGCGCCCGACGTGATGGGTCTGGCGATCGGTACGCGGCCCGATTGCGTGCCCCCGCCGGTGCTCGACCTGCTGGCGGAATATCGTTCGCTGGGCCACGAAGTGTGGCTGGAGCTCGGTCTGCAGTCCTCCTTTGACGACACGCTGGCCCGCGTCAACCGGGGGCACGGTTTTGCCGAATACGAGACGGCGACGCGGGCGGCCCGGTCGCGCGGCATCCCGGTGTGCTGCCATCTCATCGTCGGCTTGCCGGGCGAAGACGCCTCCCACAGCCACGCCAGCCTCGATCGCGTGCTCGACGTCGGCGTGGATGGCCTCAAGCTGCACCCGTTGCACGTAGTGAAGCACACCCGATTGGCCATCGAATGGAAGCGCGGCGAGTACGAACCGCTGTGTGAAACCGACTACACGCGCATCGCCGCCGACCTGATCGAGCGCACGCCGTGGGAAGTCGTGTACCACCGTGTCACCGGTACCGCTGCACCGGACATCCTGCTTGCGCCTGCGTGGTGCGCCAAGAAATGGGACGTGCTCAACGGCATCGCCGACGAACTGGCACGGCGCGGCAGCCGGCAAGGCGCGCGAGCGGGCCGGATGTGGAGGGAGAATATACATGCCGCTTGATCTGATCTGTCCGGCGGGCAGCCTGGTTTCGCTCAAGGCCGCCATCGACCACGGCGCCGATGCCGTCTACATGGGATTTCGCGACAACACCAACGCGCGCGCCTTCCCAGGGCTCAATTTCGACGAGGCGCAGGCGGCGGAGGGGCTGCGCTATGCGCATGATCGCGGTCGCAAGGTCCTGCTCGCGCTCAATACCTACCCGCAACCCGATACCTGGGCCCGCTGGACCGACGCGGTCGATCGCGCGGCGAAGTTGGGCATGGATGCGGTGATCCTCGCCGATGCCGGATTGATGCGCTATGCAACCAGGCGGCATCCGCAACTCAGATTGCATCTGTCGGTACAAGGCTCGGCCACCAGCTATGAGGCAGTGAATTTCTACCGTGAGCATTTCGGCATCCAGCGCGCGGTGCTGCCGCGCGTGTTGTCGCTGCCGCAGGTGGAAAACGTGGTTCAGCACACCGACGTCGAGATCGAACTGTTCGGCTTCGGCGGCCTGTGCGTGATGGTGGAGGGGCGCTGCCTGCTGTCGTCGTACTGCACCGGCGAATCGCCCAATTCGGCGGGCGTGTGTTCGCCGGCCAAAGCGGTGCAGTGGACGGACACGCCGGCAGGGCTGGAGTCGCGCCTCAACGGCGTACTGCTCGACCGCTACGGCAGGCACGAAAAGGCAGGCTATCCGACGCTGTGCAAGGGCCGCTTCGAGGTCGGCGGCGACACCTATTACGCCATCGAGGAGCCGACTAGCCTCAACACCCTCGACCTGTTGCCCGAGATGCTGAAGATGGGTGTTGCCGCGATCAAGATCGAAGGCCGCCAGCGCAGTCCGGCCTATGTCGCGCAGGTGACGAAAGTGTGGCGTGCCGCCATCGACGCGGTGAAGAAAAATGCCGACGGCTTCAAGCCAGCGCCCGCCTGGCAGGCCGAGCTCAACAAACTGTCGGAAGGGCAGAGTCATACGCTCGGCGCCTATTACCGACCCTGGAAGTGAGGCAAGCATGAATCTGAGCCTGGGCCCCTTGCTGTATTACTGGTCGCGTGACGACGTGTTTGCCTTCTACAACGAAGCGAAAACATGGTCCGTGGCGCGCGTCTATCTGGGAGAAAGCGTGTGTTCGCGGCGCCACCTGCTGCGCCTGCCTGACTGGCTGGCACTGGCGGAGCAACTCGCCGCCGCCGGGAAGGAAGTGGTGCTCTCCACCCAGACGCTGATCGAGTCGGAATCCGATCTGAAAACGCTGCGCCGCCTGGTTTCCGATGGCCGCTTTTTGGTCGAGGCCAACGAATGGGGTGCGGTGCGGCTGTTGTCCGGAGCAGGCGCGCCGTTCGTCGCCGGATCCACGCTCAATATCTACAACCCCGAAACGCTGGGCGTGCTCGCCGAGCTGGGCGCGCGGCGCTGGCTGCCACCGGTGGAGATGTCGCACGCCACGCTGGTATCCCTGCTCGAACAGGCGCCCGACGGGGTGGAAACCGAGGTGTTCGCCTATGGCCGCCTGCCGCTGGCGTATTCCGCGCGCTGCTTCACTGCGCGTCACTACAATCTGCCCAAGGATGACTGCCAGTTCCGCTGTCTCGACCACCCGGACGGGCTGGCGCTGGCCACTCGCGAAGGCGAGCCCTTCCTCACGCTCAATGGCATCCAGACGCAGTCGGCCGGGGTCTACACCCTGATCGGCGAACTGCCTGCCCTGCGCGACCTCGGCGTCGCCAGCCTGCGCCTGTCGCCGCAGTCGCGCCACATGGAGCGTGTGGTCGATGCCTTCCAGTCGGCCCTGGCAGGCGAGGTCGGTGCCACGGAAAGGCTGGTGCGTGTCATGCCCGGGCCGGCAGTCGATGGATATTGGCATGGCCGGGCCGGCCTGGAACACAGCGCGGTGCGGCAGGCCTGAGATGTTGATCACGCGCAGACTGGAGTTCGATGCCGGCCATCGCATTCCCAATCACACCAGCCAGTGCCGCCATCTGCATGGCCATCGCTATGCCATCGAGATCACGCTTGCGGGCGAGATCATCCGCACCGAAGGCGCGACGGAGCAGGGCATGGTGATGGATTTCTCCGACGTGAAGACGATTGCCCACGCAGTGCTCATCGATCATTGGGATCATGCTTTCCTGGTGTATCGGGGCGATCAAGCCGTGACCCGGTTTCTCGCGTCGCTTCCCGATCACAAGACCGTGGTGCTGCCGGTGGTGCCGACCGCCGAAAACCTGGCGACCGAGGCCTTCCGCATTCTCGACGCTGCCTATGTCGATACCTATGGCAACCAGCTCAGGCTGCAGCGGGTGCGGCTGTACGAAACCCCCAACAACTGGGCCGACGCAATGCGCCCGCTTTGACGAATGGAGCGATCATGCTGACGCTTGCCGTACCGACATTCCCGAGCCGCCTGTTTTCCAGGTTGCCGTCTGCGCCGCCCAGCCTGGCGTTTTCGCTGGCAGCCAATCATCTGCTGTGGCCTGCACTGCAGACGCTCGATTGGGAACCGCTGGCCGGCCGGCGCTATGCCATCCGGGTCAAGGACCTCGGACTCAGTCTGCGCTTCACCGTCGGCCCGCGTGGTTTCGTCCTGGACAACGGCATACCCGATCTCACCATCAGCGCGACTGCACGCGATTTCCTGCTGCTGCTCGCCCGCCGCGAAGACCCGGACACCCTGTTCTTCAGCCGCCGTCTGGTGAGCGAGGGCGATACCGAGCTTGGCCTGATCGTCAAGAATCTGCTCGACGCTCTGGATCCCGATGCGGTACTGAGCCGCCTGCCCGCGCCGCTGGCACGCGCGGCGCGGCGTTTGATGGCGGGGTAGGCGCGGCGCAACAGGCGGCCGGACAGCGGGCTCAGTCGAGAGACGGCAGCGCGATTTTCTGATCGATGCTGAACTGGTAGTCGCGGAAGACATGTTCTGCGCTGAGCACCTGGTAGCTGCCGTCTTCCAGGCGCCGTGTGGTGTCCTTCAATCGCCAAGCGGTCTGGCCGCAGGTCCAGATGTCGAAGTTGCGCATGTGGGTGCACAGGCAGGTCTTGTCCATGACTTTCACTTTCTTGGCCGTCGGGTGCAATTCCACTTCGCGGTTGTAGGCGTCGATATAGGCGCAGCGGCTGTTGGCATCGAGCAGATAGCCGTAGGCCTCGCAGTTGGGGCGGATGCCGGAACCGATGCCTGGGCTGCCCTTGAGCATGCGCATCGGATAGCCGGTCGGTGAAATCGTGTTGACCTCGATGTCGTCCTCGCTGGCCTTGAAATATTCCTGCTTGATCTTGTCCGGCAGGCCACATTCCGCAGTGACGGTGAAACGGGTCGCCACCTGTACGGCCGCCGCGCCCTGCTCGAGGAAGGCTGCGGCGTCGCTGCCGGTGAAGATGCCGCCGGCGGCGATCACCGGGATGTCGAGGTGCTCGGCCTTGAGATACGCCAGCACGTCGCTGACGAGGGTGGCGAGGTCGTACTTCGCCCAGTCCTCGATGCCGAAACCGAGGTGGCCGCCGGCGAGCGGGCCTTCCACCACGATGTAGTCCGGCAGGCGCTGCAGCCGGGCGTTCTTGCGCAGGAACATCGCCAGCGCGCGCGGCGAGGAGACGATGATGCCGAGTTTGGCGTCGCGAAAGCGCGGATGGTCCTCGATCAACGCGAACGAGCCGAGGTGCAGGCCGGCGCTGAGCGTGATGCCGTCGATGCCGGCGTCGAGCGCGGCGGACAGGCGCATGCGCAGCGTCTCGCGCGGCGCATTCATGGTCAGCTTCTCCATGCAATTGATGAAGATCATGCCGTCGCCGCGCTTGGCCTCCATCGTGCGGCCGACGTGGTAGCGCGTGGCTTCTTCGAGCACAGCGAGGTTGAAGTGCACATTGGATTTGTCGCTGTTGGCGGCATTGGTCTTGTACTTCTTCAGCTTCTCGCTGACGAATTTGGTGTCGAAACGCCGGTCGGACACGGTCTGCACCATGGCATCGGAGATGTGGCCGATGCCGCCGAGACGCGCGACTTCGAGCGCCAGTTCAGCAGTGGAGATATCCACGCCCATGCCGCCGATGATGATCGGCACCAGTTCCTGCCTGCCGAAGCGCAGGCGGAAATCATCCACACGTTTCATTTTGTTCCTTATTGAGTGCTGTTGGCAGTCGGACCGTTCCCTCGGTGAACAGACGCTGGAACGCCCGTCTGTCTGAGGTGGCGCAACTATCCCATGTCTTCCCAGGTTGGCGCGGGCCCTGAAACAAGTGTGTCGAGGGTCGCGTTCACAGGGGCGGACATTCCCCGCAAATCGGATTGTATCCATACGCCATGCTTAAGGCACCGGTAAGTTCGTTGCCGCGTCCATTTCGGTGCGTGTGTTGGCGCTGCAGTTCGCGTACGCACGCCAGAAGCTGGCCGGCAGGAGGCTTTCAGGATGAGGGTCTGTCCAGCGGTATGGCTCGCACCTGCATCAGGGCCGCGCCAGTTTGCAGCATGAACCACAGCAGCGTAGCCGCACTCAGGAACAGACCCCATTCCTGGTCCATGCCGCCCGCAATACCGCCGAGGCAGAACAGTGCGGCGCGAACGCCGCCGTAGCGTCCCAGGCGGCTGCGCAGTGCGGCGTGCCAATCGCCTTGCATGCCCGGATGCAGCCAGACCGGCAATAGCTGACTGGCCGCGCCGGACACCAGAGGGGGCAGGAAACCGGCGACGAAGGCCGACGTAGGGGTCGACGCCGGAAAAGCGACTGCGGCGACGCCGAACAGCAAGCTGGTGGCGAATCCGGCCAGGGCGGCGGCGAGCAGCGGCGCGGCGCCGTGCCACGCAAAAATTTCAGAACGATAAAGCCGCAGCCAGCGGGTTGCCAGCCGTCCTAGCGGAACTGCCCATAACATTGCACCGAGCCCGGCAAGCGGACCGAACCATGCTGCGCCGACGGCAACCAGCACCGTGCCGGCCATGGCCCACGGCAGGTTGCGGCGCAACCACGCGGCGACCTGTGGGTCGGACCTGCCGGCCACGGTCGGCAACAGAACCACAAGCGTGCTCACGGCCGTCAATCCGATGAATCCGAGCGTGTTGAGATGGAGGTGGAGGCGCCGCAACCCCGCCCATTGTTGCGGCCAGAATGCGCCCGCAAGTATGGCGAGCAGGGCGCATGCGAGACAGGCCAGGGCGGCTTCGTACCAGGCCAAGCCCGGATGGGGACGTCCGAGCATTCCGGCCTGCCGGCGCCGGCTCCAGGCGAGCAGCAGGCCGGCGGCCATCAGTGCGAGGAATGCGCCCGCGTAGCGCCCCCATGCCATCCCGGGGAGACCGAATGCAGCCACCGCCAGAATGCCGCCCGTCAGTGCCAGGACCGACAGGCCGGCGAGTCCTGCGCCAGGCGTGCGCGTCCGGGTAAGCACCGGAATGAAATGGCTCATGGCGCCGAAGATCAGCGGCATCGCGCCCACCGCCAGGATCAGATGCAGGGTGACGATGCGTCCGGTGTGAAGCGAACCCAGCAGGGCGGCGACGAAGGCAGCCAGGGCAAGGCACACCAGCGCGGGCAACACCGTTCGTGCTCAGTTGCGGATGAAGTCGATCACGATCTCGCCTGGATTGCGCTGCAGATACTGGATGTCGACCGTTTCACCATAGCGGTTGCGGAGCTGGTCGAGCAGAGGCAGAGGGTCGTGATCGTTGATGAAGCGCATGCGTTCGCCGGCGTTCAGTGCGTCCAGCGCGCCAAAAATGGCGGCATGGCGGAAACGCTTGGCGATTCCGCGTGCATCGAAAGGATAGACCTGATCCTGGCGAAGGTGGAGGTGGGTATTCATGGCGGGCTCCTTAAAGATGTAAACAGAATACATATTATAGACGCAGGAGTCGATTTCCGGGTGCGTCTTCTTCCTGTCTGGCGGATGACCGATTGACAAGCCTCAACGCGCCGACGGTGATCGTTCGCAGTGCTAGGGCCTGTACTACGGACCGGTGTCCAGCTCATCTGCCCCGGGCACGTGGAAAATGCCTTGCAGCCGGAGCAACTCCTCACGGTGTTGTGTCACCAGATCGTTCAGTATCGTGTGGCCCGCACGCGTCAGATGCACCTCAACCGAGCGCCGGTCGGTGCGCCCGGTCTGGCGTTTCACCAGCCCCAGCTTCTCGCACCGCGAGATCAGCGAAACCACGCCGTGATGATGCGCCTGCAGGCGTTCGGCCAGTTCGCCGACCGTGGCCCATTCGCGGCCTGGAAAACCGCGTATGTGCAATAGCAGCTGATATTGAAGGTGGGTGATGCCGCGCTGGTGAGTCGCCTCTTCGCTGAAACGCAGGAAACGCCGAAGCTGGTAGCGGAATTGGGAAAGCGCTTCGAAATCCTTTTTGCTGAGGCGGGATGACGTCATGTTCAGTGCTTATAAAAATGGGCTGGATTTTATATCATGCTGTGATATAAAAAGAGCGTGGCCGTATTCGCCGGGGCGGGTCTTTATGCCGCGGTCGGGAATGGCTGTCGTGGTGGCATGTCCGGAGAGGAGATTTCCATGAGTATCCTGCATATCCACAAGCTTTTCACTTCCCCCCATGGCTGGAATACGTTGTCGCAGACCCAGCCGTCCGCACTCAAGCTGTTCATCCTGCTTGTCTTGCCGTTATCGCTGGTTCCGCCCCTGATGCTCGAATACGCCGGCCATCATGTAGGCGCCCTCCTGTTTCCGGATACGCCCGGCATGGCATGGAGTCTGGCCGCCCTGTTCTTCCTGATGGCCGAATTGCTGACGGTTCCGCTCATGGCGTGGACGATCAAGTCGGTCGCGCGCAGCAAAGGGATCGAAATCAGCGACCGGGCGGTCTTCATGCTGGCTGCGATCGCGCCGGTTCCGCTCTGGCTGTCGTCGCTGGTGCTCTTCTACGATCAGGTCCTGTTGATCATGGTCGGCGTCATCTTGGGATTGGTCGGGTCTGTCGTTCTGATTTTTCGCGGCGTGCAGCGCATCCTGAACGTCGACGAAGGCCTCATCGCCATCGATATCGCTTACACCGTCACCGCGCTGGGTCTCATCGCGTGGGTGGTGCTGCTCATGCTCGGGCTCATCCCGGCTCTGGCCTGACGTGAACGCCTACATTTTCTGGCCGCCCGGCATCCCGCGCCGGGCATTTCTAAGGAGGTTGAACGATGGATGCAACCGTAAGCTTGCCTGCCCTCGATGAAGAGGGCTATCTGGTCGAGCCTGGCGAGTGGAACGAAGCCGTGGCCGAACAACTCGCGCTCGCAGAAGACGTCAGGTTGACTGACGAACACTGGGATGTCATACGCTACATGCGTGAATATTACGAAGAACATCAGATTGCGCCGGATGCGCGCTATGTGATCAAGCATTTGTCGAATCGCCTGGGCGCCGATGCGCGCAACGCGCTCTTCAAGTTGTTCGCCTATGGCTATGTCAAGCAGGCATGCAAGATTGCCGGGATGAAACGGCCGCGCGCCTGGAGCACGGGCTGATCCTTTCGGAGCGGATATACGTCCGTCAGATGAAACGCCCACCATGCCGGTAGAACCGGCGTAGCGCCGACAGCAGGTTGATCTGAAGCAACAGCGCCGATAACGCCAGCATCAGGCCGCCCGTGCGCACTAGCAATGGCCAGAAGAGGCCCACCGTGAGCAATCCGCAGGCGGTCAGGTGGAAGCGGAATTGCCAGCGCGTGCGGCCTTCCGCAATCATGTCCTTCATCGTGGGGATGCTGCCTGCGCGCGCTTGCAACTGCGCCTGCAGATGAAACCACGCCAGGAACGGCACGATCTTGTAGAGCATGCCGTTCACCACGCTCACCCCGAACCCGCCAATGAACAGCACGGCCAGCAATAGCGTATAGGCGTCGCTGTCCGCCCAGGCCGGGCTGAACTGGGCCACGGTCCAGACGGTCACGCTGGCGATCAGGCTGGCCATGCCCAGACGCCAGAAATCGAGCGTGACGTCAGGCAGTTTGCGGCGCCGACGCGCTTGTAGCGCCAGGGTGGTGACGGCAAACAACAGTATGCCGGCGGCCAGGCCGGCCTCGACGAGCGTCGCGACGCGCGCCGGCAGTGCTGGCGCGGCGGCGTGGATCAGCAGCAGGACAAACAGCCCGGGCGTCAGCCAGCGGCCAAGTGGTGGCGGATAAGGCGGCGTGATCTGGAACATCGGGACGACCTGGAAAGCGACGCCGACGACCAGCAGCAGGACCCAGCCGAGCAGGCCGAACGCGAGATGGGCGGCGAGTGCGGCCGCGCTGGCTGGCGGGATCCATGTGCCTGCGCGCATCAGCGCGAGCGCCAGGCCCAGCATGAACGTGAGGAGCAGACTCAGCACCGCCAGCCGCATACCCCAGACCGTGACGTTGCCGGTCGCGCGCACGAGGCTGACGGCGGCGGCGGCGAGAAAGACGGCGAAACCGACACCCAGCAGGGCGACAGCGATACCGAATGCGATCGGTTCGGCGGCCAGGAAGCCCGCCATCAGCGAGAGCGTTCCCAGAGCCAGCGGCACCTGAGCAAGCCAGGCCACTGCGCGCGGCCTGGGCAAGGGCGACCCGGCCACCACCGGCAGCATCTGCATCAGGGCGCCCAGCATGGCCATGGCGAGGAAACCCAGCGTGAGCGCGTGGGTGAGGGCGAGCGCCTGCGGCGTCCAGCGCGATGCCAGCGACGCCGGGTCTAGGACGATCAGCAGTGCCGCTGCCAGAAGAAACAACGGAGCCGACAGAAAAAACTGCAATGGCAGCGAAAACGGGGGCGCCTGCTCGAAGGACAGGCCGGCTTGCGTGCTCATGGGGCGGCGAACCTGTCAGTGTGCATCCGCTGCGCCGGCCGGATGGATCAGGATGACGTAGCTGCCATCGGCTTCCATCCGCGTGGCGTGACGGTAGCCGCGCTCGACGAGCAGGGGATAGAGCGGAAACGGCTCCCGGTGCAGCAGCAGGCGGATCGACTGGCCGGGACGCAGCAGGGCCAGCGTCCGCATGACCTTTTCCATCGGCTCGGGCGGCTCCAGCTCGCGTGCGTCGACGAGGATCTCGTCTGTCGGCTCGATCATGCGACGGCCTGCATGGAACGGATCAGGTCGTCGCGGTTGCCGCTCAAGACCTGATCCGACATGGGATAGAGCATGTTCTCCTCCTTCAGGTTGTGCTGCTGCATCAACATGTTGAGCGTTTCCGAGAGGCCGAGATAGGCATTGCGGTCGCCAGCCGCGACCGCTCCTGCCATATCCTGCATCAGGCCGCGCATCTGCTCGTGTTCCATGCGCATGACCTGTGTCGGCCCGACGGTATTGCCGGTGCGGGCCTCGAACGCGGGGAACAGCACCGTCTCCTCCATCGTCAGATGATGGGACATGGCCGCTTGAAACTGGTCGAACAGCGTGCGTGCGCCATCCCAGTTTTTTTGCGCGATGGCGGATTCGGCGGATGCGAACAAATCGTCGCAGGCGCGGTGGTCGCTACCCAGAAAATCCAGAATCGTGTTCATGCGAGCTCCTTATAAGATGATGATTAAATATATGTTTAAGTATATCAGGACTTCCTAACCTGAAATTCTTCTTGACTGCATCGCAAGATGTCGTATGGTTGGTGGACGCATAGCACAAGATGTTGTTCTGGAGGAGGGTGGAATGAATTCAGTGATAGCAGGGATCCCAGGCGAAGTCATCAAGCGTGATGGCCAACGGGCGCGATTCGATGCGACGAAGATCCGTTCGGCCCTTTTGCGGGCGGGGCAGGCCAGTGGGGAATTCGGCGAAGCCGAAGCCGATTTGCTGACCGCCCAGGTAATGAAGGTGCTGATGCACAGCTTCCGCAGCGCGCCGCCGGACATCGAGCGCATCCAGGATGTGGTCGAGCAGAGCCTGATCGCCGCCAACCACCTTCAAACGGCACGCGCCTATATCGCCTATCGCGACAGCCACAAGAAGCTGCGCGAGGACCGCAAGACGCTGGTCGACGTGGAAGCCTCGATCAACGAATACCTGTCGCGCCAGGACTGGCGCGTCAACGCCAACGCCAACCAGGGTTACTCGCTGGGCGGCCTCATCCTCAACGTCTCCGGCAAGGTGGTGGCCAACTACTGGCTCAACCACGTCTACCCGCCCGAACTGGGCGCGGCGCATCGCGACGGCTCGCTTCACATCCACGATCTCGACATGCTGGCGGGTTATTGCGCCGGCTGGTCGTTGCGCACCCTGCTGCATGAAGGCCTCAACGGTGTGCCCGGCAAGGTCGAGGCGGGACCGCCCAAGCACATGTCCTCGGCGGTCGGCCAGATCGTCAATTTCCTCGGCACGCTGCAAAACGAATGGGCGGGGGCGCAGGCCTTCTCCTCGTTCGACACCTACATGGCGCCGTTCATCCGCAACGACGCGATGAGCTACGACCAAGTGCGCCAGTGCATCCAGGAACTGATCTACAACCTCAACGTGCCCTCGCGCTGGGGTACGCAGACGCCGTTCACCAATCTCACCTTCGACTGGACCTGCCCCGAGGACCTGCGCGAGCAGGTGCCGGTGATCGCCGGCGAGGAAATGCCCTTCAGCTACGGCGAACTGCAGGCCGAGATGGACATGATCAACCGCGCCTACATCGAGGTGATGACCACAGGCGATGCCAAGGGCCGCGTGTTCACCTTCCCCATCCCCACTTACAACATGACGCCCGATTTCCCCTGGGAGTCGGAAAACGCCGAGCGCCTGTTCGCCATGACCGCGCGCTACGGCCTGCCCTACTTCCAGAACTTCATCAATTCCGAGATGAAGCCCAACCACATCCGCTCGATGTGCTGCCGCCTGCAGCTTGACCTGCGCGAACTCCTGAAGCGCGGCAACGGCCTATTCGGCTCGGCCGAGCAGACCGGTAGCGTGGGCGTGGTGACGGTCAACTGCGCGCGGCTGGGCTACGAATACCAGGATGACGAAGCCGCGCTGCTGCGCCGCCTCGATGCGCTGCTCGACATGGCGCGCAACGGCCTCGAGATCAAGCGCAAGGAAATCCAGCGCCTGATGGATAACGGCCTCTTTCCCTATACCAAGCGCTATCTCGGCACGCTGCGCAACCACTTCTCGACCATCGGCGTGAACGGCATCAACGAGATGATCCGCAACTTCACCGGCGACGAGCACGACATCACGACTGAATGGGGCCACGTTTTCGCGGTGCGCCTGCTCGACCACATCCGTGGCCGCATTGCTGCATTCCAGGAAGAAACCGGCCATCTGTACAACCTGGAGGCCACGCCGGCCGAAGGCACAACCTACCGTTTCGCCAAGGAGGACGCCAGGCGCTACCCCGGCATCCTGCAGGCGGGCACCGAAGACGCACCGTACTACACCAACTCGTCGCAGCTGCCGGTGGGGTTCACCGACGACGCGTTCGAGGCGTTGGAGCGGCAGGACGACCTGCAGCGCAAGTACACGGGCGGCACCGTGTTGCATCTCTACATGTCCGAGCACATCTCGTCGGCCGAGGCGTGCAAGAAGCTGGTGCGGCGTTCGCTCGAGCGTTTCCGGCTGCCCTACATCACCATCACGCCGACTTTTTCCATCTGTCCCAAGCATGGCTATCTCGCCGGCGAACACGAGTTCTGCCCGACATGCGACGAGGAAGCCCTGTCCCGCAAACGTGCTGTCGCTGTTTAATCCAAGGAGACCGAGATGAACGACATGACTGTATCGCCCCAAGTCTTGAACCCAGCCGCCCTGACGGACGAGGAACGCACCCGCTGCGAAGTGTGGACTCGCGTGATGGGCTATCACCGTCCGGTGACGAGCTTCAATACGGGCAAGAAGAGCGAGCACCGCGAGCGGCGCTTCTTCGTCGAGAGCCGTTGCAGGATGGGGTGACCGTGCTTCGTGTCGGCGGCTTCACGCCGCTGTCCACGACCGACTGGCCCGGCATGTTGGCAGCAGTGGTGTTTTGCCAGGGCTGCCCATGGCGTTGCCGCTATTGCCACAATCCCGACCTGATTCCTGCGCGCGGCGAACACGAAATCCCCTGGGAGACGGTTCTGGCCTTCCTGCATCGCCGTCAGGGACTGCTCGATGGCGTGGTCTTTTCCGGCGGCGAGCCGACGCTGCAGACGAGCCTGGCAGATGCGATGCGCGAAGTGCGCGCGCTCGGGTTCAGGATCGGTCTGCACACCGGCGGCATGTATCCAGAAAAACTGGAGGCCGTGCTGCCGCTGGTCGACTGGGTGGGGATGGACGTGAAGGCACCGTTTGCAGCCTATCCGCGCATCACCGGCGCGACCGGCAGCGGCGGGCGGGCACAAGCTGGGTTGCAGCAGGTGCTGGCGTCAGGGGTCGACCATGAAATCCGCACCACCGTACATCCGGTCCTGCTGAGCAATGCAGACCTGGTCGACATGGCGCGCGACCTTGCTGCGCGCGGCGTGAAGCATTACGTCATCCAGGCTTTCCGTAGCCAGGGGTGCCAGGATAAAGGTTTGTGCTGGACCACGGAACGCGACCAGCCCTTGCAGGCAGTGGGTGAAGATCTGGCCGGGTGGTTCGAGGATTTTTCAGTACGTGTCTAGGCCAGGTGCCGGCCGACGCGCAGGAAAAGCGGCCATTGCAATGTCTTCGCCGTGTTCACATCGCCCCAGAGCGGCGTGAGTTCGGCCATCAGCGTCGGCAACGGGTCGTATCCCCGCGCATCCTGAAACCGTTTCACCGCCGACCAGGTGGAAAGATAGGCGGCCAGCCGTGGCAGATTCCACTCCACCTCGATAAGAAAACCGGGCGCCTCGATTTCCGTGAACGGAAAATCCAGGCTGCGGTAGCCGTCGTCGACCAGTGCGCGCTCGGGCGGCCAGTAGGGGCCGACCGTTTCGGCATAGAAATGCCGGAACGGCGTGTCCATTTTCCCCGGTAGCACCATGCGGCCATAACCCCACAGGGCGAGCACGCCGCCGGGTTTCAATACGCGTGCCGCTTCCGCGTAGAAGCGCGGCAGGTCGAACCAGTGGGCCGCTTGTGCGACGGTGACGAGGTCGATGCTGCGGTCTGCCAGGCCGCTGGCTTCGGCGGGCGCCACCCGGTAGTCGATCACTGGATGGGGCTGGGCGTGCTGGATCTGTTCGGCGGAGGCGTCGGTGGCGACGACCCGCCGGAAGTGCGGTGCAAGGCCCCGCGCGGCCTGGCCGCTGCCGCTGGCGCAGTCCCAGGCGGTGTTGCGCTCGGTGCAGAGCCCCGAAAGCCAGGCGAACAGAGCGGGAGGATAGGCGGGGCGATAGGCGGCGTAACGGTCGGACGCCGACGAGAAGTGATCCTTGAACCCGCTCATGCAGGCAGCAATGTCAGGCGCAGGTCGCCGCCGACCTGCCGCACGTCACCCAGTTTGAAGCGGGCGGCGTCGGCCAGCGTCGCCAGCGGAGGCATCGCGAACAGTCCACGTGCGATGTCGCCCGCCGCCATCGGCGCCATATAGGCGACCCATTCGTCGACCAGCCCGGCGGCAAGCAGTGCGCCATTGAGCGCGGCACCCGCCTCGACGTGCAGTTCGTTGACGCCGCGCTGCGCCAGCAGCGTGAGCAGCGCGGCTAGATCGACACGGCCGGCTGTTCCGGGCAGTTCGACGGCTTCGGCGCCCGCCTGTTCGAGCGCAGTACGAAGGCTGGGCTCGGCATGGTGGCAGGCGACCAGTGCGGGCAGGATTGCCGCATCGGGTGGCGTGCGCAGGGCCGAGTCGACAATGACACGTAGCGGCTGGCGGCCGATGTCGATGTCGCGCACGTTCATGCGCGGGTTGTCGGCCAGTACGGTGCCGCTGCCGGTGAGGATGGCGCAGGCGCGTGCGCGCAGGCGTTGCACGTCGGCGCGCGCGGCTTCGCCGGTGATCCACTGCGACATGCCGTTGGCGAGCGCGGTCTTGCCGTCCAGCGTGGAGGCGGTCTTGAGGCGCACCCACGGACGCTGACGCGTCATGCGGGAAACAAAACCAGGGTTGAGTGCGCGCGCCTCGGCCTCCATCAGTCCGACCTCGGCCTGGATCCCGGCCAGTGTCAGCATCGATATGCCGCCGCCCGCGACCAGCGGATTGGGGTCGCTCATCGCCGCCACCACGCGCGCCACGCCCGCGTTGATCAGCGCCTCGGCGCAGGGCGGCGTGCGGCCGTGGTGCGAGCAGGGTTCCAGCGTGACGTACACCGTCGCGCCGCGCGCCGCTTCGCCCGCAGCGTTCAACGCGTGGATTTCGGCGTGCGGGGTGCCGGCACGTTCATGCCAGCCTTCGCCGACGACGCGCCTGTCCTTGACGATGACGCAGCCGACACGTGGGTTGGGATTGGTGGTGTAAAGCCCGTGCGCGGCAAGTTGCAGCGCGCGGGCCATGTGCAAATGATCGGCGGCGGAGTGGCGGTCGGCACGCACGGCAGACTATTCGAAGAGGTCGTCCACGCCCTGGGGCGGCGTGCGTTCCAGGTCCTGCAGCATCTCGCGGAAATCGTCCGGGTCCTGGAAACTTTTGTACACCGAGGCGAAGCGGATGTAGGCGATCTTGTCGAGCTTCTTCAGTTCGCTCATCACCAGTTCGCCGACTTCGCGCGCGGGAACTTCGCGCTCGCCCAGCGTCAGCAGGCGCTGGCGAATGCGGTCGACCGCGGCGTCGGCCAGTTCGGTGGACACCGGGCGCTTGTGTAGCGCGCGGCGGAAACCTTCGCGCAGCTTGGTCTCGGAAAAGTCCTCGCGCGTGCCGTTGGACTTGACGATCTGCGGCGGCCGCAGCTCGGCGGTCTCCCAGGTGGTGAAGCGCTTGTCGCACGCGGCGCAACGACGGCGGCGGCGAATCGCATCCCCCGCCTCATTGACGCGGGAGTCGATGACCTGGGTATCAAGAGAACCGCAGAAGGGACACTTCATGAAACCCCCTGTAAATCTACTGCACTTGCCAGCTTGAACGCGGGCAGTGCTCGGAATCCTCATGTACTTCTATGTACATTCCGGTTCCTGCGCGCTGGCCGCGTCCAACCTGGCTGCGCTCGCTACGATTTCCAGGGGATTTCATCCGGCCCCGCCAGCTCAACCGTAAACCGGGAATTTGGCAGTCAGCTTCGCCACTTCGCCCTTTACCCGCTCGATCACCGCTTCGTCATTCGGCGCCTCCAGAACGTCGGCGATCAGGTTCGCCAGTTGCTCGGCTTCGAGTTCCTTGAAGCCGCGTGTCGTCATCGCCGGGGTGCCGATGCGGATGCCGCTGGTGACGAATGGCTTCTGCGGGTCGTTGGGAATGGAGTTCTTGTTGACCGTGATGTGGGCGCGGCCGAGCAGCGCTTCGGCTTCCTTGCCGGTGAGGTTCTTGGGTTGCAGGTCGACCAGGAACACATGGCTCTCGGTGCGGCCGGAGATGATGCGCAGCCCGCGCTCGACCAGTACCTTGCACATCACCAGTGCGTTGTCGATGACCTGCTCCTGGTAGTGCTTGAATTCCTTGCTGGCGGCTTCCTTGAACGCCACGGCCTTGCCGGCGATGACGTGCATCAGCGGGCCGCCCTGCAGGCCGGGGAAGATGGCGCTGTTGATCGCCTTCTCGTGCTCGGCCTTCATCAGGATGATGCCGCCGCGCGGGCCGCGCAGGGTCTTGTGGGTGGTCGAGGTGACGACATCGGCGTGCGGCACCGGGCTGGGGTAGACGCCCGCGGCGATCAGGCCCGCGTAGTGCGCCATGTCGACCATGAAGATGGCGCCGATCTCCTTGGCGATCCGGGCGAAGCGCTCGAAGTCGATGCGCAGCGCGTAGGCCGAGGCGCCGGCGATGATCAGTTTCGGCTTGTGTTCGCGCGCCAGCGCTTCCATTTTCGGGTAGTCGATCTCTTCCTTCTCGTTGAGGCCGTAGGCGACGACGTTGAACCACTTGCCGCTCATATTGAGCGCCATGCCGTGGGTGAGGTGGCCGCCTTCGGCCAGGCTCATGCCCATGATGGTGTCGCCGGGCTTGAGGAAGGCCATGAACACAGCCTGGTTGGCCTGCGAGCCGGAGTTGGGTTGCACGTTGGCCGCCTCGGCGCCGAACAGCGCCTTGACGCGGTCGATCGCCAGCTGCTCGACGACGTCGACGTATTCGCAACCGCCGTAGTAGCGCTTGCCGGGGTAGCCCTCGGCGTACTTGTTGGTGAGCTGCGAGCCCTGCGCTTCCATCACCGCCGGGCTGGTGTAGTTTTCCGACGCGATCAGCTCGATATGGTCCTGCTGGCGCTGGTCTTCTTTCTGAATCGCGGTCCACAGGTCGGGATCGGTCTTGGCGAGGGTGTCTTGGCGGTTGAACATGGATGGCAGTCGGGCAGGGCTTGAAAGACCGCGATTTTAACACGCAGCGGTTTCGCGGCGGCTCGTATAATCGGCCAAAACCGGAGTGGATTCATGCAAAGACGAGACTTTCTGGCGGGCGCCGGCGTGGCCGCCGTGCTGCCGCTGTCCGCCGCACAGGCTGCGCCTGCCGAAGGGACGCAGCTGCCTTCGATTCGCTGGCGGCTGGCGTCGAGCTTTCCCAAGAGCCTGAACATCCTGTATGACACGGCGGAAACCCTGAGCAAACGCGTGGCCGCGCTCACCGGCGGCAAATTCCAGATCCGTGCCTTCGCCGGCGGCGAACTGGTGCCCGGCCTGCAGGTACTCGACGCGGTCGGCAATGGCACGGTCGAGTGCGGACACTCGGCGGGCTATTACTACGTCGGCAAGAACATGGCGCTGGCCTTCGACTGCGCGGTGCCGTTCGGCCTCACCGCGCGCCAGCAGAATGCCTGGATGTACGCCGGCGGCGGCCTCTCGGCGATGCGCGCGCTTTACGCCAAATACAACGTGGTGCAGTTCCCCGGCGGCAACACCGGCACCCAGATGGGCGGCTGGTTCCGCAAAGAGATCAAGTCGCTGGCCGATCTCAAGGGCCTGAAAATGCGCATCCCCGGCATCGGCGGCCAGATCATGGCGCGGCTCGGCGTGGTCCCGCAAACCCTGCCCGGCAGCGACATCTATCCCGCGCTCGAACGCGGCGCGATCGACGCCGCCGAATGGGTGGGCCCCTACGACGACGAAAAGCTCGGCTTCCACCGGATCGCCAAGCATTATTACTACCCCGGCTGGTGGGAGGGTGAAGCGCAGCTCTCCTTCTACGTCAATCAGGCTGCGTGGCATGCCTTGCCCGAGTCGTACCGCCAGGCCTTCGAAGTGGCCGCCGCCGAGGCCAACCAGCTGATGCTCGCGCGATACGATACCCAGAACCCGCCCGCGCTGCTGCGCCTGGTGGGGCAGGGCGTCCAGCTGCATGCCTATCCCAAGGATGTGATGCTCGCTGCCCGCCGTGCCAGCTTCCAGATGTATGAAGAAGAGGCCCGGACCAACCCTGACTTCGCCGCGATCTACCGCGCATGGAAGCAGTTCCGCGACACCGAGTTCCAGTGGTTCAAGGTTGCGGAAGCGGCGTACGCCAACTTCAATTACTTTGTAAAATGACGCCGGTGCTCACCCCGAGCACCGTTCGCCCTGATCGTGAACCCTTCGACTTTGCTCAGGAGGGCCTTGTCGAACGATCGAAGGGCATGCTCGCCAGAGAGAAAACCGAGGCACCATGAACAAACTCGACCAGCTCATCACCACCTTCGACCTCGGCCTGCGTACCGTCTTCGCCAGCCCTCATGCCGGCCGCCCCTATCCCGGCGCCGGGCCGGAAGCCGATCTGAGCGAAGCGGAAAAAGCCCAGGCCGCCGCGCTCATGCGCGTCAACCACGTTGGCGAAGTCTGCGCCCAGGCGCTGTATGCCGGCCAGGCACTCACCGCCAGGAATGAAAAAGTACGCGCCGAACTCGAACAGGCCGCGCGCGAGGAGACCGACCACCTCGCCTGGTGCGAGACGCGCATCAACGAACTCGGCGGCCGCAAGAGTCTGCTGAATCCGCTGTGGTTCGGCGGCGCGTTCGGCATGGGCGTCGTCGCCGGACTGCTGGGCGACAAATGGAACCTCGGCTTCCTCGCCGAAACCGAACGCCAGGTCGAGGCGCATCTCGACGGCCATTTGCAGAAACTGCCGGAAGCCGACGCGAAGAGCCGCGCCGTGGTCGAGCAGATGAAGGTCGACGAAGCGCAGCATGCGCAGACCGCGGTCGACCATGGCGGCGCGCCCTTGCCGCTGCCGGTCAGGCAGGCGATGCGCTTCGCCGCCAATGTGATGCGGCAGACGGCTAGTAGGGTTTAGCGGGGGTGCGAATGGTGGCCAGCAGCAGAGTGCCTTTGCATCAATATTTAATGAGCTCCGCTATGGCTTCCTTACTTACACGGTCGCCAGGGTCAATTTTGAACCCTAAATTGTCAGCCAATTCATCATTGTTTTTTAAGATGTGCCCTATTTGCTTATCGTGATTAACAAACATCCAGTTCGATAGAGCAATGAGGTTCCTCGACGCGTCCCTCATCTTTTTGTTTGACGGAAGCCCTGCCACTTTTGAAGTGGCTTTGTAAAAAGGAATTATTTCCGTAGCGGCTATTAGCTCTGCGGCTAATGATCTAAAGCTTTCGAATAACTTGTCTTTCAGTTCTTTATCTACTGCATTGGCGTTATGTAGTACGTGACCATTTCGTATGAGTTCAATACGAATTCTCGCGATTGTTTTTTTCGCCTCTTGAATCGGATCGATTACTAGCTTCAAGAAAATCTGGCCTAGTACAAAAACAGCGACGCCGGAGATTATTGTTAGGAAGATATTCATCGCTGATCGTCTGTGTTCCGCTTAATGTTTGCGTTGATCTTCCGCCCTTTCAAAGCTGCTTGACCAGAGCGGCTGGATTCGGCTCAAGCATTCCAGCATCCACATAGAAACGCAACAGGCTCATAGGCTTGCACAAGCAAGCCACCCTTCCCGCGTATTGGCTCGGCGCCCGAAAGGCTTGCCGTGCGGTATGCCCGGCTAGCGTAAAAAATCCCCGTGTTAGCATGAAAAAAGACGTCTGTCGCCAAGTGGTGGCGTTGACGTGGATTGTGTCTCGGTCGTGCTGAATCAATCAGCGCTGCTCTTTGGACACGGCCGCACTTACGCGCCGCCTGATTGAAACGAGGGTCGCTCACGGCTCATAACCGGAGATGAACATGCAATACGTGCTCGCGCTCGACCAGGGCACCACCAGTTCCCGCGCGATCGTGTTCGATCACGCAGGCCAGATCCAGTCCATCGCGCAAAAGGAGTTCCGGCAGATCTTCCCGCAACCGGGCTGGGTCGAGCACGACCCCAACGAGATCTGGTCGACGCAGCTCGGCGTCGCCGCCGAGGCCGTCACGCAGGCCGGGTTGTCGGGGCGCGACATCGCGGCCATCGGCATCACCAACCAGCGCGAGACCACGGTGGTGTGGGACCGGCGCACCGGGCAGCCGGTGTACCACGCGATCGTGTGGCAGGACCGGCGCACCGCGGGCCTGTGCGACGAACTGCGCGCGGCGGGCCATGAAGCGCTGTTCCAGCGCAAGACGGGGCTGGTGCTCGACGCCTACCTCGCGGGTACCAAGCTGCGCTGGATCCTCGACAATGTGCCCGATGCGCGGCGCCGCGCCGAGGCGGGTGAACTGGCGTTCGGCACCATCGACAGCTGGCTGCTGTGGAAGCTCAGTGGCGGTGCCCTGCACGTGACCGACGCGACCAATG
The DNA here is from genome assembly GCA_002343685.1 of Thiobacillus denitrificans. Classification (GTDB taxonomy): domain Bacteria; phylum Pseudomonadota; class Gammaproteobacteria; order Burkholderiales; family Thiobacillaceae; genus Thiobacillus; species Thiobacillus denitrificans_A. The sequence goes on along the minus strand of DDRS01000017.1, from coordinate 38,246 downwards.
CCTCGCGCACGCTGCTGTTCGACATCGCGCAGCAGGCATGGGACGACGAGTTGCTGGAATGCATGCGGGTGCCGCGCGCGGTGCTGCCCGAGGTGCGCGACTCCAGCGCCGTGTATGGCGACACCGATTTGCTGGGCGCGGGGCGCATCCCCATCGCGGGAATGGCGGGCGACCAGCACGCGGCCCTGCTGGGCCAGGCCTGCATGCAGCGCGGCATGGTCAAGAACACCTACGGCACCGGCTGCTTCATGCTGATGAACACGGGCGACACGCCGATTCCTTCGCGCAACCGCCTGATTACCACCACGGCGTGGCGCATCGCGGGCCGCCCGAGCTATGCGCTCGAAGGCAGCATTTTCATTGCCGGCGCGGTGGTGCAGTGGCTGCGCGACGGGCTGGGCATCATCCGTAGCGCGTCCGAGGTGGAAAGCCTGGCGGCGAGCGTGCCGGACAATGGCGGCGTTTATCTGGTGCCGGCCTTCGTCGGCCTCGGCGCGCCACACTGGGACCCGTACGCGCGCGGGTCCATCCACGGCATGACGCGCGGCACCACCGCGGGCCATCTGGCGCGCGCGGCGCTGGAGTCGATCGCCTACCAGGTGACCGACCTCATCAGCGCGATGCAGGCCGACGCTGGACTCACCCTGGGCGAGCTGCGCGTGGACGGCGGCGCCACCGCCAACAACGCGCTCATGCAGTTCCAGGCCGACCTGCTGGGCGTGCCGGTGCTGCGCCCGACGGTCACCGAAACGACGGCGCTGGGCGCCGCCTACCTGGCCGGCCTGGCGGTGGACTACTGGAGCGGGCTGGACGAGATCGCCGCGCAATGGCAGGTGGAGCGCATCTTCGAACCGGCCATGGGGCGCGATCAGGTCGCCGAGCTGCGCGGCGGCTGGGCCCGCGCGGTGGAACGCTCCAAGGGCTGGGCCGCGCCATGAACCGGGACGAGGCGATCGCGCGTCTCACCGAGCGGCGCACCCCGTGGGACATGGTCGTGATCGGCGGCGGCGCCACCGGCCTCGGCATCGCGCTCGACGCCGCCACGCGCGGCTACGACACGCTGCTGCTGGAGCGCGACGACTTCGCCCAGGCGACGTCTAGCCGCAGCACCAAGCTGCTGCACGGCGGCGTGCGCTACCTGCGGCAGGGCAACCTGAAGCTGGTCATGGGCGCGCTGCGCGAACGCACCCGCGTGCTGGCCAACGCGCCGCACCTGTCCAGCGAACAGCCCTTCATCATCCCCACCTACAAGCGTGGCGAAAGTCTCTATTACGGCTTCGGCCTGGGGGTTTACGAACGCTTGGCCGGGCGCGCCAGCCTCGGACGCTCGCAGCGGCTCAGCGCGGCCGAGACCCGGCGCGAATTGCCGGCGCTGCGCGATGGGCACTTGCGCGGCGGCGTGCTGTATCACGACGGCCAGTTCGACGACGCGCGCCTCGCAGTCTGTCTTGCCGCCAGCGCCTGGGACCATGGTGCGACGCTGATCAACTACTGCCAAGTGACCGGCTTGCTGCGCGCGGGCGGGGCGGGTGCGCCGGTGAGCGGGGTGGTGGCGCGTGACCGCGAAACCGGCGCGGAGCACGAAATTCCGGCACGCGTGGTGATCAACGCCACCGGGGTGTTCTGCGATTCGATCCGCCGCATGGCCGAGCCGGGCGCCGCCGCGTGGGTGGCGCCCAGCCAGGGCGCGCACATCGTGCTCGACGGGCGCTTCCTGCCCGGACGCAATGCGCTCATGGTGCCGAAGACCGACGACGGCCGCGTGCTGTTCATCATTCCCTGGCAGAACCGCTTGCTGGTCGGCACCACCGACGTGTCGGTCGAGGATGCAGCGGCCGAACCGCGGGCGCAGCCGGCTGAGATCGATTTCCTGCTCGAACACGCCGGGCGCTATCTGCAGGATGCACCGCGCAGGGAAGACGTGCTGAGCGTGTTCGCCGGACTGCGTCCCCTGGTGCGTGCCGGCAGCGGGCGCAGTACATCCGCGCTGGCGCGCGACCATCTGCTGCGCGAGGAGTCCGGCCTGGTCAGCATCACCGGCGGCAAGTGGACGACCTATCGCGAAATGGCCGAACAGGCCACCGATGCCGCCGCGCGCGTGGCGCAACTGCCCGGCCGTCCCTGCCGCACCGCGAACCTGGCCCTGCACGGCGCCACGGCAGACTCCGCGCCCGCCCCGCTGCGCGCCTACGGTTCGGATGCCGGTGCGGTGCAGGCCCTGGCGCAGGCGCGCGCGGAGTGGGCCGCGCCGTTGCATCCTCGGTTGCCCTACATCGGTGCCGAAGTGGAATGGGCGGCCCGTCACGACATGGCGCGCAGCGTGCAGGACGTGCTGGCGCGGCGTACCCGCGCCCTGCTGCTCGACGCGCGCGCCAGCATCGAGGCCGCGCCCTGCGTGGCGGCGCTGCTGGCCGGCGCCTTGGGGCGCGATGCCGCCTGGCAGGCGCACGAAGTGGCGGCGTTTACGGGGCTCGCCCAGGCTTATCTGGCGTGCGAGTCCGGGGGGACGAGATAACGCTAGGTTTTCCTGCGCAAGCGCCTATGATCGGTCTGTGCTGTGTTGCCGTCGAGGCGGCACGGTCTTCTGAGACGTTGCAAGGAGCATCATCATGGCAAAAGGCCAGTTACGCGGAAACAAGGAAGCCAAGAAACCCAAGAAGCCGAAACAGGTTGTGGTTCCGGTCGGATCGTTCATCACCCCGCCGAAATCAGGCAAACCGATCAAGGTCCCGCACTGATCGTTGATGGAATGCAAAAACGCCACCGCCAAGGTGGCGTTTTTGCATTGGGGCGTCGCTCGAAGCAGGTGGGTTTTACGGACAGCTGCAAAGGGTGAAAATAGTGGCCCATGGTGACCGCCACCTTCCGCTTCCATGAGGAACTGAACGACTTCCTGGCGCCGGGCCGGCGCGGGCAGGCGTTCACCGTGCCGTGCGCGGAGGCGGCCACGACCAAGCACATGATCGAGGCGCTGGGCGTGCCGCACACCGAAGTGAAGCTGATCCTGGTGAATGGCGAACCGGTCGACTTCGGCCGATTGCTGCAGGACGGCGACCGGGTGGCGGTGTATCCGCGCTTCGAGGCGATGGACGTGGCACCGCGTGTGCGGGTGCGCGAGCATCCTGCGCGTAATCCCCGTTTCGTCGCCGATGCGCATCTCGGCGGACTGGCCCGCATGCTGCGCATGCTGGGATTCGACACCGTGTACGACAATCACATCCACGACGACGCCATCGTGGCACTTTGCGAACAGGACGACCGTATCGTGCTGACGCGCGATCGCGAGTTGTTGAAGCGCCGCACGGTGACGCACGGATGCTACGTACATGCGCTGAAACCGGAGGCGCAGTTGCAGGAAATCGTCGAACGGCTCGACCTGGCGCGCAGCGCCCGGCCGTTCACCCTCTGCCTGCACTGCAACGTGCCGTTGCGTCCGGTCGACAAGGCCAGCGTGGTGGATCGGCTGCCACCCAGGGTGCGAATGCATTACGACCGTTTCAGCATCTGCGACATGTGCGGCCGCGTGTACTGGGAAGGATCGCACTGGCTTCATATGCGGCAGATGCTGGATGGCGTGCTGTCGCCATGAAACTTGAGCGATGCCGTTCGGTCCATCGTGGAATTGGAGGAGGATCGATGAGAAATTTGAAGCTGCAAATCCTGGCGTCCCTGCTGGCCGGGCTGGCGCTGACGGGCTGCGACGACGCTCCCTCCGGTTCGTCCGGCGCGGCGGATGCGGAGGCCGCGCCGCTCGATCGCAAGCTGGATGCCCCCCAGGTGGCGCGCGGCAAGGCAGTCTATGAAAAGCATTGCATGGAATGCCACGGTGTCGGAGGCAAGGGGCAGCCGGGCGACTGGCGTGTACGCGATGCCGATGGCATGTTTCCGCCGCCGCCGCTGGACGATAGTGCGCATGCCTGGCACCACCCCACCGCAGCCCTGCTGGAAGTGATCCGCGACGGCAGCCCGCAGGGACAGGGCAAGATGCCGGCCTGGAAAGGCAAACTCTCGGAGCAGGACATGCAGGACGTGGTCGCCTACATCAAGTCGCTGTGGTCCGATCCGGTGTACCGCTTATGGTGGAAGATGGAACAGCAATCGATGGAGCCGTGAAACTTGTTGGCGTTTCTGCCGTCTGCGGAGGACGGCAGGTAAAATACCGGCCATTGAAACCCTACCCATCTGGAGCAGTCCCATGAGCGAATACGGATTCGAAACCACCATCAGCGGTCCCTTCAACGCAGCGGTCGACAAGGTCACCGCCGCCCTCAAGACCGAAGGCTTCGGCGTGCTGACCGACATCGACGTGCAGGCCACCATGAAGGCCAAGCTCAACGTCGATGGCCGCCCCTACCGCATCCTCGGCGCCTGCAACCCGCCGCTGGCGCACCAGGCCATCAGCGCGGAGCCCGACGTCGGCATGCTGTTGCCCTGCAACGTCGTGGTGCGCGAGGAAGCTGACGGCAAGGTGACCGTGTCTTTTCTTGACCCCGGCATCATGGTGAAGCTGGTGAGCAATACCGCCGTACACAATGTCGCGACCGAAGCGCGTGCGCGCCTGATGCGGGTGAAGGAAAGCCTGGCGGCCTGAGCGCATCCAGCACCGGAGGAAGCCCGCTTCGGCGGGCTTTTTTTCGTTTGTGCGGCGTGCTGCCACATCGTTGCATGAGCTAACTGTCACCTAATTCTCGATCGCTATCTTGACCCTCACGCGAATGTTCGCGTGTTCCAAGGAGCGATCATCATGAAACGCAAAGCCAGTCTGGCGGCGCTTGCCGCCTTCTCCACCGCAGCCGTGGTCGGCACCGCCGTCGCGGCCAAATCCCCGGAAAACGACGCCCTGACGATTTCGAGAGCGGGAATCAGCCTCGTCCAGGCGGTCGGCGCCGCCGAACAGCATGTCGGCGGCAAGGCCACGCGCGCCGAGTACGAGCGCCACAAGGGGCAGGGCGTGTTCGATGTCGAAGTCGTGAAGGGAGCCACGGTGATGGACGTGAAGGTGGACGCCGGAAACGGCAAGGTCATCGAGGCGACCGCCGATACTGCCGACCATGACGACGGCGGCGACCACGAAGACTGAACCTGGCCGGAGCCCGGCTCCGGCTTTTTTTGCATTTCCGGGGAGCGTACACATGAATGACATACCGGCGGCTGCAGGGCAGGGCCTGCTCAACAAGGTGCCCGAGGCCATCCTGTTCTTCTGGATCATCAAGATACTGGCCACGACGGTAGGCGAGACCGCCGCCGATTTTCTGAACTTCGATCTCAATTTCGGCCTGACCGGGACCTCCATCGTGATGGCCGGCCTGCTGGCGGTTTCGCTCGCCGCCCAGTTGCGCGCGAAACGCTATGTGCCTTGGCTCTATTGGCTGACGGTCGTCCTGATCAGCGTCGTCGGCACCCTGATCACGGACAATCTGACCGACCACTTCGGCGTACCGCTGGGCGTGACGACGGCTGCTTTCAGCCTGGCCCTGATCGCTACGTTCGCGATCTGGTATACGAGGGAACGGACGCTGTCGATCCACAGCATCTGTACGCGCAGCCGGGAACTTTACTACTGGGCTGCCATACTGTTCACCTTTGCACTGGGCACGGCAGCCGGGGACCTGTTCGCGGAGCGTCTGAATCTCGGCTACGCGAATTCGGCGTTGCTGTTCGGCGGGCTGATCGCGGCGGTGACGTTCGGCTACTACGCGCTCAGGGCCAACGCGGTGCTGGCGTTCTGGCTTGCCTACATCCTGACCCGGCCGCTGGGGGCCTCGTGCGGCGACTATCTGTCGCAGCCGGCGACGAATGGGGGCTTGGGCCTGGGCACAGTGCAGACCAGTCTGCTGTTCCTGGCCGCTATTTCCGGCCTGGTGTTCTATCTCACCCTGACCCGCAGGGATTCGACCGAACAAAGGAGTGCGCAATGAACCTCAAAACCGAAGAAGCCCTGAGCAAGGTTCCGGAAGTCACGCTCGTCTTCTGGATCATCAAGATCCTCGCGACCACGCTTGGCGAGACCGGTGGCGATGCGCTGTCCATGTCGATGAACCTCGGCTATTTGCTGAGCACCGGAATCTTCGCGGCCGTCTTCCTCGCCGCGGTCATCGTCCAGATTCGCGCCAGGCGGTTCCACCCCGCGATCTACTGGACCACGATCATCGCAACGACCACGGTCGGCACGACGCTCGCCGATTTCGCCGACCGCTCGCTCGGCATCGGCTACGCTGGCGGCGCGACGCTGCTGTTTGGCCTGCTGATGGCGTCGCTGGCCCTCTGGTACCGTACGCTGGGCTCCGTTTCGATCGACACCGTCGGATCGCCCAGGTCCGAATCGTTCTACTGGATGACGATCATGTTCTCGCAGACACTCGGAACGGCTCTCGGCGACTGGACGGCCGACAGCGCCGGCCTCGGCTACGAGGGGGGGGCGCTCGTGTTCGGCGTGCTGCTGGCGCTGATCGCCGCGGCATACTACAGGACGAAAATTTCCCGTACCGTTCTGTTCTGGGCCGCGTTCATCCTGACCCGGCCGCTGGGAGCCGTGGTGGGCGACCTGCTGGACAAGCCCGTGCACGCCGGCGGACTGGACCTGAGCCGCTTCGGCGCCTCGGCCGTGTTGCTCTCGGCCATTGTTGTGTTCGTCGCGGCTTTCCGGCAACGGCCGGCCCGGCTGAGCCACTGAACGATGCGGGCAGACACGAAAGGCGAGCATGCGCATCCTGCTGGTTGAAGACGACCCGATGATTGGCGAGGCGGTTGCCACGGCCTTGAAGGATGCCGCCTACGCCGTCGACTGGGTGCGCGACGGCAGGACGGCGTCGCATGCCCTCGACGCGGCCGAGCATCAGGCTGTCCTGCTCGATCTCGGTCTGCCGGGGCGCGGCGGCCTGGAGGTCCTGCGCCGCCTGCGCGAGGCGGACCGCAGACTGCCGGTCATCATCGTCACTGCACGCGACAGTGTCGACGACCGCATCCAGGGGCTCGATCTGGGCGCGGACGATTATCTGGTCAAGCCCTTCGACGTCAACGAACTGCTCGCGCGCATGCGTGCCGTGATCCGCCGCCAGGGCGGCCAGGCGGCGCCGGTACTCGGCAACGGTCGCGTCAGTCTCGATCCGGCCACCCGCGAAGCGGCCGGTGGCGACCGCACGGCGACGCTCAGCGCGAGAGAGTTTGCGCTCCTGCAGGCCCTGCTGCTGCGGCCCGGTGCGATCCTGACGCGGTCCGAACTGGAAGAACGAATCTACGGCTGGAACGAGGAGGTCGAGAGCAACGCCGTGGATTTCCTGATCCATGGCGTGCGCCGCAAGCTCGGCCAGGACGTGATCAAGAATGTGCGCGGCGCCGGCTGGCGTGTGGACAAGGCGTCGTGAGCCGTTCGCTGCAGCGCCACCTGTCGAAGATGCTGGCCGGGTCCGTGCTGGCCTGCGGCGTGATCGCGACCGCGGTCGCGTTCTACTTTGCCTATGCCGAAGCACAGGAATTCCAGGACGACGCCTTGCGGCAGATTGCCGCGCTGAGCATCGGCGGCGCATCGGAAATCCGGCAGCTCGACGCCGCCAGCAAGGCGGTCGAAGACCCCGAGTCGCGAATCCGCGTGGTTCGCCTTCCCGCCGGGCCACGCCCGGTGTGGTTGCCGTCGGACATCGCGCCGGGCTTTCACACGCTCGCCGGAAGCGGCGGGCAGGAGGCCATGCGGGTGTTTGTTCGCGGCACGGGAACGGGCAGCCGCCTCGTCGTCTCGCAGTCGACCGACAGCCGCAACGAGATCGCGCTCAACAGCGCGCTGCGCACGTTGATCCCGCTGTTGCTGCTGCTGCCGCTGCTGATCGGGCTGATCGCGTTCATCGTGCGCGGCGAATTCGCATCCATCCAGCGGCTTGCAGAGGCACTCGACCGGCAGGCAGCCGAACACCCGACGCCGCTGCCCCGGCATGACCTGCCGGACGAGATCGCGCCTTTCGTCGACGCCATCAACCGACTCCTTGCGCGCGTCGACACGATGATCGCCGAGCAGCGCCGCTTCGTCGCCGATGCTGCGCATGAATTGCGCACGCCGCTCACGGCGCTCTCGCTTCAGGCGCAGAACCTTGCCCAGGCCGCGTCGCCGACCGACATGCGCGAGCGCCTGGTTCCCCTCCAGGCGGGGATCGAGCGCGCGCGCAGGCTGACGGTGCAGTTGCTCGATCTCGCGCGGCTCCAGGCCAGCGAAGCGGCATGGGCCGACGTCGACGTGCAGGCATTCGCACGCGAACTGGTCGCCGAATTCCATCCCGTGGCGGAGGCCGCTGGAATCGACTTGGGCATGGAGAACGCCGGATTGAAGTCGATGCGGTCCGATCCGCGGGCGCTCGGCCTGATCGTCCGCAATGCGTTGGAAAACGCCCTCAAGTACACGCCGCGTGGCGGCGAAGTGACGCTGCGCCTGCGGCGCGATGGCAACCAGGCCCTGGTCGAGGTGGCCGATACCGGCCCGGGTATTCCGGAGGCAGAACTGCAGCATGCCTTCGACGCATTCCATCGGCTCTCGAACGAGGAGGAAGGCAGCGGCCTGGGCCTGGCGATCGCGCGCGAAGCCGCAGTCCGGTTGGGGGGAACCGTGATGCTGAAGAACGCAGCGAACGGTGCCGGGCTCGTGTTTGGCTACCTACAATCGGTCGAACGGGGAAGTCGAGACGGCCCACCTGTGTGCGAGTCTTCGAGCGTTTGAACCCCTGCTCTTGCGGCCGCTCGGATTCGGCGGCCCGAATGACTCAATCCGGACCCAGTTCCTTCAGCACTTCCTGTACCAGCACCCACGGCGCCACCACCACTGCCCAGAACATCGGCTGGCGCGCATGCCAGTCCTCGGCGTCGGCGAGCTCGGCGCGGGCGATGCGGCCATCGGCCAGCCATGCCTGCACGGTCGCGGCGTTGTTCTCGGCAACGTGCAGGGCGGCGTCAACGAGGTCCATGCCGGTGGCGACCTTGATGACGTCGCCGCGCGCGAAGTGGCGTTCGAGTTCGGGCCAGGCGAGCTGGGCGGTTTCGAGGTTGAGCTTGGCGCGGAGGATGTCGCTGGGGGTCATGGCGCGATGCGAGTGACAAGTTACAAGAGAAACGCTAGCGGGATTTGCCGCCGCCACGGCGCTGGCTGAGGGGGTGCTTGGGTACCTGCGGCGGACGGCCGCGGTTGGCGGGGGCAGGCTTGCCCGATGTCGGTTTGGTGGCGCCGGATTTATCCGCGCCCGCTTTGGCTGGCGCGGGTTGGGCCGCATGGGGCTTGGGCGAACCGGGTTTGCCGGACGTCGGCTTGGCGCGGCCGCCTTCGGCGCGCGGGGTACGCGTGCCTTCCGGCTGCTTGCCGGTGCCGGCAGGCTGATACGACGGGATCAGGTGCTTCTTGCTGTTGCCGATGAGGTCCTCGCGGCCCATGTCTTTCAGCGCTTCGCGCAGCAGCGGCCAGTTGTCCGCGTCGTGGTAGCGCAAAAATGCTTTATGCAGGCGCCGTGTACGTCCCTGCTTGACGACGGACACGGCCTCGGCTTTGCCGCCGAGCACTTTCTTCAGCGGGTTCTTCTCGGTGTGGTACATGGCCGTCGCCAGCGCCATCGGCGTCGGCAGGAAGGTCTGCACCTGGTCGAGGCGGAAGTCGTGCTTCTTCAGCCACAGCGCGAGGTTGAGCATGTCCTCGTCGGTGGTGCCGGGGTGGGCCGCGATGAAGTAGGGAATCAGGTACTGCTTCTTGCCGACGGCTTTGGACGCGGCCTCGAACATCTCCTTGAAGCGGTCGTAGGCGCCCATGCCGGGCTTCATCATCTTCGACAGCGGCCCGGCCTCGGTGTGCTCGGGCGCGATCTTGAGGTAGCCGCCGACGTGGTGCTGCACCAGTTCCTTCACGTATTCCGGCGAGCGCACCGCGAGGTCGTAGCGCAGGCCCGAGCTGATGAGGATCTTCTTGATCCCCGGCAGCGCGCGGGCGCGGCGGTACATGTGGATCAGCGGCGTGTGGTCGGTGTTGAGGTTGTCGCAGATATCGGGGAACACGCATGACAAGCGGCGGCAGGCGTGCTCGATCTTCTTCGACTTGCACGCCATGCGGTACATGTTGGCGGTCGGCCCGCCGAGGTCGGAGATGACGCCGGTGAAGCCCGGCGTCTTGTCGCGGATCGCCTCGATTTCCTTGATGACCGAATCTTCGCTGCGGCTCTGGATGATGCGGCCCTCGTGCTCGGTGATCGAGCAGAAGGTGCAGCCGCCGAAGCAGCCGCGCATGATGTTGACCGAGAAGCGGATCATCTCCCACGCCGGGATCTTGGCGTCGCCGTAGCTTGGGTGCGGCGCGCGCGCGTAGGGCAGGTCGTAGACCGCGTCCATCTCCGGCGTGGAAAGCGGGATCGGCGGCGGATTGAGCCAGACGTCGCGTTCGCCGTGCGCCTGGCGCAGGGCGCGCGCGTTGCCGGGGTTGGATTCGAGGTGGAACACCCGCGAGGCATGGGCGTACAGCACCGGGTTGTTCTTCACCTGGTCGTAGTCCGGCAGGCGGACGACGGTGCGTTCACGCAATTCCTGCCTGGCGGCGAGGCGCGCCGCCTTGGGGATGAGCCGCACCGGTGCCGTGCCCTCGGGCGTCTGTGCGGTGGAGCCGTCCGGCGTCATCGCGTAAGGATCGACGTGGGCGTCGATCGCGCCCGGGGTGTCGAGCTCGGTCGACAGCACCTCGATCCAGTTTGAGCCGCCTTCGACTCCCGCCTCCGGCGTGGGCGGCTTCCAGTCGTGCGGCACCATGAAGCCGGTGCCGCGCACGTCGCGGATGTCGCCGATCTTCTCGCCCTTGGCGAGGCGGTGGGTGACGTCGAGCAGCGCGCGCTCGGCGTTGCCGAAGATCAGCAGATCCGCTTTCGAATCCGGCAGCACCGAGCGGCGCACGGTATCGGACCAGTAGTCGTAATGCGCGATGCGGCGCAGGCTGGCTTCGATCGAGCCGATGATCACCGGGGTGCCGGGGTAGGCCTCGCGGCAGCGCTGCGCGTAGACGGTGACGGCGCGGTCGGGCCGCCGGTTCGGTTCGGCGTTGGCCGTGTAGGCATCGTCGGAGCGGATCTTGCGGTCGGACGTGTAGCGGTTGACCATCGAGTCCATGTTGCCCGCGGTAACGCCGAAATACAGCGTGGGCTGGCCGAGCGCGCGAAAGGCGTCGGCCGAGTGCCAGTCGGGCTGGCTGATGATGCCGACGCGGTAGCCCTGCGCTTCCAGCAGTCGCCCGACCAGTGCCATGCCGAAGCTGGGATGGTCGATGTAGGCGTCGCCGGTGACGAGAATCACGTCGCATGCGTCCCAGCCGAGCGCGGCCATCTCGGCGCGCGACATCGGCAGGAAGGGGGCGGTGCCGAAGCGGGCCGCCCAGTGCTTGCGGTGGGAGAACAGGGCGTGGGTCATGGCATGTTTATCCGCGAAATGCGCGGATAAAAAAGACTCAGTTGACGCCCAGCAGTTCCACTTCGAACACCAGGGTGGCGTTCGGCGGGATCACGCCGCCGGCACCGCGCGACCCGTAGGCCAGTTCCGGCGGGATGGTCAGCTTGCGTTTGCCGCCGACCTGCATGCCGGCCACGCCCTGGTCCCAGCCGGGGATGACCTGGCCCATGCCGAGCTTGAATTCGAAGGGGTCGTTGCGGTCGACGCTGGAGTCGAATTTCTGGCCGTTGGTGAGCCAGCCGGTGTAGTGCACCGACACGTACTGGCCGGCGCTGGCGGTGTCGCCGCTGCCGGCGACGAGGTCTTCGATGATGAGTTCGCTCATGATTCAGTCCTGGAATGTGAGGTTGCGGGGGGCGCACAGGCGACAGCGCTGCGCGAAGCCGCCCATTTTCTCACGTTTCCGGGTCAACGCCACTCGGCCGGCAGATAGCCTGTATCGGGATCGACGTCGAGCGGGATGGTGGTGACGCTGCTGGCGTCCGGCGGCGCATCGCGCAATACGACCTGCGGCAGGCCCAGTACCACGGCGACCATGATCAGCTGGATGACGAGAAAGGGGATCGCGCCCCGGTAGATGTCGCCGGTGCGGATGGATTTGGGGGCGACGCTCTTGAGGTAGAACAGGGCGAAGCCGAAGGGCGGGTGCATGAAGGCCGTCTGCATGTTGACCGCGAGCATCACGCCGAACCAGATCGGGTCGATGCCGAGCTTGTAGGCGATGGGGCCGACCAGCGGCACCACGATGAAGGCGATCTCGAAGAAGTCGAGGAAGAAGGCCAGCACGAACACCAGCAGGTTGACTGCGACGAGGAAGCCGAGCATGCCGCCGGGCAGCTGGTTGAACAGGTGCTCCACCCAGACATCGCCGTCGAGTCCGCGGAACACCAGGGTGAAAATCGTCGAACCGATGAGGATGAAGATGACGAAGGTGGTCAGCCGCGTGGTGCTGTCCATTGCCTGCGTCAGCTGCAGGCGGGATAGCCGCCCGCGTGCCAGCGCCAGCAGCAGGGCGCCCGCCGCGCCCATCGCGCCGCCTTCGGTGGGCGTCGCGACGCCGATGAAGATAGTCCCGAGCACGAGGAAGATCAACACAAGCGGCGGCAGCAGCGTGGTCAGCACGCGCAGCAGCAGAGCACTGCCGTGCAGAGTGCGTGCCGAGGCCGGCAAGGCCGGCGCGGCCAGCGGCCTGAACAGCGTCATGGCGAACACATAGGCCAGATACAATCCGACCATGATCAGGCCGGGCAGCAGGGCGCCCTTGTACATGTCGCCGACCGACGTGCCGAGTTGGTCCGCCAGCACGATCAGCACCAGCGACGGCGGCACGATCTGCGCCAGCGTGCCCGAGGCGGCAATGACGCCGGCGGCCAGCCGCTTGTCGTAGCCATGGCGCAGCATCACCGGCATCGAGATCAGACCCATGGCGATGACGGTCGCCGCGACCACGCCGGTGGTGGCGGCCAGCAGGCCGCCGACCAGGACGACCGCATAGGCGAGGCCGCCGCGCACCGAGCCGAACAGCTGGCCGATGGTGTCGAGCAGGTCCTCGGCCATGCCCGAGCGTTCGAGGATCAGGCCCATGAAGGCGAAGAATGGAATGGCCAAGAGCGTGGGGTTGGCGACGATGCCGTAGACGCGCTCGGGCAGCGCTTGCAGCAGCGAGAGGTCGAAATGCCCGACAGCGATGCCAATGCCGGCGAACAACAGGCCGTTGGCCGCGAGCGCGAATGCCACCGGGTAACCCAGCAGCAGGAAGGCCACCAGGCCCAGAAACATCAGCGGCGCCATGTTGCCCAAATCAGACTTCCTCTTCCGGCGCTTCGTGGGGCAACACGAGATGACCCAAGAGCACGCCGATGCGCTTGATGATTTCGGCAATTCCCTGCAGTGCGAGCAGGGCGAAGCCGACGGGCAGCAGCAACTTCACCGGCCAGCGCACCAGACCGCCGGCATCGGGCGACATTTCATGAGTCACCCAGGCCTCATGGAACATCGGCCACGCCAACCACATGAGCAGCCCTGCCATCGGCAGCAGGAACAGCAGGCCGCCGGCGAGGTCGATCCAGGCCTGGCCACGCGGGCCCAGGCGGTTGTAGAGAATGTCGATGCGCACGTGGCCGTTGTGCTTCAGCGTGTAGCCCGCAGCCAGCAGGAACATCGCGCCGAACAGGTACCACTGGATTTCCAGCCAGGCGTTGGAGCTTTCGCCGAGCAGATAACGGGCGAGCGCATTGCCGGCCGAGATCAGGGTGGCGACGAGCACCAGCCAGATGACGAGGCGGCCGATGCGCTCGGTCAGCGCGTCGATCGCGCGTGCCAGGGCGAGCAGGGCATTCACAGCGCGCCGGCCTCCTTGAGGAAGGCGTCCAGCCGCTCGGCGACCACGCGGTAACCGGCGGCGTTGGCGTGGACGGGATCGGACTTGAGGCGGGCGTCCTTCAGCACGTCGTTGAACGCCTGCTCTTCCAGCGGCAACTTCATGTCCTTGGCGACGCGGGCGTAGAAGTCCGGTGCACCGCCGAACAGCTTCGGCTCGGGCACGGCGATCAGCACGACCTCCGCTCCACTGGAACGAATCGTCTGCACCAGCAGGCGCAGATTGTTCTCGGTCGTGGCCTCGGGCTGCTTCCGCAGCATGTCGTTGCCGCCCAGACACAGCAGCACCAGGCGCGGCTTGTATTCGTCCAGCACGGCGGGCAGGCGTTGCAGCCCGGTGGCCGTGGTGTCGCCGGGCACGCCGGCATTGATGACCGTATGGCCGCTGAGCGTGGCCAGCACGGCTGGATAGGCCGTCTCCTCGCTGGCACCGGTGCCGTGGGTGAGGCTATCGCCGAAAGCGAGGATGACGTCGTGCGGGCTGAGTTTGGGCAGCGTGGGCGCGCGGCCGCAGGCGACAAGCAGGACGGCGACGCAAACCGCGATGAAAAAGCGGCTTGCTGCCAGCATTTAGTTGCCGGCCACCGTCATGTGGTCGATCAGGATGGAGCCGACCTGCTTGGAACCGCGCCGCTCGACGTCGCGGCCGATGGCGACGATACCCTTGAACATGTCGGCGAGGTTGCCGGCGATGGTGATTTCCTCGACCGGATACTGGATCTCGCCGTTTTCCACCCAGAAGCCGGCGGCGCCGCGCGAGTAGTCGCCGGTGACCATGTTGGCGCCGTGGCCGAGCAGTTCGGTGACCAGGAGGCCGGTGCCCATCTGCTTCAGCAGACCGTCGAGATCGTGCTCGCCTGGCGTGACGATCAGGTTGTGGCTGCCGCCGGCGTTACCGGTGGTTTTCATGCCGAGCTTCTTCGCCGAATAGGTCGACAGGAAATAGCCCTGCAGCACGCCGTCCTTGACGATGTCGCGGTCGAGACAGGCCACCCCTTCGCTGTCGAAGGGCGCGCTGCCAAGGCCCGATGGCAGGAAGGGCGCCTCGCGAATGTTGACCAGCGGGGCGAATACCTGCTGCCCGAGGCTGTCGAGCAGGAACGAGGACTTGCGGTACAGGCTGCCGCCGGAGACCGCGGCGACGAAGTTGCCGATCAGGCCGGTGGCGATCGGCGCCTCGAACAGCACCGGGCAGGTGCGGGTGTCGAGCTTGCGCCCGTTCAAGCGGCGCACGGTGCGGGTGCCGGCGATGCGGCCGACGGTTTCGGCGGAGTCGAGATCGGCGGCGTTGCGCGCGCTGGTGTACCAGTAGTCGCGCTGCATCGCGCCTTTGTCCTCGCCGATCACGGCGACCGACATGCCGTGGCGCGAGCCGGCGTAGCCGTTGCAGAAGCCGAGGCTGTTGGCATAGATGAATTGCGAGGTGTGCAGGCTGACGCCGGCGCCTTCGGAATTGGTCAGCCGCTTGTCCA
Organism: Thiobacillus denitrificans; assembly: GCA_002343685.1. Classification (GTDB taxonomy): domain Bacteria; phylum Pseudomonadota; class Gammaproteobacteria; order Burkholderiales; family Thiobacillaceae; genus Thiobacillus; species Thiobacillus denitrificans_A. The sequence continues at coordinate 22,947 of DDRS01000017.1, read as the reverse complement.
CCGCCAGCGCGGCGGCTTCGCAGGCCTGGGCACGCTCGGCAGCCTCTTCCACAGTGAGCGCCCACGGGTGGTAGAGGTCGAGGTCGGGTACGTCCTTCGCCAGGCGGTCGGCGTCGGGCAGGCCGGCCGCTTCGTCCTCGGCCGTGTAGCGGGCGATGGTCAGCGCCTTCTCGACCGCGCTTTTCAGCGCCGCTTCCGACAGGTCCGAAGTCGAGGCGTGGCCGCGTCGCTGGCCGATATAGACGGTGACGCCGGCGCCCTTGTCCTTGTTGTATTCGATGGTTTCGATCTCGCCCTGACGTACGCTGACGCTCTGTCCGACACCCTCGGAAATCTCGGTGTCGGCGGCGGTGGCGCCCTGTTTGGCTGCATGCTCGATGACGATCCGGGACAGGGCCATGAGCTGGTCGCGGGTATAGCTGAATTGGGAGCGGGACATGTCGGCTTATCGAAGGAAAAGGGGGTGTAAAGGGTTTTGGTTCGGCACGTTTGGGCGACAGAAACTACAATGACGATAATAACAGTAACCGAAAGTCCCACCGTGCGCCTGATCGACCCTGATGCCGAACTGGAATTCGACCCTGACGAGGTCTACGACGGTCCCAGCAAAAGCCACAAGAAACGCGAAGTCGAGGCCCTGCAAGCCCTGGGTGAAATCCTGGTCAAGCTGCCGGATGCCCAGTTCAAACGCATCGAGCTACCGGAAGAACTGCGTGCCGCCGTGGCCGACTGCCGCAAGATCACCCAGAACGGTGCACTGCGCCGGCAGAAGCAATATATCGGCAAGCTGATGCGCTCGGTCGATCCGGTGCCGATCCAGGCGCAGATCGACGTCTTCAATGGTGTGTCTGCGGCGGAAAACGCCAAGCTGCACCAAGCCGAGAAGTGGCGCGAGAAGCTCATCGCCGACAACGAGGCGCTGACGCTGTTCCTCAATAATTATCCTGATACCGACGCCACGCATCTGCGGCAGCTGATCCGCAATGCGCGCGACGAAGCCGCGCGCAACAAGCCGCCCAAGGCTTTCCGGGAAATCTTCCGGGTGATCCGCGAGGCCATGCAAACGAAATAAGCCAGGGGAGGCAGCATGTGGGGACGCATCGTCAAAATCGCCTTGAGCCTGCCGTTCCTGATCGCGGCCGGATTGTTCGGACTGTATCTGGTCTTCGGGTTCTTTCTGGTCGACCCACTGGCGCAGAAGCTGCTGCCCTGGATCGGCGAGAACAAGCTCGCCAGCCAGTTGAGCGTACGCCACGTCAAATTCAATCCCCTCACGCTGGAAGCCACCGTGGACGGCCTCAAGCTGGCCGAGCAGAACGGCGCGCCGCTGGCGAGTTTCGAGCGGCTGTATATCAACCTCGATACCACCGGGCTGTTTCGCTGGGCCTGGCGCATCCGGGATATCGAGCTCGATCAGCCTCACGCCACCGTCGAGGTGCGTCCCGGCGGCACGCTGAACTGGGCGGCACTGATTGCCAAACTCAATGAAGACAAGACGCCGCCGTCCGACACGATCGCGCGGGTACTGATCGACCACATCCGGATCGGCGACGGCCACATCGTCTATACCGACGCGAATCGCGCGGGCAAGCCGTTCAACGCCGTGCTGGAGCCGCTTGGCATCGAACTCGATGGCCTGTCGACCCTGCCCGAGGATCGCGGCGATTACCAGATCGCGGCCAAGCTGCCGGCGCAGGGCGGCACGCTCAAATGGAAAGGCGACGTGGGCTTGAACCCCGTCGCGTCGAGCGGCGAACTGGGCCTGGAAGGTGTGCAGCTGGCCAAACTGTTGCGGGTGATCAAGGGTCCGCGCAATTTCGAGCTGCCGTCCGGCACGCTGGCGGCCGGCTTGCGCTACCGCTTTGCCATGGTGCGCGACAAAGCGGGCGAGGACGTGCCCTGGGTGCGGGTCAACGGCGCCAACCTGGTCGTACAGAACCTGGCGCTGGCGCCGCATGACGGCGGCGCGCCCGTACTGCAACTCACCGAGGCACGGGTCGGCAACGCGAATTTCGATCTCGCCACGCGCACGCTCGATGTCGCGAGCGTGCGTCTTGCCGGCGGCGAGCTGGCGGCCACGCGCGACGTGAAAGGCACGCTGGATTGGCAAACCCTGTTCGCGGCGGAAGACGGCACGGCCGCCCCCCCGCCGGCCGCATCCAAGGCCGCCGCGCCGATGGCGCCATGGAAAATCGGCGTCCATGAAATCAAGCTGGCCGACTGGTCGGCGCGGTTCACCGACCAGGGGTTCGCCAAGCCGCTGGGCATCACGGCCGAAGGCTTCGGCCTGACGGCGGCGCTGACAGGCGAGGTAGGCGCCACGGCCGCCATCGACGTGGGCCCGGTCAACGCCGCGTTGGGCCCGGTCCGTGTGCTATCGGGCGCGCAACCGGTGGCGGAATTGCAGCGCGCCGCGCTGGTCAACGCCCAGTTGAAGCTGGCGGAAAAACAGCTGGCCATCGAAGCGATTGAATTGAGCGGTGCGAAAACCACCGTCTCGCTGGACAAGCAGAAGACGCTCAACTGGGCCGATATCCTGAAGAAAGCGCCCGGCGCACCGGCCGCCGCGCCAGCCAAGGCTGACACGGCAGCTAGGTCACCGATGGATGTGCGGCTCGCACGCCTCGGTCTCGATGGAATCGAGGTCGGCATCGTCGACCAGTCGCCTGGCGTGCCGGTCAGGCTCGATGTCGCCAAGGGCTTCGTCACCCTGAAAGATCTCAGCCTGGATATGGACAAGGCCATTCCGCTGGAAGCCGGCTTCGCGCTCAAGCAGGGCGGCCGTTTCGATGCCAGCGGCATGGCCATCCCGGGTAAGGCGTCGGGCAAGCTGGACCTCAAGCTCGCAGGACTGTCGCTGAAGCCGTTCGCGCCCTACGTCAACCAGTTCGCCAAGCTCAACCTGCGTTCGGGCGCCGCGTCGACGCGCGGCAAGCTGTCCTTTGCACAGGCGAAATCGGGCATGAAGCTGGATTTTCGCGGCGGCTTCGCGGTCGACGATCTGGCGATCACCGAAGAGGAAACCGAGGAAGCCTTCCTCGGCTGGAGAAAACTGTCGTCGGACAGCCTCGACTTCAGGCTGGGGCCCAATCGGCTGAACATGAAGGAACTGGTGGCGCTGAATCCCTTCGGCAAGGTGATCATTTTCGAGGACAAGACGATCAACCTGCAGCGCATACTGCGGTCATCGGACAAACCGCCTGTCGCCGCAGCCAGCAAGCCAGCGCCGTCTGCGCAGCCGGAGGCGACATTCCCGCTGGCCATCGAACGCCTGCGCATCGTCGGCGCCAATGCGGAGTTCGCCGATCTCTCGCTGACGCCGCAGTTCGGCACCCGCATGCACGATCTCGGCGGCGTCGTGACCGGTCTCTCGACCGATCCGGCGACCACCGCACAGGTCGAACTCGACGGCAAGGTGGACGACTACGGGTCGGCCCGCGTGCGCGGCTCGATCCAGCCGTTCCGGGCGACCGACTTCACCGATCTCACGCTGGCTTTCCGCAATCTGGAAATGACGCGGCTGACGCCGTATTCGGGCAAGTTCGCCGGGCGCCGTATCGATTCCGGCAGGCTCTCGGTCGATCTCGAATACAAGATCAAGGATCGCCAGCTGGCCGGCGAGAACAAGTTCGTCGTCAACAAGCTCAAGCTCGGCGAACGCGTCGACAGCCCCGATGCGCTTCATCTGCCGCTCGATCTCGCCATCGCCCTGCTGGAAGACAGCAATGGCGTCATCGATCTCGACCTGCCGGTGTCGGGCAGCCTTGACGATCCGCAATTCAGCTACGGCAAGATCATCTGGAAGGCCTTCGTCAACGTGTTGACCAAGCTGGTCACCGCGCCTTTCCGCGCGCTCGGCAAGCTCATGGGAATCAGCGCCGAGAAGATGGAGGCCGTCAACTTCGATCCCGGCAGCAGCGTGCTCATGCCGCCCGAACAGGAGAAGCTCAAGACGTTGGCCGAGGCGCTGGCCAAGCGCCCCGCGCTGACGCTCAGCCTGGCGCCCGGCTACGATCCCGAGGCCGACCGGCGCGCCTTGCAGGAACAGGCGATGCGCACGGAAGCTGCCATCGTAGCCGGCATCAAGCTTGCCCCGGGCGAGGCGCCCGGCCCGGTCGATGTCAACAACTACAAGATCCAGACCTGGCTGGAAGACCGCTACGCGGCAAGCGCCGGCAAGGAGGACTACCAGAAGCTGCGTGCCAGTTTCCAGGACAAGAATGCGGGTGCCGCCGCGCGCGTGATGGAAAGCGAAATGGTCGAGCGCCTCGCGCGCCGCTTCAAGACCCGCGACACGGGTCCCATTTCCGCTTTCCATGCCGAACTGCTGGAACGGCTGACCCGGCAGACGAAGATCGCCGACGAATCTCTGCTCAAGCTTGCGCAGGCGCGCGGCCAGGTCATGCGCGATGCACTGGTCAAGCTGGGGCTCGACGCCAGCCGCGTGAGTGTGTCCGAACCCATCGAGCAAACCGCCAAGGAGAAACTGGTGGGGAGCAAGCTGAATCTGGGCGCCGACGCAAAGCCCAAAGTCGTGCCTGTCGCCACGCCTGCCACCGCCTCGCCTTGATTCCGATTCAAGCGGGTCGGCGTTTCGTCGTTAAGGGTAGGCCTTCCTGCCTGTTGACCGTGCCATGACGTTTCGCCGAATCCGCATTCTCATCCTGTTGGGTATTCTTGCTGCCGCAGTCGGCCTGACCTGGTTGGAGCAGACCATGGTGCGCGCATGGGGCGGGCCCTTGGATGTGGCCGTCGTCCCGATCAACGGCGACGGCTCGACGCAGGCGAAGGACATGATCCGCGCGCTCAAGGCGAGCGATTTCGACGACATCGGCACTTTTCTGGAACGCGAGACCGCGCGCTATGGTGTGAAACAGTCGCCGGCCGTGCAGGTCAGCCTGCTGCCGGAACTGCATGAGCAACCACCGGCGCCGCCGCACGACCACAATGCGCTGAAAACGGTGTGGTGGAGCCTGAAACTGCGGTGGTGGGTGTATCGGCAATCGGGCGAATGGTTGCCGCAACTGGGCAGGATCAAGCTGTTCGTGCTCTATCACACGCCGCAGGACGGCGTCGCGCTGGCGCATTCGCTGGGACTGCAGAAAGGCCTGATCGGCGTGGTGCATGCCTTTGCCGATCCCCGGCAGACGCAGCAGAACAACATTGTCATCGCGCACGAGCTGTTGCATACGCTGGGGGCGACCGACAAGTACGACGCCGAGGGCCGGCCGATTTACCCGCAGGGCTATGCCGAACCGGAACGTCCGCCGCAGATGCCGCGCCACGAGGCGGAGATCATGGCGGGCCGGCTGGTGGATGCCGCGGGCCGGCTGGTCATGCCGCCCAGTCTCGATCAATGCGTGATCGGCGCCATGACGGCGCATGAAATCAATCTTGACGAAGGTTTCAGGCGGCGCTTCGGGTCAGGCGACTGAGCGCGTGCGCTGCTGGTCGAGGCGCGCCAGGCCGTAATGGATGAACGCCAGCGCGGCGAATACCGGACCCAGCAAGTTGAGCAGGGGAACGAATTGCACCAGCCCGGTCAGCACTCCCAATCCCCACCAGCCGCTGCGCGCGTTCTTGAACAGCGCCGCCATTTCGGCGGCGCTCGCGTGCTCGGCGATCGCGTCGTAGCGGAACAGACGCTGGTTCAGGTAGGCCGCGGCCGCGAAGGGCACGATTACGCCGACGCCGATGAGCCACAGCGGCAGCGTCACCACCCACAGGACGACGAACACGATCATCGCGATCAGCGCATTCCACAGGCTGCCGACGAAGCTGCCGCCGTTTTCGCGCTTGAGTTCCGGGTAATGGCGTTCGGCCACGATGCGGATCAGCGCGGTCATGCCGAACAAGGCGGTGATGACGAGGGCGGTGAGATAGACCAGGGGGACGTAGAACAGCACATGCAGCAGGGCCTGGATGCCGTTGGCGATCCATACCGGCTCGAGACCGGTCAGCCAGGTCTGGATGCCGAGCTTGTCGAGCCCCAGCGCGATCCAGCCGGAAAAGGTGGTCCAGAACGTCACGGCCAGCACCAGCCAGAGCAGGCCGGCCGCCAGCATCGGCCAAATCACCACCCACAGCACGCGTGGCTGGAACAGGTCGCGCAGCGCGCGCACCAGCGAGTCGAGTACGGTTGTCATACCGATGGCCTCAGGGCCGACTTGGGACGGAATACGTCGATCGTTCCCGCCCGGGTGTCGAGATACGGCCCGCCGATGAGATCGATGCAATAGGGCACGGCGGCGAAGATGCCGTCGAGCGTTTCCTTGATTGCCTTGGGTTGCCCCGGCAGGTTGAGGATCAGGCTGTCGCCGCGCGTGACGCCGACCTGGCGCGACAGGATCGCGGTGGGGACGTACTTCAGCGACACTGCGCGCATCGCCTCGCCGAATCCGGGCAGCACCTTGTGCGCCACGGCGAGCGTGGCTTCGGGCGTGACGTCGCGCGGCGCCGGGCCGGTGCCGCCGGTGGTGAGGATGAGCGAGCACGTTTCGGCATCGGCCAGTTCGATCAGCGTCGTCTCGATCAGCGCCTGCTCGTCGGGAATCAGACGGGTGACGAATTCGACGGGATTGAGCAGCACGTCGCCGAACCAGGCTTCGAGTGCGGGCAGGCCCTTGTCTTCATAGACGCCGCTGCTGGCGCGATCGCTGATGGAAACCAGGCCGATGCGGACGGAATCGTGGGTCATGTGGTCATAAAAGAGGGTTGCGCAAGTCCCCGAATTTATCAGAATGCGGGGAATGAAGATAAAGGAGACCGGGATGAACCTGATCAGGATGGTGGTGGCGGCAGGCTGTTTGTGGACGACTGCGGTACTGGCCGACCCGCCCCCGGGTTACCCGTTTGTCGATTTCGATGCTGGCCTGAAGGCGGCGCATGCGAGTGGCAAGCCGATATTTCTCTATTTCGGGCGCTATGGCTGCGCCTGGTGCGAACACACCAACAAGACGACCTTTTCCGACGCGGCGCTGAAAAAGCTCTACAGCGACAACTATGAGCTGGTGTATGTCGACGCTGAATCGGGCAAGCGGCTGACGCTGCCCTCCGGCGAGCGCATCACCGAGGCCGAACTGGGCGCGCGCCTGCAGGCGTTTGCCACGCCGCTCTTCGTCTACCTGACGCCGCAAGGCGACAAGATCATGCAGGTCCCCGGTTTCAAGACCGTGCAGGATTTCCGCGATTTCGACCGCTACGTGCGCGGCGGCTATTACAAGCAGAAGACCCTGCTGCAGTTCCTGGACGGCAAGTCGTGAGGTCGGCGCTCCTGCTGCTGGCCGTCCTGGCGGGCAGTGCGCATGCCGCCTGGCAGTGGAGCGAGCCGCTGACCGTCAACTCGGTGCGCGGCGCGAAGATCTACCCCCATATGGAATCGGCCAACCGCCACAACGTGGCGGTATCGGGCACGACCGTCGGCGTGGTGTGGGAAGACAACCGCAGTGGCAACCCGCAATGCTATCTGGCAATGAAACCAGCGTCGGCGGCGAATTTCCAGCCGGAAATCCGACTGAGCCAGACCGAGTGCTACGAGCCGGTCGTGGTCGCATTGGACGGCGGACGCTTCGTGGCGGCCTGGGAAGAGGCGGGCAAGGTCCATGCACGGTTGCTGCCCGGTGGTGCGGCATTGAACTTGTCGGAAACCGAATCGGGCCAGGTGACGCTCGCGGCCGGGGGCGGCAAGGTATATGCGGCATGGGCCGAGAAGGCGGGCCGATTTCGCCGCATCGTCGTGTCCCGCCTTGAGGTGACGGCCGATACGTTGCGGGCCGGGCCGGCACAGCCGATCGAGGCAGCCCTGCCGACCGACGAACAAGGTTGGCCCGCGCTGGCCGTGGCGGGCGACGGCAGCGTGACCGTGGCGTGGGAGGACCGTCGCGATCACCACACCGTGCCGCTGACCAGCCACAGCAGCGATGGCCACAGTTTTTCGCCGCCGGTTCGCCTGAGCGATCTGCCGAGGGGCGGCGGACTGGGCCGCTCGCTGGGACTGGGCGCGGGCACGGGTGCGATGCGACCTACGCTGACGGCCTGGGGCAAACAGGGTGTCGTCGCCGTCTGGCTCGACAAACGCGACTTCCTGTCCGGCTACGATGTCTATGCGGCGTTCGATCCGGGCACGCGCCAATTCGGCGCCAACATCAAGGTGCAGGACAGTTTCGGCGACAACATGGCGCAGTGGCACGCGCAGATCGTCGGCAGCGCCGACGGGCGCCTGCTGGCGCTGTGGGACGACGCGCGCGACGGCACGTCGGATGTATGGCTGGCCGATTGGGACGGCACGGCATTCGGCGACAACGTGGCGGTCCCGGGTGCAGCCGGCCCTGGCGTGCAGTCCGATCCGGCCGCCGCGCTGGATGCCGCAGGCGGGCTGCACGTGGTCTGGCTGGAACAGGATGAACAGGCCGGTACGCGCGTTCGTTATGCGCATGCCGAGTGGAAGTAAGACGCCGGTGGGGTGCCCTAGATCCAGCCGCGCTGCTTGAGCCGCCGATACAGCACGAGGACGGCCGCACCGGTCAGCGCAAGCAGGGCCGGATAGGCCCACGGCCATTTCAATTCGGGCATGTTGACGAAGTTCATGCCGTAGAGACTGAACACCACCGTGGGCAAGGCGAGCAGCGCGCCCCAGCCGGCCAGTTTCTGTACCGACTCGTTTTGCTTCACCGACAGCGAGGCGAGGTGGAACTGCATGGCGTCAGACGTCGAGGCGCGCAGGCGATCGATGGCGGCCGACACCCGCACCGCGTGGTCATGGATGTCGCGGTAATACGCCTTGAGTTCCTTGGTGGACAACTCCGGGTGCAGGCGAACGAGGTTCTGCGAGATTTCCTGCATCGGCTCGGTGGCGTCGCGCAGCGCAGTCAGGTCACGTTTCATCTCGTACAGCTGTTCCAGCATGTCGCGCCCCGGTTCGACGCCGCCCATCAACTGGCTTTCCAGCGAATGGAAGCGTTCCTGCATCCCTTCGATGACCGGCCTGAACTGGTCGACGATGAGATCGAGCACCAGATACAGCGCGTAAGGCGTGGCCGCCTTGAGCCCGTTGGGAAGGCGCTGCAGGCGGTCGCTCACGCGCTGGTAGCCGCCGCCGCTGTCGTGGCGGATGGCAACGACATAATTCCTGCCCACGAACAAATGCGTTTCGCCGAGTTCCAGGCGCGCTTCCCATAGCTGTGCCGTGCGCACGGCTATGAAAATATGCCCGTCGTACTCTTCCAGCTTGGGGCGCTGGTGCGTGGAAATCGCATCTTCCAGCGCCAGCGCATGCAGGCCGAGTTCCTGGCCAAGACGGGTGATGGTCTGGCTATCCGGCGATTTCAGTTCGACCCAGATGAACCGGTCCGGCTGCCCGACATGCTCGCTGATGTCGTCGAATGCGATGGGTTGGGCTTTGGAATCGGCGAAGAGGAGGCAGTTGATGGTGAACTCCAGCAGCGGGGGGACAGTCGTGATTCTAGGGCGTGTCCATGTGGTTGGCACGCGGATTCAAGATCGGCAGGCTTTGTCCGTCATTGTGGGGGGCCATGCATCTCGCCCCCGTTTTGTTATTGCCCGGCTCGAAGCTGCGCTCGCCACACAATAACAATTGCCGTTCGAATAATAAATCATGGGAGACAACATGAGGAGAACAGGGATGTGCCTGGCCTTGCTGCTGGGCACGGCATGCCAGGCTGCGCCGCCCGCACCGTATGCGTTCGGCGTGCTCAATCACCGGAGCCTGCAGGCGACCGCGGCGTACTGGAACCCCATCCTGGCGTATGTCTCGACGCGTTCGGGCGTGCCGCTGGAACTGCATATCGGGCGCACCGCGAATGAAACCACCGATCGCGTGGTTGCGGGGAAGCTGGATTTCGCCTACACCAACCATCTGTTCACGCCGAAGCGGCACAAGCTTGGTTGGCGTGTGCTGGCCCGGCAGGACACGCAGGGTATCCGTGGGCAGGTGGTCGTGCTCGACAACTCGCCGGTCGCAACGCTGCACGAACTGGCCGGCAAGCCGGTGGCGTTCGCGAACCCCTATGGCTTCACCGGCTACTATCTGCCTATGGACGCGCTGCTGCGTGCGGAGATCAATGTCGCGCCGCTGTTTTCCGGCAATCAGGAAGCGGCAATGGGGCAGCTGGAATCGGGCCAGGTTGCGGCCGCCGGGGTCAGCGACCAGGTCATGGCGGATTTCGCCCGACGTCGCCAGTTGAAATACCGGGTGCTGGCCGAATCGAAACCCTATTTCGACCTTGCCGTGATGGCGTCGCCGCGGATCAGCACGGCGGACGGCGAAAAGGTCAGGCAGGCTTTCATCAACATGGCGGACGACCCGGTGGGACTGCGCGCGCTGCAACAGTCGGCCCAGTCGCTCGGGCTGTCCCATGTGCGGGGATTCGTCGCGGCGGACGATCGTGATTATGCCGACTACCGTGCGTTCTTCCAGCATACGCGGGTACCGCTGAATGAGTGATCCGCAGGCGTTGCGCAACACGCATGACAGCCTGCATACGCGCATCCTGGGCACGGTGTTCGTGTTGGTGCTCGTCATGTATCTGGTGGCGTTGGCGGTGCTGGGCCTGCCGCTTACCGAGCGCGCCCAGCAACAACTCGATGTGGGTGCGGAGCGCGAACTGGGCGCGATCATGACGGCGATCCAGGATCAGGCGTTGTTGCGTGATTACCCTGCGATCGAGCAGGCGATCCATGCGCGCGTGGACCGTTTCCATGCCCTGAATGTGCGCTTCGCTGCCCGCCAGGTCGCGTTCGAGGCGGACACGCCGTCCGAGCTGCACCCTTATCCGGCCTGGTTCGCCACGCTGGTGGATATCCGTGCGCCTCGCGCGCAATCCGAGCTCGTCGTCGGCGGCGCATCCTACGGTACGGTTTCGGTTGCCCTGGATGACGCGCCGACCATTCAGGGCTTGTGGGTCCTGGCGGTGCGCTTCACTGCGCTGGCAGTCGGCAGTCTGGTCGGCGTCATGTTGCTGCTGCGCTGGATGCTTCAGGTCAACCTGCGCGGCCTGTACGCCCTGCGTACGGCGGCACGGGCGATCGAGTCCGGCGATTTCAACGCGCGCGCCAGCCTGGTGCACGGTTCGCCGCCCGAAGTCCGCGATACCCAGTTGATGTTCAATCGCATGGCCGATCATGTCAGCCGTCTGATCGCTGCGCTGGGACGCGAGCATAACGACCTGCTGGTCGAGAAGGAACGCCTGCGCGTGACGATCGAATCCATTGCGGATGCCGTGGTCGTCACCGATGCGGAAGGGCGGATCGAATTCCTCAACCCCAGGGCGGAAGCGCTGACCGGTTTCAGCAGTATCGATGCGCAGGGGCGGCAGGTATCCGAGGTGCTGCCGCTGGCCAATGAACAGAGTGGCGCACCCGTGGCGAATCCGCTTGAACAGGCGCTGCGGCGCAATAGGGTGGTCGAGCTGGGCAACCATACGATCATTCGCCGCCAGGATGGTGCAAGGATTGCGATCAGCGATACTGCCGCGCCGATCCGTTCCAGCGACGGCAAGGTACAGGGTGGCGTGCTGGTGTTCCAGGACGAGAGTGAACGTCGCAGTCTGATGCAGCGGCTTGCCTGGCAGGCCGAACGCGACCCGCTCACCGGTCTGTGGAATCGCCGCATGATGGAAGACAAGCTGACGGAGGCCTTGCAGAGCGTGCAGCAGGAGGCGCGGCATTGCATTTTCTGCTACATCGATCTGGATCGATTCAAGCTGGTCAACGACACCTGTGGACACCGTGCGGGCGACGCCTTGCTGCAACGCCTGACAGCCATCATGGGGCAGCGCGCGGAAGGCAGGAACCATTACCTGGCACGGCTGGGCGGCGATGAATTCGGCCTGCTGTTCGTCGATACCACGTTGCCTGCAGCGATGGATCACATACAGGGGTTGCGCGACGAAATCGGCCGCTTCCGTTTCGAATGGGACGACAAGGTGTTCCGCCTCGGGGTGAGCTTCGGGGTAACCGAGTTGCATGGCGGCATGGTCGACATCGGCGAGATCCTGGCGCAGGCCGACACGGCCTGCTACCACGCCAAGTCGCTGGGCGGCAACGCGATCCAGGTCTATGAAAAAACCCACCCGGCTTTGCAGAAGATCAACGACGAGATGCAATGGGTGGGCGCCATCACCAAGGCATTCGAGGCGCACCGGTTTATGCTGTATCGCCAGCAGAAAGTGGCCTTGTCACCAGATGCTTCGACGTCGCACTACGAGATCCTGTTGCGCCTGCGTGGCGAGGATGGCGCGATCATCTCGCCCGGTGAATTCCTGCCGGCAGCCGAGCGCTACGGGCTGGCACCCAGCTTCGACCGCTGGGTGATCCGCAATTTCTTCGCCTATCTCGACACGCATCCCGAAGACGAGGCCAGTTATGCGATCAACCTGTCAGGACGCAGTCTTAGCGATCCGGGTACGGCCGAATTCATACTCGACGAAATCGGCCAGTATCACTTCGACCCTGCGCGGATCAGTTTCGAGGTGACCGAAACCGCCGCCATCGACAGCCTCGATTCATGCGAGAAGCTGATCCTGGCGCTGAAGTCGCATGGCATCCTGTTCGCGCTGGACGACTTCGGCAAGGGGCAGTCATCATTCGGCTACCTGAAGCGCCTGCCGGTGGCTTACCTCAAGATCGACGGCGAATTTGTGCGCGGCATGGACCACGACCGCGAGAAGCTCGCCATCGTCAAGGCCATCCATACGCTGGGGCACGAACTGGGCAAGCAGACCATCGCCGAGCAGGTCGAAACCGAGGCCGAGCTGAACTGCCTGGAAGAAATGGGGGTGGACTTCGTACAGGGCTATCTGCTGCACCGGCCGGCGCCGCTGCTGGTCAACTGACGCTGAATCGCCCGGCATCACCGGCAATGGCGTGTTGTTTCAGTGATACGTTTGCATGGTTTGACGAAGAACGGATAGAGAAGAGGACTCGTTTTGAGGATATGCCAAGTCATCGCCAGCTATGGTGAAGGTGGACTGGAAAAACACGTACGCGAACTGACGCAGCAGATTCTTGCGGCTGGCCATGAAGCAATCGTCCTGGGCGATCGACGGTTCCTGGTGACGTTGCCTGAAGAGGCGCGACAGGTTCCGGTGCATTTCAGTCTGAGTCGCCGCAATCCCCTGTTGCTGCTCGAATTGCTCGTCAAGCTGCGAGCTTGCCGCTGCGATGTGATCCATGCCCAGGCCAACAAGGCGGCCAGCCTGGTGGCTTCTCTGAAGCCGTGGTTGCGCAGTCCAACCATAGGGACGTTGCACAACATGAAACGTGATGTCGAGGCGTTCCGGAAACTGGATCATGTCGTCACTGTGAGCCGGCATCTCGCCCGGTCTTTCCCCGCGACGCAGGCCTCGGTTATCTACAATGGCGTCGACCAGCCAGGTTTCGAGAAGATCGATATCCGGGGGATATATCAGTTGCCCGCCGATCTCCCCGTCCTATGCGCCGTCGGTAGACTGGTGACTGCCAAGGGATTCGATGTGCTGCTGGATGCCATCGACGGATTGCCGGTCAGCCTTGTGATAGCGGGAGAAGGGCCCGAGCGCCCCGCCCTGCAGCAACGCGTGGCGAACTTGACGTCCGCGGCCAATATCCGTTTGCTGGGCCATAAGGACAATATCCCTTCCCTGATGGCTTCGGCAGACGCAGTCATCATCGCTTCCAGACGAGAGGGGTTTTCCTATGTGTTCAACGAGGCCTTGTTTTGTGATGTGAAAATAGTATCCACCGATGTTCCCGTTGCGAACGAAGTGCTGCCTCCCGAGTTGATCGTTCCGGTCGGCGATGCTGCGGCGCTTCGGGAAAAATTGATCAGTCTTCTCGACAATGGGGAGGGGTGGGAACGCATGATGCATGCACCGCGGCAGTTTGCCCGCGAGCGCATGACCAAACGGGCGATGGGCCTAAGCACCTTGGCGGAGTATGAGAAATTACTGACGCCGAAGCCATAGGGAATGCCTAAGGGCAATCGAAGGCAAAACCCGCATGGACCCGCGTCACTTCCTGCAGATCAAAACGGCAGCGCGAGACCGGGTGCGGCCTGGTGGATCACGCGGCGGAAATCGGCCTGGATCCGTTCCAGCGCTTCGTTCGTATCGGCTTCGAAGCGCAGCACGATCACCGGCGTGGTGTTCGACGGTCGTGCCAGGCCGAAACCATCGGCATACTCGACGCGCAATCCGTCGAGCGTGATGATCTCCCGGGCATCGGGAAAGCGGGCGGTTTTCTGCAGCGTGTCCATCAGCGTGTAATGTTCGCCTTCGGCCATCTTGATGTTGAGCTCGGGCGTGTTGATCGTGTCGGGCAGGCCATGCAGGGTGGCGTTGATGTCGGCCTGCTTGCTGAGATATTCGAGCAGGCGGGCGCCGGCATACAGGCCGTCGTCGAAGCCGTACCAGCGTTCCTTGAAGAACACGTGGCCGGACATTTCGCCGGCCAGTAATGCGCCGGTCTCCTTCATCTTGGCCTTGATGAAGCTGTGGCCAGTCTTCCACAAAAGCGGTCGGCCGCCGCGTTCGCGGATCCAGCCGAACAGCTTTCGGGTGGACTTGACGTCGAAGATGATCTCGGCGCCCGGGTTGCGTGAAAGCACGTCGTCTGCGAACAGCATCAGCTGGCGGTCGGGGAAGATGATGCTGCCGTCCTTGGTGACCACGCCGAGACGGTCGCCGTCGCCGTCGAAGGCGAGACCGATTTCGGCGTCGCTGGTCTTAAGCGCGGCGATCAGGTCCTGCAGGTTCTTGGGCTGCGAAGGATCGGGATGGTGGTTGGGGAAGTTGCCGTCGACGTCGCAGAACAGTTCCTCGACCTGGCAGCCCATGTTGCGGTAGAGCTTGGGCGCGAAGGCGCCGGGTACGCCGTTGCCGCAGTCGACGATGATCTTCATCGGCCGCGCGAGTTTTACATCCGACACGATGCGCGCGAGATATTCGCCGGCGATGTCGTGCTGGCGGTAGCCGCCGTCGCCGTGTGCGAGATCGTTGTTCACCAGCCGCTCGCGCAGCTTCTGGATGGCCTCGCCCGATAATGTCTCGCCACCGAGCACCATTTTCAGGCCGTTGTAGTCGGGCGGGTTGTGGCTGCCGGTGACCATCACTGCGCTGTTCGTCCCCAGTTGATAGGCGGCGAAATAGGTCATCGGCGTGGCGACCATGCCGAGGTCGACGACGCCGACGCCGGCCTTGCGGATGCCGCGTGCCAGGGCTGCGGCGAGATCGGGGCCTGACAGACGACCATCGCGGCCGATGCAGATTTCGGCCTGGCTGCGTGCGGCCGCTTCGGAACCGATGGCGTGGCCGATGGCCTCGACGATTTCCGGCGTGAAGGTCGTGCCGACGATACCGCGGATGTCATAGGCCTTGAAGATTTCCTTGGGGTATTCCACAACACGCTCCCTGTTTTCAGATGGATCGATTCTACCCGGGCTGTGTGTCGAAATGCTGCATCAATCGGCGTGGAAGCCAGTCGAGGTTGCCCGGGAACGGGCCGGAAGGGAAGGCGACGTGGCCACCGGTGGCTGGCTGTTCGAGCGTGACGGTCGGCGAGACTTCGTCTGGCGACGGCAAGGCCCAGGCCGGCAGGAACGGATCGTTTCGCGCGTTGATGACGAGTGTGGGGACTGCGATGGCGTGCAGCAGGGGTTTGGCGGAGACCTTCAGCCAGTAATCGTCGGCATCGCGAAAGCCATGCAGCCGGGCCGTGACCAGCGTGTCGAATTCGCGGAAGGTGGTGGCGGCCGCAATCGCTTTCGCATCCAGGGCGCCGGGAAAGCCGACGGCCTTGCGCAGGGCTTTCTGCTTCAGGGTGACGAGGAAGCGCGCGGTGTAGACACGGCGATTGAAACCATGATCGAGCGTGTGGCCGGCTGCGGTGAGATCGAGCGGTGCAGAAACGCCGGCGGCACGTTCGACCAGCGTACGTGCCGCTTCGCCCTGTTCGCCCAGCCATTTCAGCAGCGCGTTGCCGCCAAGCGAGACGCCGACGGCGTAAACCGGGGCACGGACGTGCAAGGATTTGACATGACGCAGCATGCGTTCGATATCCTCACTGTCGCCGGCAAAATAGGCGCGCGGCAGGCGGTTGTCCTCACCTGAGCAGCCACGGAAATGCGCCACCACGCCATGCCAGCCGCGTGTTCGGGCATGGGCCATGAGGTCGCGTGCGTAGTGGCTGTCGGCGCTGCCTTCCAGGCCGTGGAACAGCACCACCACCGGCTCGCCCGGCCGACCGTCCACCCAGTCGAAATCGAGAAAGTCGCCGTCCGGCAGTTCCAGTCGCTCACGCCGGTAGGTCACCGGCGGAACGTGGATGAACAGGCTGCTGTAGATCGTTTGCAGGTGGCCGCCGGGCAGCCAGACAGGGGCGCGATAAGCCATGTTTTCCGGAAAAGACATGGCGCGGGGTTTAGCCAAATCGCTGCCGATCCTTCTTAATGCAGGACCACGGGCGGCGTGCGCGAGGGCGACGTGCCGCCCACCTGGAGCGGCGAGGCGTGGTGCAGCACCATGCGCCAGCCGCCGTCGGCTTCCTTGCGGTAGACATTGGTCGCGAGTATGGGCGGGCGCGGTTCCGTCTCCTGACCGATAACGAGGTATTCGCGAACGATGCGGACGACCTGCGAGGTTTCACGTATTTGGTGGGCGACTTCCACCTGCACGCTGAACTGGCCCGCGGCCTCGAACATGCTGCGCCAGCCGGCTGCCACGGCAGCACGCCCGTTCAGCGGCGCGGCCATGGGATGAATGCAGGCAATGCTGTCGTCGCTGGCCCAGACCGCCATCATGGCATCGAGCGAGCGCACCTCGAAGGCGGCGTAGAACGCGGCCTCGGTGGATTCGGGGGTGGGGAAGGTGGATTCGGACATGATCCTCGGATCAGGATCTGTCGTCCCTGGTCAGGGACGACAGCGCTAGTGGTGACTGCCGCTGGGCTTGCCTTTCAGGCGATAGAGCGTGCCGCAATAGGGACATAGCGCATCGCCGCGCGCTTCGATGGGCAGGTAGACGCGCGGATGGGCACTCCAGTCGGTCTGCTGAGGCATTGGGCAATGCAGTGGCAGGTCGTTTTCGGTGATTTCGATGACGCGCTGGGTATTGTCGTGTCGTTCGCTCATGGCGTGCCTGCTCAGACCGGGCTGAGCCAGTCGGTATGGGCGTCGGCGCGGCCATGCACGCAGTCGAAATACATCGCCTGCAGGCGTGCGGTGACGGGGCCACGGGTTCCTTCGCCGATGGTGCGGTTGTCGAGTTCGCGGATCGGCGTGACTTCGGCGGCGGTGCCGGTGAAGAAGGCCTCGTCGGCGCAGTAGACCTCGTCGCGCGTGATGCGCTTCTCGATGACCTGCAGACCGATTTCTCCAGCCAGTTGCACGATGGTGTCGCGCGTGATGCCTTCCAGGGCGGCCGTCAGATCGGGCGTGTAGAGCTTGCCGTTGCGGACCATGAAGAAATTCTCGCCCGAGCCTTCGGCGACGAAGCCGTCGACGTCGAGCAGCAGCGCCTCGTCGTAGCCGTCAGTTTCGGCTTCCTTGTGCGCGAGGATGGAGTTCATGTAGTTGCCGTTGGCCTTGGCCTTGCACATGGTGATGTTGACGTGGTGACGCGAGAACGAACTGGTCTTCACGCGGATGCCGCGTTCCAGCGCTTCCTGGCCCAGATACGCACCCCACGGCCAGGCGGCAACGATGACATGTACCGACAGGTTCTTGGCCGAGATGCCCATGGCTTCCGAGCCGAAAAACGCCATCGGGCGCAGATAGCCGGATTCGAGCTTGTTCTCGCGTACGACGGTGCGCTGCGCCTCGGAAATCGTGGCCTTGTCGAACGGCAGCTTCATGCCGAGGATGTGGGCGGAGCGGAACAGGCGGTCGGTGTGCTCCTGCAGGCGGAAGATCGCCGTGCCCTGCTCGGCCTTGTAGGCGCGCACGCCCTCGAAGACACCCATGCCGTAGTGCAGGGTGTGGGTCAGGACGTGGGTGGTGGCGTCGCGCCAGGGGACGAGCTTGCCGTCGTACCAGATGACGCCATCGCGGTCGGCCATGGACATGGTGAAAATTCTCTAACGAATGGAAAACGCCAATCTTACCGGATTCCGGGCGGGGAGAAGCACCTGGCACGCAGCGGATGTTGCCGGCCGGGCTGCCTGGCCAGGCAGCGTCAAAGATAGGTTTTGGCTTCCTCGCCCGGATTGGGAAGCCCTGCCAGTCGCCAGGCTTCGCGCGGATTGGGGAACAGGTGTTGCATGCAGTCGGCCTCTTGCCCAATGAGGTGACAGACATGGCTGAGCGCGGTGACGTTGTTGAACTTGGAAAATTCGCTCCGCAAGGCCTGCAGCAGGGCAAACTGCGCCTTGCTGAGGGGGCCGATGCCGTCGGTTTGGGCGATACGGTCGGCCAGGCTTTCATTCCACATGGCGGGGTCGATCAGGAAACCGTCGAGATCGAAGACGGCGGTGCTGGATGAATCGAGCCGTGTATTCATGGCAACCTCCTGGTGTGGCGCGTGAGAATGTTAGGTATAGCACCCTGTCCGCAATCAGCCAGGCTTGAGCGGAAGTACCGATTCGGCCGGCTGCGGTCGGCCGAAGTGATAGCCCTGGGCATAGTCCACGCCCAGTTCCGTCACCCACCGAAGAATGGCCTCGGTCTCGACGTATTCCGCAATCGCCAGCTTGCCATAGCCGTGTATGGCCTCGACCAGAGCTCTTACGAACAGGCGGTCATCCTCGCTGTGATCCAGCGTGCGAATGAATGAGCCGTCGATTTTGACGAAATCCACCGGCAGATGTTTCAGGTACTGGAAGGTGGAAAAACCCACGCCGAAATCGTCCAGCGCCAGCTTGCAGCCGAGCGCGCGAATGCCGGTGAGCAGGATTTCGGCATGCGTCATCTGGTTGAGAGTCGCCGTTTCGGTGATTTCCAGGATCAGTTGATACGGCTGGACGCCTTGCTGCTCCAGCATGGCTTGCAACAGAGCAGGCAACTCGGGGTTGTCGAGGCTGCGGGCGGACAGGTTGACCGCGAGGTGCAGACCGGGCTGACTCGCGATCAGGGAGATGGCATGCTGCAGCACCCACTGATCGATCTCCCGGATCAGTCCCGAGGCTTCGGCCGCGGCGATCAGCGGGGCGGGCGGCAGAATCTGCCCGTCCGGCGTCCGGACCCGCAGCAGCGCCTCATAGTGCACGGCCCGTCCGGCCTGGATCGACATAATGGGCTGTAGGAACAACGCCAGCCGGTTGTCGTGCAGCGCGTCGGTGATCAACGCAAGCTGCGACGTGCGGTCCAGCAGGCTTTCGCGGGTGCCGTCTCCCGGGTTGTAGAGATGCCAGTTGGAGCGGCCTTTGGCACGCGCCTGGGATAGCGCCAGATCGGCATGGCCCAGCAGGCTTTCCGTGGTGCAGTCGGGCTGGACTACGGCGATGCCCACGCAGGCGGTGGCGATGTGCTGGTCGCGGTCGCCCTTGCACAGAAAACGCGCAGTCTGCAGCAACTGAGCGTCCGGCAGGGGTTCGAAGTAGAGGGCAAACTCGTCGCCGCCCAGCCGTGCGGCCAGCTTGGATGCCGGCTGGAGTTCGCGCAGCCGTTCGGCCATGTTCTGGATCACGGCATCGCCGGCGCTGTGGCCGGCCAGGTCGTTGATCGCCTTGAAATCATCCAGGTCGATCAGCAGGAGGGCGCCGCTCTTCAGTTCGGTCAGGGCGTGGGCCAGCCGCCGCTGGAAGCCCTGGCGGTTGTAGAGTCCGGTCAGCGTGTCGTAGTCGGATAGATAACTGGCGCGCGCCTGCGCGCTCTTGAGTTCGGTCAGGTCCAGCCCCACCGACAGGATCAGGGGTTCGCTGTCGCCTTTCTGGCCGATCAGCGAATGTACCCAGGTAATGTTGCGCAGGCCGTCGGGTGTGGCGAGCAGCGCCTCGAATCGCAGCGGCGCGGGGTCGTTGAGGAAATGAACGAGGAGCCGCGAACGCCAGTCGCGGCTTTCCTGCGGCGCGATCATCTGCTTGAAGTAATCCTGCCCGATCAGCTGTTGCTCGGTGAGGCCGGTCAGGGTTTCCACGTAATGGTTGGCCATGCGGATCACGCCCTGGCGATCCTGGGTCAGGATCAGCGCCTGCGCCGTATCCAGCAGGCCGGAGATGAAGTCGCGTTCGTGCGACAGGGTGTCGACCAGCTTGGCGAGGTCGTTCTGCTGGTTGCGTGCGGCGGTGTCGAGCGATTCAAGCTGGCTGGCAAGCGTGAGCGCCGCTTTCTCCAGGGTGGAGAGTTCGTCGCCCGGCGCGATGTCGCGGAACTGCAGATGCTGGCGTGCGTCGCGCCAGCGGCCGTCGCCCAGCAATGGCAGGCCGGTGCTGACCCGGTTCATCCGCCGCATCAGCCAGGCGAGCGAAACCAGCAGCACGCCTTCGGCGAGGATGAAAACGGTCAGCCCTGTGACCAGATTGGTCAGAAAGGATTGCCTGATGGCGCGCTCGGCATCGGTTACGTCCTTGCGTGCAATGAAATAGGGGGTATCGGACGTGCTCGCAAGCGGCTTCAGCTTTTGCCATACATAGGCCTTGCCTTTGCTGTGGGTCAGCGCCGATTCGAGCTGCGGCCGTTGTGGATAAGGAACGAAATCCGCCTGGCCCACCATTGCCCCGATGTCCGGGGTGGTGGCGGCGATCAGCGCGGTTTTCTGCTGGCGGTCGACTGCGACCGCCAGGTCGTGCCCGCTGCTTTGGCCAAACGTGCTCAGCAGGTTGGACAGATCCATCGAGACCACCACCACGCCGGCGGTACGGCCCTGGCGCAGTACCGGCGCCATGCCGTAGAACAGGCAGCGTTCGGCACAGTACAGGCCGCTGGCAGGATGTTCGTTCGAGAGCACTTCCCCGAGTCGGGACGCGATCAATGCGTCGGGCGCCGGCGTGCTGCCGAAACCGGTCAGCAGCCGCTGACCGGCATCGTACAGGCGCAGGCTTTCGAATCCCTGGTTGAGGCTGAGCTGATCCCAGTATGGCTGCAGAGCGAAGCCGGCATCCAGATCGGGCGGGCCGCCGTGGCTGGCCACCAGAAAATCGGCCAGCGCCGACCCGGCATCCACCAGCTGGCGTTCGTTCTGTTGGATCAGGAAGCGTAGCAGCGCCTCGTTGCGGGTTGCGCTGTCGAGCCGTGTCTGCTGAACTTCACGGCGCAGGTTGGCGTCGTTGATCCAGGTAAGCGCCATCGTGCCGATCGCCATGGCCAGCGTGAGCGGCAACAGCAGCTTCCATTTCAGGCTGAGAAAAACGGGCAATCGCATGGCCTAGAACCGATAGGCTGCTTGCAGGAGCCACATGTTCCAGCGTTGTTCGCGGCTGAGAAAGACAGGGTTGTCAGGGCCCGGCAGCCAGCCGGTACCATCGACATGGTGGAACTCCGCACGCAGCATCAGGTTGGGCGTGGTGTCCCAGCGCAGCCCCAGCGTCGTGTCGCGGGCAAACATGCTGTGGGCCGGCAGACCGGTGGCGGCAGCAAACAGATGGCCGTCCTTGTCGTGCTTGTCCCGGTAGAAGACGTCATGGCGCAGCATCAGTTCCCAGGCGGGGAGGAAACGCCATTCGCCCTGGAGATACCCTGCCTGGATGACCCGGTGGCTGTTGGGCAGGAACGGGCCGAAGCCTGCGGTATCGAAGCGGGGCTCGCCATACTCGGCCGTCAATGTGACGGTATCGAGGCGTTGCTGGGCCGTGAAGAGGATATTGCGGAACTGCACCTTGCCTGCTGCCAGCGTGTCGCTGCTGCCGGGCGCATACTCGGCCCTGGCATTGGCATAGGTCAGCATCAACGTGGTATCGGTCGGCAGATCCCAGCGCAGGCGGGCACCGAGTGCGCCCTTGCCTTCCAGCTTGCCCGGCCGCGTGTTGCCAAGAAAACTGTAATCGACGGAGGGGCTGTCGAAATTGGGACGCACCCAGCCCAGCAGGAAGTCGAACGCGCCGTATTCCTGCACGCTGGCACCATGCAGGAAGGCCCCGGGCGCGGCGAGTAGCAAGTCGCGGCTGTTGTCGACATAGACCGACTGCGGCAACAGGATGCCGGAACGCGTGAACGGTACGTCGCGCGTTTCGTTATACAGGCCGTAGGGAAGCTTGACCTTGCCGAACTTGAGTCCGAGCTGGCTGACATCGGTCTGGTAAAACTGCCAGTCCGCCTGGGCATAATCCACGCGCAGGCCATCCCGATCGCTTTCGCCCGCACGCCGATACAGGACCTGGCCGGACAATCGCACCGCGTCGAGCGCCTGCCAGGTCCCATGGAGGCCGGCTTCGGTGAACTCGGTGCTGACCCCATTCCGGCTGTCGCCGAAGAAACGGTTGTTGGTGCTGCCGATCAGGCCCTGGGCGGCGAAACCCTGGATCTGGTAGCGAGGGCCGGCCAATTCGTCAGCCCGGACGGGCGACACTGCCAGCAGGCTGCCCAACAGCAGGCTATTCCAGCCTAAGCGTCTTGATGCCGTCATAAACCATGTCCTTGCTTGTATAACCGATGGCGCCCGGTGTGGCCCGCACGCGTGCCCGCATTTCGTTCTCGTCCTTTACCTGAATCGGCGCACTGGCCATTCCGCTGAAGCTCATCCGGTCCCAGGTCTGGCGCAGACGATAGGGATAAAGGCCGAGTTTCTCCTTGGCGAAGGCCACGTGTGCCGGATGGTCATCCGGCAGGACGAAAACCACGATGGGTTGGTGGTTGGGCCACAACGTCTGGCGCAGGGTGTAAATGTTGCGCAGGGAGGTGATGCTGATGCTGTGGCCTTCAACGTCGGGATTGACGATGATTCCGGCTGATGCGGTAAGCGGGCTGAACAGACATGTCAGCAACACCAGCCGCCAGAAAAAGAAATACGCTTGAGCCACTGGGCGTCAGAAATTTGTTTTATCAGGTTGCCGCTTTATAGCATGAAACCTCTGCTTAACTCCACG
>DDRS01000023.1 GCA_002343685.1 Thiobacillus denitrificans | reverse complement strand
TATAGCTTAACCGGACACCTCGGCCTCTGTGCCTTTACTGCTTTTCGGTACAACCGTCAAGAACAGGCAGAGCGCTCCGATAGTTATCGCCACATCAGCGAGGTTGAAGGCGGGCCAGTGCGCAAGTCGCCAATGGAAGTCAAGGAAATCAACAACCTGTCCACGCAGCACACGATCCGCGACATTGCCCAGCGCACCGCCGAGGATCAGGCTGTATCCCATCGCTTCGAGACGGGGCAATTGCTGGCACAGCATGCGTCCCAGCCAAGCAGAAACGACCAGGCCCAGCGTGATGAAAAAGTAACGTTGCCAGCCGCCAGCGTTCGCCAGAAAGCTGAATGCCGCGCCGGGATTCAGGACATGGACGAAGTTGAAGAAGGGCGTGACTTCGACCTGTTCACCGGAGGCAAACGTGCGGGTGATGGCGAACTTTGCGAGCTGATCGGTCATGACAGCACTGGCGGCCACTGCGAACCAGACCCAAGTCGATGTGCGGCGAGCCGATTGCCACACAGGGACGGCCAGCGGCATCAGCCACCCGGCGAGCGCCGTGCAACTCAATCCAAGTACCCACCCCGCCAGCACATCGGCAGGAAAGTGCATTCCGGCTGCGATGCGTGACCAACCGACCAATGCGGCGTACAACACCAAGCCGATGCGGCCACGACGGCCTATCAAAGGCCAGAGCGCGCCGACCACCAGCGCGGCATAGGTGGCATGCCCGCTGGGCAGGCTGTAGTGTCGTTCGATGCCCCCGATAACGCGCACCATGTCGCCAAAAACGGCAGGCGGGCGTGGAAAGTCGAGCCATAGCTTCAAGATGGTGGCGGCCAGTAACGCCAGCAAGAAGGCCGCGATAAAACCAATAAGGCGATGCCGAACGGCCCTGCCATGCGTCGGGTTGGTGGCCGACTTCGACCACCACCACAGACCCAGCAGCATCAGCGGCGCTGTCCAGTAACTTCCCACGAGGCTGAAGAACCACGCCAGCGGCCCCAGCGCGGCAGGCGTACCCGTGTTGATGGCTTGAAACATCGCGATGTTCAGACCACCCCAGTCATAGAGAAAGAATTTCCAGCTCATCGGCGCAACAGCCTCAAGCCATTGCCAACGACGAGCAAGCTGGCCCCCATGTCAGCAAACACAGCCATCCACATGGTCGCGTGACCCGTGAAGGTGAGCACCAGAAAGACTGCCTTGATGCCAAGGGCCAGCACAATGTTTTGCATCAGCACCTGCGCCGTCGCACGCGACAGGCGCACGAAGGTCGGAATTTTGCGCAGGTCATCGTCCATCAGCGCCACATCAGCCGTTTCGATGGCGGTGTCGGTGCCAGCGGCTCCCATGGCAAAGCCGATATCCGCACGCGCCAAGGCCGGTGCATCGTTGATGCCATCACCGACCATGCCAACCTTGCCGCTTCGGGCCAGTTGCTCCACTTCGCGCAATTTGTCATCTGGGAGTAGGTTGCCTTGCGCACGGTCGATTCCGGCTTGTGCGGCAATGGCCTGTGCCGTATGGGGGTTGTCGCCGGTCAGCATCATGGTGTTGATGCCCAGTGCGTGCAGCTCGGCGATGGCGGTCCTGCTGCTGTCCTTGATGGTGTCCGCTACGGCGAATAAGGCATGTACCCCTTTTGCGCCTACCAACATCACGACGGTCTTGCCAGCGGTTTCCAGCGCAGCGATGCGCTGCTCCAGCTCTGGTGTGCACTGCCCCAGCTCTTCGAGCATCCGGTGGTTGCCCAGATGGTAGGTCGCACCGTTGATTTGGCCTTGCACACCCCGACCGGGCAGCGCGTTGAATTCGGCCACGTCGAGCAAGGCAACCCCGTCCGTCTGCGCGGCCTGTGCCACCGCCTTGGATACAGGATGGTCTGAGCGGGCCGCCAGACTGGCAGCGATGCTGCGGCTGTCCGAGGCGAGTGCATTGCCCCATGTGACAAAGTCGGTCTGTGCGGGCTTGCCGTGCGTGATCGTGCCGGTCTTGTCCAGAGCCAGCCAGCGCAGCTTGCGGCCTTCTTCCAGATAGACGCCACCTTTGATGAGAATGCCGTGGCGAGCGGCGGCGGCCAGGCCGCTGACGATGCTGACCGGTGTAGAGATCACCAGTGCGCACGGGCAGGCGACCACCAGCAGAACCAATGCACGGTAAATCCAGTCCATCCATGCCGCGCCCATGAGAAGCGGGGGCAGCAGTGCAACGGCGATGGCCAGGGCGAACACGAGAGGCGTGTACCAGCGGGCGAACTGATCGACAAAACGCTGGGTCGGTGCACGGCTACCTTGCGCAGCCTCTACCGCGTGAATGATGCGGGCCAAAGTGGAACTGCTGGCCACGGCAGTGACGCGGTATTCGAACGAGCCGGATTCGTTGATCGTCCCAGCGAACACCGGATCACCGGGAGATTTCTCGACCGGGAGGCTTTCGCCCGTGATCGGGGCTTGGTTGACCGTAGAGCGGCCCTCTAGCACCTCACCATCGAGCGCGATGCGCTCGCCCGGTTTGACCCGGACGCGGCTGCCGACGGCGATTTGCTTGGCGCTCACCTCGCGCCATGTGCCGTCAGGCTGCTGCACCGTGGCCTGCTCCGGGGTCAGGTCGAGCAGTCCACGGATGGCGTTACGGGCGCGATCCAATGACTTGGCCTCGATCACCTCGGCCAGCGCGAAGAGCACCATTACCATCGCAGCTTCGGGCCAGTGGCCGATGAACATAGCACCCGTGACGGCAATCGACATCAGGGCGTTCATGTTGAGGTTACGGTTCTTGAGCGCGATCCAGCCCTTCTTGTAGGTGGACAGCCCCCCCGTCAAGACCGCGACAAGCGCCAGAATGACGACTGACCAATGATTGCCGTCGTGGAACCAGTAGACCGCTTCGGCCGCCGATGCAGCGATGAGGGAAATGCCGAGCGGCCACCAGTTGGTCGGCGTTGTCACAGGGGACGCGGATGGCGACGCGGCCACGGCCTTGTCCTCGACCTGCGCCTCGAATCCGAGTGCTTGTAGTGCCACAAGCACATCCGGCAGAACCCCGTCAGCATGGCGTACCGACAGCGTGCGCTGCATCAGGTTGAAATCGAGATCAGCAACACCGGCCACGGTGCCGAGCTTGTTGCGGATCAACGCCTCTTCGGTCGGGCAATCCATCTTGGCAATGGACAGCTTGGTCGTCTGCCCGGCCGACGCCTGATCCATGCGCACAGCTTGCATGCCGATGGCCTTCAGTGCCTGCTCAACGGGAGACAGCGAAGGCAATTCGTGCCGCACGGCCAAGGTACGCTGCATCAGGTTGAACTCAAGACCAACCACACCCGCCAGCCCAGCCAGCTTGCCTCGGATCAGCGCCTCTTCCGTGGGGCAATCCATGTTCTCGATGCGGTACACCGCTTGAGCCGATCCGGTTGCCAGCGGGGCCGGTGCCGTGGGTTGGATGATCGGCTCAGTCGTGCAGCCACACCCCTTTGAAGCGCATTCGCTCATGGATAACTCCTTCAAATCGTCTATGCAAGCTCCATTAAAAACTCTATAGTAACTATAGAGTCAAGTAATAAATGGAGATTGAGGCATGGAAATCAGAATTGGCGACCTCGCCAAGCGCTCTGGGTGCGAGGTCGTGACCATCCGCTACTACGAGAAGGAAGGGCTTCTGCCAAAGCCGGCACGTAGCGGTGGCAACTTCCGGCTGTACGGTGATGCTCACATCGAGCGTTTGCAATTCATCCGCCATTGCCGTTCTCTGGACATGACGTTGAGCGAGATTCGCGCATTGCTGGGTCTGCGAGACAACCCGATGCAGGACTGTGGGGAGGTCAACACGCTGCTGGAGGCCCATATTCAACAGGTGGAAATGCGTGTGTCCGCGCTGTTGCAGTTAAAACGGCACTTGGTTGATTTGCGCGAGAAGTGTTCTGGCTCTCGATCTGTAGAGGCGTGCGGCATTTTGCAAGGGTTGGGCAATTGCAATTGCCATGGTGAAAGTGCCACGAACAGTCAAACATCTGGGTAAGTAAGGGCCTAGCGTGCTTTATTTTCCGTTTTCTGAGGCGACCCCAACGCGGCCACGGCTGGCTGGTGCGGCCCGCAGCCCGGCACGGGCGAGGACTCGGGCCAGACGGGGCGAACCCTTGACGCGGCAGCAGCGGCCAGAGCCTCACGGAGAGGGAGCAGGGAGGGCTTTTAACCCCTGCTCCCCGACGCCTCGCGGGCGAGAGCGGGCGTGCAGAGGGCAGCGCCCTTTGCCCAAGCCCGCAGGGCGCGGAGCAAGTAGCCTCGAAAGCGTCATTGACGCGAGTAGCCAGCGCCCGACCGGGCGCAAGGTGCCGCCGTCCGGCGCGGCGATACGTTACAAAAACCACTTGTGTATCGTATCTGTATCATGTATCATATCTGTATTGATACGAAATACATGATATGCGATACAGGAGGCCGCGATATGATCCAGTGTGACGAATGGGAGGCTGTCCCCGATCCGATGGGGCTTGGCCGGGGTTGGACGGCTGTTCGTCAGTGCGAGGACGAGCGCGGCCCGTTTGAGGAATGGTGCGGCGAGTTCTTCCCGTCCGCCGATGCCGCCCGGCAGGCAGTCGCCGAGGGCCGGTTGTCCGCAGCAGATTGACCACGACTAGGAGCACGACATGGCACGAGCAGGAATCACCTTTGAGCAGGTCGCGGCCGTCGCTGATGCGCTGGCAGGCGAAGGGCAGCAGCCGACCATCCGGGCGGTGCGCGAGCGGCTGGGCGACACCGGCAGCCCGAACACGATCCACAAGCATCTTTCGACCTGGCGCGAGGCCCGCCCGGTGGCCGCTGCCGCTGCGCAGGAACTGCCGCAGGCGCTGACCGCCGCAATTGCGGCCGAGATCGAGCGGGCCGCCGCGCAGGCACGCGGGGAGATCGAGGGCCGTCTGGTGCAGGCGCAGGCGGAAGCCGCCGAACTGGCCGCCGCTGGCGAGGTGCTGGAAGGTGAACGCGACGAGCTGGCCGAGCAGGTGGCCGTGCTGACCAGTGAGCGCGACACGCTGGCAGGCAAAGCCGCCCAGCAGGCCGCCGACTTGGCCGAGGCACAGCAGCGCATCGAGCGCGAGCAGCAGGCGGCAGAGGTCGCCCGCGTGGAGGTGGCAACGGCACGGCTCAAGATCGAGGCACAGGCCGAGCGCGTGAGTGAGCAGGCCGCAGAGATCGAGCGCCTACGCGCCGCACTGGCCGAAGCGCAGCAGGGCCGCACCGCCGCCGAACAACAGGCCGCCGTGCTGGCCGCCAAGCTGGAGGCGTGCGCCGACCGTGTGAGCCGCGCAGAGGCCCGCGCCGAACAGATCGAGAAGCAGGCAGCCACGGCTGCACAGGCCCACGACACCGCCCGCGCCGCAGCGGTGCAGGAAACCCGGCAGGCGCAGGCCGAGCGCGACGATGCCCGCAAGACGGCTGCCGAGGCCCGCGAGCAGGCCGCCCGGCTGGCCGGGCAACTGGAGGCGCTGCAACGGCAGCAGGACAAGGCCGAGGCCGCCGAGAAGGCCGCCAAGACGCCGAAAGGGAAGGGGGGCGAGTGATGCCGACCGCCGCCGAGTTTCAAGCCCTGCACGACGAACTGCGGCAGCTTGGCGCGGTATTCGTGCAGGCGGCCAGCCTGGGCGATCAGGAGCTTGCATTGTGGGCGGTTGGGGCGCTGTCATCCGCAGCCGCCCGGCCTGCATGGTGGGCGAGAGAGGCCGCCGAAAACGAAGCGGCAGCCGTGGTGGCTGCCGTTATCGAGAAGGCCCAGCGGGCCGGATGATGCCGTAGATCATGCCAGCGCCCACGGCGGCAAAGAAGGCTGCCGGGACGGCATACGCGGTGGCGGCAAAGGCCAGTTGATGCAGTGTGTCCATGTTCAGCCCTCCATGTGAGCAGGGCGGCCATTGGCCGCCCTTGTTGGGTTATCCGCGCTTGGCTTCCTGCCGGGCCACAACCCGGTCGGTATCGACCTTGACCGTGCCCACCCGGACATGGGCCTTCGGGGCTTTGCCATCAAACATCACCACGCGCACCTGATACTCGCCGGGGAACAGATAGATGCAATCCAGCTTGGTGCAGCTTTGCCCGTTGATGTCGTGCTGGCCGATGGTGCGCAGGTGCAGGACGGCATAGTGGGCCGAGCGATCCGCGTAGTCGCCTAGCTTCACGCGCTCGATGAAGGGGTCGCCGCCCTTGACCGAGCGGAACTCGAACGCCGCGTGCGTGTAGCGGGCGCTGCCGTCACGGATGGCGAGCAGATGCTGGGGCGACTGTGCCCACTGGACGCGCACGCCCGGCCCTTCGGCCTCGAAGTCGCGGATACCCTGCACCTTGTCGGTAACGCTCTGGAATGTCGCCTTGTCGGTGGGGATGGGGAGGCCAGCGCAGCCAGTCATCAGTGCAGCGGCCAGAACGGGGAAAAGCAGTTTTTTCATTTCGTTTTACTCCAAAGTAATATTAAGAAAGTTTGATTTACCTTTCAGTTGAGGCTTTTATGGGTCTGTTGCCCGTGCCTCTCACCAGTCCTTGAATTGGGCGCACTTCGGCTGTGCCGGGTTGGCGATGCAGGAGCGGTAGTCACCGCAGGCCGCCGCGTCAGGCGTGGCCTTGCATAGCCGCTTGAGGTTGTCGCCGCAGGACAGATGCCCCGGCATTTCCCGGCAGAGCTGGGAAACGGCGGCAGCGCCGGCCGCCTTGCCGCGCTGGCCGATCTCGTGCTGCACCTTCTGCGCGTTGTAGGTGTCGTAATTGATCCAGCCGTAGAGGCTCCCCCACAGGAAGCCGGTGACAAGGCCGCCCGCGAGGAACAGGCCAATGTGTTGCAGTGATTCCCGCAGGCCGAGCATTCGCACGGCCAGCCACTCGGGAACGTGAAGGTTTGCGGATTTGTTCCAAGCCATGATTGCCCCCTCAGTTGATGTAGAGCGGGGCGACTTGCAGCACTTCGTCTGCTGCCCGATCCCCGATGTTGCCGATCAGCAGGCAGTAGTCCGCCGACAGCGCCCGCATGTCGTTCGCGCTGAACAGGTCTTGCCGCGTCATGGAGGCGTTTTCGCTCTCGCTGATGGATTGCGATTGGGTGGGCTGGCGGCCTCCCATGCCGAGGCCAGTCCAAGACACGCTTTCGCTGTAGCTCTCGCCGCTGGACGTGAGCACCACGTCGATCTGGCCGAGCAGGTGCTGGACGTGCCGCAGCGTGGCCTCGTCCTCGGTGCGGAACACCACCCGCTGCCGGAAGTTTTGCAGGATGGCTTCGGCGGCTTTGTGGTTGCCGTTGAGCGCCTGAGTCAGCGAAGCGACGCCCTGCATGGACACGATGCCGATGGTCTTGGATGACCGCGACTTGTCCCAGAAGTCGGTGTCGGAAACGCTATCCACGATGGACTGGTATTCGTCGCAGACGAAGGCCACGGGCCGGGTCTGGTTCCAGTCATCACGGGTGCGGCGCTCGCGCATCATGTTGAAGAAGCGCAGCTTGATAAGCAGGTAGGCGTAACGCGCCCCTTCCTTGCCGAACTTGGTCTGCGGCAGATTGACGAGGAACACCGCGCCATCGTTGATGAGTTCGGTCAGGTCGGCTTCGCCCTGTTCGCTGCCCGTGCTGAACGCATCGACCAGATCAGGGTGCGAGAACGGCGTCAGCACAGAATTGACGTTCACCATGACACTGCTCTTCTGGCGGTCGTCGTAGCCGTCCCATGTCGTGAAGTACCGCGAGACTGCCATTTGCAGCCGCTGGTCGCGGTCGCTCATGTCATCGAATGCCGCTTCGGCCTGTTCGATCAGCGCCTTCCGGGCTTTGTCATCGACGGCGATGTCGTACAGGCCCGCGAGGCTGTAATCGCTGCCTGTGAGCTTGATTAGCGTCAGGCAATTGCGGCAGTGCTCAGTCGCCAAATCGGCCCAAATTTGGCTGTCACCCGTGCCCTGCGCCAGAAAGCAGCTTTTCAAGAACGAGGCGGCGAGTTCCGGCGTGGTTCCGCGCAGCAGGTTGAGCGTCATTCCGCCGTCGCCGACTGTCTTGTATTCGCGGCCAACGTGGGCAGTGATGGCGGCCACTTCGCGCTGGAAGTCCGTCTTGATGTCGAGTATCAGAGCGCCCGCGTTCTGCTCCATCAGTTGCAGCATCAGCGGGTTGATAAAGCGGCTTGTCTTGCCGCTGCCGATGCCGCCGAACGCGATGATGTTTTTCGCGCAATCCTCGGGCGAGAGCACAACCGGCGTGCCGCTGGGCAGGCCGCCTTTGTGGCCCCGGCGTTCCAGCAGTTCGCCCGTGCTGGTGCCAATCTCCAAGCCAGTGAAACCGGCCCGGCGTGCAGCCAGGTATTCGGCCCGTTCGATGGCTTCCTCTTCGGGCGTTTTCGCGTTCGCGGCGGCGGCCTGTTCGGCTTCTTGGTGTTCGCTGCGCCCTTGCAGTTTGAGCTGGGCATAGACGGCCAGATAGCCCCCGACTACCGCAAGCGGCACCGACCACCAGAAGGCATAGGCAAACCGACCGCCAGAGAACAGCGTGCTCCACTGCCACGGGAAGAACCACCAGATGCTGGACAGCGTGACACCCAGCCAGCCGAACAGGCCGAACAGTGCCATGCGCTGAATGATCCAGCGGTTGAACCATGCTTTACCGCCTCGCGTGGCGGTGTCGATCTTGAAAGTTGTCATCGCGGCTTACCCCTGCGTTTGTGCTGCCGCCGAATGGCGGTTTTCGTTGGCTTGCTGATTGAGCAGTGCGTCACCCATCGCCTTGCAGCGGGCGGCGTACTGCTGATCCTGTTGGCGCTGCGCGGCATCGAGCAGCGCACCCAGCAAAAAGCCTTTGTCTGCGTCTGCCAGTTGGGCGAGCACGACCAAGCCGCCGAGGCGGATTTTTCGGTTCGTGTCTTCCTGTCTCTCGCGTTTTTTGGCTGCGGCCTGTTCGCGGGCTTTCTGCTTTCGCGCCTGCTCCTTGATCTGCTTTAGCCGCTGCTCAGCTTCGGCCAGTCGTTCGTCAATCGTCTTTCTTGCCATCTGGTTTGCGCTCCTGTGTCGGGTTGTAGATGGCCGAATTGTGCCCTTGATTGTCAGCCTACGCAATAGCAAAAATTAGGGCGACAAAATAAGGCATTCAGGCGGTGCTTGAGCTGGCGTGTTGCAAGGGCTGGTAGGCGTGGATTTCGTGCTGTTGCCGTGGCTGCCTTAATTGCTGTGGGTTTTTTGGCGGTTTTGGGCTGCTGTTTGCGTGGGCTTGGGGTTGTTGGTGTTTGGCTGTTGTGGTGTTGTCAGCCTAGTAAATGGCGGTTTTTTGGTTTCTGTTTTTTGGATTTTTGGGTAGCATTGAGGCGTGGCAGTTGGCAGGGCGGTGGTGGTGCGGCGGTTTCCCGAGCGAGAGCGAAGGGCGCACTTAGTGCAATCCCTGCGGGATTGCGTGCGCCCTGCCGGGGGCCGCCTGCCGCGGGCTTCTGGCGCGATGCGCCCAACAGCGCCCGCCCTGATTGGCGGGCTTTGAATGGAGGATGTTTTCAGTGGTGGTGCAGCAAGGCCGGTGCGCTCACAAAGCAGGGTTGGCACGCAGCGAGGGGCGAAGCTCCACCGCTGCGGCTGCCTATCGCGCTGGCGTCTGCATCACCGATGAGCGCACCGGGGAGGTGTTCGACTACACCCGCAAAGGCGGGGTGGAGCACAGCGAAATCATCGTGCCGGAGAAGGCGCACGCCGACCTGCAACGCATGGCCGACATGAGCCGATCCACCGACCCGAACGAACGGGGCGAAGGGCAAGCCGCTTTCTGGAACGCGAACGAGAAAGCGCACAAGCGCGGCGACTCCACCGTGGCCCGCGAAATCGAAACCGATCTGCCGTGGGAGCTGTCCGCCGACGACCGCAAGCAGCTTGCGCTGGAGTTCGGCGCGGAACTGGCGGAACGCTACGGCGTAGGCGTGCAGGTGTCGATCCACGAGCCGCGCACCGTCACCGACCGCGACCTCGAACAGAACCCCGGCCAGTTCCATGTCACCGACCCGGAAACAGGCCGCCGCCATAACGGCAATTGGCACGTCCATTACCTGCTGACCACCAAGGAACTGAACGAGCAGGGATTCGGGAACAAGGCGCGTGCGCTTGACCCGACCGCCGCCCGTTTCGACGGCACCGAGCAGGCCGCGAACTGGACGCGGCCACGCTGGGAATCCAAGGTGCAGGACAAGCTCAACGAGCGCGGAATCGACAAGCTCTATACCACCCGCAGCAAGGACGACACGCGGGCGCTGTTGATCGAGCGCGGCCAGTACGAACTGGCGGCACAGGTTGGAGAGCCGACCAAGCACATGGGCCATGCCGCCGCCGCGCTGGAACGCAAGGGCGAGCAGACCCAAGTCGGCGACCTGAACCGGGCGATCAAAGAGGGCAACGCCCGGCACGCGGAACGGGCCGATCTGGCAACGTCGGTGCTTGACCGTCTGACCGATCAGCAATCCACCTTTACCGACCGCGACCTGTACCGGGAAATCTGCAAGCAGTCTGACGAGCGGCTGGGCGATCAACTTCACGAGACTGTGGCGCAGTGCATCGGGCGGGATGACGTGGTTCTGCTGGGCACCGACGACCGGGGCAACGTCCGCATGACCACGCGCCAAATGCAGGACATGGAGCGGCGCATGGTCGATCAATCGACCGCCCGCCGTGGCGAGGGGCAGCACCCGGTCGATTCCGCCCGCCTCGATCATCACGCCAAGAAAAACGGCCTGTCCGACGAACAGGCCGCCGCCCTGCATCACATGAGCGGCAAGGATGGCGTTTCGCTGGTCGAGGGCATGGCCGGAACCGGCAAATCCACCATGATGAAGGCCGCCAGCGAGGCATGGCAGGAGGCGGGCTATCAGGTGCGCGGCGCAGCCCTCGCAGGCAAGGCTGCTGACGGTCTGCAACAGGGCGCGGGCATCAAGTCGCAAACCGTGCATTCCCTGCTGATGGCGCTGGATAACGGGCGCGACAAGCTGACCCCGAAAACCATCCTCTGCATCGACGAGGCGGGGATGCTTTCCAGCAATCTGACCTCGCGCCTGGTCGAGCACGCGGGCAAGGCCGGGGCCAAGCTGGTGATGATTGGCGACGACCGCCAACTGCAACCGATCCAAGCGGGCGGGGCGTTCAAGGCGCTGAAAGACGAACTCGGCGCGGCGAAGCTCTCCACCATCTACCGGCAGCGCGACGAGTGGGCGCGGGATGCCGTCCATTCGTTCGCAGACGGCGACGCCGGAAAGGCCATTGCCGCCTACGCGCAGCGCGGCCTTGTGGGCGTGGGCACCGATGCCGACGACACGAAAAAGCGGCTTGTCGGCGACTGGAACAGCCAGCGCACCGACGATGGCCGCAGTTCGATCATGCTGGCAGGCACCCGCAAGGATGTCCGCGACCTCAACGAGCTGGCCCGAGGCGAGCGCGTCAAGGCGGGCGAGATCGAGCAGGGCGAGCGAGTCAGGACGGATCAGGGCGAGCGCGAATTCGCCAAGGGCGACCGCCTTGTATTCCTGAAAAACGACAAGCGCGTGGGCGTCAAAAACGGCCAGCTCGGCACCGTGGAGAACGTCGAGCGCGACGGCGAGCACCACCGGCTTTCGGTGCGTGGCGATGACGGCAAGCTGGCGACGTTCAGCACCCGCGATTACGACCGCCTAGACCACGGCTATGCAACCACGGTGCATAAGGCGCAGGGCGTCACCGTGGATCGTGCCTATGTCCTCACCGGCAAGATGCACGACCGGGAACTGTCCTACGTTTCCATGTCGCGCAGCCGTCAGGAAACCCGGCTTTACATCGACGCGGGCAAGTACAAATCCGCCGCTGCCGTGGCGCGGCAGATGAACCAGAGCCACCAGAAGGGCACGACGCTGGACGCCGCCCGCGAGCGCCCGGACTGGAAGCAACTGCAAGGGCTTGCTGCATCGTCTGGCAACCCATCCCACGACGCCACCAAGCAGCCCGCGCAGCAGGCGCAGGAGCGAGCGCAGCAGCCCGAACTCACCAAGGACGAGCTGCTGGCCCGCATCCGCGCCAAGGCGGGCGAGAGCCAGCAGCAGGAAGCACGCCCGCAGCCGCAGCAGGCCACGGCAGCGCCGAAGCCGGAACAGGCCGCCCAGCCAGAGCGGGAGCAGCCGCCAGTGCCGCGCATGACGCGGGAGGAAATCGACCGGGCACTCAGGGCACCGCAGCCAACCCTGCAAGACCGTGAAAGCGTGGAGGCGTCCGCCATCGGCAACCACCTGCGCGACCTGCGGCAAGAACTGGAGGCGGGCCACCTTGCGCAGCACGGCGAGCGCCCGACAAGAGGCTTGCTTGTGGGCACACGCCAAAAGTCATGGGATAGAGCACACGCCGAAATCGGCACCGCCGTTGAGGCGAAACGTGAATTCCTCTGGAGCGACGACCCGCGAGCGGTCGAGTTCCGGGAATCGGCTTGGACGAAGGCCCGCGAGGACTTCGACGCCAAGTATGAGAAGTGGCAAGGCAACTATCTGGCTGCAATCCAGCAGCAGGCCGGGCCACAACTGCAACCGCAACCACAGGAGAAATCCACCATGAGCAACAATCAGCAACAGACCCAGCAGCAGACC
>DDRS01000039.1:37199-37370 GCA_002343685.1 Thiobacillus denitrificans | reverse complement strand
CACAGGGTGATGACGTTGCCGACGAATTCCTCCGGCACGAAAATCGTCGCCGTGATGATGGGTTCGCGGATTTCTTCAATTTTGGAAGGCTCGGGCAGCTTGGACGGGTTCTCGACGTTGATCGTGGTGCCGTCCTTCAGTACCACTTCATACACCACCGTCGGCGCGGTG
>DDRS01000039.1:575-37058 GCA_002343685.1 Thiobacillus denitrificans | reverse complement strand
ACCACCGTCGGCGCGGTGGTGATGAGGTCCATGTCGTACTCGCGCTCGAGCCGCTCCTGTACGATATCCATGTGCAGCAGGCCGAGGAAGCCGCAGCGGAAGCCGAAGCCCAGCGCCTGCGACACCTCGGGCTCGAATTGCAGCGCGGCATCGTTCAGCTGTAGCTTGGTCAATGCGTCGCGCAGCGCCTCGAAGTCGTGGGACTCAACCGGATACAAGCCGGCGAACACCTGGGACTGCACTTTCTTGAAACCCGGCAGTGGTTCGCTGGCGGGACGGTCGATCAGCGTGATGGTGTCACCCACCTGCGCCGACTTGAGTTCCTTGATGCCGGCGATCACAAAGCCCACCTCGCCGGCCGACAACTGCGGCCGGTCGACCGATTTCGGGGTGAACACGCCGACGTGCTCGGTCAGGTGCTGCGCACCGCTCGCCATGAAACGGATCTTGTCCTTCGGCTTGAGCACGCCGTCGACCACCCGCACGAGCATCACCACGCCGACATAGTTGTCGAACCACGAATCGATGATCAGCGCCTTCAGCGGCGCGGACTCGTCTCCGCGCGGCGGCGGCACCTGTTTCACCACCACCTCGAGGATTTCGGGAATGCCGATGCCGGTCTTGGCCGAGGCACGCACCGCATCGGTGGCGTCGAGGCCGACGATATCCTCGATCTCTTCCGCCACCCGGTCGGGGTCGGCGGCCGGCAGGTCGATCTTGTTCAGCACCGGGATCACCTCGACGCCAAGGTCGATCGCGGTGTAGCAGTTGGCCACCGTCTGCGCCTCCACACCCTGCGAGGCGTCGACCACCAGCAACGCGCCCTCGCAGGCGGACAGCGAGCGGCTGACCTCGTAGGAAAAATCGACGTGGCCCGGGGTATCGATCAGGTTCAGGCGGTAAACTTGGCCATCCTGCGCCTTGTAGGTCAGTGCAGCGGTCTGCGCCTTGATGGTGATGCCGCGTTCCTTTTCCAGATCCATGGAATCGAGCACCTGCGCTTCCATCTCGCGCTCGGACAGGCCGCCGCAAAACTGGATCAGACGGTCGGCCAGCGTGGACTTGCCGTGGTCGATATGGGCAATGATGGAAAAATTGCGGATCAGATTCTGGGACACAACAAAACGGGCACGCTTCCGTGCCCGATCAGGGATTCGATAAGACCCCGGATTTTAACGGATTTCAAGGGTTGAAGCGCAGCCATTCCTGAAACGCCGGCAGATTGAGCTGATGGCGGCAAATCTCAGTGTCGCCGTCAAACAACAGCGGAACCTCCCAACCGTATTCGGCCTTGAGTTCAGGATCGGCATCCACATCCACAGGAACCAGGGCGTGCCCCGTCCCTGCAAGCAGGGCGCAGGCCTCGGCTGCCAGTTCCTCGCAGAGCGGACAGCCTTTCCGCGTATAGAGCGTGAGCGTTTTACCCACCCGAAATCTTCAACGGGATGTAGAGCGAGCCGTCGCCGCGACGCACCAGGATCGCCGCGCTCTTGCCGGCGGGAATCGTGGCGATGGCCTTGCGATAAACCGCCACGCTGGTGATCTTGGTATTGTTGACCGCCAGGATGACGTCGCCCGTCCGGATGCCGGCACGTGCCGCATCGCCCGTTGCATCCGCGACCAGCACGCCATAGTCGAGGTCGAGCGCCCGCCGCTGGTCCGCCCCCAGTTCAGTCAGGGCCAGCCCGCCGCGCAAAATAGCCTTGCCGTCATTGCTGGCCTGCTGGCTTTCGGTGGGCAATTCGCCCAGCACCACGTTCAATTGCTGGACTTTCCCCTTGCGCCAGACTTGCAGCGGAATCTTGGTGCCCGGCTTGGCCATGCCGACGATGCGCGGCAGGTCGCTGGAGTTTTCCACGGCCTTGCCATTGAACTCCAGGATGACGTCGGCCGCCTGGAGTCCCGCTTTCTGCGCCGGGCTGTCCTCCTGAACCTGCGATACCAGCGCTCCGCGCGGGCGATCCAGGCCGAAGGAGTCGGCCAGATCGGCGGTCACTTCCTGGATCACCACGCCCAGCCAGCCGCGCGACACCTTGCCGCCGCTTTTCAGCTGGGCCGCCGCCTCCATCGCCACATCGATCGGGATCGCGAACGATACCCCCATGTAGCCGCCGCTGCGGCTGTAAATCTGCGAATTGATGCCGACCACTTCCCCTTTCATATTGAACAGGGGCCCGCCTGAATTACCGGGATTGATCGGCACATCGGTCTGGATGAACGGGACGTAGGTCTCCGATGGCAGCGAGCGCCCCTTGGCGGAAACGATGCCCGCAGTGACCGAGTTCTCGAAACCGAAGGGCGAACCGATG
This sequence comes from Thiobacillus denitrificans, assembly GCA_002343685.1. Taxonomy (GTDB): domain Bacteria; phylum Pseudomonadota; class Gammaproteobacteria; order Burkholderiales; family Thiobacillaceae; genus Thiobacillus; species Thiobacillus denitrificans_A. The sequence goes on along the minus strand of DDRS01000039.1, from coordinate 34,749 downwards.
GCCGCCACCGCCTCGCCCACCCGCAGTTTGGTGGGATCGCCCAGTTTGACGACAGGCAGATTGTTGGCGGTGATCTTGATGACGGCCACGTCGGTACGCGCGTCTGCCCCCACCACCTTGGCCGTGAAGGTTCGTTTGTCGATGAGCTTGACCACCACTTCATCCGCACCTTTGACCACATGCGCATTGGTCAGGATGTAGCCATCGTTGCTGACGATGAAACCCGAGCCTTCGCCGCGCGCCGGAATTTCCTGCATGGGGCCGGGGCCCTGTCCGCCTTCCTGCCCTCCGGGCATGCCCGGCATGCCCGGCATGCCCGGGAAGAAGCGGCGGAAGAATTCCTGCATGCCCTCGTCACCAAACTCCTGGCCACGCTTCACCATCTTGGTGGTACTGATATTGACCACGGCCGGCCCTTCTTTCTCGACCAGATCGGCCACATCCATCACATCCTTCGCCAATGCAGGTACCGACACGGCAAACACCAACGCGATCGCCGCCAAAGCGTTTTTCATCATGACTGTCCTTTCATTACTTGAAACGAAATTCCGTCTTCTCGTCTGAGCACCACCGGACGAGCCGTCCGGCCGCCACGTGCCAGGAGCCAGCCCACCGCCCCTCCAATCAGCATGCCGGCAAGCGCCGCGCCGTCGCCGGGCTGGATGGCCTGCGCCAGCAACGCGCCCGCCAGCATCAGGCCCAACGGCAGGCCATAGGCGCGCATTGCACTCTTGAGTACGCTGCCATGGGCAATCCCGATCACCACGCGGTCTCCGGGTGCCAGGAGCAGGTCGCAGTCGACCAGGAAATTCCGGGGCTTGCGCTGGAACAGTTCTGCGATGCGCCGCGACGAACATCCCTGTCCACCGCAGGTGCCGCAGCCCGATGGCTCGACGGCCTGCACCCAGACGCCGTCGGATGCGGTGTGGATGACTTCGGCTGTTTGCTCCAGCATGTCCGGCCTTACTTCCGGGTTGCCGAATTGCCGGTTTCGATGAGCGCCATGTTCGGCACTTCGCCCAGCGTCGTCACGATGTAGCCATCCACCTCGCGGGCATAGATGCCGATCGCGCCTTCAGCCGACAGGCCATGCAGGCTTTGCACCTGCGGATCCGCCGGCTCGACAAACATCGACAACACGCTCAAGCCGTCCGAAAAAACCAGATGCGTGACCGGCGCCCGCTTGCCGGGCAGTACACGCACCGCTTCCTGTACCTGTTCGTATCCGGGGGGCGGGGTCACGTTCCAGTCGTTCATGACCGGTTTGCCCGGCTGTATTTTCTGGATGATCTTTCCTGCCATGTCATTGCGGATGTCCGGGACCTTGCCGATCTGGATTTCCGAGAACACGAGGATCGAGATCACGTTGCCGCTATCGTTGACGATGCGTGCCTTGAGCGGCAAGCCAGTCCGGGTGTCCAGCCAGAAGTTGTAGGTATATCGGTATCCGTCGCGCGGCGCTAGCGTCACCACCTGGCAGGTGCGTCCCGCAACGCGCTCGATCCCGCCCAGCTTCGCCTCGTAGAAATCGAGCAGGCTGGCCGGCTGCGCAGGCAGCAAGGCCGGGAAGAAACGGCGCAGCGCATTGCGCTCCAGCCGAACGTGCTTGCCATCAGGCAAGTGGCAGTACACATCGTTATTGATACGCATGAACTGGCGCGAGGTGCCATCCATGACTTCGACTTTTTCCTGCTCGCCATTCGCATCGGCACGGTGCTGTACACGCAAGACCTCGACATGCTCACCGTGGTGATAGACATAGATACCGCTGTAATTCTGCTGTTTGGCGGCTGTGGCCGCACGATTGAGCCAATCGGCCGCAGCATCGGCGCGCGCCCCGCCGGACAGCAAGACCAGCCCAGCGAACCCTGCAACCAGCCAGCCCTGCCGCCATCCAGCCAGCGACCGCATCAGCGCGGCTCCACCGCTACGGCCACCGCCGGCTGATAAGGGGAAGAAACCACCGTCATCGGGGCGAATTCCTGATGCGCCACCAGATAAGGCGCAAACCGGGCGTCTTCGCTTGCCGACTCCGACGACAGCGAGGCTTGCTGAAAACCCGGGGCTGTCGCCATGGGCAGCGTGGCCGGCTCTTCCGACATCATCCGGGTGAGCGAAATCGCGCCCCACACCGCGAGCGAGGCAAACGAGGCCACGGCAACCCGCTGCGGCCACACGCTTCGGCGCGGTGCGAGCACGGTCGGCTCGGTGGACAACTGCGCTGAGAAACGTGCCATGAAGCCCTCCTGCGCCGGGGCTTCGCCTCGCATCAGGTCGCCGATCAGATGGTAATCCGACCAGCTTTGTCGCAGCTCGCCGTCGCGTTTCAGGGCCGTGAGGCAGGCTTCCGTTTCGGTACGCTCCGTCTCGCCATCAAGTGCGGCCGAAAGCAACAGACGCCAGTCCTCGTCGGCCGATTCACTCTGGGGATGGGCATGGGTTTTAAGAAGTGCTGACATGGTTACCACCTTTTGTCCTGACTGGTGCCCAGCATCGGGCGTATCTTTTCCGCTATGGCCTCGCGCGCGCGGAAGATCCGCGAGCGCACGGTACCGATCGGGCAGTCCATCATTTGTGCGATTTCCTCGTAGCTCATGCCTTCGATCTCGCGCAGCGTGATGGCCGTCCTCAATTCCTCGGGCAGCGCATCGACCGCCTCATTGACTGCTTTGGCGATCTGTTTGGTCTGGAGTTCCGCTTCCGGCGTCGCAATATCGCGCAACAGGTCGCCGTCCTCGTAATTCTCCGCATCTTCCGCCTGCACGTCGCTCGCCACCGGCATGCGCTTGTGCGCCACCAGATAATTCTTGGCGGTATTCACGGCGATACGATACAGCCAGGTGTAGAAGGCGCTCTCGCCACGAAACCCCGGCAACGCACGGTAGGCCTTGATAAAAGCTTCCTGCGTAATATCTTCCACCTCCGCAGCATCCCGCACCATGCGCGACAACAGCCGCCCGAGCTTGCGGTGATATTTGCTCACCAACAGCTCGAAAGCGTGCTTGTCGCCCTGCTGGGCGCGTTCGACCAACACCTGATCCAGTTCGCGGTCCGACATATCTCCCTGCTGCTTCTTGTTTGTGTTGAAAGTATACGTGACCGCACCTTCCGGAATGTGTGATCGGGTCAGGGTAAAAAAGTTCACCCCAAACAGGGTTATTCGGACACGGCCCAAGCCTGCTATCATCCCCCGACCACCATGCACAGACACGACGTCCTCATCCTCGGCAGCGGCCTCGCCGCGCTGACCACCGCGCTCAAGCTTGCCGACCAGCGCCGCGTCGCCATTGTGACCAAGCGCCAGATGACCGACGGGGCCAGCGACTGGGCGCAAGGCGGCATTGCCGCGGCGGTCGACAGCGGCGATTCGGTCGAGGCCCACGTCCATGACACCCTGGTTGCCGGGGCCGGCCTGTGCGACGAGGCCGTCACCCGGCTGGTGGCCAGCCAGGCGCGCGAAATGATCGCCTGGCTGACCGCCAACGGCGTCGCTTTCACCCCCGACCCGCAAGCGCCGGGCGGTCTGCACCTCACCCGCGAAGGCGGACATTCCAAACGCCGGGTCGTACACGCGGCGGACGCTACCGGACACGCGGTACAGACCAGCCTGCTCGACCGGGTGCGTGCCCATCCCAATATCGACACCTTCGAGCAGCATGTCGCCATCGACCTCATCACCGGCAAGCGCGCCGGCGGCCAGGAACGGCAGATCCACGGCGCCTATGCGCTGAACAAAGGCACCGGCGAGGTCGAGACCTTTGCCGCCGGGCACACCGTGCTCGCCACCGGTGGCGCCGGTAAGGTCTATCTTTACACGACCAACCCCGATACCTCGACCGGCGACGGCATCGCGATGGCCTGGCGCGCCGGCTGCCGGGTGGCCAACCTGGAGTTCGTGCAGTTCCACCCGACCTGCCTGTACCACCCGCACGCCAAATCCTTTCTCATTTCCGAGGCGGTACGCGGCGAAGGCGGCCGCCTGCTGCTGCCCGACGGCAGCCGTTTCATGCAATTTCATGACGAGCGCGCCGAACTCGCACCACGCGACGTGGTCGCCCGCGCAATCGACTTCGAGATGAAGAAACGCGGCATCGACTGCGTCTACCTCGACATCAGCCACAAGCCGGCCGATTTCGTGCGCGAGCATTTTCCGACGATCTACGGCCGCTGCCTGGAACTTGGCATCGACATCACGCGCCAGCCGATCCCGGTGGTGCCGGCCGCGCACTACACCTGCGGCGGCGTCATCACCGACATGCATGCGCGTACCGACCTGTGCAACCTGCATGCCGTCGGTGAAGTCACCTTCACCGGACTGCACGGCGCCAATCGCCTGGCGTCGAATTCGCTGCTGGAGTGCCTGGTATTCGGCCATGCCGCCGCCGCCGACATCCTGGCCACGCCGCCCGCCCCCTCGCTCAGCCTGCCGCCCTGGGATGCGTCGCGCGTCACCGATCCCGACGAGGAGGTGGTGATCTCGCACAACTGGGACGAACTGCGGCGCTTCATGTGGGACTACGTAGGCATCGTGCGCACCAACAAGCGGCTGGCACGCGCGTCGCACCGGATCCGCCTGCTGCGCGCCGAAATCGACGAGTTTTACCGGAACTTCCGGGTCTCCAACGACCTGATCGAACTGCGCAATCTGGTGCAGAGCGCCGATCTCATCATCCGCTCGGCCCAGTTGCGGCAGGAAAGCCGGGGCCTTCATTTCAGCCGCGACTATCCGGAAATCCTGCCGATCGCCGGCAACACCGTGCTCAACCCGCGTCCGGGAACCCTGTGTCCGAGCGTGTGCGGCGTGCCCAGCGAAGCGACATCCTGAGGCGCCGCAAGCTGTCGGCATCCGCGCTGTCTGGCAGCAGCGTCAGGGCATGCACGCGACGGTCGGCGGCACGGTAGCGCAACACGATCAACACGCTCGAAACAAAACTGTCATCCAGCACCTCGACGTCGCACCACTCGGCCCGGCCGTCCAGGCACTGCAGACGGCCGTCTGCCGCAATACGCAGACTCGTCATCGGCGCGGCTTGCCGCCAACCCCATACGCCCAGGCCAGTCACGGCGCTCCCCAGCGCAAACGCAATGCCTGTAGGGACGTCCGCCAGCAGCAGGGCAACCCCAGCCAGAGCGGCCATGCCCAGCAGCAACAGCCCCAATCGGCGCGAGGGTTTGAGTTCAATCTCGTGCGTCAGCGTGTACACTTTTGGCCTTCATGACATCCCTCTTTGACTGGAACGCAACGTGATCGATTCCTGGAAAAACTTTCTGCAATCCCAAGGTGCGCACATCGAAGACAGCGCGGTTCTGCATTATGGCGATCCGGCGGCCGAACGCGCCGCCGCCGCTGGCGGCACCATTGTCGCGGATTTGTCGCAACTCGGTGTCCTCGCTTTCCGCGGCGACGAAGCTGCCAGTTTCCTGCAAAGCCAACTGACCAACGACGTTCGCGGCCTGCAGGCCGACGCTGCCCAGTGGAACGGCTATTGCAGCCCCAAGGGACGCCTGCTCGGGAATTTCCTGATATGGCGGCAGGGCGAGGATTACTGTCTGCAACTATCGGGCGACATCCTGCCCAGCGTACTGAAGCGGCTGTCCATGTTCATCATGCGCGCCAAGGTGCAAGGTCGCGACGCCAGCGATGAACACGTCCGGCTGGTCGTCGCCGGCAGGCAGGCGGCGGCCATGGTGAGCGCCGCGATGGGTCCCCTCCCGAATACCACCATGCATACCGTCAGCGGAGAGACCGGCCAGGTCATCCGCGTCGGCGACGACAAATTCGTCCTGTCGATCCTCCCCGAACGCGCCGCCACGGTCTGGCAGGGATTGTGCGAAACGGCCACTCCGGTCGGCGCACCGGTATGGGACTGGCTGCGGCTCAACGCCGGCATTCCGATGATCGTTGCCGCCACCCAGGAGCAGTTCGTCCCGCAAATGGTCAATTTCGAGGTCATCGGCGGCGTCAGCTTCCAGAAAGGCTGCTACCCCGGCCAGGAAATCGTCGCCCGCAGCCAGTATCTGGGCAAACTCAAACGCCGCATGTTCCTTGCGCACGTGGATGTCGAAGCCGTACCTGGCGATAGCCTGTACAGCGCCGACATCGAGGGCCAGGCCACCGGCACGGTAGTCAATGCAGCACCGGCACCGGCTGGCGGCTTCGATGTGCTGGCCGTGGCCCAGGTCGAAAGCGCGGCGACGCAAACCCTGCATCTGAAAGCGGGCGACGGCGCCGTGCTGACGCTGAAACCCTTGCCCTACGCGCTACCCGAATAGGTGAAGCACGCCTATGTCTACTACCGTATCGATCCTGCGCAGACCAGTCTGGTAGCCCCCCGTATCGATGCGTTGCTGGACGCGCTGGCCCGGTATTGCAGCGAGCCGCCACGTCGGTTGCGACGCTGCGACGATCCGTCGACATGGATGGAGATCTACGAAGGCATTGCCGATTTTGCGGCGTTTTCGGCCGCGATGGAGCGGGCCGTACTTGACCTGGACTGTGCCGGGGCCACTGTGGGCGAACGCCATCTGGAGTGCTTCTCGGCGCCCGACCCGGCCCCATAAAAAAGCCGGGCTTGCCCGGCTTTTTTGGCGGTGTACAGAAACAGTCGCCTATTTCTTCACCATCACTTTTTCCACCCAGCCTTCGCCATCCTGGCCTTGGACGGAAATAAATCCGCCCTGATCATGGCCGGTATAAATGACTTCCTCGCCTCGCGCGAGGGTCGAGACCACTTTGGAGGTTTTCTTGGGCTGGGCGTAGACCCTCAACCCAGCAATTTTTCCGGTTACCGTGTCGCCTTCCTCAAACACGATGCCAGCCTTGGTCGGCTGGCCGGATTTGCCCTTGAGGTTGATCTCCTGGCGTGCCATCTCCGGATTGTTGCGGATGGACCGCACGATGTTGTTCCAGTTGTCCAGGTAACTGGCCGCGATGACCTTCCCTTCCGGCGTATTGGTGTAGGCACCGAGTCCGCCTGCCGCGCCGCCGCCGACCAGCAGCCCGCCCACGCTCCAGTCCGTTTTCTCGGCATTGCCGGTGGCCGAAGCAAGCTGCAGCGAAGTACGCGAATCCGAGAGGATCATGGTGGTTTGCGCCGACTTGAACTTGAGGCCGGCCGCGACCAGGCCCGCCACGGCGCCAAACACGCCCAGGCCGCCCAGTGCACCGCCCACGCCGCCCGAATCCTTGCTGGAGAATACCGCGTCGGGGGTCAGCACATAGTCGGCCGTGACCATCTGGCCCTTGCCCATGTTGGAGCCCTTGCGCAATTCGCCGGATTCGGCCAGTTGACGCTCCTGCATCAGGTTCTGCATGGCGCGACCACGCTCCACCAGAACAAAGCAATTGGATTGCTGCACCATCATGCGAATCAGGCCTGTCGGCGATTGCAGGCCGTATTGGAGCAGATGGGAAATCACGGCATCCTGCGGCTCGACCACGGCCAGCGTGCCGTAGGGCTTGTCGCATTTCTCAAGTTCCTTGGCTTCCCCTTGCGCCCCGTCCGGCCCCGCAGAACCGGACGGCTGACCGGCCTCTTTTTTATCGCCGCCCCCCAGTTTGAAGTCGAAGAGGCCGGCATAGACCGGATTGATCGCCTGCGTCAAAAACAAGCCGGTAACGAGTGCGCGTGCAATGGCTGTCATTGTTGTCTCCCTTGGTTGATTTAAAACGATTATATCCATTTCAAGCGCCATCCAGACGCGTATAAAACGCCTTGGTTTCTGCCGTTCACGTTCTATAAACAAGGCACGCATGCCACAAGGAGGTCATCATGTTGGACATCAACAAAATGGTGGAACTGGAACATTCGGGCCCCACGGTCCGCGGCTATCTCATCGACCTGGAACCCTGGACGGAAGAACAGGCAATCGAGAGGGCGCGCCGGGATGGACTGGAATTGACCGACGACCATCTGGCCATCATTCGTTATCTGCGCGACTGTTACGCCGATCATGGCGGCACTATCAATGCGCGCATGCTGGTGCACTCGCTGGAAGAGGAATTTGCGGGCCAGGGCGGACACAAGTTCCTGTATAACCTGTTTCCGCTAGGGCCGATCGCCCAAGCCAGCCACTATGCCGGCTTGCCAATGCCGCCTGGCACCCGCGATCCCTCATTTGGCACGACGCACTAGACCTAGTCGGCTTCTTCCACGGGAACCCGCGCGGCCAGCGCGCACAGCAGTTCATAACTGCTGGTGCCTGCAGCTGCGGCTACCGTATCCACGGGTAAGCCCTCGCCCCACAGCACGACCGGGCTCCCCACGCCGGCTACGGGGCATTCGGCCAGATCGACGCACAGCATGTCCATCGACACCCGGCCCAGGGTCCGGGTGAGGCGCCCATCGACAAGAACCGGCGTACCGGTCAGTGCATGGCGCGGGTAACCATCCGCATAGCCACAGGCAACCACCCCCACCCGCATGGGGCGGTCGGCACGAAACAACTGGCCATATCCCACACCCTCGCCCGCTTGCAGGGTCTGCACGCTGATGATTTCCGACTGCAGGGTCATGGCCGGCCTCAAACCCAATTGCGCGGCCGACATGTCGGCAAACGGCGACGCACCATAGAGCATCAGTCCCGGGCGTGCCCAGGCGCCGAGGGTCTCCGGGTAACGCAACAGCGCGGCCGAATTGGCGCTGCTCCATGCTAGACCGTAGGCCGACAGTTCGCGCAGGAAAGGGTGCAACTGCCAGTCCACGCCGACTGTTTCATCCGCCTGGGCAAAATGCGTCATCAGCGTGATGCCGGCCACAGCGCTGAGGCTTCTCGCCCGCGCGACGATGGCGGCATGATCGGCCAGTGGAAATCCCAGCCGGTGCATGCCGCTGTCGAATTTGAGGAAAACCTGCAGCGGCCGCGCAGGCGGTTGCTGCTGCAGCCAGTCGAGATGGGCGGGATGATGCAACACCGGCCACAGGTCCAGTTCGGCACAGGTGGCGATTTCGTCCGCCCCGAAGAACCCTTCCAGCAGCAGGATGGGCTGGTCGACCCCCATTAATCTCAGGTTGGCGGCCTCTTCCAGCGTCAGTACGGCAAAACCGTCGGCGGCCGCCAATGCGCGCCGTGCACGCGACAGCCCATGACCGTAGGCATTGGCCTTGACCACGGCAAACACGCGCGCTGTGCCTGCGTGACTACGTGCCACACGCAGGTTGTGTGCCATCGCGCCGATGGAGATTCGCGCCTGGATGGGCCGCATCGACTTAGTAAGAGCCCGGCTGCGCCAGTGTTTCGAAGCGCGTGTATTCGCCGAGGAAGGCCAGTCGTACCGTGCCGATGGGGCCGTTACGCTGTTTGCTGATGATGATTTCCGCCGTACCCTTGTCCTGCGTGTCCGGGTTGTAGACCTCGTCGCGGTAGATGAACAGGATGACGTCGGCATCCTGTTCGATGGCGCCCGATTCGCGCAGGTCGGACATCACCGGCCGCTTGTTGGGACGTTGCTCCAGACCGCGGTTCAACTGCGACAGTGCGATGACCGGCACGTGCAGCTCCTTCGCCAGTCCCTTCAGCGCACGCGAGATTTCTGATATCTCGGTAGCGCGGTTCTCACCGGTACCGCTGCCTGCCATCAGTTGCAGATAGTCGATCACGATGAGGCCGAGCTTGCCGCACTGGCGCATCAGCCGCCGCGCGCGGGCGCGCAGTTCGAGCACATTGAGTCCCGGCGTCTCGTCGATGAAGACCGGCGCCTCGTTGAGCTTGCCGAGCGCATAAGTCAGGCGCTGCCAGTCGTCCTCGCCCAGCTTGCCGGTACGCAGCCGGTGCTGGTCGAGTTTGCCGACCGAGCCGATCATCCGCATCACCAGTTGTGCGCCGCCCATTTCCATCGAGAACACCGCCACCGGCAAGCCGGTGTCGAGCGCGACGTTTTCGGCGATATTGATCGAGAACGCGGTCTTGCCCATCGACGGACGGCCGGCGACGATGACCAGGTCGCCCGGCTGCAGGCCTGAAGTTTTCTGATCGAGGTCGTGAAAGCCGGTGGGCACGCCGGTGACGCCGGAATCGTTGTCACGGTGGTACAGCTCGTCGATGCGCTCGACCACTTCCTTCAGTAGGGGTTTGATTTCGGTGAAGCCGGCCTGCCCGCGGCTGCCGGATTCGGCGATCTCGAACACCTTGGCCTCGGCTTCGTCGAGCAGTTGCGAGGCACTGCGGCCAGCCGGTGCGTAGGCCGTGTCGGCAATGCCGGTCGCCACTTCGGCAAGCCGCCGCATCACCGAACGTTCGCGCACGATCTCGGCATAGCGGCGGATGTTGGCAGCGGAGGGCGTGTTGCTCGCCAGCGCAACGATGTAGGCCAGTCCACCGATGTTTTCGAGCTGCCCCATGGACTGTAGTGCCTCGGAAACCGTCACGGCATCGGCCGGCCTGTTCTCGGCGATCTGCCGCACGATGGCGCGCAGGATCTGGCGATGGTCCTGGCGGTAGAAATCGCTTTCCGATACCACGTCGCCGATACGGTCCCATGCGCTGTTGTCGAGCAGCAAACCGCCCAACACTGCCTGCTCGGCTTCCAGCGAGTGTGGCGGCAGGCGCATCTGCGCTAGCTGGGGATCGGAATTTGCAGTCAGGGTGTGGATGGCGGCCATGGCAGGATTCTAGTCTTCAGCCTCAGGCCCAACAATGGAAAAGCTGTGGATAAGCCGTGGACAGCCGGGTATCCCTTGAGGACAAATAAAAAAGGGAGCCGATGGCTCCCTTTTTAGGAAGGGCCGGCGGATTATTGTTCGCCGACCACCACCACCGTGATGTTGGCGGTGACGTCATGGTGCAGCCCCAGCACCACCGGGTATTCGCCAATAGCCTTGAACGGGCCTTCGGGCAGGCGGATTTCCGCTTTGACCACTTCTTGACCCTGCGCTTTCAACGCATCGGCGATGTCGGCATTGGTAATGGAGCCAAACAGACGGCCATCGACACCAGCCTTCTGGCTGATCGTCACACTCATGCCCTCGAGCTTGCCGGCGCGAGTCTGCGCATCGGCCAGTTTCTCGGCTGCGACACGTTCCAGTTCGGCCTTCTGGGCGGCAAATGCGTCCATGTTGGCCTGCGTGGCACGGCGTGCACGGCCAGTGGGAATCAGAAAGTTGCGGGCATAGCCGTCTTTCACCTTGACCACGTCACCCAGATTGCCCAGGTTGACGACTTTGTCCATCAGAATCACTTGCATGGTCGTCTCCTCAATGCAGGTCGGTGTAAGGCATGAGCGCCAGGAAACGCGCACGCTTGATCGCGGTACCCAACTGGCGCTGGTAGTGCGCCTTGGTGCCGGTGATGCGGGCCGGGATGATGCGCCCGTTCTCGGCGATGAATTCCTTCAGCACTTCGATGTCCTTGTAATCGACTTCGACCACTTTTTCAGCGGTGAAGCGGCAGAACTTGCGACGCTTGAAGAGGCCGCGGTTGCCGCTGTCGCGGCGTTTGTTGGCGAACTTGCCGCCGGATTTTCCACCCATGGGACGTGCCATGATTTATTCCTTTTCGATTCGGTTCAATATCAAGATCAGTTGTCGGCTATTCACGCTGCGTCGGTTCAACGCGCCTTCCAGTTTCACCTGCGTACCGGTGGCCAGTTGCGCCAGTTTCCCAGCGAGCGACCCGCTCGCCTGTACTGTCAACTCGCATTCCACCTGCCGGGCCTGGGCTGCCACCGTCTGACTGCTGCGGTGCAGAATCACCGCTTCCGCTATCGGTACGCCTGCCGGACTGTAACGCACAGGATCAACCTGGATGAGGGCTCCGCTGATGAACAGCCGGTTCACTCACTCAAGCTGCCGCGGGCTGTTCGGCTGCCGCTTCCGGCTTGGCGCCTTCTGCCTTGGCGCTGTCCAGCATGTCGCGCGATTTTTCTTCCTTCATCATCGGCGAGGCCGTGGTCACGGCATCGTCACGCTTGATGGTCAGATGACGCAGCACGGCATCGTTGAACTTGAAGCCATGCTCGAGTTCTTCCAGCGTTTCCTGGTCGCACTCGATGTTCATCAGCACGTAGTGCGCCTTGTGGACTTTCTGGATCGGGTAGGCCATCTGGCGGCGGCCCCAGTCTTCCAGACGGTGGACGCTGCCGCCACGTGAAGTGATATTGGCGCGATAGCGCTCGATCATGGCGGGCACCTGCTCGCTCTGATCGGGATGGACGATAAATACGATTTCGTAATGCCGCATCAAGTTTCCTTTCGGTTCAGCCCCCCGCTGCGGTGCGGTGGAGCAAGGTTTAAACAGCCAAGGTTTAAAAAACAATCCCCGGCAAACCGGGGACTGCGAATCATACGCTTTTTGCCTGACAAATCAAGCTTCGACCGCCTTCGCGGCGGCAGGCTCAGATGACGCAATCGACGTAATAGCGCGCCTTGCCATCAACCACGTCTTCGACCAGGCCGTGTACGTCGGTCTCGAAGCCAGGAAACTTGTCATTGAATTCGCGGGTGAACTGCAGATAGCGGACGATGGTGGCATTGAAGCGCTCGCCCGGGATCAGCAGCGGAATGCCCGGCGGATAAGGCGTCACCAGCATGGCGGTGATGCGGCCCTCGAGCTTGTCGATCTCGACCCGCTCGATCTCGCGGTGCGCCATCTTGGCAAAGGCATCCGCCGGCCTCATCGCCGGCGCCATTTCGGACAGATACATCTCGGTCGTCAGGCGCGCCACATCCTTGGCCTTGTAGATGGTGTGAATCTGGTCGCACAGGTCCTTGAGTCCGGTTTTCTCGTAGCGCGGGTGCTTTTCGATGAATTCCGGCAGTACGCGCCACAGCGGCTGGTTTTCGTCATAGTCGGCCTTGAACTGCTGCAGCGCAGTCACCAGCGTGTTCCAGCGGCCCTTGGTGATGCCGATGGTGAACATGATGAAGAAGGAATACAGGCCGGTCTTTTCGACGATGACGCCGTGCTCGGCCAGGTACTTGGTGACGATCGCCGCCGGAATGCCCCAGTCGGCAAACGCACCGTCCACGTCGAGACCGGGCGTGATGACGGTGGCCTTGATCGGATCGAGCATGTTGAAACCGGGGGCGATCTTGCCGAACTCGTGCCAGCGCGCGCCGGTTTCGAGCATCCAGTCCTCGCGATCGCCCACGTCCTCTTCGGCCAGCTTCTGCGGCCCCCAGACCTTGAACCACCAAGAGTCGCCGAATTCCTCGTCGACCTTGCGCATGGCGCGACGGAAATCCAGGGCTTCGCGGATGGACTCCTCCACCAGCGCAGGGCCGCCGGGCGGCTCCATCATCGCCGCCGCCACGTCGCACGAGGCGATGATGGCGTACTGCGGCGAGGTCGAGGTATGCATCAGGTAGGCTTCGTTGAAGCGGTGGAAGTCGAGCTTGCGCGTCTCCGAGTCCTGCACCAGGATCTGCGACGCTTGGGAGAGGCCAGCCAACAACTTGTGCGTGGATTGCGTGGCGAACACCAGCGCATCCTTCGCCCGCGGCCGGTTCTTGCCGATGGCGTGCATGCCGCGATAAAAGTCGTGGAAAGTCGCATGCGGCAGCCACGCTTCGTCGAAGTGCAGGGTGTCGATGTAGTCGCCCAGCAGCTCCTTGATCATGTCGACGTTGTAGAGGATGCCGTCGTAGGTCGACTGGGTGATGGTGAGAATGCGCGGCTTGCGCTTCACGTCCTTGGCGAACGGGTGCGCGGCGATCTTCTTCTCGATGTTCTCGGGGCGGAACTCGTCCAGCGGGATCGGTCCGATGATGCCGTAGTGGTTGCGCGTCGGCGTCAGGAAAATCGGAATCGCACCGCACATCATGATGGCGTGCAGGATGGACTTGTGGCAGTTGCGGTCGACCACGACGATATCGCCCGGCGCGACGGTGGCGTGCCATACCATCTTGTTGGACGACGAGGTTCCATTGGTGACGAAGAACAGGTGGTCGCAGTTGAAGATGCGCGCCGCGTTGCGCTCCGACGCTCCCACCGGGCCGGTATGATCGAGCAGCTGCCCAAGTTCGTCGACCGCGTTGCAGACGTCAGCCCGCAGCAGGTTCTCGCCGAAGAACTGGTGGAACATCTGGCCGATCGGCGACTTCAGGAAGGCCACGCCACCCGAGTGGCCGGGGCAGTGCCAGGAATACGAGCCGTCCGCCGCGTAATGGGTCAGCGCGCGGAAGAACGGCGGGACCAGCGAATCGAGGTAGGCGCGCGCTTCGCGACCGATATAGCGGGCGAGGAACTCCGGCGTGTCTTCCAGCATGTGGATGAACCCGTTGAGCTCGCGCAGGATGTCGTTCGGGATATGGCGCGCGGTGCGGGTCTCGCCGTGCAGGAATATCGGGATCTCGGCATTGCGGAAGCGCACTTCCTCGACGAAGGCGCGCAGCTTTTGCAGCGCGTTGTTTGCATCCTCCGCCGAACCGGCGAGTTCCTCGTCGTCGATCGACAGCACGAAGGCCGATGCACGCGCCTGCTGCTGGGCAAACGAAGTCAGGTCGCCATAGTTGGTGACACCGAGCACTTCCATGCCTTCCTTTTCGATCGCTTCGGCCAGGGTGCGGATACCCAGCCCGGACGCGTTTTCGGAACGGAAATCTTCGTCGATGATGACAATGGGAAAACGAAAACGCATGGCGACTCCTCAGTGAGGGGCGGGAGAAAAACGCGGATTGTACGTCGCGTGCGCGGCGGCAGGATGAAATTTTGCGCGCAGGTTGAAATCGCGCCGATCAGATCTTGGGAAGCGTGACCCCGACCTGGCCCTGGTATTTGCCCCCGCGGTCCTTGTACGAGGTTTCGCACACCTCGTCGGATTCGAGGAACAGCATCTGCGCCACGCCTTCGTTGGCGTAGATTCGAGCGGGTAGCGGCGTGGTGTTGGAAAACTCCAACGTCACGTGGCCTTCCCATTCGGGTTCCAGGGGCGTCACGTTGACGATGATGCCGCAGCGCGCATAGGTACTTTTACCCAAACAGATCGTCAGCACGCTACGCGGAATGCGGAAGTATTCCACCGTGCGCGCCAGCGCGAAGGAATTGGGCGGAATGATGCAGGAATCGCCTTTTACCTCGACGAACGAGTTCGGATCGAATGCCTTGGGGTCGACGATGGTGGTGTTGATATCGGTGAACAGTTTGAATTCACTGGCGCATCGCACGTCATAGCCATAACTCGACGTACCGTACGACACGATGGATCGGCCTCCGGCCTGTTTGATCTGTCCCGGCTCGAACGGTTCGATCATGCCATGCTCAGCCGCCATGCGGCGGATCCATCGGTCGGACTTGATGCTCATCAGGTATTGGAAATGACGATATTGGGGAATTTGGCGGAATGATCCACCGCGGTTTCGCCAATCTTAACAGCAACGCGACGCGCGATCTGCTTGTAGATCTCGGTCACACGGCCATTCGGGTCGGATACCACGGACGGCTTGCCGGAGTCAGTGTCGGCACGGATCGCCCCGTCGAGCGGCAGCGCGCCGAGGAATTCCACGCTGTAGTCCTTGCACATGCGTTCGCCGCCGCCTTCGCCGAAGATGCGCTCTTCGTGACCGCAGTTCGAGCAGATATGCAGGCTCATGTTCTCGACCACGCCGATGATGGGGATGCCGACCTTCTCGAACATCTTCAGGCCCTTGCGCGCGTCGATCAGCGCGATGTCCTGCGGGGTGGTGACGATCACCGCCCCCGTCACCGGCACGCGCTGTGCCAGCGTCAACTGGATGTCGCCGGTACCGGGCGGCAGGTCGACCACCAGGTAGTCGAGGTCGTTCCAGTTGGTGTTGTTCAGCAACTGCTCCAGCGCCTGGGTGACCATCGGACCGCGCCAGACCATGGGCGTTTCGACGTCGATCAGGAAGCCGATCGACATCGCCTGGATGCCGTGGCCGATCAGCGGCTCGAGGTTCTTGCCGTCGTTGGACTCGGGCTTGTCGGTGATGCCCAGCATAGTCGGCTGCGACGGGCCGTAAATGTCGGCGTCCAGCATGCCGACACGCGCGCCTTCGGCAGACAGTGCCAGCGCCAGGTTGACGGCGGTGGTGGACTTGCCGACGCCGCCCTTGCCGGAGGCCACGGCGATGATGTTCTTGACGTTGGGGATCAGCTTGACGCCGCGCTGCACGCTGTGGGACACGATCTTGAAGCTGACGTTGGCAGTGGCGCCCGTGACGCCATCGATGGATTTGAGCTTGTCTTCGACCTGCTGCTTGATGACCGGCAGCTGGCTCTGCGCCGGGTAGCTCAGCAGAATGTCGACCGACACGGTCCCGCCGTCGATCTTGATGTTGCGAGCGGATTTGGTCGAGACGTAGTCCTTGTGGGTATTGGGGTCGACCAACTCTTTCAGAGCGGTCTGCACCTGAAGTTCAGAAACGGCCATGTGTGCTCCAGCAGGTTAAATTAGCAATCGCTCATTTTAACGAATTCTGTCGCTTTAGGTGAACGGGAACGCAGAAAGGACGCGGGATTCCCTGCCATTCAAAGGGATATTGCCGGTCATCCGGCGCGATCGGGAGGCCTTGCGATATTGCGGCACGGGCTTCCGCGCCATCCCTTGAAGTCGGCCTAGCGAGGCTCGGCGTAATGCGCCACCAGCACGGCTTCAGGCACCCGCAAACGAATCGCTGCGACCAGCTCGCTGATCGCCCCCGGACGCGGGCGCAGGGACACCCACAACAGGTTGAGTTTCAGGTTGAGGTCAGCGAACACCACATCCTGATGCAGCGACAGCACCGCCTGAATTTCGCGCGACGCCCGTTCGATCTCGACGCGCGGGCGACTGCGCAAACGCGGGATCAGCATCATGAAATCGGTCAGCCGCTTGCCGGCCAGATCGCGCGTGGGCGCAACCTGCCACAAGGGCAACCCCGGTCCGGTTTCAACAACAGTCGTCAGCGTACTTGAAGCATGGATTTGTATCTTCATCACGCCTCCGACCCTGTATCAGGACTTTAGCAGCAGATCCGGCGCCGCACTGCGCCGTCCGCACAGGCGTGGCGCACGCTGCCGCAAATGGCGTGCATCCTTGTGCAGGAAGCGTTCAAGCTCCTCGAGCGCCAGGCGGTAGACTTCGCGCTTGAAGTCGACCACCGCATCCATCGGCACCCAGTATTCGTTCCAGCGCCAGGCGTCGAATTCCGGGTGGCTGCTGGCGCGCAGCGAAACGTCGCAATCGCGTCCGGTCAGACGCAGCAAAAACCAGATCTGCTTCTGGCCGCGATACAGGCCACGGCTGTCGCGCCGCGTCCAGTGGGGAGGCACGTCGTAGCGCAACCATTCGCGCGTGCGGCCCAGGATGCGTACATGCGCGGGCAGCAAGCCCACTTCCTCTTCCAGTTCCCGGAACATGGCCTGTTCCGGCGTCTCCCCCGCGTTGATGCCGCCCTGGGGAAACTGCCAGGCGTGCTGATTGACGCGCTTGCCCCAGAAGACCTGGTTGCTCGCGTTGCACAATATAATGCCTACGTTCGGGCGGTACCCTTCTCGGTCGATCATGGCCGCCACCATCAATAAAGTTCGATTAGCTGCATTCTTTCATACCCGCCGAAAATTGCAAACCTTCCATGATTCGAAGCCTGCTGTTAAGCATTGTTTTAATTGGAATTTTGAGCGGATGTTCCAATTTGATGTCGGCCGCCCCGCCCGACCGGGTATTGGCGGGAATCCATGAATTCGGCACCACGGCGCTCGCCTTTACACCGGATGGCCGGCAATTCATCAGCGGTGGCTTCCGTGGCGAGTTGCGGGCATGGGATGCGGCCACCCTTCGCCCGCTCGGCGAGTATCACGGGCATCGGCGGGCGGTGCGCGCGATTCTGCCGCTGGCCTCGGGCGACTTTGTCAGCGGCGGGGACGACGGCCGCCTGATCCTGTGGCATGACAGACGCATCAAGCAACAAACCCAGGGCGCGAAGGTGACTGCGTTGGCCTTGTTCCAAGGCCAGGTGGTGAGCGGTCAGCGCGATGGGCGCTTGCGTGTCTGGTCTGCCGACGCGCTACAGCCTGTACGGGAAATTCAGTTATCCGGCGATGTCGTTGCGCTGACAACCCATGGAACCCGGCTGGCCGTCGGCCTCGATCGCGCCATCCTGCTTCTCGATGCGGATTTCAAGATACGACGGATGATCCGCACCCCATATACCCCGCACGATCTGCAATTCAGCCCGGATGGCCGCATCCTGGCGGCTGGCACCTGGTTCCGCCTGCTCGAATGGGACGTCGCCAGCGGGGAAGCGCACACTATCCCGACCGAACACAACGGTTTGCTGGCCTCGATCGCCTTCAGCCCCGATGGCCGCTATCTGGCCACCCTGGGGCGCCATACCGACTCCGCCATTCGCATCGTCGACACCACGGATTTCAGGGTCGTGCAGCGTTACCAGGCTCATGAACTATGCGGCGCCGTCATCCGCTTCAGCCCCGACGGTCAGACCCTGGCTTCCGGCTCGGACGACGAAAGCGTTCGGTTGTATCGCTTCAATCGCCCCGCCTATTCAAGCAACGGCGCAATCCCCGCGGCCCACTGAAAATCACGCGCAAAGCCGCGCAGATCGAGGCCGTAGCGTTTGGACAGATCGGCCAGCTGCGGGCGCATCGTTTCGAGCCGGGTCGAAGCGCCCGGCTCGGCAAAGGCAAACACGATGACGTTGGTCTTGTTCTGTACCGAAATCCAGCCGACTTCGCCGTCGAACGCCCGCGTCAGCCGCGCGAAGTACTCGGCGAATTCGCTGTCACGCCCCCACAGATTCACCACCAGAATGCCACCCGGCTTCAGCACGCGGCGGCAGGCGGCATAAAACGTCTGCGTCGCCAGCGCCTCGACCTGATTGCCGGCATCGAAACCGTCGAGCAGGATGACGTCCGCACTGCAGGGGTGTTGGCGCACATACAAGGCGCCGTCGGCTTCCACCACGCTGAGCGTGGCATCGTCAGGCGGCAATTCGAAGTGCGTACGCGCGGCAGCGACCACTCGCGGATCGATTTCCACTGCGGTGACATGTGTCTGCGGTCGCTGCTTGCGGATGAACTTGGCAAGCGAGCCGCCGCCCAGGCCGATCATCAGCACGTCCTGCGGCATCGGGTTGAACATCAGAAACCCCATCATGGCTCGCGTGTACGCCAGTTCCAGGTCCCACGGCCGATTCACCCGCATCGCGCTCTGGATAGCACGACTGCCCAGGTGCAACACGCGCATGCCGCGTTCCTCGGTCACTTCCAGTCCCTCGTCGCCTGCCCGGCGTTTACCAAACTTCAAGCGCATGGCCATCCCATCCAAAAATAGAGCGCGAAAGATTACTCGTCCGCACGCTAAAATGCGTGTTTTCGTCCCGATTATTCCACCATGCGCGCCACCCAGTTCTTCATTTCCACTACCAAGGAAGCTCCCTCCGAGGCCGAACTCATCAGCCATAAGCTGATGCTGCGTGCTGGCCTCATCAAGCGCCTGGGATCGGGGCTGTATACCTGGATGCCACTGGGCCTGCGCGTACTGCGCCGGGTGGAAGCCGTGGTGCGCGAAGAAATGAACCGCGCCGGCGCGATCGAGCTGCTGATGCCGGCGGTGCAACCCGCCGAACTGTGGGAGGAAACCGGTCGCTGGGCCGTGTTCGGCCCGCAGATGCTGAAGATCAAGGACCGGCACCAGCGCGATTTCTGCTTCGGGCCCACCCACGAGGAAGTCATCACCGACCTGGCGCGTCGCGAGATCAAGAGCTATCGCCAGCTACCGCTGAATTTCTACCAAATCCAGATGAAATTCCGTGACGAGATCCGCCCGCGCTTCGGCGTCATGCGCGCACGCGAATTCCTGATGAAGGATGCGTATTCCTTCCACGCCAGCAAGGACAGCCTGGCTGCCACCTACCAGACGATGTACGACGCCTATACGCGCGTCTTCAGCCGGCTGGGACTTACCTTCCGTGCGGTGGCGGCGGATACCGGCGCCATCGGCGGCTCGGCTTCGCATGAATTCCACGTGCTGGCCGATTCCGGCGAAGATCTGATCGCCTATTGCCCGGACTCCGGCTACGCGGCCAACGTCGAACTCGCCGAGGCCATCGCCCCGTCGACCCCGCGCGCCGCGCCGCAGGAGACGCTGCACGAGGTGGATACGCCGAAACAGACGACCTGCGAGGATGTCGCCGCGCTGCTCGATATTCCGCTCGCCCGTACCGTGAAACTCATCGCGGTCATGGCCGGCGAGCGGATGGTCGTGCTGCTGCTGCGCGGCGACCACATGCTGAACGAAGTCAAATTGGGAAAACTGGAGGGCATGGCTGATTTCCGCCTGGCGAACGAAGCCGAGATCCGCGCTGCCTTCGACTGTCCACCGGGCTTCCTCGGGCCGGTCGGGCTCGACCGCGCCAAAATCAGGGTCATCGCCGACCGTACGGTCGCGGCGATGAGCGATTTCGTGTGTGGCGCCAACAAGCCGAAATTCCACCTGGCCGGCGTCAATTTCGGGCGCGACCTGCAGGAACCGGAGGTTGTGGCCGATATACGGAATGTCGTCCCCGGTGATCCCAGCCCGGACGGCCAAGGTAGCCTGCAATTATGCCGCGGCATCGAGGTCGGCCATGTATTCCAGCTCGGCAGCAAGTACTCGCAGGCGATGAACGCGACTTTCCTGGACGAGGCCGGCAAGGCGCAGGCCATGGAAATGGGCTGCTACGGCATCGGCGTGTCGCGCATCGTGGCTTCGGCCATCGAACAACATCACGACGAGCGCGGCATCATTTGGCCGAAGGCGATGGCACCATTCTTGCTGGTGATTGTGGCGATTGGCTATGGCAAGAGCGAGATGGTTAAAACCGCCGCCGAGTCGTTGTATGCTGAACTCACCGCCGCCGGCTTCGACGTGTTGCTGGACGACCGCGACGAACGTCCCGGCGTGATGTTTGCCGACGCCGAGCTGATCGGCATCCCCCACCGCATCACCGTGGGGGAGCGCGGCCTGAAGGATGGCGCGATCGAATACCAGGCGCGCCGCGTCGTGCCGGGACAAAGCGGCGAAGCGCAAAAAATCGCGCTCGCCGACGCAAAGGAATTTTTGGCAGGATTACTGGAACGCTGACATGAAGAAAACGAGGCACATCGGGCTGCTGATCGCCGCTTTGCTGCTTGCCCAGCCCGCGCACGCGGGGGGGCAGCTCGAAGAAGCGATGTCGGCCAATGTGCGTTCATCCCTGCAGCGCGCCTTGGCGGACACGCCGGTCACCCGTACAGCATTCCGCAACCCGGCCGATGGCGCCGCCTGGCTGAAGGAAATGTCGCACCGGCTGGCCAAACGCATGCCCGACGAGGACGAACGGCTCGAATTCCTGACCACGCTGCACTGGGAGGCTTCGCGCGCCGGCGTCGATCCGCAATTGATGCTGGGATTGATCCAGGTGGAAAGCGGTTTCCGCAAATATGCCGTGTCGCCGGTCGGTGCGCGCGGCTACACGCAAGTCATGCCCTTCTGGGTCAAAACCATCGGCAACCCCAACCACAACCTGTTCCAGCTCCGCACCAATTTGAGATACGGCGCGCTGATCCTGCGCTATTACATCGACATCGAGCACGGTGACTTATTTCGTGCGCTGGGCCGCTACAACGGCAGCCTGGGCCAGCCGGAATATCCGACGCTCGTCGTCAACGCCTGGAAACGTTACTGGGATTACACCCCTCGCACCCAGTCGGCCGACAATCGCACCGACTCCGACCCGCGCAGTTGACGTCCCCTTGCAGGGACATGCCGCACGCCAAAAGCACCTAGCCTGAACACCCGTTCCGGGCATGCCTTGCCCCACCCGCCTTGTCCGCTGACGAAATCTCAACCGGCCGTCACACCATCGACACTTTTCAGCCGTTTCCTCCCCGGCCTCCTGCGCCGCGTGCCTTGTCAAACAAGGCGTTCGGGGCATTTCGTCGCCTGGCACAAGCCATGCAGGATGTCCGCCACAGGCTACATGCCTGCAATCACAACAACGGAGGCGACCATGGACATGACAATGCAATTGTCCCGCACGGTTAAGGGACAGGAAGAAATCTTCAACCTCGGCCATACCTTGCGGCCCCGACACCGACAAATCCTGTTCAGCGTGGGAAATGGCATTTCGTTTGGCGAACTCTGCAAGAAGATGCCCCACTGCGCCGAGCTGGAAGCGATGGTGAACGACTTGCTGCAAAGCGGGTTCATTCAGGCCTTGCGCAACATGGCATCGCCTTCGCAGCCCGCGCCGGCCGCTTCCCGCAGCCCGGCTCCCGCAGCGGCTACCCCTGCGCACTCCGCCGCCAACCTGGAAAGCACCCGCACCTATGCGCTGGAATTCCTGTCCGCCCTGGTGGGAACCAAGTCCCCAGCCTACCGGAAAATGAGCGAAGTACAGGATCTGGCTGGTTTCAACGCCGTCCTGCCGATGTGCTACAAGGTGATCGCTGCAGTCGCGTCGCCGCATCAGGCGGCTGAAATGGAAACCGAAATCGCCCGGCGCATGGCCTGACGCGGCTGGCAGGCCACGGACACGCCAAGCCGGGTCGATCGAGTTCGATACTTAGCGCGACAGGACGATCAGCGGCTTCGGCTGGCAATCCGCGACCACGACGGTACCGGCGCCGCCCGGTATCGCGCTCACCACGCCATCGAACGGCGCTTTCAGCTCGGCATCCGCCAGATTTTTCTGCGCGATCACCCGACGCGCCTGGGCCGCCGACAGCGCAGCCTGGGCACGCGCGTAGCGCAATTCGGCGGCTTCCAGTTCGCTGATCGACGACACCGTCCGATCGTACAGTTCCTGTGCCCGTCCCTGCTCGCGCTTGGCGTCGGCCTCATCAGCCTGCGCGCGCGCATGGTCCGCCGTGGCTTCCTCAAGGCGCGCCTGCAGGATGGTCCTGTCCAGACGCAGCAGGACGGCGCCTTTCTTCACGCGCTGGCCGGGCTTGACCAGCACCGACTCGACCACGCCGGACACGCGGGTGGTGAGTTCAACCTTATCCGCGGCCCATAGCGGGTTGGTACCCAGCAGGCTCAATCCGGCCAGTGCAATGGCCGCCATGCGCTGATTCATTTTCGTGCTCCCTCAACAGGCGGCAGATTGCCACCGGACAATGCCTGCAGCCGCGCCAGCGCCAGCGCCAGCCGGTATTCCACTTGCTTGCGGCGTATCTGCGCCATCTGGGTTTCCGCCATGCTGGTGCCCAGGTTGGTTTTCAGTTCCAGTTCATATTCCGCACGCGCACGTTCCAGTGCCCAGTCGCGATACTCGATCAGCTTGTCGGCCGCCGCGCGACTGCTGCCACGCAGCCATTCGATCTCCTGCAGGGTCGCGAGCAGGGTGTCGGACAGGTCGAACTTGAGTTTTTCCAGCTCGGCGGCTATGCGCTCCTTCTGCGCCAGTTCACGCGCAATCCGGGCATCCACGCGCCCGCCCTGGTAAAGCGGAATGGTGAACACCAGCCCGGCACTCGCTTCGTCGCGCGTGGTCGATTCCCGGCTGTAGCCACCGCCGATGACCTCGGCATCAAGCGTCGGATTGCGATCCGCGCGTATCGCTGCCAGGCGCGCATCTGCTGCAGCCAACTGGGCCTGCAGCGCGAGGATGCGCGGGTTCTTCGCCATGACCCATGGCAGCAGGGCTTCGTATTCCGGGACCGGACGGGCATTGCCCTTGAGTTCGGGCTCGGCCAGCTCTTCCGGCAAGGTGTCTGGGCGGTAAATAGCCTGGGCAAGCCGCTGTCGTGCACTGCGCATGCGCTGCTCGCTGGCGTTGCGGCGCTCGCGAACATCCTGATACTCGGTTTCCAGCTTCAACAGAGCGGGCTGGCTGATTTGTCCCACTTTGAAACGATCCTTCGCGTTGTCCCAGGCTACATAGGCAACCGCCATGAATTCGTTGTCGGCGGCATACTGCCTGTCGGCCATGAGGACGTCGAAATAGCGCGCCATGATGTCGATACGGCGCAGGCTCTCGACGTTGTAGAGCGCCTCCTGCCGGGCGGTGACTTCTTGGTCCGCTGCAGCGATCGACTGACTGCTGCGGCCGAAGTCGAACAGCGGCTTGCGCGCCACGATGCGGCCGATGTTGTCGGGTTTCCAGTCGCCATCGGGCCGCCGTCCCGTGCGCAGGCTGCCGTCGAGGAAGAGGCTGAAATCCTGGCGGCTGTCCGCCTCCACACGGTTGGCGCGCGCCAAGGCCAGTTCGCTTTCTGCAACCCGCCGATCGGGATGGGGCGCGGCCACACTCGCCAGCGCTTCATTCAGCGTCAGTTGTTCTGCAGCCGCCGTGGCGGACAGCGCGCACGCCAGCAACGCGCCCCACGCAGCGCGCCTCATTTACCTTGCTTGTATTTGGTGAAGGGTTCGCTCGCGTAGCTGCCCTCGGCCACATACTTGCCGAGCAACAGGAATTCGGCCTTGTCCTTGGTGGGACCGACATAGCGCGTAACCAGTTTGCCGTCGAGATCGATGAACAACATCGTCGGTGTGGCACGCACGCGGTTGGCGAGAGCGAAGGCCTTTTCGGTGGTTTGCTTGCCCTGGAAATCGGTCATCTGCGTATCACCATTGACGTCGATCGGATACAGCAGGAACTGCGCACGATAGGCATCCTGGACGTCGGACTGGTTGAGGATGGTGCTTCTCATGCGTTCGCAAAACGGACAGTCGTCCATTTCAAAGAACAGGAATATGCCCTTCTTACCCTGCTCACGGGCGGTCTGGAGTTCGGCGTGGAAATCCCCGAACTTGGGCTGGAAGAAATAGCTGAGAGGGTCACGCGTCTCCGCCTGTGCGGATACGGCGAATACCATCAGGAACGCGATGAACAGTTGGCGCATGGTGTCTCCTCGTTATGCAGTGGCTTATTTCTTGGTACGTGCACTTTTCTTGGCAATGAAGCTTTCCACCGATTCACGGGTAATCGCGCCCACTTGCTGGGCAACCATTTTACCGTCCGGGTTGTATAGATAGGTAGTCGGTAATCCTTGTACCGGCCCGATCTGGCTGGCTACCTGGGCATTTCCCAGCACGATCGGGTAATCGACCAGCAGTCCGTCCGCGAAATCGGTCACCTGCTTGGCATTGCGATAATCCATGGCGATACCGATGACGACGAGGTTGTTCTTCTTCTCGCCGTGCAGCGCGATCAGGTCTGGAATCTCCTCCTGACAGGGCGGACACCAGGTTGCCCAGAAATTCACCAGCACCCACTTGCCCTTGTAGCCATCCAGCGTATGGGTCTTGCCATTGGTATCGGTCAGCGTGAATCCGCCCGCCTGGGCCCAGGAGGCAAACAGCGCCAGCAATAGCCCTGCCAGCCATATCGGATAAAATCGACCACCTTGTAATGTCTGCATTGGTTTTACCATCATGAATGAATTCGCCGCGAATAAATTTCGCACTGAGAAGGACTCGCTGGGCGAAGTCCAGGTTCCCGTGGACGCCTGGTATGGCGCGCAAACAGCCCGCGCCGTCGCCAATTTTCCCATTTCGGGCCGCCGCGCGGATAAGGATTTCGTACTAGCGCACGTGCAGATCAAGCTCGCCGCCGCGCGCGCCAACTGCCAGCCGAACTGGCTGAGCGAACAGAAACGTGACGCCATCGTCGCCGCCTGCGAGAAAATCCTGGCCGGCGAATATATCGACCAGTTCGTGGTCGACCGTTTCCAGGCCGGCGCTGGCACCAGCCACAACATGAACAGCAACGAGGTCATCGCCAACCTCGCCAACGTGGCGCTGGGCGGCGAAAAGGGTGCCTACAAGCCGGTCAACCCCAACGACGACGTCAACATGGGCCAGTCGACCAACGACACCATCCCGACGGCCATCCGCCTCGCCGTGCTGGCCAAGCTGCCGCGCCTGGTCGCCGCCGTGCACAGCATGGCCGCCGAATTCGGCCGGCTGGCCGAACGCGAGAAGGACACGGTCAAATCGGGCCGCACCCACCTGCAGGACGCGGTGCCGACCACGCTGGGGCAGGAATTCGCCGGTTATGCGTGGACGCTCGCGCGGTGCGCATCGGCGCTCGAAGCCGTGCGCCCGGCATTGTGCGAAATCGGCTTGGGCGGTTCCGCCGCCGGCACCGGCCTGAACACCTCGCCCGACTACCCGGCCCGCGTCGCCGTGGAACTGGCCAAGCTCACCGGCGAGCCCATCCGCGTCGGGCAACTGGTCGCGCAGATGCAGTCGATGAACGACCTCGCGCGTCTGTCAGGCGAGATTCGCAACCTGGCGCTCGAGCTCACCCGCATCTCCAACGACCTGCGCCTGCTTGCCTCCGGGCCTCGCACGGGCCTCGGCGAAATCCAGTTGCCGCCGGTGCAGCCCGGCTCCAGCATCATGCCGGGCAAGGTCAACCCGGTGATGTTCGAGATGTTGAACCAGGTCTGCTTCCAGGTACTGGGGCAGGATGCCGCCGTCTCCTACATGGTGCAGGCCGGACAGATGGAACTCAACGTGATGATGCCGGCCCTGGGCAGCGCGCTGTTCGACGCCATGGACTGGCTGACCAACGCAATGAACGCCGCCACCGAAAAGAACCTCAAGGGCATCGTCGTGAATCGGGAAAGGTGTGCCTTCTTCATCCACCAGAGCGTCGCGCTCGCCACCCTGCTCAACACGCAGATCGGCTACAACCAGGCCGCCGAAGTCGCCAAGGAATCGGAGAAGTCCGGCCGGCCGGTGCGCGACATCGTCGCCGAACGCGGGTTGATGAGCGCAGCTGATTTCGACGCATTGGTGCTGCAGGCCGCGCATGGCGTGGGAAGCGGCGGCGGCGCAGGCTGATGCCGCACTGATGCGATAATCACGGCCCTTTAGCCGAGCCCCCACCCCATGGCGATCCAGTGGTTCCCCGGTCACATGACCACCGCGCGCAAGAAGGCCGCGGAGACGATGGCGCAAATCGACGTGGTGGTCGAGGTGCTCGACGCGCGCCTGCCCGAGGCCGGCAGCAACCCCATGATCCACGAGCTGCGCCACTTCAGGCAACGCCCCTGCCTCAAGGTGCTGAACAAAGTCGATCTGGCCGACCCCGAGGCAACGCGCGCCTGGATCGACTATTTCAACAGTCAGCCCGGCGTGATGGCAGTGGCGATCTCCGCCAAGAAACCCGGTGACGTGGCGAAGCTGCCGGGCCTGGCGCAGAAGCTTGCCCCCCACCGCGACGACGCCTTCAAGCCCTTGCGGCTGATGATCATGGGCATCCCCAACGTCGGCAAATCGACGCTGATGAACACCTGGGTCAAGCGCAAGGTGGCGGCGGTCGGCGACGAGCCGGCGGTAACCAAGTCGCAGCAGCGCATCAACCTGTCGCCGCGTCTGATCCTGGTCGATACGCCCGGCATGACCTGGCCGAAGATCGAGCACGACGCCGACGGCTTCATGCTGGCGGCGAGCCACGCGATCGGCCGCAACGCGGTGATCGACGAGGAGGTGGCGATCTTCCTCGCCGGCATCCTCCTCGAGCGCTATCCGGGCCTGCTGAAGGCGCGCTACGGCTTCAACCTTGAAGGGCTGGACGCCACCGGCGTGC
Organism: Thiobacillus denitrificans; assembly: GCA_002343685.1. GTDB lineage: Bacteria > Pseudomonadota > Gammaproteobacteria > Burkholderiales > Thiobacillaceae > Thiobacillus > Thiobacillus denitrificans_A. The sequence goes on along the minus strand of DDRS01000039.1, from coordinate 7,291 downwards.
TGGAGGCGGTGGCGAAGAAAAGGGGCTGCATCCTCAAGGGACGCGGCGGCGAACTCGATCTGGAAAAGGCCGCGATGATTTTGCTGACTGACTACCGCAGCGGCACACTCGGCCGCATCAGCCTGGAGACGCCGGCGACACGGCAGGCGATGCTGGCCGCGGCGGAAAAGCCCAAAAAGACAGCCACGCCCGAACCCGACGCGAGCGGCGACTGATCAGCCGCTCTGCGCCGATGCGGCGGCATCGAGCCAGGCGACCGTCTCCTGCCTGCCCTTGACGGCCGAGATTGGCAGCGTCTCGCCACGGCGCCAGCGCTGCAACGCCGCATGCTTGCCGGCGCCCGTGACCACGACCCACAGCTTCATACTGCGATTCAACCGCGCCGCCGACAGGCTCACGCGCTGGGGTGGTGGCTTCGGCGCATCGGATACGGCCAGCGCATCCGGACTGTCCGCCGCTGTTCCCCAGTGGTGGCCGGGGAAAAGACTCGCCGTATGGCCGTCCTCGCCCATGCCGAGCAGCACGACATCGAAATCGCCCACGCGTTCCAGCCAATCCGCATATACCGCTGCCGCTTCGTCGGCACCAAACTCGGCAGGGATCGGCCAGCGTTGTTCCTCGGGAATGTTCGACGCCGCTAGCCAGGCGGCCTCGGCCATGGCGCTGTTGCGCTCGGCATCATTGGCTGGAAGGCAGCGCTCGTCGCCATACCAGATATGCCAGCACGCATCGCCGGCACCACGCCGCGCGAGCTCGGCATATAAGGTGCGCGGCGTGGTACCGCCGGCCAGGACCAGGTGGAACGCGCCACGCGCGGCAATCGCCGCAGCGGCCTCGGCGCACAGGGCGTCGGCCAGCGCTCGCACCAGCGAATCGGCATCGGCGAACACCCGCCACTGGGTCGTCATCACAGTTCGTCGCGCCAGGTCTGGTCGTCGCTGTCGAACAGCCGGTTCGCCTCGGCCGGCCCCCAGGAGCCTGCCGGATAGGTCGGGATGAACTCGCGCTCGACGGTCCAGTTCCGGAGAATGGGATCGACTACCCGCCAGGCCCACTCAACCTCGTCGAAGCGGATGAACAACGACCGATCGCCTTCGATCACGTCGAGCAGCAGGGTCTCGTAAGCATCGAGCGTCTGCTCGTCGGTCTTGAGAAAGCTCGCGTTCATCTGCATCACGCGGGTGTCCATGTCGAGGCCAGGCTGCTTCACATGGATTTCCATGCGCATCGATTCCTCGGGCTGGATCGACAGCAGCACCCAGTTCGGCGCCAAAGTTTCAACGGGCGTTTCACGGAACAGCTGTTGCGGCGGGTGGCGAAAACGGATTGCGATAATCGACGTCTGCTTCTCCAGTCGTTTTCCGGTGCGCAGATAGAAGGGCACGCCGCGCCAGCGCCAGTTGTCGATGTAGAACTTGGCCGCGACGAAAGTTTCGGTGATCGAATTCGACTCGACGCCGTCTTCCTGCTGGTAGCCCATGACCGATTGGCCGTCGATGTTGCCGCGCGCATATTGCGCCCGCACTGCGTGTGCATGGACCGCGCGCTTGGCGATCGGCCGGATCGAGCGTAGCACCTTGACCTTCTCGTCGCGCAGCGCATCGGCCTCGAGCGCCGGCGGCGGTTCCATCGCAACGACCGTGAGCAGCTGCATCAGATGGTTCTGCAGCATGTCGCGCAGCGCGCCCGCGCGGTCGTAGTAGTCGGCGCGCTGCTCGATGCCGATCGACTCGGCCACCGTGATCTGCACGTGGTCGATGAAATTGCGGTTCCACAAGGGCTCTATCAGCGTGTTGGCGAAGCGGAAAACCAGCAGGTTCTGCACCGTCTCCTTGCCGAGAAAATGGTCGATGCGGTAGACCTGCTCCTCGTCGAAATGCTGGTGCAGCAGGCGGTTCAGCATCTGGGCCGATTCGAGATCCTCGCCGAAGGGCTTTTCGATCACCACCCGGTTCATTCCCCGCGGCTTGTTGAGACCGACAGCTTCGAGGTTCTGGATCACCGCGCCGAATTCGGCCGGCTTGATCGCCAGATAGAACACCGTGCTCGAGCAGGCCGACTCCGGCGGCAGACGATCCGCCAGCGCACGGAAGGAATCGACGTCGTTAAGGTCGCCCTTGTGATAGGAGAAACGGGCGAGGAAGCGTTCGAAAACCGGCGTATCGAGCGACCCCTTGATTTTGTCCTTGAGGACTTCGCGCATGTGTTCGCGCCAGCTGTCGGTCGTCCAGTCGCGCCGAGAGAACGCGATGATGGTCAGCGATTCGGCCAGCCGCGCCGCCGCCTCGAGGTGATACAGCGCGGGCAGCAGTTTGTTCGACGCGAGGTTGCCGGTCGCGCCGAAGATGACGAACGAACACGGCAGATTGTCAGGATTCGCGTTCTTGGCCAGGTTCATCTCAGCCCTCCTTCACTGCATGGCCGCCGAATCCCTGACGCATTTTCGCCAGCATTCTCGCGGCGTAGTCGTTTTTGCCCTGGCTGGCGAACCGCATCATCAGGGCCAGCGACATCACCGGCGTGGGGATGCCCTGCTCCACCGATTCCAGCGCCGTCCAGCGGCCCTCGCCCGAATCGGCGACAAAGGGCTCGATCGATTCCAATGTCTGATCTTTCGCCAGGAAATCGGCCGACAGGTCCAGCAGCCAGGATCGCACCACGCTGCCGTGCCGCCACAGTTCGGCGATATTGCCGACATCGAGATCGAAGCCCGGCTTGTTCTTCATCAACGCGAAGCCTTCGGCGAAGGCCTGCATCATGCCGTACTCGATGCCGTTGTGGACCATCTTCACGAAGTGGCCGGAGCCGACCGGCCCGGTGTGCAGCCAGCCCTCCGTCGGAGTGGGCGCGAGCGCCTCCATGTAGGGCTTGAGCCGCGCGGCGGCCGCGTCGCTGCCGCCGAACATGATGCAGTAGCCGTTCTCCAGCCCCCACACGCCGCCGGATACGCCGGCATCGGCAAATTCGATCGCCTGCTTCGCGAGCTGCTCGGCGCGGCGCTGGTCGTCCTTGTAATAGGCATTGGCGCCGTCGACCACGAGATCGCCTGGCGAAAGCAGGGGTACCAGGGTATCCAGTGCCGTCTCGGTGGCCTCGCCCGCCGGCAGCATCAGCCAGACGATGCGCGGCGTCTGCAAGGCCGCCACCATGTCCTGGAGGGAAACGCAGGCGAGATGCCCAGTTTCGGCCGCGATGGATACGCTCACGTCATGGCTGCGATTGGTGACTGCGATCCTGATCCCCTTGCGCGCCAGCCGCCGCGCCATGTTGCCGCCCATGCGACCGAGTCCGACGATTCCGAATTCCATACTTGACTCCTCATTTGAGTGGATGGTTTGCATGGCGCATCAATCATGCCAGCGCAATCGCATGATAGGACGCCCGAATGACGCACAAGTTGCCGAACGGCGCGCCTTGCCGGTGCGCAGCGCACTCAATCAGGTCAGCAAACCGGGAAACAGCTTGCCGAGTCCGTCCGCGATCATCTCGACCGAGATCGCCGCGATGATCAATCCCATCAAGCGGGTGACGACATGGATCCCGGTTTTTCCCAGTCGTTGCGAAATCACGGGCGCAGCACGAAACGACAGCCAGACCGACAACGCAACCAGTCCGATCGGGATCAGCAAAGCCGCCTGATGCAGTACCTCGCCCTTGGCCGCAGAAGCCGCCACGATCACATGGGTGATCGCGCCCGGACCGGCCAGCAGGGGAATGCCCAGCGGCACCACGCCCACTGCATCCCGCTCTTCGGCCTCGACCGCTTCATCCTGGGTTTGCCGTTGTGGGCTGACGCGGGCCTGCACCATCGACAGCGCCAGCAACAGCAGCAACAAACCGCCCGCCACCGCAAACGCAGCCAGGCGAATGCCGAAGAACGTGAGCAGCGGCTCACCCAGAAAGGCGAACAGCGTCAGCACCCCCAGCACGGTCAATGCGGCGATCCGCGCTGCTGCATGGCTCTGCGCAAGCGTGTAACCCTGGGTGGCCAAAAGAAACATCGGAATCACGCCGACCGGATCGACGATGGCAAACAGCGCGAGTGCGGCCTTGGCAAGTTCGAGGATGTCCATGGCCTGCATCATAGCCGCATGCCCTAGCGGATTTCTAAGATCGGCGGAATACCAGATCCCACACGCCATGTCCCAGGCGGATGCCGCGCTGCTCGAACTTGGTCAGCGGACGGGTGTCGGGCCGCGGCGCGTAGTCAGCCACGGTGTTGGCGAGCAACGGTTCGTTGGAGAGCACCGTGAGCATCTGTTCGGCGTAATCCTGCCAGTCGGTCGCCAGGTGAATATAACCGCCAGGGCGGAGGCGGCTGGCAAGCAGTCGTACCAATGGCGGCTGGATCAGGCGCCGCTTGTGGTGACGCTTCTTGTGCCAGGGATCGGGGAAAAAAATATGGACGCCGGTCAGACCGTCGGGCGCCAGCATGTGGGTCAGCACCTCGACGGCATCGTGCTGGATGACGCGCACGTTGGCGAGACCGCGTTCGCCGACCTGCTTCAGCAGCGCACCGACGCCCGGCGTGTGGACTTCCACACCAAGGTAATCGTTTTCGGGGTGGGCGGCGGCAATCTCGGCCAGCCCCTCGCCCATGCCGAAACCGATTTCCAGAATGCGGGGGGCCGACCGGCCGAACACGGCGTCGAGATCGAGCACGCCGGGCTGGTAGGGCAGCATGAACCGTGGTCCGATCTCGGCCAGCGCACGCGCCTGGCCGGAACCAACGCGTCCGGCGCGCAGCACATAGGAACGGATGCGCGGGTGCGCGCCGGTTTCGCTCGTCATGGCTGTCATTTGCTGCCGGTTATGAGGCCGCTGGTCGGCGAGCTCGGGCTCGCCTGGTAGACCTTCTTGGGCATGCGGCCGGCGAGGAAGGCCTCGCGGCCGGCCTCCACCGCCTTCTTCATGGCCGAGGCCATCAGCACGGGATTGCCCGCGCCGGCAATCGCGGTGTTCATCAATACGGCATCGCAGCCCAGTTCCATCGCGATGGTGGCATCGCTCGCAGTCCCCACGCCGGCGTCGACGATCACCGGCACCGAGAGGCGGTCGATGATGATTTGCAGGTTCCAGGGATTGAGGATGCCCATGCCGGAGCCGATCAGGCTCGCCAGCGGCATCACCGCGACGCAGCCGATGTCCTCCAGCTGTTTGGCGGCGATGGGGTCGTCCGACGTGTAGACCATGACCTGGAAGCCGTCCTTGACCAGCACCTCGGCGGCCCGGATCGTTTCGGACACGTTGGGATACAGTGACTCGGCGTCACCCAGCACTTCGAGCTTGACCAAGGAATGGCCGTCGAGCAGTTCGCGTGCCAGGCGCAAAGTGCGGATCGCATCGTCTGCGGTATAGCAGCCAGCCGTGTTGGGCAGATACGTGTATTTCGACGGCGGCAGCGCATCCAGCAGGCTGGGCTGGCTGACGTCCTGGCCGATGTTGGTACGGCGGATCGCGACGGTGACGATCTGCGCGCCCGAGGCCTCGACCGCTAGGCGCGTCTGTTCGAAATCCTTGTATTTTCCGGTGCCGACCAGCAGGCGGGAGGCATAGGGTTGTCCGGCGATGACGAGTGGTTCCATAGATTCAATCAAGAGCAAAGCGTAAGAGATGAAGGGTGCGTGTGAAGCGTGATGAAAGGGGCTTCATCCTGGTGCCCCTCGCCCGGCATCAACCGCCGCCAACCGCGACGACGATTTCCAGGCGATCGCCGCTGGCGAGCCGCGTGTCGGCATGCTGGCTGCGCGGGACGATCTCGCCGTTTTTTTCGATGGCGATGCGTTTCCCCGCCAGGTCCAATGACTCGACCAGCTGGCTCAGGGTAAGCGAGTCTGGAAAGCTGCGGGATTCGCCGTTGATGAACAGTTCAATCACAAATCACTTCTTCTATCGGAGGCATGCAAGTTTCAGTATCATGCCGAATTCTACCCTGAAGGGTACCGATACCGCGCGGGCGTCGTATAGTGGCATTACCTGAGCTTCCCAAGCTCATGAGGAGGGTTCGATTCCCTTCGCCCGCTCCACTGCATCATTCTGCGGACTTCCGCAGAAGTCCAAGAGAGTCTGCAAGTCGTTGCCACACAAGGACTTTTCCTCTCTTTGACGTTCTGCCGCAGTCCACTGCGATCCGCCTACAGCCGGGACTTTTAAGTCCACAAACAAGTCCATTTTTGCGGGCGCGGCTGATTCCGGATTGTTGATGGAGGGGCGAGGTCGACGTGACCAGCATCTGGTTCCTGACTCATGTTCAGGAGCAAGAGCATGGCACTCTCAGACCTGGCCGTTCGACAGGCCAAGGCAACTGGCAAGGCATACACCCTCCCTGACTTGGATGGCCTCTCCCTGGCCGTCACGGCTGCTGGGGGCAGGACTTGGCACTTCCGCTACTACTGGGCGGGCAAGCAGAAGCGGATGTCGCTCGGCACCTACCCGGAGGTGACGCTTCGCGAGGCCCGCAGCCTGCGCGACGAAGCGCGCGCCCTGCTGGCCAAAGGCACCAATCCTCGCGTTCACCGCAAGCAGAAGCGCACCGCTGTCCGGCTCGCCGACGAGAACACCTTCGATGCGGTGTATCGCAAGTGGCTCAAGCATCGCGGGCTCAGCCTCAAGGAAGGCCGGCAGACGACCCTCTCGATACTTCCGCGCATCTTCGACAAGGATGTGCTGCCCGCCTTGGGCAAGCGGTCGGTCTATGAGATCAAGCGTCCCGACCT
>DDRS01000039.1:0-299 GCA_002343685.1 Thiobacillus denitrificans | reverse complement strand
CCGATCTCGATGTGGTGGCGCTGCCGCTGCCACCCGTCAACCACAACCCGTTCCTGCGCATGGCCGAGCTGCCGAAGCTGTTGCAGCGGCTGCGCAGCTATCGCGGCAGGCGGCAGACCCAGCTCGGGCTGCGGCTATTGCTGCTGACCGGCGTGCGAACCGGCGAGCTGCGACAGGCGATGCCGGATCAATTCGATCTGGACCGTGGGTTGTGGATCATCCCGCCCGACGTCGTGAAGCAACTCCAGTTGGATATGCGCAAGAAGCGGCAGCAGGCGAAGGACATCCCGCCCTACATC